>CAZYKP010000002.1:257276-265543 GCA_964648025.1 uncultured Pirellulales bacterium | reverse complement strand
GTCCGGGGAGCTTGAGGAGTCCGGGGAGCTTGAGGAGTCCGGGGAGCTTGAGGAGCCTAAGGAGCTTGGAGAAGCCGGGGCAGGAGCTTGCTGAGGCGGCGGAGGTTTCGGCCCGCGTTCCGGGGTGTCGTACCGCTGCGAGCCGATGCGAATCCGTTTCCGAGGGCTGCCCTCCTCGGACTTCTTATCCTCAGCTCCATTGGCCGACTGGCTTTGCTGGTAGCCTGTGGCTGACTCGTCTTGTGCTGATACCTCCGGAGTTGCCTGTTGGTCGGGATTGGGGTTTTCGGCCGAGCTGGCGTCCGCAGCCGAGGCTGTCGCAGATTCTGCTTGAGCTGTTGAGGTCGTCTGTGCTGACACAGCTTGATTATCCGGGGCAGCTTGATTGTCGGTTTCCGGTGGATGAGCGGGTCCCGCTGTGCCCATTGACGGTGTCTCTCCGGGAGACGATGGAAGTGGCCGGGATGCTGGCTGGTCGGACTCGACTGGTCCAGAGTTCACAGGACTCCCCTGTGGGCTAGGGAGGTCACGGGGGTTGGCCGTCACTGACGGATCGCTTGTCGAAGGAGGATTTGGTGGAGGACTTGTTGTTGAGGAGGGGGGACTGGGAGTGCCCACCGCTGTGCTGGAGTTTCCTCCGCTGGAATGGTTGGTGTGCGAGGAATTGTCGTCCGCGCCGGAGTCGGAGGTTGGACCGGATTCTGGCGGGGAGGTAGGGTCGGGGTAACCACTCATGATTGTAACTTGGTTCGCGACGGAACGGGGTCAGCCACGGGTTCCGCGAGCGAGTTCCTCTTTTTGACGACGGGAATGCCGGGGCACAAACGAGTTGGGTTGTGATGTCCGCCAGGGTGTCGATTGTCTCCCTTGAGGGAACCTACCGAAGAAATCCTCCGTAGAAATCTTCCGAAGAAATCTTCCGAGGAGGCCCACCGAGGAAACGCACCAACGAAATCCACCGAAGAAACCACCGGACTGTCAGCAGGGCCTCCTTGATGCCGAGAGTACCGAGCACGCGGCAAGTTTGTCTTTTGGTGGTTTATTTTTTGCAAGTAAGGCGTGTGGAATTTCCCTTGTGGGGAACCCGTCTGCCCATCATCGGTTTCGGTGGTGTTTCTGCAGTTTTTGGTCTGGGACCGATCAGCACAGACCTCTCTGGACGGACCGTAGGTTGAGTTGTAGCACATTTTCCCACCGCCGGGCCAGACTTTGTTTGCCCAATGCTGAGCAGAACCCGCGACTGAAGAGAACACTACCCCAGAGAGTCCTCTGCGGCAAACTCCCCTCCACGGGACTGCTCAGAGCCCAATGGCCCGCTGCTGAACAATCAAGCACGGCTCAAGGCCTCGACTCCCTGGCCGAAGCTTTCCAGCGTCCAAAAATTCCCGACATCCAGGATTTCTTGCCAAGAGCTTGGTGAGATTGCAACCTCAAAGCAAGTGACCGTTTGGGGAGTGGGCCGAGCACGAGTTTGTGATTGGGTTTTCGCGGTACCAAAGCCCCAGCACAGGTGATCACCAAGACTTCGGGAATGCCAGCTCGGCTGCCCGCTTGGTCTGGACGGTGGTCCGGTGCTCGCGACGGTCGCCAGCGAGCAGCATGCGGTCTCTTGGGCTGCAGGGTCAGTGTGGCTGCAGGGTCTGTGTGGCTGCAGGGTCTGTGTGGCAGTAGTGTCGTGCAGAGATGAACCGACTTTGGGAAAGCCGGTGTTTCGGGGTTTGCGGTGTCGTCGTCTCAACGCCACAGTCGAGTCTTGGCTAGAATAGTCTGAAACCAACACCTCGCCCGATCGCGATTACAGATGACCTACCAGTATTATTGCCCGTGCTCTCAACGGAACCTGCTTCAAGGTGACGAGCAATACGCCGGCCAGCAGGTTCAGTGTCCGCTCTGTCAACAACTCTTCACTCAGCCGCCCCCAACCGGAGGACAGCAGCCCTCAGCTCCGGGGGCTGGGGACCTGCTGCAGCAGGCTACTCAAGGCGGTGGTTACGGCGCAGCCCAAGGCAGTTCGTTGGGCCAGGCTCCGGGAACCTCAAGTTCCCTCCAAGGCGGATTCAGCCCACCAGCTTACGGCCAGCAACCTTCCGGTCCTGATCCGTACGCCGCTGACCCGTACGCTGCTGATCCGTACGCCGCTGATCCGTACGCTGCGGGTCTTCCCAGCGGAGATCCCTTTGGCCCTGCTAATCCTATGGGGCCGCAAGTTGAGGAAACGTTTCACCTGGTTTGTCCACAGTGCAAGCAGGTCATGCCCACACCGCAGAGCATGCTTGGCCAGGACGCTCAGTGTCCTTTCTGCCAATCGGTGATCACTCTGTTTGAGGAAGACACTTTGGAGTATCAGCGGCGACGCGAGGAATACCTGCGGCAAAAAGAAGAACGCATCGGACGCAAGGCACTCAACTGGGCCATCGCTGCGGCCATCCTCGTCGGCGTTGCCTTGTTGGTCATGGTGGTGCTCTACATCTCCAACCAGTAAGCTCCCAAGCTCCCGACGCCTCACCAACACTTTGTGAGGCATCGACCAAGTGAGGCATCGACCAAGTGAGGCATCAATCTCACCAAAGCCCATTACCTTTGCAGATTGCTCAAAGATTAAGGATTAAAAAGTTTTCGCAAGCCAATCTTTCGCCCGAACTTTGCAATGTGCTGGGGACACCGGCTGGTCCAGCTCCCGTGACCAAGTTCCGGTGACCAAGTTCCGGTGACCAAGTTCCGGTGACCAGTCCTCAAACATCCGATCGGACTGAACCTGGGCCATGCCCTTCCGACTCAGCGGTCAATGCTTTTCTGCTGGTTGCTCGATGACTCATCCTCAAGACCATCCCAGCGATTTGATCTCTGAAAGCATTTCAGGTGGTCACCATCACAAGCCAACACCCCCTGAGCATGCCCTTGCTCAGCCGACACAGAATTCAACGCCCGTCGCCCAGCCAACGCCTTCCAAGCGAACATCGTCCATTTGGCGGCCTGACCTCTGGCAAGGCCGTGTGTTGGTGGTTGTTGCGACGTTGCTTTGGAGCACCAACGGACTGTTTGCCAAAAATCCCATGTTCGCGGAGTGGTCTGACGAGGCGCGAGGGCCGGTGATCGCTTTTTGGCGGGCGTTCTTTGCGGGCCTGGTGTTAGTACTCTTAGCTCGTCGTCCGCAGTTTTTGTGGGTTCAATTGCCCTTTGGGGTCATCTTTGCCGGGCTGAATATCACATTCATGATCGGGCTGGCCTGGACGACCACCGGCAACGCCATTTGGCTGCAGGCAACTGCTCCCTTGTGGGTCTTTTTGATCAACTGGCTGGTCTTTGGTCAGCTGCCGCCCCGAGATCAGTGGCCGACCCTCCTGTTTGTCGCCAGCGGCATCGGGCTGATCCTCAGTTGTGAGATGTCCCTCAGTGGACAAGGGGGTCCACTCTCTGGCCAAGGATGGGGGGTGTTGATGTCTTTGACTTCTGGTGTCTGCTTTGCAGCCACGGTGCTGTTGATGCGGTTCCTCCGCGGGCAGGATCCCCATTGGGTGGTTGGGGTGAACTTTTTGCTGGCAGCGGCGCTGATGGCCCCATTGAGCTTGAGCTTCCCAGTGCAGCCCAGCTGGAGTCAACTGGCAACGCTGGCAGCCTTTGGCGTGGTGCAGATGGGCGTCCCCTACGTCCTGTTTCAGATTGGCCTGCGGCACGTCTCTGGGCAGGAGGCCGCTTACGCGGCCTTGCTGGAACCGATCCTCTCGCCAGTGTGGACCTTTCTGGCTTACGGGGAGCAACTCCGCTGGTGGACCCTCGGCGGGGCTGCGTTGATCTTCGGCGGACTGCTCTGGCAGACAACCCGTCCGGTCTCCACTCCCTCCCGTTGATGCCAACAGTCCCTTGCCTTTTGCCCAAACAGGGGCGACAACTGTCCCCAAGTCTGTGACGCAAGATCAACACTTGGCTCAAGGTCAGCAGTCAGCTTCCAACAACAATTCAGCAACCGACCGACAGCCACTCATCCCCGGCAAGTGATTCCCGGCAAGTGATTCCCGGCAAGTGACCTGCGAAAAGTGACCCATGACCATCCCTGCACACCCCTGTCGATGGGGGATTCTCAGCACGGCGGACATCTCCAAGAAGGTCCGCAGAGCGATGAGCCTGGCGACCAACGCGGAGGCCCTGGCAGTTGCCAGTCGAAGTTTAGACACAGCGCGTTGTTGGGCCTACGAGCACAATGTGCCCCGTTATTACGGGAGTTACCAAGAGTTGCTGGAGGATCCAGAGGTTGATGCGATTTACATTGCTCTTCCGCCGACGCTGCACCATCAGTGGACGCTTCGGGCGGCTGAGGCGGGCAAACACGTCTTGTGCGAAAAGCCGCTTGCCGTCGACGGGCGGCAAGCGGAGGAGATGGCGTCTGCCTGTGGCGAACATCGTGTTCTGCTGATGGATGGAGTGATGTGGGTGCACCACGATCGAACCGCCGAGATGCAGCAGCACCTTTCTCCCGACTCTCTTGGGACGATCCGCCGTGCCACTGCCGCTTTTTGTTTTAACTTTGGCCCGAAGGTCCCCATGGATAACATCCGTGTTCGTCCTGAGCTGGGGGGCGGTTGCCTGGGGGATTTGGGGTGGTATTGTGTCCGCGGCATCTGGTGGGCTTTCGGGGGGGCCATTCCCGAACGAGTCTTTGCCACCGCACGGTACTTCAATAGTGTTACGTACAACCTCTCCGCGACGATGTGGTTCCCCGGCGAGCGGATGGCCTCATTTGACTGTGGATTCGATATCGGCATGCGACAGTGGATCGAAGTCGCCGGCACCGAGCGTTCGCTGGTCTGCGACGACTACGTGCTGCCAACCAGTGAGCACGAGGCCCGATGGTGGATTCATGAGCCTTCCGGTCGCAGCAACAAACACATGATTGCCAACTGCGTCCAAGAACAACGTATGATCGAGCACTTCTCCTCTCACGTTCTGGAGAACACCCCCAACCCCCACTGGGTCGCCGAAGCTGTCATCACCCAGAAGATCTGCGACGCGCTGGAGCAAAGCGCTCGTCGGGAAACCATTGTCGAAATCAATTAGCTCGACTCGTCCAGCTTGTAGCGTGGGTTCACCCCGTTGTGACCGGAAAGTGCCAGAACACCAACATCTGGTTCAAGTGTGGCCACAGTCGCGATCGTCCCTTGCGCCGCGAGACGGCTTCTGTGGCCAGAGCCGACCATCTGTCCCAAGCCGGTGCGATCTACGACGCGGCACGCCAAGGGGTCCGTTCAGTGACCCCGGGGAAGTTGCAACTCGACCCAAACCAAACGGTGGTCACTGCTGACCGGTTCTCCCGAACCGATCAATTTGAATAGCGGGTCATCGGTCCTTGGCCAAAAGACCCCACTGTCCAGGACACGCAACGTTTTGCTTGGTAGCACATAATCCAGCCTCAGATGGCCCACTCTGCCGCCAAAGGCTCCTGTGTCTGTGGCAGGATCGGTCTTGTGTTGCCGGTTTGCTCCTCCTTGGAGACGGGATTGCTCGACTCCGCCTTGGCTTTTCGGGGTTGGCTTGCTGTGGATGAGAGGGTGTTGCAGGAGTTGGGCGATAGCCTTGTTGGTTGAATCTCCATCGTGGGGGTCGGCGTTCTGATCGCCCATCACGACGAACAGGCTGTTCTGGGCTTCGCTTGGGGTCTTGGCCAGCCCGCCGCGGCGACCGCGATCATCGTACAAGTACGCGGCCTGGGGGGCGGAACTGATGTAGTCTGCCCACAGACGAATTTCATCGTGGTTACGTCGGCCGTTGCGGTCTTCGAGTCCATCGAAGACCGGAGGCGTCGGATGACTGGCCAACACATGCAATCTGTGAGAGCCAACCTGGATCGGGACGTCCCAGTGGCTCTTACTGGAAAGCCGGAACCTGGCTAGCACCTCCGCGGAGTAGTACGCTTTCCCATCTGTCTGACCGCCCGCTTTGGGCAGCAGAGCTCCTGGCATATCCTTCCAAAGAAATTTTTGAAAGCTTCTGACTTGGTCAGCCTGGATGGGATACTGGCTGAGAACCGCCATGGCGTATTGCCCAGGAAAACGCCCGTAGCCGAAGGCATCCGTTGGCGTGGCCAATCGACCGTCCCCGTCCAGATCGAGTCCGGAGTCGACACCGGTATTGACCGGCGCCACATAGGTCCAGCGGTAGCGGATCGGTTGGGCCGGGCCTTGTGGATGCCCAGAGATATGCTGGCCGACCCCCAGATAGTGTTGCACAAAAATCGCCAGGGCCTTTCCCTGGGGGTCATAGTCGAACTCGTTCAGCAGCAGGATTTGCGGACGGACCCGCTGGATAATTTCTGCGACCGCTTGGGCCTGCCGATGCTTCCCTCCCTGCAAGTCCTTCGTCAACTGACCTTCTCGGGCCCGAGTGAGCAACACATTGAAGGTAGCGACTCGGATGGGTCGGTGGTTCTCTGGTAGTTGTTGATTAGATGAGCCGGGGAGGTCTTGGGCGAGAGACCGCGAAACGCACACGAGGCTCGCTGGCCAGAGACTTATTGGCCCAAGGCTCGCTGCCCCGAAAATCGCTTTGACAAAGAGCACACGCCAGGTCTTTGCAAAGGATGTTCTCCGAGAGACTCTCTCAACAGTGGATCGACCCACGAGGCTTCCTTCAGGTCAAAGATCAGCAGAAACGATCGCTGAGACGACTCGTTCGTTGGATGATTCCCGATGTGGCCAATGCCCAACTGGAGGTTGCAGGGGCACTTTCTGGTCCCAGCGGAGTGAACCTCCGCCACAATCTGCAGCGATCGTGTGAGGCAACCTCAAGTATGGAAATTCGGTCTTCCGCAGCAACCGGCAGGAGAGAACCGCACGTTGGTTCAGCAGGCCGCGGCCGAGGAGGTCGGTGAGAAGTTTCGGAGTTCCGGCTTAGCGTCCCGTTTTTGTTGAGCCAGCCTTAACTCCCTCTTGGGGTGTGACGATTCCGTCGCCGTTGAGGTCGTATTTGTCGAACTCGGCGGCTTTGCTGGAACTCCAGCGAGAGGTGTACTCGTGCATTCTGACCTGCCCATCGCCATCGGTGTCGCTCCGGGCAAACCAACTTGGCAACCCCTTCGGCAGCCGTTCGGTGGGGGATTTGAAGCGGTAACTCTTGCTCGAGGAGTCCCTTGTGGAGGAACGGTCTGAGGACGATTTCTTCGAAGACCACCGCGAACCCCACCGCGACCGAGTTTTCGATTTTGAGTCCGAGGACGAGGAGGAACGACTCGAGTCGCTACGGGAGTATTGTTTCAGACCTTCGGCGACCTCCTCCTTGGTCAGCACAGAATCGCCGTTGCTATCCGCCTTGCCGTAGTCGACTCGTCCGGGGATGCGTTCCCATTCCGAGCGTTCCAGGCGGCCGTTGTCGTTGGAGTCATACTTGCGGATCAACCCTTCTGCAAAACGCAATAGCCGGGGACTTGTTTCGCCTGAAGAAGACCACCCACCCGACGAGGACCGGTCATCAGACCGCTGCAGACGGGCGATCCGAGCCAGCAGTTCGGCTCGGGAAAGGGTGCCATCCTTGTTGACATCCGACTGATTGGGATCACTAGCCCAGTTGACACGACCCCACTCGGATTGTTCCAAAGCGCCGGAGCGATCGCGGTCGTAGGCCCGCAGCACTCGTTCAGCTCGGCGGACGATTTCCTCGGAATACCTGGTCTCGGCGATGGAGGAAGGTGCCGAGTCCTCCGTTTTTCCAAACCCGGGGACCTCGGGAAGTTCTGGCTGTTCCCCAAATGCTGGCACTTTGGGAGCATCGCTGGAGGCCTTGTCCTCACTTGAGGAGCCTTCCGCGGAATCTTCTTTTGAGGAACGATCACCCGAGCTGCTGTCACGGGAACCGCCTGAGGAAGTTCTGCCCTGGGATTGCAACCAACTCTTCAAGGCAACTGTGAGTTTCTCGATGGGAACGGGGCTCTCCAAGCTGATTCCCTCAGCGTCTGCAACCCTTTGCAAGAAGGACCGTGTCCGTCCGGAGATTTCTTCCGGTTCAAGAAGACCGTTGTTGTTTTCGTCGGCCCGACGGAGCAGACCTTCAGCATCAAATCCCCCTTTTTGGGCCAAGAGATCTTCCCAGACGCCCAGCAAGCCGAAAGACAGCAGGCTCAGCAGAGGCAGAAGCTGCCAGGGCTGCGGGATTGTCCGTTGCAGGTCGCCCTGCCAGCGGCAGTTCGGCGTGGTCTTCATCGTCGTCACTTCTTCTTGTGTTTCTTGTTGAGCAGCTCTTGTGTTGAGCAGTTCGTGTGTTGAGCGGTCACGCCTGAAAGC
>CAZYKP010000002.1:164125-257176 GCA_964648025.1 uncultured Pirellulales bacterium | reverse complement strand
CGCTCCACCTGGAAGCCGCTCCACCTGGAAGCCGCTCCACCTGGAAGCCGCTCCACCTGGAAGCCGCTCCAGGAGAGAACAGACCACGCAAGAGCTCCGCATGGGCATAGTTCTTGCGGTTTCGTCTAATCTCAGAATTCTGACTCGTCCCCTTTGGGCCCAGCTGGCCCAGCCCCCAAAGGTTGCTGGGTTCAAAGGTTGCTGGGTTCAAAGGTTGCTGGGTTCAAAGGTTGCTGGGTTCAAAGGTTGTCCTGCTTGGTTGGACGGATGGGATGTTGGTTTTCAGAATCCTGAGGATTCGTGAGAGACCGAGCGGAACCCTGGACCGACCACGTTGGTTTAAACTTAAGGCGATCGGTCTAGGTTTCGCAAAAATCTACCGTCGTGCTCGAGCCCAAGTTTCGCGAACCCCACAGCTGAGGAGATCCTGTTCATGGCACAAAAGTGTTGGATGTTGGTCTGTTTGACCGCGTTGACTTTGCAGTTGACCCTGACCATCGATGCCGAGGCTCAGCGAGGGCGAGGGGGTTTCGGTCGGAGAACCGGTGGAAGCCTCACCGACATGCTCCGCAATCCTGCTGTCCGCGAGGAGCTGGAAATGCTCGATGAGCAGGTTGAACAAGTGCGGGAGTTGGAAAGCGAAATGCGGGATGAGATGCGAAAGGAATTGCAAGCCCTCCAGGAAAAGATGCAAGCCAAGCTTCGCAGCAAGCTCGGCACCGTGCTGATGGACCATCAGATGGAGCGACTGGACCAGCTCCGCCTTCAGATGCAAGGAACCCGTGCCTTGGGCAATACTGAGATTTCCAAGAAGCTGGGAATTACCGACAAGCAGATCGAGCAAATGGAGGAGATCCGCAACAGTTTGCGAGAAAAGTACCAAGAGGCCTTCCGGAACCGAGGCGAGGGAGGGGATTTTCGGCAACGGATGCAAGAACTCTCTCAGCAGGCTCAAGAAGCGCAGGAAGAAATCCGGGGGTTGCTGACAGAAGAACAGCGGAAGAAGTTGCAAGAGATGCAAGGAACCAAAGTCGATTTGCAACAATTCCGACAACGGGGCGGTCCAGGGCGAGGACGCCCCGGACGTCCAGTACGCCCCCAGGCCGAGGAAGATCGTCCACGGACTTGACCGGCTACTGAAGTTCGCAGCAGGCTCGTGGTCACAGCCAACGATCAGACCTAACTCTCATCCAGCTAGCTCGCAATCTAGCCAGTGCTGAGCCCCTGCGTGACTAACTCGCCTGCCAAAACTGCTTCACTGCGGATTCCCGCTCGACCAAGACAACTTGGTCGGGCGGGCTTACGTTACATCCCTCCTCTGACCTAGGAGGGGCCTGTGGAAATTTCGGCCAAGTCAACCAAGTTAGAAGGTCCCCAAACAACGGGGCTTGGACTACAGTTCCCCCAGAGAACTGTTCCCTGAGAATTTGCTGCCTGAGAACTTGCTGCCAGGGAACTTGCTGCCTGAGAACTTGCTCCCAGGGAACTTGCTCCCTGAGAACTTGCTGCCAGGGACCAGCCAGCTTGGAGAGAGGGAGAAACGGGTCGGTGATGCGTGAGCCGCTCTTTTCGCTCAACAAAGGCAGTAATCTGTGACACTTACACCCAAACTGCAAAGTATGTTGAACAAGGGGGAAGGCGATTCCACCTTTGGCAAAACGATTGAGCCCGGGGGCTGGGGATCGTCGACTTGGGCGAGCTCTCCCGACTTTGTTGAATTTTGAGGGGTTCCTCAATGAGCAGGGGCGATCTCAGCCCCACCGGTGAAGCCTGCCGGGTATCCCAGTCGCGATCTGCCGGCCAGCGTTCTGTCGCACACCATCAGAGAAGTCCATCACCAGCAACTTTCTAAACTCCGGGAGCCGATGGAAGCCGGCAAAATTCTTCTGCAAAGCGGCCTGTTAGACGCTCATCAACTCGAGGCGGTGCGTGCTGCACGCACGAACGGTTCTCGTGTCGACCAAATCGCCATCCAGCTTGGTTACGTCACCGAGGAAGAGGCTCTGCAAGCAATCGGCGAAGCGGTGGGCTTGGAGTTTGTCGATCTGGCCGAGACCGAAACCGATCTTTCTCTGCTGGCCTCTTTTCCCCAAAAGGCCATCTACCGCCAGGGCCTTTTCCCCATCCGCCGCGAAAGCGGAACGATGGTTGTCGCCACCAGCGATCCGTTTGACTTGTACGCCCTCGATGAGCTTTCCGCGGCCCTGGGGTTGCCGGTCGACCCCCGTCTGGCCGCAGGCAGCGAAATCGCCAAGCTCATCAAAACTCACCTCGGGGTGGGCGGGGAAACCATCGAAGGCTTGTTGGCCGTCCAGGAGCAAGAGACCGGCGTCGAGCTGTTGGAGGATCTGGAGCTCGATGGCTCGGAGCTCTCCCAACAGGCTCAAGAAGCCTCCGTGGTGCGGTTGGTCAACGAGATCTTGCTGGAGGCGGTCGATAGCCGAGCAAGCGATGTACATATCGAAAGCGGCGAGCAGGGACTGCGGATTCGCTACCGAATCGATGGGATGTTGCAATCCCAGCCAGTTCCACCCGAGATCAGCAAGTTTTCCGCAGCCATCATCAGCCGCCTGAAAATCATGGCCCGGCTGAACATCGCCGAAAAGCGGCTGCCTCAAGACGGTCGCATCAAGATCAAAGTGCATGGGCGTGAAATTGACGTCCGGGTCTCGGTCATTCCGATGATCCATGGCGAAGGGATCGTCATGCGGATTCTGGATAAAGGCCGCATGGAGTTTTCGCTCCGCAAACTGGGCATGGAGCCGGAGATCTACCATGCCTTCGGCGAATTGATTCGACTTCCACACGGGATCATCCTGGTGACCGGACCGACCGGTTCCGGCAAGACAACGACCCTCTATAGCTCATTGCTGGAGATCCGCAGCGAAAACACCAAAATCATCACCACCGAAGATCCCGTGGAGTACCAGCTCGATGGGATCAACCAGATTCAGGTGCATCCCAAAATCGGCCTGACCTTTGCCGCTTCCCTCAGAAGTATCCTCCGACATGACCCAGATGTCGTGCTGGTTGGCGAAATTCGTGACCTCGAGACAGCCGAGAACGCCATTCAGGCCTCGTTGACCGGCCACCTGGTCTTCAGCACCTTGCACACCAACGATGCCGCCGGGGCTTACACCCGTCTGACCGACATGGGGGTAGAACCCTTTTTGGTCGCCAGCACAGTCGAGGCGGTCATGGCACAAAGGCTTGTTCGCTGTCTCTGTCATCATTGCAAAGAACCCTACCAGCCGGATCCTGACGATCTCCCTGCGGATTTTCCCTGGGAGATCTACAGAACAACATCCCAGCCGATCTTTCGTCCCCACGGCTGCCGAGCCTGTCGGAATCTCGGCTACATGGGCCGTGTTGGACTCTATGAATTGCTGACAACCACAGGCCAGGTGCAGTCTCTGGCCCATGATCGAGCCAGTAGCTGGGAGATCAAACGAGCAGCCCTCCAGGCCGGGATGAAAAGCCTGAGGTACGATGGCTGGAACAAAGTTTTAGCAGGAGTCACCAGTGTTGAAGAGGTGCTCCGCGTCACCAAGGCTGACGGGTTTGGCCAACGTGAATCGCTGGAGGTTCCTGCGGCCTTGAGTTAAAGCTGGCCTTGGCTGGAACTTTTGGCCTTCGGTCTCACTGCCCAGGGAGCCAGGTCTTCTGCTTCCGGCCGATCCCTCTGGCCAAGGGCCTGCCCGTTTGAAGGCTCGCCATGAGCGGATGCCAAAACGTGTGATGGAGGTCTCACGACCAATCAAAACGCCACCGAGAACTTGAACGCCCTGGGAGCCTGAACGCCCTGGGAGCCTGAACGCCCTGGCTCCCTACAACGATTTGCACCCACTTTGCGCTATCGTCTCTCAGCTTAGGTTCGGATCGATGGTGCCTTGGACGGTCTGCCTGCTCCACCAGCCTGAACTCCGCTTGAGTGGCCTGCTTGGCAGGTCGACCAGTGTGCTTGAGGTTGCTGCCCACGATTTCCGCTCATGCCCGACTTTACTTATACCGCTCGGACACTCACCGGCCAGAAGGTCACCGGCAAGCTCTCCGCTGGCACGAAGCGAGATGCGTTGACACAGCTTGGCCAACAGCAGCTGTTTCCCTTGGAGGTGGTCCCGGCCAAGGCCGCCGGATTGGGGCTGAAGCTGGGATGGGGCAGGGGGGTCAGTGCGCAGGTGCTGGCGACCACCTATGGGCAACTGGCGGATTTGCTCCGCAGTGGGGTGCCGTTGCTGCGGTCGCTGAAGATTGTGCTGAAACAGAGCCGCCATGCTGGCTTGACGGCTGTTTTTGGGAGCATCGTCGAGCAGGTGGAAGAGGGGGCTTCGCTGGCTGATGCGATGGCTCGGCATCCCAAGATCTTCAATGATCTAGCCGTCAGCATCGTGCGTGCTGGCGGGGAGGGAGGCTTTCTTGAGGAAGGGCTTGAGCAAGTCGCCGATTTCACTGAGAAACAACAAGAACTCAAAAGCCGCACCTTGGGTGCGATTGCTTATCCGGTCTTTTTATGTGTCGTCGGTGTGCTGGTGGTCAGCGGGCTGATGATCTTTTTGGTTCCCTCCTTTGAAGGGCTCTTCGCTCGTCTCCGCGAACGCGGCGAACTGCCTGTGGTCACCGAATGGCTGCTGTGGGCCAGCGATACGCTGCAAAACTACGGGATTTGGATTCTCCTGGTCGGCTTGGGCTTCGGGGCCTGGGCCTACACTCAAGCCCAGACTGAGGCAGGTCGACGTTTGGTCGACACCATCAAGATCCGTATCCCGATCGCCGGTGCGATCTTTTTGCATTTGGCGGTTGCTCGATTCTGCCGAGTGCTGGGGACCCTGCTGCACAACGGCGTGCCGATCATCCGCTCTTTGGAGATCTCCAGCGGATCAACTGGCAACGTCGTGCTGGCAAAATCCATTCATGATGCCGCAGAAAATATTTCCTCCGGCCAGACTCTCTCCAAACCTTTGGCCGCCTCGGGCCACTTTCCGGTCTCGGTTGTGGAGATGATCGCTGTGGCCGAAGAAGCGAATACCCTCGAAAAAGTGCTGATCAATATCGCCGACGGGCTGGATCGGCGGACCTGGCGACGGCTGGACATGGCTGTCCGGTTGCTTGAACCGATGATGCTCTTGCTGCTGGCCGCCGCTGTGCTGCTGATCGTCCTGGCCTTGCTGCTGCCGGTGGTCAAAATGAGCACGGTGATGTGATCCTTCCACAAGCCTCTGATACTTGCCTCCGACAGGAAATGACCTCAGAAGCTTTCGATCGAACAGCTTGTCACCTGTCAACTGATTCCGAATAAGTGTCTTCTCATCATTCTCAGGAGAGCTTCCTATGCCCCGGACCATTCAAACCGGTTTGATGCAACCTCGGCCCATCCCAGCCTTCACTACCCGGGCCCAGATGACCCGCGTCAAGATAACCCGGGCCAAGATAACCCGGGCCAAGATAACCCGGGCCAAGATAACCCGGGCCAAGATGACCCTGGCGTGTGATTCCGGCAGGGGAGACCAGCGCGACGGTGATCCCTTGACTCACCGGGGCGGTTTCACCTTGCTGGAAGTCCTGCTGGTGTTGGTGATCTTGGTGGTGCTCGCCGCTGCGGTGGCTATTCCTCTGAGTCAGACGCAAGTCAGCGCGCTGAAAAAGGCCGCCCGCAACGATATCAACGGCATTGACACACACCTGGGGATGTTCCACCTGGACGCCAACCGGTATCCCAACAAGCTTGACGAATTGTTGAATCCTCCTCCTGGGGAAAGTGCTCCCTACTTGAGCGAGCTTCCTCAGGACCCCTGGGGCAATCCCTATGAGTACGACGCTCAAGGACCGCGCAACAAGGGGATTAAGCCGGACGTCTGGTCGGCTGGCCCCGATGGCAATTCCGGCACTGAGGATGATATCGGCAATTGGAAGGAGCCCGCCCGGTGATCGGTTGCTCTGACCGCAGGCCGGCCGTGAGACCTCTCGCTTTTACTCTGCTGGAGTTGATGCTGGTTTTGGCCTTGCTGGCGGTGATCTGCGCAGCGGTTTATCCAGCCTTGAGGGGACCGCTGGACAATCAGCGGCTGAGGCAGGCGGGCGATCAGGTTCGCACCGCCTGGACACAAGCTCGGGTAGAGGCAATGACTACAGGACTTGCTCATGTTTTTCGCTATCAATTGGGAACAGGCGAGTACCGAGTGGAGCCTTTTGCTGGCTATCAGGTCGACGAAGCCGCCGTGCCCCAGGAAGATCTCTTCGGGTTGGGCACAACAGGACCTGCCAGTGGAGTCAGCCAGGATAACTCGCTGCCCCGTGACTGCGTCTTCCGCGTCGCTCGGACGCAAGGCGACACCCGTATGACCAACCCCGCGAGCCCACCCAGCTCTGGAATAGGAGGGGGTCTGGCACCCCTGGGTGGCCAGGGGGCGGTGCCGAGCGGAAGCTCGGAAGGGCCGATGATTTGGTTTTATCCGAACGGGACGACCAGTACCGCGAGTCTGGCCTTGGCCAATGACAACGGGCGGTTTGTTCTCTTGGCCTTGCGGGGACTAACAGGAACCGTCAGCGTCAGCGGTTTATTGACTGAGAACGAGTTGCCGGAGGTTTTTGGGCCATGACCGATCTTCGTTCTCCTGGTTGGTGCTGCACCGATGCCCGTAGCACAGCATTAGCTTGCCGTTGGGGTTACTCGTTGCTGGAGGTGATCCTGGCGCTGGCGATCTTAATGATCTCGCTGGTCACTTTGACGGAGCTTCTGCGTTTGGGCCTTGGCAATGCCGAACGAGCGCGTGAGCTGACCCAAGCTCAGTTGTTGTGCGAAAGCAAATTGGCCGAGGTGTCCGCTGGTCTTCTGCCGCTCTCACCGGTGGCCGGCGTGCCGATTCTCGTGACCCCCACCGGAACCGAGTCCAGCAGCGATCCCCGGGCCACATGGTTGTATGATCTGAATGTCGAGGCCCTGGAGGAACCGGGATTGGTTGCCGTGACGGTGACCGTCTACCGAGACCCCTCTTCGGGCAGCAGACTGGCCCCGTTTCGTCTGTTCCGCTGGATTCGCGATCCCGAACAGGTCGCCGCTGGGCAAGAGGCCACCGAACAGGGAAACGCTGAGCAGGACAATCCGCAACCACAAAACGCAGGGCAGGGGGGCTGATGCGCAACAACGCCACCGACCGATCGGCTTGGTCGAAGAAATCAAGCTCCGTTTGGAAGCCCCAGCCGACCCGGCATCTCCGGGTGCCGCCGGTTTCAGACTTGCCAGAGCCGAGCTCCCGACCTTCTGTGCAGCCCGTTCGACAGTCCAATCCTCGAGCGTTGAGGTCTCCGAAGTGTTCCCGAGATGGTTTTTCGTTGTTGGAGGTCGTGCTGTCGCTGGGCCTAGCGGCCTTTCTCTTTGCGGCACTTTGGGCCTCGACAGATGTGTATCTTCGCTCGGTCGAAGCTGGACGAGCCGAGACCGAAAACGCCCAGCTGGCCAGGGCGTTGTTACGACAGATTGCTGATGACCTGCGGAGTACGGTTGTTTTCTCACCTGCCGACCTCTCCGCGATCGAGGACTTCACCTCAGGCGCTGGCCTGGAGTCGATCCTTCCTAGCGAATTGCTTGAAGGCGGCGATGGTGAAATTCCTGAGGGATCCGAAGTCGAAGAAGGCCCTCCGGATGATGGCAACCAGGGCGAGATTGAGCCCCCTGAGGGGTACGACCCCAATGACCCCCAGGCCGAACTGGATCCGCTGGCGGCAGGCCTCGACGCTCTGCAGGCGGGGGAGTTAGCCGACTCCTTGACACCTGCGGAGTTGCCGGGCTTGGTGGGCACCAGCTTCCAAATGCAGATCGACATCAGCCGTTTGCCTCGGCTGGATCAATATCAAGCTGTCACCGCCAGCCCTGACGCGGCGATTCGCGATACCGCCAGTGACGTCAAAACGGTGGCCTACTTCGTCATCCCGGCCAGTCACTCCGCCGGCAGCACCGGGCGTGCCAGCAGCGGACGAGCGCCCGGACTGTATCGCCGTGAGATCGATCGGGCGGTGACCCTTTGGGCCTCCGAGCAAGGGCAGGGCAACGCTCTGGCTGAGACCGCCGAACCGCTGGCACCAGAAGTCACGGGGCTCCAATTCCGCTACTTCAACGGCGAGCAGTGGTTCACCCAGTGGGACTCGACTTCCCAAGGCGGCCCGCCTGTTGCCGTGGAGGTCGCCATGGCGATTCGCAATACTCGTCCGGTGCGATCCACCACTTGGTCCCCCTCGGCGCTCTTGGGATCGGCACCCCCTCCCCGTCCCGACCGCGTTTACCGACTGCTGGTCCACCTCCCCTCCGGAGCCGGCCTGTATAACCAGGAGGTCCTAGAGACCCTTCAAGAAAACCCCGACACATTTCAGGAAGGGGATCTTTAATGACATTCCTCCCAGAATCTTCCTGCCCAGAATCTTCCTGGCCAGAGTCTTCATGTCCAGAGCGTTCATGGGGGCTTGGGAAAGCCAAGACGACGGGCCGGCGTGGTTTGGTTTTGGTGGTTGTTTTGGTGGTAGTCGCTTTCTTGGCCTTAGGAGGCTACACCTTTAGCAATCTGACGCTGACCGAGCGACGAGCGGCACACACCACCGGGCGTGGCATCCAAGCACGAGCTTTGGCTGACAGCGGGGTGGAGTTTCTTCAGGCGATTCTTTCTGAGGATCCCCAACTCAGGCGAGAAAACGGAGGTCTGTATGACAACGCGGTGAGGTTTCAAGGGGTGTTGGTCATCGACAGCGATCTCCCCCGAGGACGGGGTCGCTTCGCGGTGGTGGCGCCGCAAACTGATGACAACGGGAACCTGGCTGGCATCCGCTATGGTCTGGAGGACGAGTCCACCCGGCTGAACCTCAATACGCTCTTACTGGCTGAGGAATACGAAGAAGACGGCGGACGGACGCTGCTGCTGGGCTTGCCTGGCATGACCGTGGATGTCGCCGATGCCATCTTGGATTGGCTTGATCCTGACGACCAACAACGAGAGTTCGGCGCGGAGATCGATTATTACAGCGGACTGAATCCGCCTTATGCTCCGAGCAATGGTCCGTTGAAGACTGTCGAAGAGCTGTTGCTCGTTCGTGGGATCACTCCGGCGTTGTTATTTGGTTCGGATGCCAATCGCAACGGGACCATCGACGCGACCGAGGCAGCCAGCGGTGTGGTCGGCGGAGTCGATAATGCTGACGGCTCCCTGGATCGCGGTTGGTCGGCCTATTTGACTCTCTCCAGTGTGGAGTCGAACCGTCGTCCCGATGGGACCCCCAAGATCAACCTCAACAGCGAAGACATGGAGCAGCTGCACGATCAGCTCAGCGAGGTGTTCGAGCCAGCCTGGGCTAACTTTATTGTGGCCTATCGCCAGAACGGGCCGTACACCGGCAGCAAACAAGGCGAACCGCCCGACAGCGGCACGCCGGATTTATCGCGACCAGCCCGGATCCCACTGACCAGCGTTTTGGACTTAATCGGAACGCGTGTCCGAGCCAGGCTGGAAGGCGAGCGGGAATCCACCGTCTTGGAGAGCCCGTTTCCGCCGCTGCCGGTGGCCATGCGGTTGTACTTGCCGGTTCTGTTGGACCAAGTGGCCGCCAACCCCGCGGCTCAGATCCCCGGGCGGATCAACATCAATCAAGCAAGCCGAGCTGTTTTGCGAGGCATCCCGGGAATCGAAGAGGAAATCGTCGAGCAGATCATTGCCAACCGGCAACCGGAGATCCCGGAGGATCAACCCAGCCGGCGCCATGAGACGTGGTTGCTGACCGAGGAGATTGTTGATCTGACGCAGATGAGAGCCATTTACCCTTTTATTACCTCCGGCGGTGATGCCTACCGAGCTCAGGTGATAGGCTACTTTGAGGAGGGCGGCCCGGCAGCTCGGCTAGAGGTGGTCATCGATGCCTCAGGTCCGGTCCCTCGGGTGGTTTCCTGGCGAGACCTGAGCCACCTGGGCCGCGGCTACGCGGTGGAGACCCTCGGTATCGGCGGAGGCGACCAAGACCTCTGATTCTTCCCGTTCCCTCTGATTTTTTCATCAGTTTGCAGAAGACTCATGGCCCGGAAACTCCTGGCGGTGGAGTGGGATAGTCGCCAAGCACGTGTGTTGTGCGGATCTCCCCAAGGAGACCGGCTTCTACTGCACAGTGCCCTGACTATCCCTCTCCGACAAGACCCACAGCAATCTGCTTCGGATCTAACAAGTAGCCCAGATCACGCAAGTAGCCCAGATCACGCAAGTAGTCCAGATCACGCAAGTAGCCCAGATCACGCAAGTAGCCCAGATGACACAGGCAGCGGACGAGCTTCCCAGACAGCGGCAGCGGCAACGCCTGAAGGGATTGGCCGGCAGATCGGGGCTGCCTTGGATGCTGCCAAGCTGCCCAAGGGTGAGGTCTTTGTCACCGTAGGCCGGGCGGAGGTGGAGCTTAAACGCGTCTGCCTTCCTCCGTGTCCGGACGAGGAATTGCCCGATCTGGTGAGATTTCAGGCAACCAACGAGTTCCATTCTCTCAAAGACGACTGGCGACTGGATTTTCTGCCGCTGGGCACCAGCCAGGTTTCTACCACAGACTCGGCAAGTCGGCAGAGTGACCAAGAAGCCGCGCCGCGGGATGTCTTGGCGGCCGCTTTGGCCCCAGCGGCCAATGCCAGGATCGCCGAGGTCCTCTTGGCCGCTGGACTGAGGCCTGAACGATTGGTGCTACGCCCGATCGCCTCGTCGGCCTGTTTGAGCAAAACCGCGCTTCCAACCAACGAATGCGTGTTGGTGGTCGATCTGCTGGCTGATGGGGTCGAACTGACTGTTTTGGACCGCGGCGAGCCGGTCTTCGCTCGCTCCTCGCGGGCTTCTGGCGATGAGATCCTCAGCTCACCCGATCATCCTCGAGCGTTGCTGCTGGAGATCCGCCGTACCATCGCCGGGTACCAGAACCAACATCTGCAAAGCGAACCCCCGGCGATCCAATCAGTCTTTCTGCTAGGGACTTCACTAGCCCATCAACAACTCGCCGCGGCTTTGACCGAGCCGGTTGACCTCCTGGTGCTGCCGGTAGATCCCTTAACCAGGGATTCCGTTTTCGATCAAGCTGAGGGCTTTACGCTACCTGGGGACTTTCAGGCAGGGCGATTCACGGCACTGGCTGGGGTGCTGTTGGCTGAAGCCACTGCCCAGCGTCCCGGAATCGACCTGCTCAATCCCAGGCAGAAGCCCCAGCCTCCTAGCAACCTTCGGTTGATCACCTTGGTCTGCCTGGCAGCGGTCTCGTTGGTCTGTTTGGGCAGCTGGCTGGTTTACTCTCGGCTGAGCGGGCTGGATGAGCAAATCGCCGAACTCAAAGGGCAACTCGGTCAGAACCAGCCGATGCTGGAGAAAGCCGAGCGGATTCAACAGCGGCGGGATGCATTGGGAGCATGGGCGCAGAACCAAATCGTGTGGTTAGACGAGCTGCGGGAGCTCTCGCAGGATCTGCCAGAATCGGAGCAGGTGATGATCACCCAGTTTACCGCTGCCCCTCATGCTCAGGGCGGGCAGGTCCGGCTTGAGGGCCTCGCTGAGGGCAACGATGTGATGGGCCCCTTAGTCGAGAAACTTCGAGACCGGCGGCACCAAATCACCACCGGGGCCGGCCGCGACGTTCAGGATGCCAAACGCTACCACTGGCGATTTGAAAGCCTGCTGGTGGTCAGCCCTGAGTCAGAAGAATCCTCAACAGCAGCCAAGCCGACCAATAACACCGCGCAAGATAATCCAGATGCTGAGGCTCAGCCGACCGTCGGTTCGGTGGACAACCCAGTCGGGACTCAACCGGTTAGCAGACGGCAGATCGGGAAATCCGCGCTGGATGAATCAGCGTTCCGTGAATCAGCACTTGAGGTCAACGGCTCAGCCGTGACCGCCGATGACCCTCAGGCGACCCGAGACGACCTGGGAGGACGGACATCATGAACGCACGCGAACGAGTCTTGGCAGGATTTGCGGTTTTCTTGGGTGCTGGGGTGTTGGGTTACGTCCTGTGGGGTTGGTATGCCTCGGCTGTCGAAGCTCGTCAAAGCCAGCTCGAACAGCTCGAGAAGCAGTTGCTTGAGCAAAAGATGGAACTGGCCAAAGGCCGCAAGGCCTCTCGTCAATTGTCGGCCTGGCGGAGCCAGTCGCTCCCACAAGACGTTGGGGTGGCGGGGACCAAGTACCAAAACTGGTTGACCAGTCTGGTGAAAGACGCCGGCTTTGAGGAAGCGCTGGTGGACGCCGGGCGGTCCCTGCCCAAGAGTATTCCCGCGCCGAACAATCAACGTGAGGTGGTGTATCGGCTGCTTCCCTTTACGATTCGCGGCAAAGGCGATCTCAAACAGCTGACGGACTTTTTGTATGCCTTTTACCAAGCTCCTCATTTGCATCAGCTTCAGCGATTCTCCATCAAGCCGACAGCCAAAAGAGGTGAACTGGAGCTGACCCTGAACATCGACGCGGTGTCCTTGCCCACTGCCAAGAGTACCGAAGAGTTGAGCACCGCCGAGGTGCAACGTTTGGCCTTGACCGACATCAAGGCGTATCACGCGGCCATCGACGGCCGCAACATGTTCTCTGCCTATGTTCCCCCGCCACCGCCACGGCCGAAGCGGGCTGCCCCTCCTGTTCGGGAGCGACCTCGGCCAACCCCGCCACCGAAGCCCAGATTCGATTCGGCCAAATTTGCAGTCATCAGCGGCATCATTGAAGTCGGTGATCGGCCGGAGGTCTGGATTAACGAGCGAACCACCGGCAAACTGCATAAGTTCTCCGAGGGAGATCAAGTCAAAATCGGCCTGTTTGAGGGGACCGTCCGCCGCATCGGCACTCTCGATGTTGTGCTGCAAACTCCCGAAGGCCAGCGTGTGTTCACCCTCGGCGAAACGTTGCACGAAGGCGTGGACTTGTAGTCGAAGTGATCTCTTACTGAGGTTGAGGAACTTCTTGGCTCGTCCGGCACAGCTGAAAGGCTGTTCGATCAACAGCTGCCAAGTTAACAGCTGGCAGATCAACACCTGGCAGATCAACACCTGGCAGATCAACACCTGGCAGATCAACAGCTGGCAGATCACTGGTCGTTCCGGCGGCTCGAGTGATTTGGCCGAGCAAGATTTTTCCGAAGGCAGCAGAAGGTCGGCCCAGCGTTCTGTCATGCCACGGATTGCTGCTGGTCAGTGGCCTTGGCTGGGTGATCTCGAGATCTGAATCGGCGAGGCTACCAATAGCTCCGTCCAGGATTGGGAGTTGGTCTTGCCGGGGCAGCGATTTGGCAAGCTCCAGCCCGTGGCACCCCAGAACCGCAGCGACGCAGGCGGTCTGTCCACATGCAGCATACCAGGCTGCCGGCTCGTGGTCCGTCAAGGAAGATTTGCCGAATGGGATAGCAGGCTCCTCGCTAGGGAAATGCGTCCTGCCATCGGACAATCTTTCCTTGACAATCGACTGGGTCGGGGCCTCCAAGTCGTTCCCTACGACAACCTTGAGAAGATGAATGCTGGTCACTCCCAAAACCAATCGGCGTAACCAATACTGGGCCCTGGGGCTGGCTGGGCTCTGGGGTTTGGGTGCGGCCGCTGGCGGCTTGCTCAATCCCTGGGCAGCCTCGGGCGTGTTGGTCAGCCCGGTGATTTACTACTTCGTCCGCCGCCGAACTCTACGCCGCAGGCAGGTGATGGCCCAGCCCTTTCCTCCGGCCTGGGAGCACATTCTGCGAGCCCGGGTGGCGTACTTCAACGCCTTAGAGGAGAGCGACCGAGAACGATTTCGCCAACTGGTGAAGATCTTTTTGGATGAAGTCCGCATCACTGGAATCCAGACGGAGGTGGACGATCTCTGCCAGGTGCTCATCGCCGCCAGCGCCGTGATCCCCGTCTTTGGATTTCCCGATTGGGAATATACGCGGCTTGGTGAGGTCTTGGTGTATCCGGCCAGTTTCGACGCGGACTTTTCTACCGAGCAGGACGGCGACGCGGTCGCTTTGGGAATGGTCGGCACAGCCCATCTCAGCGGAGTGATGATCCTCTCCAAGCCAGCTCTGCTGGCCGGATTCGACCTCCACCAAGATAAACACAACGTCGGCATTCATGAGTTCGCCCATTTAGTCGATCAAGCTGATGGCCTGGTCGATGGTATCCCTGCCGGCGTCACCGCTCCGCTGGTCCGCGAGTGGATCAGCTGGGTCGGACGTGAGCTCGACCGAGAGCAAGCTCGACCAACCGATATTGACACCTACGCTTATACCAACAAAGCGGAGTACCTAGCGGTTCTGACTGAATACTTCTTTGAGGCACCGGAAGTCCTCAAGCGGAAACATCCGCAGCTTTATCAAATGCTCAAGAAGATGTATCACCAAGACACTGTGAGCTTTCTGCCGGGCGTGACTCCTTGGCGTCGCCGCAAAGTTGGCAGGAATGATCCTTGCCCTTGCGGGAGTGGGCAGAAATACAAAAAGTGCTGTCTCAAGCGAGCCAAGCAGGGCATTCCCTCATAACGACCCTTGAGCAACAACACCGGCAGCCTGTGGAAGCCAACCTCTCCTCCCATCCTCCGTCGGACCCGGCGGCCGTTTCCCGTTGGCAATGGGGCATCGCCATCGGGTCGGTCCTGGCTATCACGGTTCACCTGGCCATTGGGATGCTTCCCTCAAGCGGCCTTGCCTTGCGGGGGATCCCTCTCGATCAGTGGCCACTGCTGTTGGCCCTGATCTTCGGAGGCGGCCCCTTAGTTGTTGATCTGGGGGGCAAACTGTTCCGCGGGGAGTTCGGTTCGGACCTGCTGGCCGGATTGTCCATCCTGACTTCGGTGATTCTCGGCGAGTATCTGGCCGGCACCATTGTGGTGTTGATGCTCTCCGGTGGCGAGGCTCTGGAGGCCTACGCCGTCCGAAGAGCCAGCTCCGTCTTAGGAGCTTTGGCCAAGCGTATGCCAACCATTGCCCATCGTCGGGAGCCAACTCGGCAGGCTTTCCGCGATCAGATTCAGCCAGCTCAGATTCAGCCAGCTCAGATTCAGCCAGCTCAGACTCAGCCAGTTCAGACTGGGCTATCCCAAACTCAGTCAGAGCAGGAGGGGCCAGAGCAGGGCAGAGCAGGGCAGGGCAGGGCAGGGGGTCTCAAAGATGTGCCTTTGGAAGAGGTGCATATCGGTGATGTGTTGGTGGTCTTTCCGCACGAGACATGCCCGGTGGACGGGGAAGTGCTGGAGGGACACGGGACCATGGACGAGTCGTATCTGACTGGCGAGCCCTATTTGGTGTCCAAGGCCCCTGGAGCGTCGGTGCTTTCTGGGGCAGTCAACGGTCAAGCGGCCCTGACCATTCGAGCCGGCAAAAGGGCAGCAGACAGTCGCTATGCGAAGATCATGCAGGTGATGCGTGATAGCGAACAGCGGCGTCCTCGACTGCGGCGGCTGGGCGATCAGCTCGGTGCCTGGTATACCCCGGTGGCTGTTGCGGTGGCTCTCTCAGCTTGGTTGGCCAGTGGAGATCCGGTGAGGTTTCTGGCGGTGTTGGTGGTTGCGACCCCCTGTCCGCTGTTGATTGCTATTCCGGTCGCCATCATCGGGGCGATTAGCCTCGCCGCCCGACGTGGGATCATCGTCAAGGACCCTGCCGTTCTGGAACGGCTGGATGCTTGCACAACAGCTATTTTCGATAAGACCGGCACTCTTACCTACGGACACCCCACCTTCACCGAGCTGATTCTCACCGACGGGATTGCCCGCCAGCAGGTCTTGCAACTGGTCGCCAGCCTGGAGAGGTACTCCAAGCATCCACTTGCTGGGGCAGTTCTGGAGGCTGCACGGGAAGAGGGCATCGCGTTGGAGGACGCGCGTCATGTGAGCGAGCATCCCGGAGACGGTCTTCGAGGCAAAGTAGGCCCACACAGTGTCTGGGTGACAAGCCGAAAACGCTGGTCTGAGGAAAGCCTGGCCCAGAGCAAGGATCCCAAAAGTAGAGAAGGACCCGAACTGCCGAAAGCGGCTGCGGGTCTGGAGTGTGTGGTGGTCATCGATGGCAGGCTCCAAGCGGTGATGCGGTTTCGGGACAGGCCTCGTGATGAAAGCCGCCTTTTCGTTAGCCATCTGGGCCCTCGGCATGCGTTTGGTCGTGTGTTGTTGGTCTCCGGAGACCGGGCCTCGGAGGTAGAGTACCTGGCTGCTGAAGTGGGCATCGATGAGGTTTACTCGGGTCAAACTCCTGAGCAGAAGCTGGAGCTGGTCCGCCGGGAGACCCAAAAGGCCCAGACGGTGTTTGTCGGCGACGGAATCAACGATGCCCCAGCGATGACCGCGGCCACTGTGGGGCTGGCCTTCGGTTCCACCAGCGACATCACCGCCGAAGCCGCTGGAGCGGTGATTTTGGAATCCTCACTGGCCAAGGTCGACGAGTTCTTGCACATCGGCCAACGTTTGCGGGCCATTGCGTTGCAAAGTGCTGTTGGGGGGATGGCGTTGAGTTTAGGCGGGATGGGATTTGCGGCAGCTGGGATGTTGCCCCCTGTGGCAGGTGCCCTGTTTCAGGAGGTCATCGATGTGATCGCGGTGGTCAATGCCCTCCGCGTTGGTTTCCTGCCCAGATCGCTGACAGATTACTGACAACAGCTGCAAAATCACTGGTCGTTCCGGCGGCTGGCCTGTTTTGGCCGAGCAAGAATTTCCGAGGGGATCAGTAGGAACTCCAACAGTGAGAAGACCCGTCATGCTGACGACCGAATTGTATTGCAAGCAGGTGACAATTTGGCCTGAGGAGGGACGGCATATCCTTGCTCATTACGATGAGCAGACCATTGTTGTCTACCAAGCCTACTGCCCGGCGATTGCGAAATTTGCCTTGGAAAATAGTGCTTTTGGTGGCCCATTCAGCTACTCACGGATGAGCTGGATCAAGCCAAACTTTCTGTGGATGATGTACCGCAGCGGCTGGGGCACCAAAGAGAACCAGCAGGTCACCCTGGCGATTCGGCTCAGCCGTCAGTTCTTCGAGTCGCTTTTGAAGCAAGCGGTTGCTTCGTCTTGGGACCCTGATCAGTTCGCAACTGAAGAGGATTGGTCGCAAGCGGTCAGCCAGTCGGAGGTGCGGCTCCAGTGGGATCCTGATCATGATCCCTCAGGAAACAAACTGCCAAGACGAGCCATTCAACTGGGTTTGCGCGGCCAAGCACTCGAGGCTTTCGGAAAAAAGGAACTGCTGGAAGTCCTCGACCTTGCGGAGTTTGTCAGCCAGCAACGCCAGACGCTTCCGGGCACTGGATTCTCTCCATTGATTACCCCCCGCGAACGCGTGTACCGACCTGCTGATCCAACGATCGCTTCAAGCTTGAACTTGGCGAATTGGATTGACTATTCCACCCAGTGATGAGCTTCCAAGTGGGCCCGTCCGAGCAGCTGCTACCAATGCTTGAACGAGTCGCATCCGTGAGCAACCACGAGGGTTGAGTAAGGCACTGGGCAACGCCCTTCCTGGCGTTTCGGTTTGTGGGAGCGGGCGTCGGGAACGTCTCCCATTTCGGAGATGGCTCTGACATCTCTTCGGCTCATAGAGCCCTCAAGATCCCACGCTCAGCAAGCGGTTGCTCTGCCACCTTGCTGAACATCGAGCTTGACACCGAAGTGCTCGGATCGATTTGAGGCGGGCGAGAGTTGACCCCATCGAGTCGGCGGCAAGAGAGTCTGGCTGTCGATGGTGTCTTTTCTGGCAACCTCGAACCGCTCCTCAAGCAACGGCTGGTCTGCCTGGATCGCCCGTACCAGCCCCGATTGTTTTGCTGCTGTCAGGGTGGTCCGATTCGCACGAGGCCGCCAGAGAACCGGAGAACCCCCGGGCTCACACGGAGCACGAGACTGACGCACCTCCGATTCTCCAAGACCTCCTCCAGGAGTCAGTTATGCCAGCTGGCAGCCACTGGATTCCTCTGAGGCAATCCTTCACAGAACGCAGACACACAAAATTCACGAGTTTTTAGGAGATCTCCGATCGCCAGCTTAGTCGGCTGCGATCGGCTTTTTTCGTCAGCAGAACAGCAGAGCCAATTCCTTCAGTGGAACCCACAGGCCAACGGAACCAAATTTTAACGAGGAAGGGCTTTGCTGGCCCTTGCTGCTAAGAATTTTGAGGCCGTGAATGACGCACCCAGAATTTTTTCAGAAAAGCCTTGGATAATTCCAGATCCCTCTGTACTATACCCAACATTGCTGGGTGCGTGCCTGCTTTTGAAGGTTCGCATGGCAGCTGAAACCTACCTAAAACGATCGCTGTGGTGTCGCCTGCAAATACAGCGAGCTCAATCGTTCTATGAACGTTTGCTGGTCCTTTGTTGCTGCTACCCTTCCTTGTTCCAACCTAGAAAGAGCACCCCTATGAAAGCCTCCACAATCCTGAGCTTGGTCGTCGTCACTTTCTTAAGTTTCTCACAGGTGGCCTCGGCTGAAATATCCACCACAGCTGTGGGAAATCCCATCTGGGAGCCTGCGGACTCAATCCTCTTCACCGCACCGGCTGCGTCCTTCGAGAGTTTTGTCGAAACTTTGCAGACTCTCCTGCCTCCTCCCAACCATGAATTCGATGCTGCCAATGGCGGTATCGTCCCTGGGATCCCACACGCTGGTCCGTACGATATTGAATTGTCGACAGCCGTCGCCGACGCCGGTTTCCCCTCCAAGACTGTGTACAGCGCAGCGGAAATCAGCGGTCAACCTCTGGCGGTCTTCTTGGCCACCATGCTCGTCCCCGCTCCGGGCACCACCGGGAGCAATCCTGACTCGGCGGCTGGAACCGACGCCATCATCCCCAATACACTCTTTCCCATCGATGTCGGCATTCAGTTGTCCCTTGATGGTGAGATCGTCCGGGATTTCGGGTTCCCCGTTGAAGCGCTGGAAGGCTTCGACGGTCACAGCCACATCCCCCTGTTCTTCGCCCAGGCCACCGTCCCGTTTCTGCCTGAAGCCGTTGATCCCCTCGGCTCCTACGAATGGCAGATCAGCCTTCGCGATGTCGACGGCAACGGCTGGGACATTTCCGCTCCCTTCCAGGTCGTCCCCGAGCCCAACACCTTCGCCGTTCTTGGTCTGGCGTCCCTGGGCCTGATCGGAGCCACCCCACGATCACGTCGCGTCCGTGGAGCCTCTCTCTGATAGCGTCTTGATTGCTACGAAGAGCTCGGCAACTCGACGTCGTTAAGACAAGCAAGAAAACAGCCAGGCAGCCGGTGGTCCCGTCATGGGATCGACCGGCTTTTTTGTCTTCAGGCTGATGTCGCTGCCGAAAAGATCCTTTGGGGCTCCGTCCAGGAGTGCCCGAACCTTGCAGAGCATTTCCCTGGCTGTCTGGCTTTCCCGAAAGAAGCAACACAGGAAACCCGGCTGCAGTTTCAACAACCCGCGGGGTGTCTGAGTGCGGAGCCTTGGAAGCGACCACGGGCCTCCGCCCCGGTACCTCCACCCCGGTACCTCCACCCCGGTACCTCCAAGGCCTTGCCGTGGAGAGTTTGGTCTCCCCCCTGTGGGAAACTCTGCAACGTGGAGATTCAGGATGGGTGAGAGTCGACCCTCGGGTTGCCCAAAAGCGTTCAACCGGAGCAAGCAGGCTATTCACTGCAGGGCTTCGGGATCGTTGAAGGTCATGAGGATCTTCCGGCCAGCGTGCAGGTAGTACACTTGCTCTGGCGTGAGAGCCCGAGTCGGCGGAACGCTGGGATGAAATTCGAAGGATTCTCCCTGCAGGGCCACCACCCCTGGCGTCAACGTGCCCTCCGGGCTACGCCGTTTGGCGGCCAAGATCCACAGAGAATCTCCAAAGAAGTGGACGAGTTCCAACGGGATCACCTCTTCAAAGCCTTCCCCTTGCAACAAAGACTCAAGCTCCGCCACCGTGGCTTGTTCATAAGAGGGCAATTCCGCAACAGCGGTCCGGGTGATCTGCGGGTGCTCGACAGACCATCCGCAGTAAATCGCGTAAATGTCTCGCGGGGGAAAATCTTCCAGCGGAACACGAAGGGCATGTGTGAGCGGCCCGGCCAGACCAATGCCTTCCAGTCGCCCTTGGGGATGCTGGTAACGGTAGCGTAATAAGAAACAAGGGACTGCCTGTTGGTAGCCGGGCCAGCGGAGGTGGCGGTGATCAACCAGCTCAATCTCCGAGGGAGCCAGACCAAAAACCGCTGGTTGCGCTAAAGCCAAAGCAAGTTCTCCACCAGCACGAGCTTCCGGACTTCGGTAACGCTCATCGGCTGCCTCAGGATGCCCAAGCTCATCCAAGTAGGCCAATGCACGCAGACGAACTCCTGGATCGGCTGCGAGGGCTGCCAGTTGGTGGATGCCCTCTTCCTCACCGAGCCGTGCCACCGCAGCAGCTGCCTCAGCACGCACTCGGCGATGGGTCACCAAAAATGCCCGGCGTAACTTACTGGTGGCTTGTGGGGACCCTAAGAACCCTAAACAGTCTGCCACGGCCACCGCGAGGGACACAGATTGGTTGACAACCTGAGTGAGTTCTTCGGCGTTCTCAGCAAACTCCTGGGGGTGTTCCTCCAATCGGCCCAGGCGATCGGCCAGCTCTCCGAACAAGTTGGTCAACGCCTCAACGCGAGCCGCTGCCGGATGGATTGGGGCTATCCCGCGACGATGCAGCCGCGTGGCGAACTCCAAGATCAACGGGGCCAGCGTCTTGTGTTCAAGTCCCTCCAGCAGTCGGGGAAAGACCGAGTCGACGGAAATCTCCGGGAGTTGCCAGAGAACCAAGAAGATCTGCTCCGCATCAGCATCAGTCTCCGGCGGGGCGGTCACGAGAAGTTCGGTGACGGTCTCCAGAGCAGCCGGACTTCCCACCGCCGCCAAGATTCGCACAAGCTGGCTCCGGTAGTTGGTCTGTGGCCCCAACGAATGATAGAGCCCAGCCAGCTCCCCCAAGACTCGACGCAATGGGAGGCTGTCTCGTGAGCGTACCGCGTACGCCTGGGCATCGGTGGTGGGCTCAGGCTGGCCGAGGTGATCTGAAGCGTTGTGAGTCGGCTCTGCTGCAGAGACCTCCGGATCGCCGGACCGGGAGGCCGTTGACCCAGGGGTTTCCTGCCAAGAAAGCGGCATCAGCTTGGGCAACAAGGCGGTCACCAGTTGCCTCAAGCTCGCCCCGGTCTCGTCCCGGCCGGCCAGCGGATTCATAAAAACCTCGTAGAGAGCCTGCAAGAGAGCCACGATCTGCTCAAGACCTGCCGGCTCGGGCCAACCAGCCAGCGGCGGAGAATCACGAAGCTCTCGCAGGAACGCTGCTCGTTCGGCATTGGCCAGCAGCGGATAGCGCTCCAGCTGAGCGGCCAGAGCAGGCCAGGGACTGTCCATAGTGATGCCATCAACAAAGTGCCAGTGAACTCAGCCAGCTGCCGAACCGAAACCTCTGTCGGTCCGTCCGTTAAACAAGGAGGACTCAATCAGCAGTGCCCAACCCCAAGCCCTTCCCCAACGCCACAAAAACTCAACAGCTCCTGTCATCCTTCGCCAGAGAACCACATGGACAAACTCCCCCGAGGCAATTCCGATTCTCCCAAAGACCCCCTCGTCTGCCATGACGCTGTTCCCCAGACAGAATGCTTTCTACCAGCTTGAACCAGGAAATAAGTTGCTCTCAAGGCCGGCTCACCGTAGCATCGCCTTGGACCAAGGCAAAGAGTCCCCTCTTTTGCTTGACTGCCTCAGTTCGCCGGGCCGGCAGCGATCTCGCCGGGCCAAGGCTGTGATCTGGTCATGTCTTGTTAAAGCAGTAGGGTTCATGTGTTAAGTAGGTTGGCCAGCAAGGCCTGTGCCGCCGGCTGTGCGACAACTGGCGTGTTGGCGGGTTTGGGTTGACGTCGGCGCCGGAACAAATTATCTAGACTAGAGTTAGAGAAAATCGTTCGCGTTGAGATCGCTTCTTGGTTTGGACCAATTGCCCTCCGTATTTGATCCCCTCAAAGAAGGCTATTGTCTTACAGAGATCGCCCACAGATCTCGCCATTTTAGGAGGAACGCTTGCTAGACAGAACCAAGTTGCCAGAAGCCGCTTTCGGGGGCCCTGAATCGAAGGGCCTTCGCTCCGAGGATCCCGCGTCGGAGGATTCCAACCCCCAGGAGTCCGTTTCCGAGAACGGTTCCGTGGGGTCAGTGCCGCGTCGGTTTCGGGACATGGGCCTGTCGCGGGCGACTCTGCGTGCTTTGAAGAAGGCCGGTTATGAGGAGGCAACGCCGATTCAGGGGGCTTTTATTCCCCAGGCGTTAACCGGGCGTGACATCCTCGGTCAAGCTCGCACCGGCACCGGGAAGACCGCAGCTTTTATGATTCCGGTGTTGGAGGACTTGGAAATCGGCCTGAAGGATCCTGAGCCTCAGGTGATCGCTTTGGTTCCTACCCGGGAGTTAGCCGCCCAGGTCTATGCCGAGTGCCTCAAGCTCTCCTTTGGTCGCAAGGTCCGCCAGGTGATGCTCTGCGGCGGCAAACCGATCAACAAGCAGATCCAACAACTCAAAAGCGGTGTGGACATCGTCGTCGGCACGCCCGGCCGGGTGATCGATCATATCCAACGGCGGACGTTGGATTTGCAGTTTATCGACTTGGTGGTTCTGGATGAGGCCGATCGGATGCTCGATATCGGGTTCCGACCGGAGATCGAAAAGATCCTCCGCAAGTGCCCGCCAGAGCGGCAGACCATGCTGCTCAGTGCCACGGTCCCCCCTGAGGTGGAGAAGCTTGCTCGGCGATATATGGTCGACCCCTTGGTGGTCAACGTTTCCCAAAGCGAAGTCGCTGTGGAAACCATCGACCAATACTACATGAGCGTCCCCCAGGACGAAAAGTTCAGCGCGTTGCTCAAACTGGTTACTCGAGAGAAGCCGCAACAAGCGATCATCTTTTGTCGGACCAAACGAGGAACCGATCGGATCGCGCAGCGTCTGGCCAAAAAGCACGATTGTGTGGCTGCCATCCACGGAGATCTCACCCAACGGGCACGCGACCGGGTCATGGAGCAGTTTCGTGCCGGCAAGGTACGCTATCTTGTTGCAACCGATGTCGTCGGCCGTGGCATTGACGTCAGCAGCATCTCCCACATCATCAACTTCGACATCCCCCAGGACTGCGACGACTACGTCCACCGAGTCGGCCGTACTGGCCGGATGGGCCGGGCCGGAGTTGCCTACACTTTCGTCACCAAGGGCGAAGGGCCGCAACTGACCGCCATCGAGGCACGCATCAACCGACTGTTGAAGCCCTACCAGCCGGAGGCCCAACAAGCAGACCCCCCAGCCAACAGCCCCCCAGCCAACACCCCTGCAGCCAACACCCCTGCAGCCAACAGCTCTGCAGCCAACAGCTCTTCTGGCCAAGACTCCTCAGCCAAACACTCTCAAGCCAAGAACTCCCGTTCGCCAGACTCCAGGACCAAACGCAGACAACAACGACGCGGAGAAAAAGACTTAGCTGATGGCCGTTCCCAGGCTGATGGGGGTCCTGGGAATCGGGATCAGTCTCAGGAACCTGTTGGCGGGGAAGTTGAAACTCCCCAAGCCCAAAAACGACCCTCAAAGACGAAAAAGGTTCCGGTCAGTTCGGAAAAGAACGGCAAACCGTCGACTCTGATCTTTGATGGGTTGGGACTAACAGGTTCGACCAAACCGATCTCCGGCAAGCCTTCGGTCTCCACCACTCGTGGGGGAAAGCACCGTCGGGCGTTGTAAGTTTCTCGTGCCTTGTTTCCTGTGATTTTGTCAGTCGGTTGATTTTGGCAGTCGGTTGATTTTAGCAGTCGGTGGGACGTGAATCCCCCGATTCCACGAGCATCAACTGCCAAATCAGAAGGAAACCGACCACGAGGAGCTCTTCGAGGCAGTGGTGTGAGCGTCAGAACAGTGGTTGGTCAGCCCGTCGGTGCTGCAGGCAGGGTTCAGCTGCAGGGTTCGCCGGGGAGACCAACCGACTCACGTTGGCAGTTCGCCGAGGACCGTTTCTCAACGGGAGCACAATTCCGCCCCTATTCTCCAACGCTGACACGAGGCAGGGCGTTTTTTACCAATCGTGACGCGAGGGGCTGATGTCAAACCAGACCTCCCGGCCGCTTTGGCAGCGGACGCAATCAAGGATGCGGTCGCCTTCTTCGATTAAATCTCGCTCGACGAGGGCCCACTGGAGAAACTCCATCAGATCGTCTTCATCGGCGCTATGGGTGACTAGGTAGGGTTTTTGGTGAGTTCCATCTCCGCTGGCGCGGATCCCCTGCAGGCAGGCATAGGCGGTCAGACGCTCGAGTTCCGCCTCATCGGTATCGCCACGGGCATCGGCTGCCATGGCTGCGTACATGTGGACCCTTGGAGTGAGCAACCAATTGGGCATCATCGTCCGCAGATGGTCCGGCACCTCTTCATAGAATTGCTGCTCACAAAGCTCGGTGAGTTGGTCGAGCCCGTCACTGTAGAAACTGTAATCGGCGTGTGTGATAACCTCCTGCCGGACAGCCAAAAAGTTCTCGGCAGTGGGGTCACGCAGGAACACCAGAAACGGGTCGTCCATTACTTGGTCCATTGAAGCCCCGGCATTGATGAGAAGGCCAAACGACATCCCTCTCGACCTGCATCTGCTCCCCCCACCAAATCCCCAGAAGCAGCCGCCCAGAAAACCTCTGCAGCAGAAGGCAAGTCCCAGTCCAAGCCACTCTCCCTCGATCGCATTTCCTCACACCGGCATTCCCTCACACTGGTATTCCGTCAGACCGGTATTCCCGGAGGGCAGTTCTCTGGTGAATCAGCCCCCAAAGCAACAAGCCTCAGCGGAACGACCCTGCCGATGAAGTGGGCCCGAACGGTTATGCTGTTGGCGACCCATGATGCCAAATCCAGGAATTCTCTGCCACTAGACATGACGTCTTCTTTCTCCATGATCGGTTGCCGAGCACCTCTTGTTTCAGTGCCCTAAGAGGGTGTTAAAGCAGGCTGTTGCTGAGTGATGCAATGGAATGTCCCCAGGCCCCAGACTAGATCGGTGGCGGGAACGCCGACGACTCGGCGATGGGGAAAGCAAGCTCGAAGGGTTTCCACGGCGATGGAATCAGCAGGATCGCCAAAGGTCGGAACAATGACGCATGTATTGGCAATGTAGAAGTTGGCGTAACTGGCCGGCAGCCGCTGCCCTTGGTGAAAGAGCGGCCCTGGCATCGGCAGTGGGATGACCTGCAAGGCACGCCCATGCTGGTCACGGGCTGCCTGCAGAGCGGTCATGTTCTCCAGCAAAGATTTGTAGTTTTCGTCAGCCGGGTCATCTTCCACCACCGCGACCACAGTGGAGTCTGACACAAAACGAGCGACCGTGTCGACGTGCCCGTCGGTATCGTCTCCGAGAATGCCGGCTGGGAGCCAGATCACCAGCTCGGCGGCCAAGTAATCGGCGAAGTAGGCCTCGATCTGTTCGCGAGAGAGATGTCCGTTGCGGTTGGGATTGAGCAAACAGGGCTCGGTGGTCAGCACGACCCCTTGGCCGTTGGTATCGAAGCTCCCACCCTCCAAAACAACTCCAGGGTCGAACCTGGAAAGGCCCAGGCGATCAGCAATTCGATGGGGAATCGCATTGTCAAGATCGTAAGGGGGGTATTTCCCTCCCCAGGCGTTGTAGCCCCAGTCCACCACCGCCAAGTGGGCTTGCCGGGGACTGACCAAGAATATCGGCCCGGAGTCACGGATCCAGGCGTCGTTGGTGGGGATTTGATGAAGTCGAACGCCGGGGAGGTGTCCCACCATGGCCTGAGCTTGGGCCATCACGCTGCGACCACCGGCCAAGATCTCCACATCCTCCCCTTCGCAGAGCAGCTGGACAAGCTCCCTCCAAATCTCCGGGATCGGACCGAACTTCTCAGGCCAACTCTGCCTGTTATGCGGCCAGCTCAACCACGTGGCCTGATGAGGTTCCCACTCCGCCGGCAGGCGGTATCCTAATTGGGCCGGTGTCGGCATGCGTAATTTCACCAATTCAAAACAGGAGAATTTTGCGAGGCTCTGTCTCAAAACACGCTGGTCGGCCAGAGGGCGCGATGGGCGAGTTGCTGGCCAGCAGGACGAAGCAGGCGAATCCCAGACTCAGACGTCTCTGACAGGTGATTCGTCGATGGCGCCGCCAGCGGCTCGAGCCAGCCGCCCGAAGCCTGACTGCTGTTTTGAGGCAGTGACGAGTGGTCGGTTTCCTTCTGAGTTGGCAGTTGGGTTTTTGTGGAATCGGGGGATTCACGTCCCACTGACTGCCAAAATCACAGGAAACAAGGCACGAGTTCCAGTTCGCCGGACCGTTGAGCCGGCAATCGACAGACGCAAGAGCAGACCGGGTCAAGCGTCTCAGCGGCGAGTTCGTCCAGAAAGGGCCACCTCGGGGCGAGTGAGCCCGGAACGGACCAGTTGCGTCTCAGCCAACCCCAAGGTCGAACAAGCGGTTTGCTTTCTCGTCTGATCAAGAAGGCCCGCGAGAAATCCTTCTGAGGCGAGTTGACGATTTTTTGGGGCGTGATCGCCCCGAAGTTGCGACGGGCTGCGTTTGCTTGCAGAGTCCCTAGAAAACGATGTCCTTGGCGTCAAAGACAGGTCCTTCGACGCACGTCCGGACATAGTCCCAGCCTCCGTCGGGGGTTCGGACTTTTGCCACGCAGCTGAAGCAGATCCCCAGACCGCAGGCCATCGGTGTTTCCAGGGAAACCTCGCAGGAGACGCCCAGACGGTCGGTCAGTTCGGCCACACTGGCCATCATGGGCTCGGGGCCGCAACAGAGCACATGCACCTGAGCAAGAGGCATCTGCTTAGTCGGTCCCGTTGCGGTTTCTCTGCTGAGAGATCTCAGCACAGACTCCAGCAGCTGGCTGACACGACCGTGCAGGCCCCTTGAACCGTCGTCGGTGCTGACCTGCACCTCGACTCCAAGAGCGGCAAAATCCTGCAAACCGGCGAGGTAATCGGCCGAGCGAACCCCATAGCAAAGGGTCACCTTCTTGACCTTCGGGACCGATCGGGCGGGTTGACCATAGCGGCCTAACCCGAGCGCCTCCCGAGCGGTTGCTGGAAAGGGGGTCTGACCGATGCCTCCAGCGACCAGCACCAAATGCTCGGTTGGCCGCCCCCGAAAGCCGTTGCCAAGGGGACCCCAAAGTTGAACACGGCCTCCGGGGGTGACCTGAGCCAGCCGACCTGTGAGTCGCCCTTGGACAAGGTAAACTAGGTCGATGCCAGCGGTCTCCCCGCTGGAGTCCTCAAACGTGTCATAAAGAGCAAAAGGACGCCCAAGCAGTGGATCATCGCTGCCAGGGAGCCGGAGCATGACAAACTGTCCAGGGAGGATGCCAGCGGCCAAGGCCGGACAGTCCAAACGCAATCGATAGGTCTGCCGTGCCAGTTGCACGTTTTCTCGCACTTGGGCAAGACCTTGCCAGAGATGCTCCGGGCAAAACGGGGGATGCGATGACATGTCTGGAAAACTTCCATCACCCGACAAACGGGGGAAAAACCCTTGCTGGTGAGGGGTTAGCCTAGGCTCTGTCCAAAACACCAATCTGGCTTCGGGCGGCTGGTTTGGGGCGGCTGGTTTGGGGCGGCTGGCTCGAGCCGCTGGCGGCACCAGTGACGAAGACCTGTCAGAGACGTCTGAGTCTGGGATTCGCCTGCTTCGTCCTGCTGGCCAGCAACTCGCCCATCACGCCTTCTGGCCGACGAGCGTGTTTTCAGACAGAGCCTCGTGGTCGGTTTCCTTCTGATTTGGCAGTTGATGCTCGTGGAATCGGGGGATTCACGTCCCACCGACTGCTAAAATCAACCGACTGCCAAAATCATAGGAAACAAGGTCCTAGTGGTCCGACAAAGCCTGATTTTCGGGTTCAGCAACGGAGCTGTCTCCGAGAACCCGAGTTCAACACAGCTGCGGTCACCTTCAAATTGTGATGTGTCGGAGCACTGGTTGTGAGTGGACCCTCTAACAACATGGAGGTTCTGCAACAAGCTCGAGGCATCAGGGACCAGCCGCCAAGGCCGAAACTTCCGGAAGATCTCCCCGTTGCTGGAGCTGGTCCCAATTGATTCTTTTTAGTGCCAGTCAACTCCTTAGCGACCTGCCTGGCGACTACGACCGCCTTTTTTGGCCCCGCGTCGAGCCGAACCGCGGACTTTGGCGGCTTTGGCAGGTCGCGGTTTCTTGCCGGCGATCGCCGCGTTGGCTGTTGGGTTTCCGCCGGAATGGGAACTCTTCCGGCCACTTGCCTTGGTCGGAGAGCCTGATTTCTTGGGCAGCTGTCGCTGAGACGGCTTGCCTGCAGAGGAACCCTGCAAAACTGTGGCTTGCTCATCCCTAGGGGCTGAGGTTCGTCTCGATCCTGCCTGACCGCCCTGCTGAGCTATTGTTTTTGGTTGGGTTCGTGAGGGTTGACGGCGTTTGTGGGGTGGCTGGCTGTGAGGATTGGGTCCACCAGCACCGGTGGCGGCTTTTGCGGCGGCGGCTTGCGTTTTCCGCCGTTTGAATGCTTTGCGGGTCTGTTGACGGACAACTCTCAGCGGAGTTCCCGCGGCAACGCTCTGAAGCTGCCGAAGCTCTTCGCCGGTCAACTGGCGGATCTCCCCCAAGGCCAAGTCCCCAAGCCGCAAAGGGCCCACAGCGATCCGACGCAGATGCAGCACCTTGTGCCCGATCTTGGCCAACAACCGACGGATCTCTCGGTTTTTCCCCTCCGAGAGCGTCACCTCCAACCAGGTACTCTCCCCTTGTTTGTTCCGGATTCGAGCGCTTTTGGCTTGAGCAAAACCCTCAGCAAGGTGGACACCTTGTGTCAACTGGGCAAGCTCGTCTCGGGTGAGCTCGCCAGCAACTTGAACTCGGTAGACCTTTTCAACCCCATAACGCGGGTGCGTCAACCGCTGGGCTAAGTCTCCGTCGTTGGTGACAAGCAGGAGCCCCTCGCTGGTGCGGTCCAGACGCCCCACAGTGAAGAGCCGCTGTTGAGAGTCGGGGATGAGGTCAAGCACCCGGGGACGCCCCTGAGGGTCGCGGTTGGTGCAGACAAATCCTGACGGTTTGTTCACTGCGTAATAGAGTGGACGGTGGATTTTCAGCTTTTGCCCGTCGACGCAGACTTCTTGCTTGAAGGGGAACACTCGCGTCCCCAGTTCAGTCACGACTTGCCCATCGACCTCCACTCGTCCGGTGACGATGTATTCCTCTGCTTCCCTGCGACTGGAAATCCCCCCAGAAGCAAGGATCTTTTGCAATCGAACCCCTTTGTTCTGAGGGGATGTTCCTGGTCGAGGGGTGTCTGTTCGGCGAGAGCCGCGCTGAGGTCTGTTTTGTGGTTGATCGCCTTGAGTTTGGGATTTGTGAGTTTGGGATTTGTGAGTTTGGGATTTGTGCTGTGCGGTTCGGTTTCGCCGAGGGCTTTGGGTGGAAGTTGTCCGAGCACCTGGCCGAGCTGACGATCGGGTGGCTATTGGAGAGGAGTGTTTGGAGGAACGGTTTGTCGACATGGTCCTTGACCTGAAAGCTGATCAGGCGACCCGACCGGTCGCCATCGAGCGGCAATCTCGCAGTATATCAAGACCAAGGATTCGGCAGAAGGGTTCACTCCCAGGACGCGAAGATCGCAAGTGCCTCGAAGTTGCCGAGTTTTGGGGGATTGGCTTGTGGCGAGACGCGGCCAAGGGAAAAGAGGTCGTCTGAGAGAGGTTTGGGTCCAGCGGGCATCCCAGAAGTCCAACCGGAGTTCTCAGAGCTTCTGGATGACCAGGAAGCCGAGGACGACAACCAAACCGAACATCAGCACAAACCCGGCAACCAAAAACCAAACCCAGATGGGAATGTGAGCAGCGTTTGGCTCGGATTGGCCAGTCTGAACTCCCGGACGCTCTTGCGAGGATGGCTCGAAATACCCGTCTCCGTTGACCTCCCCTGAGAGACTGCCCGGCTCGAGGGGGGGCAGGATCTCGGTGGCACGATAGGCAGATTCTGGTGTATCGGCGGTTGTTTCCCGCGTGGAAGAGATCTCGTCGAGATTGAGGAGGCCTTCGAGAGCCTCGCGAAATTCCTCGGCAGTGCGGAATCGTTTGGTGACGTCCTTCTGGAGGGCTCGTCGCATCACCCGTCCCAGCAGCGACTCTTGGAGGCTGTTGGGCAGAGGTGGCACCTCGGCGTTGTTGTGCATGATCATCACCTGCACCGGGTTGGCGTGCTCAAAGGGCACGTCACCGGTGAGCAGCTCATACATCACGATGCCCAGGGAATACAAATCGCTGGCCCCGGTCAGCGGCTCGCCACGGCATTGTTCAGGGCTCATGTAGACCGGGGTTCCCACCAGGCCGCCGCGGACGGTCAGCTTGGTGGTCTCTTTGAGGCTGCCGGGGTGTTCTCCGCCAACGATCTTGGCGATTCCGTAGTCGAAGACTTTGACCAGATCGTCGCCTTCTGGGGTGGTGCAGATGAAAATGTTTGGCGGTTTGAGATCGCGGTGGATGATGCCCAGTTGATGAGCCTCGCCCAAACTGATCAGCGTTTGTCTGACGATTCGTTCCACGCGTTCTGGTGGGAGAATCCCTTCCTCGGCCAAAACTTGGTCAAGAGGAAGCCCCTCCAAAAACTCCATGACGATGTACAAATCGCCGTCATCTGTCTCGCCAAAATCGAAGACGCGGACATTATGGGCGTTGGTCAGGTGAGTCGCGAGTTTGGCTTCTCGCCGGAAGCGATGACGAGTTTCTTTGTCTTCGCGAACCCATGGCAACAAGACCTTGATTGCCAGTGGCTCCGGGCGGCCTTCCTCGCGGGCAAGGTAGACTGCCCCGAATGAGCCTCGGCCAACCTCACGCTCGATGATGTATTTCCCTTGGAAGATCTGTCCAAGTTGTAGACCATCACTCATCAGTGGTGACCCCTTTGGGTCCTCAAGGGCGATCCGACCTTGGCTTTGGCCGAGGGTGCCGGAGAAAGCCAAGTCGAGTGCAAAATGCAGTTTCTGCTGGCGGCTCTCAGGGCAGCTGAGATTGTCGGCTGAAGAACGCGACCTTTTACCAGAAGCAGTACTTCAGAAAACGTGACCGATGGGGAATTTCACCTCAAGAACCACCCCCAGGAGCTGAGTTCCCAAAACGCAACTCCCTGCAGGTTCATTCTCGGCGGCCTAAGTCCCAGCGTCTCAAGTTCTGGCGTCTCAAGTTCTGGCGTCTCAAGTTCTGGCGTCTCAAGTTCTGGCAACTCGTTTTTCTGCAACTCGATTTTCTGCAACTCGACTTTCTGCAACTGGACTTTCTGCAACTGGGCTCCCTGTAGTGTGCCCCAAAGGAGCATCCCGACAAGGAATGACGTCCTCTGTTAGGGCTGAGGAAGTCATTCGTCACTTCTGTCCAACGACGTGTTGGAATGTGCCCACACAAGGTTGGAGTGGGTTGCCCAATGTTAACAGGTTTCCCTGAAGTGGGTCGCCAGGAATCCGGTCTCCTGGAGACAGGTTTTCGGGAAATGGGCTTTTTTGTTGACGGTTGTCAAGTGTGCAGTCGCTGTGTGTGTCGTCTGCTCCTGCCAGGAGACCGACCCTCGGATGACCTGACAACAAGACCCTGCCACCGGCGATTGGCAGCTTGTGACCTCAAGCCTGATCGTTGACCGGATGTTGTCCGGATGTTGTCCGAGGAAGCTCGTCTGCCCGGACAATCCACAATCAGGTTTCGGAATTGTGTTGGTCAGTTTTGGTCGGAAGTTGTGGTTAGCAAGACGACAAGCAGTGGATCGTTGGGCTTTTGGGTTTTGGGGGTGACGCCGAATGAGAGACCGTCACGATAAAACAACGGTTCTCAAGTCAGCATACGTGCTCAAGTGGGCAGTGTTGACGTTGTTACGATTGTAGCAACCCTCAACGGCTGACTAAATTGGATTGATCTGAAAACTTCCTGCCCAAACCCCCTTCGACCGACTGTCAGCGTTTCTCAGTTCACAACATCCCAGCTTGTGAATGCCCCGACGGGTTGAGTGTTGATCGCCCAGCACAACAATCCTCTCGACCTTGTTCCGAACCGTTGAGCTGAATGTGACCAAGAGCCCCAATTTGTCAACAGGCGATCCTCAGTGCCGAGGCGTCGACCCCCATCAACAGCCTGACCAGTAACAGTCTGGCCAGTGACAGTCTGGCCAGTGACAGCCTGGCCAGTGACAGCCTGGCCAGTAACAGTCTACCGGATGAGATGCTGGCGGATGAGATGCTGGCGGATGAGATGCTGGCGGATGAGATGCTGGCGGATCCGGGGGGAGTGGTCAGTTCTTGTCGGCGGGGTGGTCAGCTGTTGGGGGCAAGCCACACTCGCCAGGTCTGGTCATCCGAACCGCTGATCACCATGCTGCCATCAGAGCTGAAGATAGCTTGGTTGACTGTTTGCGTGTGACCCTGAAGGGTGAGCCGGTGCCATCCGGTGGCGGCGTCCCAGAGCCTGGCCGTTCCATCCCGTGCCCCGCTGAGAATGGTCTTCCCATCAGGGCTGACGGCCACCGAAGTCACCCATCCGGTGTGTCCCCGAAGCGTCTGCAGCGGTTTCCCAGTGCTGAGGTCCCAGATTTTGATGGTTTTATCCTGAGAGCCACTTATGAGTTTCTGGCCATCGGGGCTGTAGGCAACGCTGTTGACCCACTGAGTGTGCTCCTGGAGAGTCCACAGTTGCTTTCCGGTGGTGGCTTGCCAAACTTTGATCGTCCGATCGTTGGAGACGCTGGCGAATTGCTTACCATCGGGGCTGTAGGCCACAGCATTGACACCGGAGGTGTGTGCTGGGAACGAACGGATTTGCTCTCCGGTTGTCGGATTCCAAAGGCGAACGGTTGTGTCAGCCGAGGCACTGAGCAGATGGTTTCCGTCGGGGCTGAAGACCACATCGGTCACCGCCTGGGTATGGCCTGGTAGCGTGAGCAACTCACGTCCGCTGCGGGGATCCCACACCTTGATGGTCTTGTCCGAGGAACCGCTGGCCAGCCGGCGTCCATCGGGGCTGTAGGCGACGGCGTTGACCCAGTCTTGGTGACCTTGCAGCGTGTGTTGCACCTCTTGAGTCTGCGTGTCCCAGAGCTTCAGCGTTGTATCGGCTGACCCGGTGGCCAGCTGGGCTCCGTCGGGTCGGCAGGCTACGCTTCTCACCCAGTCTTGATGACCAGCGGCTGGGGAGGACTGACTGACCCGAGGTCTCCATATGGTGAGCGTTTTATCCCAGGAAGCACTCACCAGCTCCCCGCTGTTGGGGCGAAAAGCAAGGCCTTCCACGCCGCTGCTATGGCCTCTGAGGGTCATCAGCTCGGTGCCAGTGTTGGCCGCCCAAAGCTTGATGGTGCGGTCTTCCGAAGCTGCCGCGATCATCTTGCCGTCGCTTGTGATCGCCAGCTCCCACACTGCTTGAGTGGAGGCAGGCAAAGTCAATCGAGGCCGACCGGTGGGAAGATCCCAAACTCGCACCGTTCCGTCCCACGAAGCACTGATGATCTGCTGCCTGTCGACGAGAAAGACCACCTCGGAGACCACCCCGAGATGCCCCGCCAACACCTGTTGGAGCTCGCCGGTGTTCGCATCCCAGCACTTGATAGTTCGATCCCAGGACCCGCTGGCTAACTGCTGGCCGTCGCGGCTGTAAGCCACGCTGGTGACGGCTTCATCATGAGCAAGAATTCGCCGCCGTTGCCGACCGGTGGCAACATCCCAGATCCGGACAGACTTGTCGTCGGATGCACTGGCGATTCTCGTTCCGCTGGGATGGAAAGAAAGGCTTTGTACTGGTTGTGTGTGTCCTTCCAGGCTCAGCAACTCCCGGCCTGAGGAGGTTTCCCAGACTTTGATGAGGTTGTCTTCTGCGGCACTGGCTAGCTTCTCTCCGTCGGGGCTGAAGGTGACCTCACCGACGGCCTGGGTGTGTCCCTGGAATGTTTTCAGCAGCTGACCGGTCGCTGCATCCCAGAGCTTGATAGTTCTGTCATCAGAGCTGCTGGCGATGAGTTTGCCGTCAGGGCTGTAGGCGGCACAATGCACCGAGCCCCGATGTCCCACCCAAGAGCGTGCCGTGGCTCGGCAGAGACCGCTGATGTGGTCGTATTCCCAGCCTCGCAAGCGTTGTTGAGTCTTCGCGAGCAGCTCCCGAGCCCGGAGCACATCGTGCGTCCGCCAAGCCTCCAGTGCGGCAGCGATCTGCAACGAATGGACTGCCATGTCCGCCCTTTTGAGTTGGTGTTCCTTCTGCTGGTTCGATCGGTGTAAACGCTCTGTCTGCAGCGTCAGTCGTGCCGCACTTTCCCGGGCGATCCAAGTTTGCCGTTGCAGATCGCTATTGGCCAGCACAAGATGAGCAGCAAACCAGCTGCTGATCGCAAAACCCGCGGTTGTGCTGATGATCACCAGGGCGATTAAGGTGGCAACTAGCGGCTGACGATAGCACCAGCGAGCAACCTTGGTGACAGGGCCGACCGGGCGAGCCAAAATGGAGTCGCCTGAGAGCAAGCGATCCAGGTCTTCTGCCAGAGCGCCGGCATGGGGGTACCGCCGCGCGGGGTCTTTCTCCAAACACTTCAGACAGACCACCTCCAGGTCGCGCGGCACTCGGGAGCCCCGGAGGCGTAAAGGTGGAGGCTCCTGTCGGAGAGCTGCCTGGATGACATCCCACAGACTGGCACCGCTGAACGGCGGTGTGCCGGTGAGCATCTCGTAGAGGATCGCACCTAGCGCCCAGACATCAGTCGGGGGGCCGATCTGGCGGATTTCACCCAGAGCCTGTTCTGGGGCCATGTAAGCCGGCGTGCCCATGATATCGCCGGTTTTGGAGAGGCCGTCTTGGTTGCTGAGGTCCTTGGCCAGGCCAAAATCAGTGATCTTCAGCCGGCCCTCAGCATCCAGCAGCACGTTGCCGGGCTTGAGATCACGATGCACGATATTTTCGCTGTGAGCCTCTTGGATTGCTCGTGCCAGTGACCGCACCAGCTTCGCCGCCTCCGACCAGCTTAACCGTTTTTGCTCCAGGAAATCTTCCAAGGTCCCGCCGGTGCAGAGCTCCATGGCACAGTACCACTGCGCGGGAGTGCCAAACTGGCCAACGTCATAGATCTGGACAATGTGCGGGGTATTCAGCCGCCCAAGCAAATGGACTTCCGTTTGGAACCTTGTGATCGCATCCTCACTGGCCAAAGCACCCGTCTTGATCACCTTGAGGGCGACATGCCGCCCCAGACGGGGCTGATAGGCCTGATAGACGACCCCCATCGCCCCTTGGCCAAGCAACTCCTCCAACTGGTACCCCGGAACCTCAGGAGCTCCTGGAGGCGGTTGGGGAACCGTCTTCAAGGATCCCCGCCCTCCAGACACTTGTTGCAAAGACACTTGTTGCAAAGACACTTGGACCTGCATACCCACGGTCTCGCCGACATCGACTGTCTCGGCCTCGTCCTCGGGTCCAACGGTTCTGGAGTGGCTGTTTCCAGGTTGGTGTTCTTCAGAATCAGCGCCGTGAGAGGCGACATTGGAGTCGGCCATCGACCTTTCTCGAAACACCGTGGGGCCAGGGAGTTCGGAGACACGTTGACTATTCAAGATACTACCTCCGATGTCCCTTTGCTGACCAGCTGCCCCACCGCAGGCAACCGATGAGCAAGGCCGACCACAACCGTCACCGACAACCGAGCCCGATCGCTCAAAAATGAACTCAGCCAGAAGAGCTCCGCAAAGACAATCGTCTGGAAACAAAGTGCCAGAAGACGCGAAGGATTGATCCTGCCGCTCCAGTTGGCAAACGGGAAGCCTCTCCAAAGCATCCGGATCAGCCGAATCGCTTGGTCAGGCCAATCTGAACAAAAAGTCCAGGCGGATTGAAAAACCGCTTGGACAAGGTCGTTTGCAGAAGTGGTCAAAGGCCGCCCAGGTCAGTCGGCAACGCCGATCCGAGCATTCCGCAGGCCATCAAGGCAATCAGCTGGGACCTCCAGCTGTGACGTCCGAAGGGACCAAGTCGTCCGCTCAAGAAAAAACCCGACATCTGCTTGATGCCGGGCTTGTCCGTTGCAGTTGAGCCTCGACTTCGGTGACGGCCAGACCCCTTTGGGGGACCGATTGACCCAGAAAGCTCGGTGAGAGCTGGGGCTGAATGCGCCAGCGGTAAGTTGCGAGGTTTTCAGTGAGCCAAGTCCGCCAAGCGATCTTGGTGCAGCTCTGTTGAGAGGTGTTGGATGCTGCTGAGTCGCTGGTCGTTTCCGCCCGGCTGATTCCGTTTCCTGCCGCGGAGCGACCTCGAATGTTCCAGACTGTGGCAGAGGCCCAACCTGGGCCTTTTCAGGGAATCAATAAGATCTCCATACAACAAAGTGCTGGTGGGCCGGGCCACATCTGGGACAGTCCAACTAGTTGTCCTGTGCTGGATCGTCACGAGGAGGGCTGGCCAAGTTCTTGTCTAAGTACAACCATTGCGAGCGGAGAAATCGAATCTCCTCTTCGCGTTCGTCCAGATCGTCGCCCGGCCGCCAGAAGTCCAGCCGCAGCGTTTTGTAGGCGTACTTCCGGCCTTCTGGCGTATCGTACCACTTGTAAGCGTTGGTCAGACCTTGGATGTAGATGCTGAACCGATCCGTCTGCGGGTCGACGTCTTCCCAAGTGACCACACCCCAAACACTGCGATCGACCTCGTTCGTGCTTGCCGGGATCTCGCCGGTCATTTCCACGGTCGTCTTCAACGGTCGCGCCGGATCCTCACGCTGACGGATCAGATCAACAGCTGCCGGAATCACCCGATCGAGATAAAGCTTTCCCTTGTCAACGCTATACAACTTAAAGGTGGGGATGAACGGAACCGGCTCACCCACCTTGACTTGCTGCAACTTACCGGGAACCAGATCTTTCTTTTTGGGGTCAACAAACCGAGCTCCCAAAAACTCGTCGGTCTGCTGGGAGACGTCTTGGTCTGCGTAATTCGTTTCGCCGGCTCGGAAGACAACGCCTGGATTTTTCACCCGGAAAACCATGTACCAGATGAGCTTACGACGAAGCTTGCCGTCTTTGCCGGGCAAGTCCACGTACATGAGACTCAGCGGCTTGAAGGTCAACTCCACAGCCCAGATGTCATGGCGGAAGGTTCGATCCTTGGCCCAATCGAAGGCTGGATCCCGAGCGACCAGCTCAACGATATCGTGGCGGCTGGTCAGCTCGCGAAAATCCCGTTCTGGGTTGATCGTCCTCTCCACAAATGGGACCACCCGACGATAACGCGGAGATGGTCCCTCAGCCTGTTGTTGACGGTTCGGCTGTGCCACGACCTGGCCGGTCCCCGGCAGAGCCCACCCAACAACGATCCACAGAACAGTCATCCACCCAAAGGAACCCTGGAGAGGGTTTTTAGCAGTGTGGAGAGGATTGACCTGGGAGATTTTCTTCGAGTTCATCAGCTCATCCGTCAGGGGTGCCCTCAGGTCACCAAGGCGACGTGCGTCCAGATCCAAAATTCGTCCGAACCGAATTTTGTTGGGTCAGCACCGAGTGAGGGGTGGGAAAACCGTCACCAACTCGGCCTGACCAACGAAACACTGGTGAGAAAGTGTCGTCAACCAACAGCCCTGTCAACTCACACTTGATGTGATTTGCAGCTCCCTACCCCGTGGTACCAGAGCATGCGGTTGAGTGTGGCCAACAATTTTCTCCAGATGCTGCTGCGAAGGAACTGCCTGTGCCCTGGCCACAAACCTGGTCACCATCACCGCAACCATCTCGGAGAGAACGGAGTCCCTCAACTGGCCTGGTGTCGGCAGGAGGACGATCTGCTTTCTGGAGGTCGCGAGTCGTCCGCATGCGTTCCGGCCGGCTTCAGTCAGTCGCCTTTTCCTTGGTGGCGGACTATGGGGTCGGGGTGCAAACGACTTCTTGCTTGAACATCGACACAAGCGCAGCTCTGCCTTGAGCGGACCATCTCGGCCCTGTCTTACCGTTCTGGCCAGGCGCTGATCTCCTGGTTTCCCCAGGCTCTGTGACCGGCAGGCGCTCTGGCGGCAGGCACCCCCCTAAGGGGCCTCACCGAACAACAAACGAGTCACCACAAAACCAAACTCCGAAAACTCGCTAACACTCGTCGGTAAAAATCAAGCGATTGAGTTGGGCTCTTGGCAAGAAAACAGTGGCTCGGGGATCCTTCGAGGGAAAGCTCAAGAGGATCCCCGGCCACTGGCACGAGAAGCGTTCAGTTGGACGTTGCTGGATGTTGGCAAATCTCAGACAGCCACGCCTGTCCAATCCGGCTCGCTGCGGGCGATCAATCAATGCTGGCCCGTGCACGTTGGTCAAAGACTAGGGGCCACGTTGGTCAAAGACTAGGGGGCGCGTTGGCTCAAGACTAGCTGGAGGTACTGGTGCGGACGAACCGCTGACGGTAGGGCTGCTGCTGACGATAGAGTTGCTGGCGGCTTTGATACTCCGGCTGAAGCGATTCGGGGGCCAAGTCGATGGCTTGTTGGGAGGTTTGTACGGCTTGGTCGTATTGCCCTGCTGCGGCCTGGGATGCGGCCAAGACATCCAGGTAACGGTGTTTCAAGTTGGGAACGTCTCCGAGCAAATCAAGAGCACGTTGGGCAGCTCGGATGGCCCGATCGGCGTCGTGGTAACGCTCATCCGGTGAAGTGGACATCATCCAAGCGGCGCTGATGAAGCCGCGGTGGCTGCTGGAGTCCAGTTGCAGGGCTCTGCGGTAATCAAGGGCTGCTTGACGCAATCGGCCGACTTCGGCCAGGAGGTCGCCGCGGTTGATGTAAGCGTCGACGAAATCGGAGTCCAACGAGATGGCCTGGTTGTAGTCACGCAGGGCGTCGTTGCGGCGATTGAGCAGCCAGTAAGCATGGCCTCGCTGGTTATACAACTTCGCATCTTGGCGACGCAGCTGGAGGGCTGCGGTGTAGTCAGCCACAGCTTCTTCATACTGGCCCAGGGCGTAGTAAATCTCGCCCCGGTTGGTCAGTGCCTTGAAGTAGTCCGGTTTGATTTCCAGGGCTTTGGTGAGATCTTCCAGGGCTTGGTCGAACTGCTGCTGCTTGGCATGGCAGTAGCCGCGATTGTGAAAGGCTAACCATCGCTGAGGGTCCAAGCTGATCGACTGGTCGAAGTCGGCCATAGCCTCTTGGAATCGGTCTGCATCCAGCCGGATTTGGCCCCGGCGGTTGTGGGCCCAGCTCATCAGCGACTGGGCGTAAGTGACCACCTTAGCAGGAGCACCCTGCTCAATGCCACGCTGGCACAGGTCCAGCATTTTGGTGTAATCCTCCTCCGTCTTGGCTGACTGGTGCAGGGGGTATGCCTCTTTGACAATCAGCTCCGTAGCAGCACGTTGCACCTCAGGATCTGCCTGGTCCTGAGCAGGCTCGTCAGCAAGCGTGCCCTCAGCCCCTTCGGCTGGCGCGGTCTTAGGCTCGGAGGTGTCTTGCTGAAGCTCTGGCTGGTTTTCGGATTGACCGGCTGGCTGCAACGCAGGCTGATTGACACTCGGTTGCTGCGGTTGGCCGGAGGCACTCTCGGAGGCCAGGCAGAGCAATGAGCCTGCAGCCACGAACCAGCAGAATCGTCCTGCCAACAGGAAAGTCGCTTGACGCATGATTGGTTGTCCGCAGTGTTAGAGTCCACTTACTAAAAAATCAATCCACCATAGAGGAAACCGACGTGTCCTACTGCTTGACACAGATCCCCTCATGACTGCACACAGGTCATGTTGTCACTCTTCTGACAGTTTCACAAATCGACTGCTGTCGGGGAAAACTCTTGCTCGACAAACTGCCACCGGCGGTGCGACAACGACTGATGCCGTAGCCTTGGCACAGTGCCGATGGAGCCAAGGTTGTCCCCAACCTCAGCAGGAACGTCGCACGTCCCGTGTCTTGGTCGATCACTCGTCTTGCGAAATCCGACTCTTACTGCTCCCCTCGGAAAATGCTCGCTCGGCCAACACATGCGAGCCGCCGGAATGACCAGTGATCTGCCAGCTGTTGTTGATCTGGCAGTTGTTGATCTGGCAGTTGTTGATCTGGCAGCCTTTGCGCTGTGGCGGACGAGCCAAGATTTTCCTCAACCTCAGTAGCAGCCATCGTCTTCTGAATAGACGCGAAGACCGCCGCACTTGTGGGGTTTGCGACTGACCTTCAGAGACATCTCCCACACCAGAGCGACCAACCGAAGCCCGGATTGCAGGAGATTGACAGTCGGCCTGGTCGAACGCCTTTTTGCAAATCCTTACTGTCGAAGACTTCTCCAAGAACCACTGCATCACTTTGGGGCAAGTTTGCCAGTGACGACGACCATCGGGAGTCCGCGCAGGTGAGAGCCAGCTTGCCTCTGCCGGCGGATTTTCCTGCGAGTCCGGAGAGATCTGGTCAGGAGATGGTCTATCCATCCAAGTAGCATAGTTGTGTGATAGAAAAACCGGGCTTCAAAACAGGAAGCTTCCCGGTGAGAAGCTTCCCATATCGAAGCGATCAGAACGGATCGATCAATTAGTGAGGCTCAGTCATCCGCCGCGGGTCGAGCGCTTGGGCCAGTTCTTCGGGTGGGAGGATTTGTTTCTCCTCGCACAATTGGCGGATGGTCTTGCCGGTTTTGAAAGCCTCCTTGGCCAGGGCGGCGGCTTGCTCATAGCCAATCAGCGGATTCAGGCTTGTGACCATGGAGAGACTTTGTTCAACGGCCGCCTGGCAACGCTGCGGATTGGCCTGCAGGTCGCGAGCACACAGGTCCACAAAGGCTTTGGCCCCGCCGGCCAGAAGGCGGATGCTCTCCAGGGCGGCTGCGCCCATCACGGGCATCATGATGTTGAGTTGGAAATTCCCCCCGGCAGCCCCACACAGACCCAAGGTGGTATCATTGCCCATCACCCGGGCGGCCACTTGCATCAGACTTTCGCTCATCACTGGATTGACCTTGCCGGGCATAATGGAACTGCCTGGTTGTCGATCGGGGAGCTGAATTTCGTAGAACGAACATCGTGGCCCGCTACCGAGCCAGCGGATGTTGTTGGCGACGTTGAACAATGTGCTGGCGATGGCCTTCAACTGCCCGTGAGACTCCACCAGGGCATCGCGTTGGGCGTTGGCCTCAAAATGATTGACTGCCTCAACGAAGGGCAGGCCGGTGGACTCTGCCAAGGCCGCACACACTCGGGAGCCAAACTCCGGATGTGTGTTGATCCCGCTGCCGACGGCGGTTCCGCCGACGGGCAGCTCCAAGATCGCGTTCTGGGCTCGAGTGGCGCGTTCGGCCGAGAGCTCCAACTGCCGTGCCAAGCCGCCGAATTCCTGGCCAAGCCTTAAGGGGGTGGCATCGGCTAAATGCGTCCGTCCGATTTTGATGATCTCATCCCACTGCCGAGCTTTTTCGGCAAGCACCTCGGCGAACTCGGTCAACGCTGGCAGCAACGATTGCTGGATCGAGCGGCCGACGGCCACATGGATGGCTGTGGGAAAGGTGTCGTTGGTGCTTTGGCCCATGTTGACATGGTCGTTGGGGTGAATTGCTTTGGCAGCGGCAAAACGGTCCCCACCAGCCAACTCGGTGGCCCGACTGGCGATCACCTCATTGATGTTCATGTTGCTGGAGGTGCCAGAACCCGTTTGGTAAACATCAACGGGAAACTGATCATCAAGTTGGCCTTCAGCAACTTCTTGAGCAGCCTGGAGGAGAGCTTTGACTTGCTCATCATTGAGAGGGTTTTTTCCTGAGCCAGTCAGCTTGCCCAGATCGCGATTGGCGATCGCCGCTGCGTGCTTGACCAGACCCATCGCGTGGATCAACTCAACAGGTAAGACCGTTCCCGAAACAGGAAAGTTTTCCACAGCGCGGACTGTTTGAGCGCCATAGTAAGCCTGCTTGGGAACACGAACCTCGCCCATCGAATCGAGCTCAAGCCGAAATCCTCTCTGACTTTCTGCCTGGCCCCCAGATCCTTGCTGGGCCTGAGAGCTCTCTTGGCGGGCTCCAGAAGTGGGGCTTGTCGGTCTTTCGTTCATGGCAAGCGGTCTCTCTTGGGGCGGTGGCAGTTGAGGGCGGAATCCCTCAGACAATCGGTGGACAAGTCAACTCGGCTGCATGATAGCCACGCCCCTCTGCACCGACCAAGACCGCCCCCTCGCCGCCCCCGAGAACCTGTCCGACCACCTCCCGGAGGCGGAACACCTGCCACAGACACCCCGAGAGCACAAGACCCTCTCGTCACCCGACAAACGGTTTGAAGTACTGCCCCGATGGCCTTGACACCTGGGGCTTGCTAGGGCTTTTGGCAGCTTACCCAGTCGTTGTGGGGCCGGGGAGTGCAGGGGGAGGGGGTGGCGGAAAAGGGTCCTGCTGAATGCTGGGAACCGTGCAGGCCGGCTGGCAATAACCACAACTCGACTGGCACCCCAGCATGGAACAGGCCCATGCCATCAACCAAAGCCCGGCGGCAATCCTTACCCGCAAATACGGGAACCTCGACTGCCTCTCTCTGTGATGGTCCTTTCGCATCGTCTTCCTCGACAGTTCAGGATGCAAGTTGCTGGTCATCCTCAGCACCCGACTCAGTAGTTCGGCCGCTTGTGGCTGCGCAACTCTAGCTCACACCGCAGAGTGGGCAAATTCCCTGATGAGGAAAACCTGCCTCCTTCGACTGCCTGCCGCTGGCGTGCTAGAGTTCTCTCAGGCACACCTGCCGGGGACCCGGCCAACAGCCGGCAAATGGGAAAGCCCATCATCAAACAGCAGGCTCCCGGCACGGGTGTTCTCCGCCAATGTCACTTGTTGGGACTGCCAGATTGCTCCACCTGGAAAATCACTGCCGCGAGACAGGTAACCGATGAGTTCTGACCGGCCCGCCTCGCCTGAAGTCACTTCGGCAAGCACAGACGTTGATGTTGTCAAACGGTTTTTGGTCGGCAGCTGGATTGCCCTGGGCAGTGTGGCTGTTGGCCTGTTGGCAAGCCCCCTTGCCAACGTGAGCCTTGGGGGAGCTCACCTCAAAGCAAAAACCCAACGAGAGCAAGCTCAGAGAACACAAACACAAAAAACACTAAGAATAAAAGCACAGCCCCATCGAGCCGGAGTTCACCCTGCCATCGGTGGACCAGTCATCAGTGGACCAGGCATCAGTGAGCCAGTCATCAGTGGACCAGGCATCAGTGAGCCAGTCATCAGTGAGCCAGCTTTCGGATCACCGGTCGCCGGGTCGCCAGGGTTCGGGTTGCCCTGGCAGGAAGGCTCCGCTGTGGAGATCTGGAAAATCGACACCCGATGTGCTCCTGCGGATCGATTTCACCAGAACGCGTTCTCGCGATTTCGGGTGTACGTGCAGGCTGCCGGTTTGCCCACCAAAGGTTGCTGCCCTGGGAAGCTTCGTTGGCGGGCCTCCAGTTTGGAAGCACTGCGGGCGAGCAGCCTGGGATTGATTCCCACGTGTTTTTTCGTCCACGGAAACAATACAACCGCCGACCAAGCCGACGACCTGGGTCGACTGGCCGCGCGACAGTTCGGCCGTTATGTACCCAAGGGGCAGTTTGTCCGCTTGGTACTCTGGTCGTGGCCGAGTGAGCGACAGGTCGTATTGCCCCGCAAGGACCTTTTGCTCAAGGCTGAACGAGCCGATGTCCAAGGACTTTACCTGGCCAGTTTGATTCGCCAGTTCCCGCCGAGCGTTCCCATTGGCATTCTGGGTTACAGCTATGGAGCACGAGTCAGCTCAGCGGCTCTCCATCTGCTAGGCGGCGGTTCTGTCCAAGGCAGGTTCCTCTCTCCCGGTTCCATCCCGAGGCAACCCAGACTCCTCCCGGACTATCCTGTTCGACAACCCCAGGGTCCCTCGGTACTCTCGCAACAACACATCGATCCCCGAAAGAGTTCGGTGCTGCAAAGTGCATCTTCGTCTCTTGCGGCTTCCCAGCACATGGCTTCCCAGCACACGGCTACCCGGCACACGGCTACCCGGCACACGGCTTCGCGAAGCCCAGCTGCACAACACTTGGCTGGAGAGCACCTCACTGGACATGTTCCGGGGCGGCAGGGTGCCGACCTGCGGCGTTCTGGCGAGCACTTGAGCCTTGTTGCCCGAGCTGGTCGACAACGGTACCCGGTGGTTTTGCTGGCTGCGGCCGAGCCCAACGACTGGCTCCTTCCGGGAAAACAGTTTGGTCGGGCGTTGCGGCTGGTAGAGCGTCTGTTGGTGACCACCAACCGGCTCGACCCGGTGCTGAGTCGATTCAATCTGCTGGACCGCAGTGTGATGGAGGAGGCTTTGGGAGCCAAAGGATTCTCAGGGCGTCCCCGGTTGGGCTCAGGCTTGACTCCCCAAGAACTCCCTGTGGCGCGGTTGATCGGAGCGCGGCATAGTTCCACTTATTATCTGGAGTCCGAGCCCCTGATGCGTCAGGTGGTGCCTTTTTTGGTCTCTGGCAAAGGCCCCTTCCGGCTCCTGGAGAGATCCGGGTTGACGCACTGATACTCTCGGAGACAATTTGCCTGGCACACGCATCAACCAGTGATCCAATCAGAGAAGTTGATCGTATGTTCAGACGGATCTTCTTTTGAGCTGTGTCACTCACTCACGGACGGGCAAATTTCAACTCAACGATGACCTCCGACGCCGTTTCCCCCAACAACACTCTCTCCAACGCAATTCCTGGTGAAACCTCACTCCAGGCCATCAAACGCCTATTTGCAGCTGAAGACGATCAGTTTGTCCAAGCCGTTCGCCAAGAACCTCCTTTTCCAGCTCTGCAAAATCGCCAAGAGATTGACTCCCTAGCTGAGTTCGTCGATCTTTGGAAAACCGACTCTCGTCCTTGGGCCCGCGCTCAAATCCGTCGTTATTTGGGGCAACCCTGGAACTGCCCGGGACACAACGTCGTCATCAAACGGCTGTTCAAACACGCCGAAGAACAGCAAGATGACCAGCTGATGGCGGATTTTCTGGTTGCCCTGGACACTCACCCTCGGCATCCCGAATCGGACCTCCCAACACAAGCCGACCGATTCTACGAGCCGGCAGGAAGACCACAGCGGTTGCTGCTTGGCCCACCGCTGCGATTGACTCCGCAATTGTATGACACCCAGCAGGGAGGCTGGTGGCAAAAGCGTTTCCCGCCAGAGCGGATCCTGCAACTGGCAAACCCCGGTCCGCTGTTCTCCGCCAAAACAACTCGATACCTGCGTCGCCGAGCATGGCGATACTTTCGCCATCTCGGTTATCGCCGGCCCGCTGATTACATCCCGGCTGTCTGCCAAGCGTTGATCGCCTACCGCGATGAGCATCTTCAGTCCGGCGAAGAGCTGCTGGTCACGTGGGGGCTTGTGCAAATCTGTTTTTCTGAGTCGCATGTGTTGGTTCCGGTGATCACCGATTTCCGGCTCCGGCCTGGGCAAACCCTGCAGCAATTAGCGCCAGCTCCGCGGTTTTCTCACCTTTGGAAGCAACCCCAAGCCGTCGAGCAACTCAGCGGTCTGGTCAGTCAGGCCAACAGTCACCTTGTGCGTGCTTGGGCGATTGGGCTGCTTCAGCAGCTTCCAAATTCCGTATTGAATGAGCTTCCCCTGGAGACCGTCATCAGTTGGGTTTCCCATTCCGAGGCAACCCTTGCTGAGTTCGGGCGTCGCTTGCTTGAAGAACGTGCTGACCTTGCCCAACTCACACCGCATATCTGGCTGAACTTGTTGAAGACCTGCCGGCCGACTGTGTTGGCAGCCGTTTGTGAACTGGTCGGGAAGCACCTCAGCCTTGAAGCTCTGACCTTCGATCAGTGTCTGCACTTGGCTTGCCAACCGGCCACGCCCGTGGCTCGCTTGGGGATGAAGCTGCTCAAGAAATGGCCCCTACAAGTTGATCAGCGAGACCGGCTGGTTGTTTTGGCTGAGGCTCGTTGCCCAGTGGTTGCCGGAGAGTTGACCAGTTGGGCGCTCTCTCAGCTGACAGCCGACCGAAGCGACCGGTTGGATGGCCTTTGCGAGTTCTTCGACAGCTTGCTGCTTGAAACCCGCACAGCTGCCTGGGAATGGTTGACTCGGGCACAGAGCCAGGGGCAGGTCAGCTGTGATCCTCGACTGCTGAGCCGGTTGGTGGAGACTCCCTTTGAGGACCTGCGATTGAAATTGGTCGACGCTTTGCAAAACCAGCTCAACGAACAAGTCGGTCATCAACGAAGTCACGATTCTGCTGAGTCGATCCCTCAAGGTTCTCGGCCTGAACCTTCTTTTCCTGCTGATCCTTTTCCTGCTGATCCTTTTCCTGCTGATCCTTTTCCTGCTGATCCTTTTCCTGGGGCGGAGGAACTTCTGCCGGTTTGGTCGTCGGTCCTGTTAGGAGTAGTACGGGGAGGTCGGCAAAAGCTTCGTGCGATCAGGCAGTTAGGCAGAGCGCTCTCAGGGGATTTATCCCAGGCGGAGTGTTTGCTGCCTGTGTTGGCCGTGGCAGTTCGCAGCATCCGCGGGCCTGAGGCTGCCGTGGGGCTCTCCACGGTGGTGGAGTTGGCCCACCGCCATCCGCAATTGGCTGGTCCGATCAGGCAGGCTTTGCCCGAGCTAGAGCTGCCTGAGCTGGAGCTGCCTGAGGTGAGCCCATGAATGTCACTCTTGCCTATCAGGGCCATAGCGGACTTCGGCCCAGCGTCGGGGGTCGGAGCTTGACGTTGGTTCCCAACCTGGCTCGGGACCGAGTCAGCTTTGATGCGGGGCTTGCCCATCCGGTGCGATTTCGGGAGGCCTTCTCGGCTTTGCACGATGTGGTGAGCTGTGATTTGCGATTCAAGCCCCGCGACAAGACGGCCTATCGAGAATGGGTGGCCCGACAGCGAGCCGAACAGATGGCTGTTTGGGCTTCTGCTTACCACAGCGCTCGGGCTGAGGTGTTGGCCCGGCGTGCAGCCGCTGAGGTCTCCGACGCATTCCAAGAACGCTATGGTCACTGCCGCCGCGAGTATTGGCGTGCACGCAATCGGCTGTCACGGCAGTTGATGCTGGAGAATCTGGATTGGGGAGCGGCCGTTCCTGCTGGGGTCACCGCCGGCACCTTGTTGGCTTTGGGCCTCAGTCCGTTGGCTCTGTTGCCCCTGGATCCGATCATCACCGTTGCGGAGGATGTGGTCTTCTTCGAGTGTTTTTCTGCTGACGAGTCCACCTACGCTTGTCTGACTGTGCAGCGGGAGCGAGGGTTTTCCTCTTCGGCGGATTGGCAGGTCGGCACCACCAACATCGACTACTCGACCGGACTGTACGAGCAAATCCAATCGCTGCGGTCCTACCGGCCAACCCGACTCAAGGTCGATCCGGAGGGGTTTGAAGTTGCCACCGGTGGCCATCCCGACTACCGAGAAGAGAGAATCGATCTGCCGCCGAGTTGGCTGCAAGGCTTTTTGCAGATTCAAGCGGCTTTGAGTCTGCCTCTTCGCCAAGTGACCCTCACACGTGAGGCCGTCTACTCGCTGCTGGCCTTTCTCAAGCGACACCGAGCCAAGACCAGCCCTCGTGCGATCCGCTTCGAGCTCAACGGTGGCGTGATGCCGCAGCTAGTGCTGGAACCTTGGGAAAAAGTGATCCCAATTCACGGCGCCTCGGCTCCACTCAACAGCCAGCTCCGCGAAGATCACGCTGCCGAAGCTCCAGGGCCGATCCGCATTTGGGGCCGGGACCGCCTTCAGGTGCTTGCTCGGGTCTTACCCTTGGCACAACGCTTTGATGTCTATTTGCTGGGAACTGGTCTGCCCAGTTTCTGGGTGGCCGACCTGGGTGAGATGCGGTTGACCGTGGGCCTAAGCGGTTGGACGACCAACGACTGGACTCGCGGCAGTGGCCTGGATTTGCTCGGGCCACCGGTGACCCCACAAGATGCGTTGATCGACCGCGTGGCCTGGCAACTGAAACAGCAGCGAGATGCCAGTTTGGAACAACTCGTCGGGCAACTCCTATGTCCTGCCCAGGACATTGCCGCAGCCCTGAACACCCTTGCCCTCCGGGGCCAGACGATCTATGACTTGCACGCCCGGCGTTATCGCTGGCGGCAAATCCTCGACCAGCCGGTTGACCAGCTCAATCGGACAGAAGAGCATCCGGAAGTCAGCGGCTGCCGGATGATCCTCGCTCGTCGGAACGTCCGGCTAGAGGGAGATCTCTCCGACTGGCACGTCGGCGGGGGACGGCTCCAAATCAGCGGCAAAGTGGATGGTCGGCCTGTCCAACTCGAACTCGATGCAGACGATCGAATTCGCGGAGGCAAGTGCAACTGCCATCACTTTTTCTCCTACGGCTTACGGAGAGGCCCCTGCCGTCACCTGCTGGCCGCCCGTTGGGTCGTTCGACACGGCGAAGGACACGAAGAAGGATGGTACGATCGGTTGCTCCGTTGGTCTGGACATTCTTAATTCTCAACGGAGCCTTTGGCATCAATCCACTTACAGAATCCACAAGCTCTGTTTACACAGACCTTCGTTTTTTGCATACTCAAAGAGACTACCAAGGGTTTAAGGGCGGTCCGGCTGAGACTCACAAACTACGGTGATCCGCCGTGGTGAGAGCATGATTTGACACTGCTTCCCCGAGGCACGTTTTGCGTTTCCCGGCACTGGACTGTGAACCAGCCGACCGGGACGAGCCACAGGCTCTGGCTGCTTCACAGTCCAGTGCCGGTTGGTGAACGACCTCGGTCCTGGCAAGAAAGTCAGCCGGATCGCCTTTTTTTGAACCAGTGACCTCACCAACAGTGATGCCACCAAGATGACCTCACAGTTCAGCAGGTCCTGACCTATGGTTGCCTCGCTGTTGATTTCACCGAAGTTTGCCCTCATTCGGTAGGCCCTGACTCCTGGTCTGACAACCAAGCCTCTGGCTGGAGCCTGCTTTTCTATTTTCCCAACCAAAAACTCTCATGGGCTTGTTTGATTGGCTGCGGCGGTTCTTTTCCACCTCCCCTGAAGATCACTCCTGGCAAGGTCCCCACAATCAATACACCCAAGCGGAGATGGCCTCGCCACCACCGGTGATGCCATCCCAAGCGGAGCTGTCCCAAGCGGAGCTGTCCCAAGCGGAACTGTCCCAAGCGGAACTGTCCCAAGCGGAATCGTCCCAAGCGGAATCGTCTGGGACGGCTTCACCTGAGGCATCTCAAAATCCAGCGAGGGTCCCCGCGTTCTCTTCAGCGGCGGATGGATCGACCGAGGATCGCTCTCAGCAGAGTCCAGCCGAGCAGGCTGGTCTTCAGTGGCGAGACTCTGGGGAGACCGTCCCGACCGATTCTGATGCCCTGCCTCTCGGTCTTTTTGGACCCGAGCAGCCGCACGAATTCGAATTCAGCCAGACGCCGCTGGCGATGACCCCCTGGGTGGGCAGACGGGACCGCATCCCGGCTGATGACCCACGCACTCGGGCGATCGGCCAGGAGATGATCAACCGAGGGCTGATCTCCAGCGAAGAACTGGAGGAGATTCATCGGGTAGGAGCTCGGATGGACGAGCTTCGCCCCGACTTGGCTGTTGCTGGGGAGCTGGCTCGGCAAGCTGTGTTGCGTTCTCGGGAAGAACGTCAACGGATCAAGGCAGAGAAGCAGGCACAAGCCGCCTTGCGGCGACGCGAACATGCCGAAGCGGTGGCCCAGCGGCGTGCGACAGACATCATCTATTTGGGACGCGGCGTCTCGACGGGCCTTGCCAACCGCCAAAGCCAGGAAGAAAAACTTCGTCAGGCTGAGTTGCCGGTCATCAGCACACCAGCTGAGTTGGCAGAGATCTTGGGGCTCTCCGTTGCCCGGCTTCGCTGGCTGGCCTTCCATCATGAGGCTGCTCGTCGCACACACTACATCCGCTTTTCCATTCCCAAGAAGTCCGGCGGTAGCCGCGAGCTGGCCACCCCGCACCGCACTCTCGCACGATGCCAGCAGTGGATCTTAAAAAACCTGCTGGAGAAGATCCCTGTCCACAACGCCGCCCATGGTTTTGTGCAAGGCCGATCGACCGTCACCAATGCCCAGCCCCATCAAGGAAAAGCCCTTGTGGTGGGCCTGGATCTGAAGGACTTCTTTCCGTCCATCACCTTCGTCAGGGCTCGAGGATTCCTTCAGGCGGTCGGTTACAGTCCCGCCGTGGCCACCATCATAGCCTTGCTTTGCACAGAGTCTCCCCGGCAGACAGTGAGGTATGCCGGAGAAGAACTGCAAGTCGCCACCGGCCCGCCTGTCCTTCCCCAGGGAGCCTGTACAAGCCCAGCTCTGAGCAACTTGGTGGCCTTCCGCCTGGATGTCCGCCTGTCGGGTTTGGCCAACAGTCACGGCTGGACCTACACCCGTTATGCCGATGACCTGACCTTTTCACGGGCCGAGGCAGACCGCGACCAAATGGTCGTCCGCCGACTGCTGGGCGCGGTCAATCGGATTACCTATGAGGAAGGCTTTTGGGTGAACCCTTCCAAAACTCGGGTGCAACGCCCCCATTGCTCCCAGAGGGTCACCGGAATCGTCGTCAACCAACGGGTCGGGGTGCCCCGCCAGCATGTTCGCCGACTCAGAGCGATTCTGCACCGAGCACAACAGGAAGGTCTCGCCGCTCAGAACCGGGAGAACATTCCTCATTTTGAAGCTTGGTTACGCGGTCACATCGCCTATGTGAACATGGTCAATCCCAGCCAAGGACGACCCCTGCTGGAAGCCCTCCAGTCCCTTAGCTCCTCTTGAGGTTCCGAAACATTTCTGAGCGAGGGCGACCAACCGGAGCCCAGACGATCAGGCGTTTCGACTTCCAGCCTTGTAGGAGCTTCTTCACAATCACTGAAAATTCTCCACTTCAAGAAGTCGCGAGAACTTTTGAAGATCGTTGTTGAGAATCGTGATCCACCGGAAGCGTGTGCCCGTTTTAGTTTTGGTGACCCACCCCTTTAGTGCAACCAAAACCCTACCTTCCAACCTCCCCCCCAACTTCCCAAGCCGGCATGGCTTGTGTTAACCTGCCCTGCAGAAATGCTCTGAGTGTGAGCGTTGTGGAAAAGATCTGCGATTTCTTGATTTTCAAGATGTGGCTGACCAAGACGAGTGCTCTTCCCGGATGAGAGGAAGACCGGGACTCTTGAACTCGCCTTTTTGCCACGTCACGCAGTGACGCCTGCCCTCACAGTGCGAGCTTTCCTGTGGATTTTGTCTTTGGACAACCGTAGGCACCCATGATCTTGATGACCCAATTGCCTTTTGGCCTGGATCTTCTTCGGACACCAACTCGCCGACCCACCAAGGCGGAAAACTCCACAAAACAAACCGAGAAACCCGCCGAAACATCCTCGATCCCCGAAACTCCAACTCCTGCCAGCGCCCCAGACCAAAATCTTCCAGGCCAGAGTCTTCCAGGCCAGGGTCTTCCAGGCCAGAGTCTTCCAGAGCGATCCCTTTCGATCTTCCCTTGTTCGGACAATTTTGGAGATCCTGGTGACGGGAAGCTCGGCCGAGACGATCCGGCCAGTTGCGAGATGTTCCGCCAGCAACTGCCGGTGAGTTTACAGGGGACCCGAGCAGCTCTGGAATTTCCGCTGGCCGATCTGAAAGCTACCGGCAAGCCGAAGAGAGCCTCACTGTCTCTGAGCCTTGCTCGGGCCATGCCCAGTCTTTCAGTGGGGGATTTTTATGTGATCCTCCATGGCTACCACGGAGATGGCCGCGTGGATGTTTCTGACCTGGGCATCGACCAGGAGATGACCGAGCCTGTACCTGTGACCAGTTTTGAAGATCCTCGCCTGGCCGAGATTGATATCACAGGCTTCATCCAGCAACTGTTTGACCAGGGTGTTGAATATGCTGGTTTTAGTTTGGAGCTTGACGCCTCAAGTTCCACAGCCCTGTTGGCTTTTTACGATCACTCCGGCCCTCAAGAGCTGCGGCCTCGGCTGATTGTGACCTGGGACCGGCCGAACTGCTGAGCCCTGAGCCGCCTCGGCTGATCACCCCCCCCAACGGAAAAGACGGCCGATCTGGCGAACGTCCCCAGAAAAGGGGGTTCGTAGCCAGGTGAAGGACGCGGATTCAGGGCCACTGTGGTTACCAAAAGCGATCTGATTGGCACGTTTTCTCTCGGAAGGTCTCAGTCCGAGATCGTTCAGACCCGGCAGAGGGATCTCCATCGGGGAGCTCTGTCCACTTCATGCAGCGGGCAGTTAAAACCGGCCTTGGCGGCGTTCTTTGGCAGGCAAGATCTCCAGGCAGGTTGTCCACCAGCCGGTCAGCACGGTCTGGATAAATTCCTCAGGTAGCTTCTCCTGCTGCATCTCGGCGGCAAGCCGCTGGTGATTGTACTGGACGGGGACAAACTGCACATCCAGGCCCTGGGAAGTCTCGCTCAGCAGAGTGTACCAGACATTGGGCTTGCCATCATTGGCCGGACGTCCCAGCACGCCGACGTTGACCCAGTGACGGTTCTGCAAGGTTCGATGCCAATGGAGTCCCGTGTGGGTTCCCGCAATGACATCGGCTTGAAACTCAGCAAGAAGATAGTTGAGAAAGCCGTCTGCAGTGGTCGACTCCCAAAGAAACTCATTGACCCGCCGGGGGCTTCCATGACAAAGCAGGACCTGATGTCGGCCCAGTTCCAGCCGGCGGGTCGAGGGAAGCGTCCGCAGCCAGGTTCGGTGGGAGTCTGAAGTATTAGCTAGCGTGTAGTCGTAACTGAGCTTGGCAAAGTAGTTGTCGCGCGGATCCGTGTAGCCACACTGGCAATCGTCCAACGCAAAGCCGATCGAGTGATCGTAGTTGCCCTGCAGGCAGAGAACCTCATGCTGGGCCAGGAGCGGGAATACCCTGTCTGGATGCGGACCAAAAGCTCCCAGATCTCCGAGGCAGTAAATCTCATCGACTCCGCGGCCCAGGGCGTCAGCCAGAGCAACCTCTAAGGCGAGATAATTGCTGTACAAACCACCGAGCAGGGCGATCCGAGCTGAAGGTTGAGAAGAAACCGGCATCTAGAAGATCTCCAACTCCTCTTACTTGGACTGTCGAGGATGTGGCCATTGCCCGGCCCTATGTTGCTGCATGGAACTGTTGAGGGCCCTCCAGGTTGGGTTTCTGCCACAATCTGGAACAGTCGCATGACTGACCTTCGGCGAAGTCTTCGACCCAGGGCGACTGTTTGCCCTTGTTTGTGATGACCTCAAGGGGGCAGCCTGAGGTACCACAGCAAGCCCGGATTGCTGGAGCAAAGGTGCCCGCTTCGTCGAAGACTTTTCAGGCAATCAGCAAGCGTTTGTGTCCCGTCCGGGGTTCATCATGGATTGGCAGTGATCTGAGGAAACCGCTGCTCAATCTCCAAAAGCGGAATTGAGCGAATTGCTCGGACCAGGGGCTTTGGCGGACGCCATTTGCTTCCAGCGTTTTGCTCGCCAAAAGACGATCGTTCCGTCGTCGCCTGCGGTGAAGACTCGACGAGTGTCACGGTGATATCCGGCGACCCGCACGCCTCGATGCTCTCCACGGAGGGTGAGCAGTTCTCGCGCTTCTTGTTGGGAGACCAAGGAGAGATCCCAGATCACCGCTGTTCCGTCCAGACTGCCTGTCAGGGCACGATCTGCATTGAGGAACCGCACTGCCTCCACAGCACCGGTGTGCCCCTTCAGCTCGGCCAAGCATTCTCCCGTGAGGAGATTCCAGAGCCGCGCGGTGTTATCCCGACTGCCGGTTAATGCCCAAGGGCGATCATTGAGAAAATCCACTGATAGAACCGACCAGGTGTGTCCGCTGAGTTCCTTCAAAGCAGTGCCATTCCCCAGATCCCAAAGGATGGCTTTGTGATCCCGGGAGCCGCTGAGCAGTTGGTTGCCATCAGACGAGAAGGCCAGCGCTGTCACCCCGCCCTGGTGGCCTGAGAGTTCCACAAGAGGCCCTGCTTCCAGTGGGAACACCCGCACAACACGATCGTCGCCTCCGACGGCAAAGCGATTCCCCTGAGGGCTGACTGCGATGGTGTTGACCCGACGACCGTTGCTGCCGATCCAACGCCTTTTGACACGTGGGGTTTTGCCTTCAGCCCAAAAAGGTTGTAAATCCCAGAGTTTGACCGCCCCATCAGTCCCCGCAGTCAGGGCAAACCTCGGCTGAGCTCGGTTGGGGCCATTGATGAAAGCCACAGCGCTGATAGCCGCGTGAGGCCCGAGTTTCATCGTCACCTCAGGCAGGGTTTTGTCTTTCCCGGCAAGCTGGTCCGCCGTCAGCCGCACCCATTCGAGGCCAGAAGGTCGGCTCAAGAGCAACTGCATCCCCCCAAGATCTTGAGCGGCCGGGGCCGCATTGACAGAACGCATGGCATAGCAGACGCCGTTCTGGCCTGTCTCCAACGGCCGAGAGGCCGCAGCCTGGTTGTTGCTGTTGGCGAGCTCATAAACTCCAAGGCGTTTGTCGCTAGTGGCAACCACCGCCTGTCGACCGTTGGGGCTGATCGCGGCACTGATCACTACCAATCGGCCCCCTGGTTGCCTCAGTGGAACTGTTTTGGCGAGCTGGCGAGCTTTCAGATCCCAGACCCAGAGATGCCCATCGATTCCACCGCTGACGGCCCAGCGTCCGTCGGGCGTAACGCTGATGGCGTTGACCATATTGACGCGCTTGCCGCGGATCAACGGGCTTCGATCGGTTTTCTGGGTGAGGGATGCCAGCTTTCGACCTGTGTCCAAGTTCCACAGGCAGATGGTTTGGTCCCAACTGGCGGTGACAACCAACCGGCGAGCCTGACCGGCTGGATCGGGGACGATTGCGGCGGACACGATGGCGTCGGTGTGTGGGCTCCTCCGGTCGGAGGGCAAAAAGCGGAGCGGTTTGCTGCCGGTCAGCGACCAAAGGGCAGCGCGGCCGCTGCCATCAGCGCTCAGAAAAACAACCGGGTCGCCAGGGGGGCTCCAGGCCAGGGATGTGACAGTCTTTGAGCCAGTTTGGGCTTTGTTATGATATTGGTAAGTTTGGACGAGTTTTCCGGTGCTGACGTCCCAACGGTAGACCCAGCCTGCCTCGTCTCCCGCCAGCAGCCAGCGGCCATCGGAAGAGAGGGCTAAAGAGCGGATTTCCTTCTTGGCTCCAGTAAATTCCCGGAGGGCCTCTCCTGTAGAGGAATTCCATAGGCGAATCACCCCGCCGTCCTGGCTCCCGGCGGTCAACCGACCATCCCTTGTGCAGGTGACCGCCCAGTAGAGACCACCTGGCCGCTTGGCCGATTTCAATCCCTCTCCTTCTTGCAGAGACGCTAGCACCCTTGGGCCCTCAGCGGCAGCAAGCGAGCTGTTGGCCGAGACATCGATCACATAAGCGGAGCGGTTGTTGCTTCCGGAGAGGAGCAGTCGACCATCGGCAGAGAGATCGGCGGCGACCACGGGCTCGGATTGGACCTGAATGCGTAAGGAACTCTCGGCATCAGCAGGGTTCCAAAGCTTGGCTGTTCCGTCGGCGCTGCCGGTGAGGACGTGGTTTTGCTCGGGCCACCAGTCCAGAGAAACCACCCCGCCGGAATGCCCACGCAAGATCCGTACTTCTTGCCAAGCAGCGTTGTTTTGTCCGTTGCGTTGGTATCGCCAGATGCGTGCGGTGTGATCTTGGGATCCTGCGATCAGCCCTTGGCCGTTGTCAAAGACGAACAAGTCTCGAATTGTCGCCTGCTGAGGCAAGACCTGTAGAGGTTTTGGGTCCTGATTCGTGGTAAAGATCGACCACTGACGGATTGTTTGATCGTCGCCGCTGGTGAAGACCACATCCGAACGTCCGCCGAAGGCGACAGCCCGAACAGGCTGGCCGCCTGCAGCCTGCCAGAAAACCGCCCGGGTCGCCGCCGGGACGCTTCCGTCGGGTTGCCGGAAGGGGATGCCTTGGGGGTTAGATGCCATGGTCCAAAGTCCTGCCTGGCCTTGGTCGTCTGCGGTGAGCACTCGGAGGTTGGATCCGGTGCCCCAGCAAGCGACGTCTTGCACGTAGGACTGGTGCAACATGGCCCTTCGGGGCTTGGCTGTGGTCAAGTCCGTCAGGATCGCCCAGATGCCGCCGCCGCTGATCAGGTACCGACCGTCGGAGGAGATCGCCAAGGTGACAACCTCCGCATCATGCTGAGCCAGCTGGCGTGGCCGGCCGCTGGCGAGATCCCACAGGATGACTTGCCCTCGGGCATCTCCGGTGATGATCTGACCGCCTTTTGGAGACGCAGCAACGGCATACACGTTGCTGCCAACTGGAAATGTCTTCAGCAGCTTGCCAGTGGAGACCTCCCAGAGTTTGGCGGTGTTGTCCAATCCCGCAGTGACCACCTGCTTCAGGGTCTTTGCTTGTTGACTTGCTGCTTGTTGACTTGCTGGGACAAAAGCCACTGCGGTTGTGCTGGGGTGGTGGGCTAGGAAGGTCCGCCGATCGAGTTGAGTCTGAAGTCGCAGGTGGCCCCACTCCCAGTTCAGCAGGTCGCTGCTGGACTTCTTGCAGTCCCGGAGTTGTTCGCTTGCGAGTCGGAAGGTGTTCTCCAGGATTTTGGCATCCGCCAGACCGATTCGCCCTTGGTAGCTGGCCACGATTTCTTTGTCACGGGCAGCCTCAGCTTCTTGCTTTTTTTGCTCAGCAACCTGGCGGGCAGCATCCGCCTCCTGCTTTCTCTGCTCGGCAACCTGACGGGCGGACCTCGCTTCTTGGGCCTTCTGCTCGGCCTCCTGGCGTGCGGCGTGTTCTTTCTTGCGAGCTTGGTCAGCCTGGTTGCGAGCAATTTCTGCCTGGTGGGCTTGTCGTTCAGCGTCCTGGCGTGCGGCGTGTTCCTTCTTGCGGGCTTGGTCGGCCTGGTCACGGGCGATGTTTGCCTGGTGGGCTTCCTGCAAAGCGAATTGATAGTTCTCGCGTGCCTTTTTGGTAGCTTGCCAAATGACTGCGGTTGCGGCCACCGAACCCAGGACGATGACCGCGGCCAGTGCCCAGGCTACTCGCTGCAGCATTCGGTAGCCGGCCTGGCGAGCAGCCCGGGAGTGCAGGGCGGCGAGGACTTCGGTGCGGAGCTTGGCATGCTCTGGCTGCTGGGGGTCAAGCAACGAGGCAGCCAAGTCAAAATCGCCCCCGGAGTAGGCAACCCGAGCGAGGGCCAGTTGTGTTTGGACAACTCCGCGAGCGGCTTCGGTGTTGCGGTCCCAAAGTTCGTAGGCTTGCTTAAAGCCATAGAGAGCGTTGTTCAGTCGGTCGCGGTCCCCGGTGGATTCTCCTTGGTGGAGTTGTTTGCCAGCTTGGTTGCTCAGCAGCACGCTTTCTGAATGCGACTGATACAGCCGGATGGCTTCTTGGAACTCTCCGACACTGCCGTGGCGGTGGGCTGGGTCGGTGGACATCGCCTTGTGGGCGATTTCGACAAGCTCTCCTTTTTGCTCGGTCGGATGGATCGTGTTCTGGCTTGCGGCGAACAGGCAGCCCATCACGTTTTGGCCAGGGTGAGGAGGCCGACCGGTCAGCAGCTCATAGAGGATGGCTCCCAGCAGGTAGACATCGCTGTGAGCGCCGACCGCTGAGATCGGTCCGGTGGCCATCTCCGGGGGAAGATAGGCTGGAGTGCCGGCGATGCCCCAATGACCGTCGTCAAGATCAGGCCGACCCTGCTCGTTCAACGGCAAGGCCAAGCCCCAGTCCATCACCAACACCTCACCGAAGTCTCCAAGCATCACGTTTTCGGGTTTGAGGTCTCGGTGAATGACCCGCCGGCTGTGTGCAAAGGCGACTGCATCACAGACCCTCAGTAAGATGTCTAAATTTTCTGGAAGGGGTTTCTCGAAGAAGGCATCGCTCCAGGGGGTCCCCCGCACTCTCTTCATCGCGTAGAAGATGGTGCCGTCGTGACTGCTGCCGAGATCATGGACCGGGACGATGTTAGGATGATCCAACACCCCAGTAATTGTCGCTTCGGCTAAGAACTTGGCTTGCTGCTCGGGATCTTTGGCGATTCTCGGCTTGAGTAATTTGACGGCGATATCCCGCCTGAGCGTTTCTTGTCGGGCGAGGTAGACCGCCCCCATTCCCCCTTCGCCGAGCAGCCGCACCAGTTGGTAGTCGCCGCGGAATTGGGGTTCGCCGCCAGTCTGGTGACTCGATTCCTGGTGGCCCGATTCTTGGTGACTCGATTCCTGGTGGCCCGATTCTTGGTGACTCGATCGCTGGTGACTCGTGCCAGTCCGATCCACAAGCCACCGAAGGCGAATCCCCGCAAGGTCTGGTCGCTTGAGGGTTGCTGACAGATCCGGTCCGGTGGCACCCAAGTCTGCTTCGGTCTTACCTGGGTCCTCTCTGTCCAGATCACCTTGGGCTGGATCCGGTTGCTCTGGCGTTGCTGAGGCACCGGCGAAGTCGACCGTGACGCCGAGATCGTTTTGGGTGGCTTCTGGGTCGTCAACAGTTGCGGTCCCCTCAGCCAGCGTGTCCTGCAGAGGGTTTCCAGGCACGCTCGAGTCAGGCAAGGTTGAGTTCTGAATTGGGCTAGTCGAGACTCCTGCGGCAGATTCCCGACTGTCGTCGTCTTGACTCTCCCTGGAAGGACTGAAATCAACAGTGGGACTCAGATCAACCGAAGACCTCAAGTCCACCGTTTCGGTGAGGCTCAGGGGTGGCGAGGTGGCCAAGCCTGCCTGTGGCTTCGAGCTGTCGCTGATGGTTTGCCCGCGGGCTGTTGCGTCGGCTTTGATTGTTGAGCCGGGCTGGGCATGCTCTGAGATCGAGCTGCCCCACAGGGATTGGATATGGACAAACTGGGCTGTCCCTTGCGGCGAGTTGACATCCAGACCGAGGGCTTGCAGCTCCGCCAGTTGGTCGGTCAGCTCGCTCTGGGCCCTCTGACGCAACAGCTCGCTCGAGGAGAGCTTCTCCGGTTGAGGGCCAGCTTCCCCTGGGAAGGCACGTCCAGAACTGCCAGGTCCAGAACTGCCAGGTCCAGAACTGCCAGCGGCCTGGCTCGGTTGTTGCTGTTGGGTTGTCTCGGTTGGGCTGCTGGAGAGGTCCAGCGTTTCAATCGGTGTGCCTTTTGGTTGGGAGGAGCGCAGTTGAGCTGGTGGGCTCCCAGCAGGCGACGGCGTCGTCGTGGTGCTCGTGCGGGGATCGCTGGTCATAACGAAAGGATCCTCCAGCAAATGCCATGGGAAACAACTCATGCAGGCTGACTTCTCGCCTGCACAATGGAAAAAACGAGAGTCCAGGCTCACGCGTGTCCTTGAACCTGGTTCGCTCGAACTTGCTTCAAGGAAACACCCGATCCGCTAAGCCCGCAGAGCCGCCTTCGGCCTCACCTAGGTGTCGAAGCCCTTGAATCATCTGTCAATGCTATCCTACAATTTCCACGCTTTTTCTATGGACTCATTCAAGCCTTTGGCACTTCCACCTCGGCCGCTTGTAGCCCATTGTTGAGGTTGCGGAATTGTTCCCAATCTGGGCGGCGTTTTGTTCTGGTGTATCTTGTGGGGGTCCACTGCGAAGAACCGAACCCCCGTCGGTGATTGAGCCATCATTGGCGGACTTTCAGCAGGGAGGCCACTTCTCCCAAACCCAAAACGAACGCCCAAACGCTTACAATTCTCAGTGCGGGGTTTTTGGCCGGACGCAACTTTCTGGAGGGAAGTTCTTTTCGGAGAATGTTCTGATAACGCCCCGGGGGATCTCGGCCACCAACTCGATCAGGACTCGGGACTTCGAGAAAAGCCAGGACAGTGCAGTCTTCAGAACATCCAAGGACTACGAAACACTTCAGCCTGCCAGAACACGTCAGCCGGCCGGAACACGTCAGCCGGCCAGAACACTTCAGCCGGCCGGAACACTTCAGCACGACTCAACGCCCAAGCGAGGGCCTCTGATTCAAAGTCACCTGCCCAGGCGTTGGCTGCAAAGACGTTGGCTGCAAACGTTGGCCGCAAAGACGCGACGCACTCTTGTTGGCCTCAGTTGGTTTCAGAGCAGCTGGTTTCAGAGCAGTTGGTTTCAGAGCAGTTGGTTTTGAGACAGTTGGTTTTGAGACAGTTGGTTTCATGGCAAAGACTGGCTGCGTTGGATCTCACGGCTCGTTTGTTTTTCACGCCCTTCGGAGCCGCCCCAGATGAACTTGCTCAACTACGCCAGAACACTGTTCTACGGCAAGAAGCTCTACTATCCGGCCCGCTTTCGGGTGCTGGCCTCCCACCCTGGCTCCGTCTCGGAGGTCCTGGAGGTTGTGGACCGCAAGTCGGGCGACACACTGGGCTTGAAGCTTTATGACAGGGCCAAGCTTGCCCAGTACCGAGAAAGCTTCCGCCATGTGGATCTGCCAACTGAGGCTGAGATGCTTCAGCAGATCCGACACCCTCGAGTTGTTCAAGCCGTTGAGACCGGTGTGGCCTACGATGATCGGCCGTTCCTGTTGACCGGGTGGATGTCCGGATCGCCGTTGGTCCAGGTTCTCCGCAGTGACCGGTTTACCCCAGATCCGTTAGCACAGGCAGTCCGGCGTTCCCGAGTGACCGTCCTGCGGCAAGCTGCCCAAGTGCTGGCTTCCGTTCACAAGGCTGGATTGCTTCATCGGGATGTCTGTCCGCAAAATTTCATTCTCTCGGAAGACGGTCGGTCGCTCTCGCTGATCGATTTTCACCTGGCGGTGCCCAACGAAGACAAGTTGGTCTCCATGGGCCGTCGGTACCTGAGACCTGACTACATCGCCCCGGAGATCGCTCGAAAGCAGGTCAGCGGTGCTAAGCTGGATGTGTTTGCCTTCGGGGTGGTCGCCTACGAGCTCTGTACCGGGTATCTCCCTTGGGATTCCTCAGAACGGGCGACCACCGTCGAACGGGCCCTCCAAGGTGCCCCGGATATTCGCGGCGTGGATCCGGAGATCGACCCTCGTTTAGCTCGAGCGGTGATGGGTTGCCTGATCACCGACCCCGCCGATCGGATTAGCTCCTTCGAAGAGTTCCAACGACACCTCGATGGTGTGCAAGATCCCGGTACCATCGCCAGCGGCGTGGACCCGCGGCAGAATCCCCCCACCACCAGATTGAGTTACCGGGCAACGGAGCACCCCTGAGCACTCAGCATCACAGCCCAATATAACCTCTCTCAAGGCAGCAACCCAACTTCCCCTGGCAGTGCCCACTACTCAAGAACCGGCCAAGAACTGACCGGCCAAGAACTGACCGGCCAAGAACTGACGCTCACGAAGCTCTCTGCAACGGGGCGGTGGCTCCGACGCCACCAGCCAGGTGGGAGCGGATCGGGCCGAACGCTGATCGGCAGAGTTCGCCTGCAGCTCAATTGGAGGGAGCTGTATCGGATGGAGCTCAATCAGATGCCTAAAAATCAAGCACTGCTGCACAATCCATGAGCGTAGAGACTCGTTTTTCAGCGAATCGACGGCTTTGACGCGAAGGATTTCCTCACCGATCATTTACAAAGGCACATCGCGTTGATATAAACCGCCCAGCCTGGCTGGAGATTGGTCGAGGGCGGCGGTGATCAGGAGACAACAAATCTCCAACTCACCCACCCACTGATACCTTTCCTGTTTTGCCGTGACCAGCTCTGAGAAGAAAAACAAATCACAAGAAGATCGGAACTTCGTGCTGGATTCGGTCAGGACCAGACGGGTCTCAATCGCTGAGGGATCCAACCAAATCGGGCAGAAGCTGACGGGGCAGTCATCACCAACGGCACAAGTCGTCCATCGGAGGAATCGCTCCTGAGTAGCGAGTTCTGCGAGTAGCGAGTTCTGAGAGTAGCGAGTTCTGAGAGAAGTCAATCTGGAGAGAGACTACCGATTGGCCTTTTCTTGCAGGTTAGGGATCACCAACGGCAGGCAGGAAGCGGAGAATAATTGAGTCGGGACCGCCGAGGAGCCTCTCAGGTGTTGATGCTAACGTCGAAGGGGCGAGGCATCGAATTTGCACCCATTTGAAGTGAGTTTCTTCACGGCCACTTGGCGGAATCTCTTCTGTCAAACTCGTCTTCCCTCATAGATTCGCGTCCTCCATCGACCTGGGTTGGACAACGGCTCGCGTTACAAGACGAGCTGGGCAGAACCAAATTCCTTGGCATTTTGTCTCTGGTGAGGCGAGTTCGACAAACGAATCTGGCAGAGAGACTTCATCCGAGGAGCTATGCCGAAGAAGCTTCGGCCCGGTAGCACTGTTCTGGTAGCACTGTTCTGGTAGCACTGTTCTGGGGGAGGGAAGCCATGGCAGAGCGATTTCGCTGGGACGTGTCTTGGTTGATTGGTCTGAATTCGCCGAGCTGAACTCAACGGACGGATTCCGATAGTGGTTCTGTCTGCCCCGATGGACGAGTCCTCAGCTGACCGAACACTTCCCTCGGATCAATTGTTGTCTGAAGATCCCTTGGCTGCTGGACTAATCCAAGATTTTGGGCCGGCCGACAGCCTGCGCTGCCAACCCTTCCTAATGTATTGTTGCTGAGTCTCGGATCGGCTGTCCACCCAGGGTGACTAGCTGCCCGTGGGACAGCTAAGAGGCTGACGGGAAGTCTGGAAAACAAGGATCTCGGCCTGTCCTGGCCAAAACTTGCTCGAGAATCAAGAAATCCCACAACTCATTGTCGCCTGGCGGCCTGGGGCCGCCAAGGCGAGCGGCTGGCGTGCCGGGCCGATAAAAACACGTTGTCAGGGTGTTGATCAGGCCTCAACTGGGTCTTCCCGGTGTCAACAAACAACATTTGGCGGTTTGATCAAAGTTGCGTGGTCCAGCACCTCTTTGCTGTGTGTTGTTGTCAGAGTTGCCTTTGCCTAATTCACCGTTGAGGAGAGTGATTTGCTATGGCTGACCGGCCTAAGACTCCTGAGGATGTGCTGGCCCTGTGCCGGGAAAACGATGTTAAGGCTGTGGACTTGCGTTTCATGGACTTTCCAGGCCTGCATCAGCACTTCACCATCCCGGAGGACAAGCTGACGCTGGATGTCTTTCAGGAGGGGTTGGGCTTTGACGGCTCGAGTATCCGTGGATGGCAGCAGATCAACGAGAGTGACATGTTGGTCTTCCCGGTTCCGGAGTCAGCCTTCATTGACCCATTCCGGGACATTACCACGCTGGTGATGATCTGCAACATCGCCGATCCGATCACTGGCCAGGATTACACACGCGACCCGCGTAATGTTGCTCGCAAGGCGGTTGCTTACCTGCAGAGCTCGGGGATCGCGGATACGGTCTTCATGGGGCCTGAGGCGGAGTTCTTCATCTTTGATGAGGTGATGTTCGACGCAGCCCCCAACGAGGCCTTCTACCGAGTTGACAGCGAAGAAGGGCAGTGGAACCGTGGCAAGCCAGGGCTGGGCTACAAGCTTCGCTACAAAGAAGGGTACTTCCCTGTGCCGCCGGCTGACTCGTTGATGGATATCCGCAACGAGATGGTGCAAACGATGATCGATTGCGGAATTGATGTGGAGTGCCAGCACCACGAGGTGGCCACCGGTGGCCAAGCCGAAATCGACATGAAGTTCAACGAACTAGTGGCGATGGCTGACGATCTGCTTAAGTACAAATACATCGTCAAAAACGTGGCCAAGAAGTACGGCAAGTCAGTCACCTTCATGCCCAAGCCGATCTATTCTGACAATGGCTCGGGGATGCATACGCACTTCTCCTTCTGGAAAGAAGGCAAGCCACTCTTTGCCAGCGAAGATGGCGGCGGCTACGCCGGGATGAGCCAGCTGGCTATGTATGCCGCCGGTGGAGTGCTCAAGCATGCCCCGGCTTGTCTGGCCTTTACCAATCCGACAACCAACAGTTACAAGCGACTCGTGCCAGGGTACGAGGCCCCGGTCAACTTGGCCTACAGCCAACGGAATCGCTCGGCCGCCCTGCGAATCCCCATGTACTCCCAAAGTCCCAAGGCCAAGCGGTTTGAGTTCCGCTGCCCCGATCCCAGCTGCAATCCCTACTTGGCCTTTGCAGCCCTGACCATGGCCGCCATCGATGGCATCCAGAACAAAATCGATCCCGGCGAGCCCTTGGATCGGGACATCTACGATATGCCCGCCGAAGAGTTGGCCAAGGTCCCCAAAACCCCTGCCAGCTTGGGCGAAGCCCTGGCCGCCCTGCAAGCCGATCACGAGTTCCTGCTCAAAGGTGACGTCTTCACCGAGGACGTGGTCGATACCTGGATCAGCTGGAAGACCGAAAACGAGGTGGAGCCCATGCTGTTGCGACCCCACCCCTACGAGTTCTGCCTCTACTACGATATCTGAGCTGCTGAACAACCCGATCAGCTCAACAGCTTGACCACCTCAACCCAGATCAGCTCGCCAGCCCGGTTAGCTCGCCAGCCCGGTTAGTTCGCCAGAATGGTCAACACAAGCAGGTTGACCAGATCGGTTGGTTGTCCCGGCTTGAGCCCGTCAGCTGAGCTGATCCGCTTCGCCAACCTGGTGGATCCCTCACCTTTGCTTTGTCAATGACTTGACCAGCCGGGCCGGGGTGATAGCTTAAAAGCTATCATCACCGGCCCAAGGCTTTGACATCCCCAAACGACGACGGCCAAACTCGTTGCTCGAATTCCTTGGTCAGAGCCCAAAGGGCAGCCGGCAACTTGGACAACCTCAAGGAGCCTGGCTTCGGCCAATGAGGGAATCTCGACCAGACCGATGCCGCTTGCTCAAGAAGACCTCACCCGACTCGCCGAGTTCGACACCCCAACTCTCTGCAACGTGATTGAGTTGTTTGAAGTACGCCCTCGCAATTTCGGCTACTTAGATGGGCGAATCCGCTGTGCTTTCCCGGATCTGCCACCGATGGTTGGTTATGCCTTGACCAGCAGTTTTCGTGCTGACGCACCTCCGGCCCAGGGTCTTGACGTTTACGGGAGTTTTCAGCAGCAGGTGGAGCAGTTTGGCGATCTGCCGGGACCAGCGGTGTTGGTTTTTCAGGACCTGGATGATCCCCCCGTCGCAGCGACCTTCGGGGAGGTCATGTGCACAACCTATCAAGCGTTTGGGTCGGCCGGTCTGATCACTTCGGGTGCCGGTCGCGATCTGCTCCAGGTGCAAACTCTGAAGTATCCAGTCTTTACCAACGGCACCATTTGTTCGCATGGCTACTGTCATCAGTTGAACATCGGCTCGCCGGTTCGGGTTGGTGGTCAGACCCTCCAGACAGGAGACCTGCTGCATGGCGATGCCAACGGCGTGACCACCATCCCACTGCAGATTGCCGCTCAACTCCCAGAAGCCGCTCAGGAGTTCATGGCCGCAGAACGAATCGTCCTGGACTATCTCCAAGGACCAGAAACCAAAACTCCTGCCGGGTTGGCCGCTCGTCGGGAGGAGTTTCAGACCGCTGTTGCCAGCCTGCAAACTCGGCTTCTGAGCTGATCGCCCTCAACCCAAACTCACTTGGATCCTTCAGGCCGCCCGTTGGCACTTCGGGAGACCCTATGATCCCCATGAAGCCTTCTCCGTCAAAAGACCAACCAACTCACCACCAGCCAACGGCAGCAGAATCCACCCAGCCCGGGGTCGCCCCGCTTGTGCAAAACAAAGCCCAACCACACAAAGGCAAAGAATTGGGACAAGAAGAATTTGCCGGCGATCAACTCCCCAACAACGAACGAGCCAGTGAAGAACTGGCCGCCGAAGAACTGGCCGCCGAAGAACTGGCCGCCGAAGAACTGGCCGCCGAAGAACTGGCCGAGGCGGAGCTGGTTGAGGCGGAGTTGGTGGCCGGCGGCCTGGCCGAGGCTGGTTTTGTTGATTTAGCGGATTCCAAGGAGTTGGTGGAAACTGGCTGCCAACCTTCTGACACGCAAGTTCAGCACCCCAGGTCTGGCCCCCGTCGGTGGCGGAGCCGACTCCGGTTTTCTTTCCGCCGCCCTGCGCACCCGACTGGGCTTGTGGCTCAGCCCGGCCAAGGAGAATTCAGCCAAAATCCCTCTCCGGGCATTCCTTTGGATGGGCTCCACTTGCCTGAGGAAACGCTGGTGCGGGCCGATGAGAACATCATCTTCTTCCCCACCTATGCTCATTTTGATGAACCCACCGGTTTCTGGAATGTCATGGTTCATGGTTGGGTCTTCGGAGGGGAGGTCAACAGCCGCTTAAGGTCGCTGTCGGTTCGGCTGTTCTGCCGCGTGCTGGGCATTACCCCAGAGCAGGCCACCAGCGAGATGTTTCGCTTACGTTCTCGCGGGTTTCTGGTCCGCAGCAACCGCGGTCGACAACTCGCCGTCCGCTTGGGGACACGCCTGATTATGTTGGAGCGTTCCGCCGGAAGCGGACACTTCCGCGGCCTGGCCAGGCTCACCTCACTTGAGTTGACCGACGTGCTGGGAGTCCAGGCTGAGGCAAGCCAGTTCCGGCCAGGTGACTTACGGCCAAGTAACTTACGGCCAGGTGACTTACGGCCAGGTGACTTACGGCCGGGTGACTTGGGCGGCAGTGGTCTGCCGGGTCAACTGTTCTGCGAGGCGTTAACGCGGCGAAATGATGATCGGCGATTTGCCGGGCGGATTCACCTGATTCCCCAGCATGGCGTGAGCGTGATCTCCGACATCGACGACACCATCAAACACAGCGACGTGGCCAACCGCCGACGGTTGCTGGCCAATACGTTCTTACATCGGTTCCACCCCATCCCAGGGATGGCACAGCTGTATCAGAGCTGGGCTCAGCAAGGGGCTTCGTTTCACTACGTCTCTGCCAGCCCTTGGCAGCTCTTTGAGCCTTTGGCGGAGTTTCTTGCTGCGGCCGGTTTTCCCCTCGGCACGTTTCACCTGAAAATGTTCCGTTGGAAGAATACCGGGGTGCTCAAGCTGTTTGCCTCACCAAAATCTTTAAAGCGAAGAGCGATCCGTCAAATTCTCACGAGCTTTCCTTACCGCAAGTTCTTATTCGTCGGCGATAGTGGACAACGTGACCCAGAGATCTACGGGTCTTTGGGGCGTCTCTTCCCCTCGCAGTTTGCCGGGGTGATGATCCGTAATATCACACAAGAGACGCCGTCCAACCGCCGAATGCAACGGGCCTTTCGAGACCTACCCCCTTCCAGTTGGTGTCTCTTTGAGGACCCCTCAGATCTCCTCCATGGTCCCGGGGCGCACCTGTGGATCCCCAACTTCAACGACTAAACGCCCCGGCGAGGCTCCGATCAGGCTTTCTGACTGGTGCTGCAAGAGAGCCCCCAAAAGCAAGTGAACCGTCGGTCGTTCCGTCGCCCGTCCGGTTCACATGAGGTCTTTGGTCAGTTCAGAGCGTTGAGCGTGGCCGTCAGAAGGCGACACCGCTGGAGAGAAGCGTCCAGCACACTCGGGCTTGCTCTTGCTCAGGAACTGACAGACAACCTTGTTCCAAGCCCATTTCCCTTGAATCTCGGAGAGGTTGTTGAAGGATTGCAGGCAAACAACTCACGATGCCGGCTACCGTTGGGCCTCTGGCTGCCTGGCTCAGACCGGGATCAACAGTGGCAGAGGGTCGCCCTGAGTGGCAAACGATCCTGAGGCTTCAGAACAAACGTGGTTTCAACTGATTGTTGGTTGGTTGTCTGGTCCGATCCGTCAGTTGTTCGCACCTGAGTGTGAAGATTTTTGAGTTTCACCTCATCGCCTGTTGGCTGGTCAAGTCGACGTCGACTGTGCCAACGGTCTTGGGCCCTCCGCCAGGGGAGGCCGAGTCCGAGGCCGGTCGAGTGAGGATGAGTCCGGCAGAGATCACAATCACGGTCAACAGCGGGACGGCCATCCACAATTGGTCAACGAACAAATCCCCGCCCAAGACGGTTTTGACCAGGGAAGGCTCAGCGTCCACGCGGTTGGAAGACACAGCCATGAATTACTTCCTCGCTCTGGCTGGGATGAAGTCGATGGATGATCCGCGTTGCCTCCCGAGGGTTACTCAAGAGTGAGACGACCCCTGTCGCAGAGGGTTTCTCCGAAGGCAAGGGCGTCCATTTGAGCGGCAAACGCCGCATCATGCGGGCATTTGCGTGCGACGACCCTCTCGGCTCCTGTCGCGGGCAAGCCGTTTCTGCTGGCCACTCGGGCTTGGCAGGCGGTTTGGCGACCTGAGGGGTCGTTCCTGGGAAGCCGATCCGGTCGCAGGGTGAAGGTCACCCGGGACCGGAGGGAATTGCACCGACAGCAGGGATCGGGGTTAGCCGTTTTCCCGGAAGGCTGTTGGTTGCTTTGTTGACATCGGCCTGCCTTGCACGGGGCCTCAAACCATCTCCGCGGAGTCGTTGTTTCTGTTGCGACCGGTATCAATTCGTGGCCCACGTCTGCTCAGGTCGATCAGCGATGATGCGGCAGGGCCGATGCCTGAGGCTTTCTGAAAGGAGTTTTCGGGTGCGGGAGTATCTCGGCGGGTTCTAGTCCCTTGTTTCCTATGATTTTGGCAGTCGGCTGATTTTGGCAGTCGGCTGATTTTGGCAGTCGGCTGATTTTGGCAGTCGGTTGGACGTGAATCCCCCGATTCCACGAGAACCAACTGCCAAATCAGAAGGAAACCGACCACTGACGGTTTGCCAGCAGAGCGAGGATTTGCCTGGTTCAACAGAAACGGCCGCGTATCTCGTGGAGATACGCGGCCGGTTGAGGACTGTTCTCAGAAGAAATCTTCGATGAGAAGGGCGGCTTAGAAGTCGTCTTCGGCAACAGCCTCTTGGTACAGCGGCATGTGGCGATAGTAGACCTCCAGGGTCATCGTCGCCATTGAGGTTTCATACAGACGTCCGCCCTTATGTGCGGCGTGGTTACCCTTGCCGGGGGTCCAACTTCCAAGCTCGCCAAACTCTTTGAAGGGGTCTTTGGTGATTTGGGTGCTGACCAGTTCGTCCCGCATGACTTCATTCCACTTGGTCCATTCCTCGCCGCCCCAGTGTCTCATGATTTGGGTGGCGTAGTAGTTGAAGTACATGTTGCGGTTCTTGCCGACGCTAGGGCCGACCTTGCTGATCCAGGCCGCACCACGCTGCATGGCTGGTTCGTCTTTTTTCCAGCCCAGGTACATACGGCAAAGCAGCCCCACCGCGGTGGTGGCAGGTCCGTTACCAGGCTTGGTGTAACCGTAGAAGGCTCCACTATCTTGCTGAACGATGTTTAAGAAGTTGATGGCCCCGGCAACGGTCTGCTCGTTGACTTTCAGGTAAGCCAGGTGCCCGCTTTTGAGAGCCATGACTTGCCAGCCGACAACACTTGTGTCACCGGGCTGTCCTGGATGGTACCGCCAGCCGCCGCCAACTTTGTCCTGAGCGTAGGTGATAAAGTCCAGCGACGCTTGGGCATGTTGACGCAGCGAATTGTCTTGTGTGAGAGCATAAGCTTCACACAGAGCAATGGCGGCCAATCCATGGCAATACATTGTGCTGCCGCCACTGAGGTCTCCGGTTTTTCTGTTCATCTTCATTCCCAGAAACCTGAGACCGTGATAAACGGTGTCCTTGTATTTGCCTTCTTTGTGAGTTTGTCCGGCTCCGAGGAAGGGGAGCAACGCCATGGCTGTTGCCCCGGTCAGGCTTTTTTCGGTGCCTGGGTTGCGGTTGGGCCCCTTGTGCCTTGGGCAGGTGCCGTGGTCGAAGTTCCAACTGCCATCGCGGTTCTGGTGAGCCGCCAGCCATTTCAGAGCCAATGCCACGGCTCGTTCGCTCTCGGGGGTGCCGCCGTACTCGGCAACCATTTGGGCCCGCATGGCAGCCCCACGCCCGTCGAAACCTTTGCCGGTGGTTTTGCCAACTGGGCTGGCCAGGTCAGTCTTAGGTGCACTGGGCAAGCCGATATCTGAGAGCTCGATCTCCAGCTGGGCAGCCGGGTCGTCGACCACTTCCACTAATTCATCGAGGACTTCTTCGGTTTGGACTTCGACAACCTCCTGGCTGATGACTTCGGTCTCGATTTCCGGTTCGGGCAGTTCGATCTCGATCTCTTCCTCGATTTCTTCCTTGTCGGTTTCGGCCGGCGTCGAGACCAGATCCTCAACCTTCTTCTCTTCCGGGGAGGTGAGGATGATCAGCATCAGCAGCACCACCACGATGGCATGGACCGCGGCGCTGACGATGAATGCCGGACTCTCGCGGAAGCTATCCGCCAGAAACCCCCCTGGGCCGCGTTCGTCGCGATCTTCGAGCTCTTCACGAACACCGATAGGCCGGCGCGGCCGACCCGCCGCCGCGCCGTCTGCGCCAGATTGAGGACCTTTCCCCTGCGGAGCCCTAGCCTGGGGTCCTCTTGGTTGGGGGCCTCTTGGTTGGGGGTCTGGCCCCTGAGGTGCGGGGCGGGCTGGACGGTTAGGTAGGGGGGCTGGAGGCATGAAAATCTCCTCTGATAGACGAGTTCAATGGGCTGATCGTGAAAATGGCCTGATCGTGAAGGAGTGGAACCGCTCCGACATTGTTACGTGGAGGATGTTCTTCTTGTCGCTAGCTAGCTTGTTTGTCCTCGGTCCTGCCCGTGATCCCTGCTTTTCGCTGGTTCTCGCTCTTGGCTGATTCCCGCGTTGGTGCGACTCATAGATCAGCATCTGTTTCTCGATGCTGGCTTTCCGGATGCTGGTGTTCCGGATGTTGGCGTTCCGGATCTTGGCGTTCCGGATGTTGGTGTTCCGGATGTTGGCGTTCCGGATGTTGGTTTGGGGCTTGGATGAGATGTTCTGTTGCAAACGAGGGACCAACAGTGTTTGTGGATTATCTGCGGTCAGGAACTCTCAGCCACACCGAGCTCGGATTGGTTTTCGGTGCTGGGACGCCTCTTTATTCCGGACTTCTTAGTTTCCCAACAATTTCTTGAACCCACAACCCTTCCACACCAAAGGCCCCAATGTCGACCATCCCGAGCGGTGAACTGACCCTGGCTGGAATTTCGCGGATTCGATTGTGCCGGCGGCGTCTGCTGGTTGGATTGTGTGGGGTGGGGCGAAAATGTCGTGGGTCCGGAAAGCCGCTCAGAGACTCTCCGAAAAGCATCCGGCAATCCACTATGTTGTGGAGCCGAAGTCATGGTGCAACACGATCCAGGTGGATTCCGGTGCTTTTCGGACAGACCGTCAGAGCGTTGCGATGCCCTTCTGAGCGTGCGGTCCGGTCCTGAGCACGCCAAATCTGCCTTGACAGCATTGGCCTCAAGCCTGAGAGTCTGCTCTCCAATGCTGACCGGGGTGGAAGATGCTCCAACGCCCGACCGAGTCTCCAGGAGCCGCGACGGTGACCACACTCAAACGGAGCCTGGCAATCCTGCTGGTGACGCAGATTGTCTTCATTCCCGTCTTCGGGCTTTCCGGGGCCAGCTTTTTACTGGTAAGGGCCCTTGAAGATGCCTATCTCGCCCTGCTGTTCCAGTTGGTTACCGTGGGCCTTGGAATTGCTGGCACTCTCACGTTCTTTGTCCAGGCGTTGTTGGTCAGTTGGTTGGTACTCTGCCGACTCGAGCAGGACGTGCAGACCCCAGCTTGTCCCAATGCCAATTCGGCTCCTTCTTCGGCCCCTTTTCCATCGACCAGAGCATCCGGTTGAATGACCGCTTCCTTCTGAGTGGTTTTCTGCAGGGCGGTTTTCTGCAGGGCGGTTTTCTGCAGGGCGGTTTTCTGCTGGGTGGTTCTCTGCTGGGTGGTTTTCTGGGGCAAGCTTTTCAACACGCTTGTTGAGGTCCGCTTCTGGCGGGGCACAGGCCATCTCCGGTGGCAAGCACCCATAGATCGGGCCGCATCGGTCGACTGGTTTCCGAGGGTCTGCTTGAGTAGTCTTGCAGAGATGTTGTGCGGATTGTTTGCCCTCCAGAAGACCTTTTGGGCAATCCGGCCGTAATGCTAACTGCGATGACCGATCCCTCAGGCGACCGAGTTGCCAAAGACTGGCACTTTTTTCGCAAACTGCCAACGCCGCTGATGCGATGCCCGTTCGTTTCCATTGTCCTCAGTGCCAGACCTTGTTGAGTGTCACCCGTCGCAAGATCGGTGAGGTGCTGCCATGTCCCAAGTGCGGTGCCATCCAGTTGGTACCCAAACGAGATGCGCTATCGGGCAAAATCCTGCAACGCAAAGTTCGACAAGTTGCTGAGACCGGCGGTGAGCCCTCGGGTTTCCACTCCACGCAAGTGACAAGCGTGGACCTTGACGAGCCCCAGGAGGTTCGGGCTGATGAGCTGGAGCCCGAAGAAACCAGCGTCCAGCCCAAGCCGAATGTCACAAGCACAGAATCAACAAATTCGCGATCGGACAGCTTTTCAGCGGCCAGCCCACCAGCGGCCAGCCCACCAGCGGCCAGCCCACCAGCGGCCAGACTGGAGGAGAGTGAGGCAGTCAGTCCGGCCCGGGCCAGGAGGCTGGATTCGGCGATTGGGCTGAGTCTCGATCTGCCGGAAGGTTTCGAAGAAAGTCTTGCAGAAAGCGTTGACGAAGAACCTGCCGAACCTTCGATTGTCGTCTACGACGATGAGGGGGGCACACCGATGGGGCCTTGGACGTCCGCCCAGACGGGTGGCGGTGTGGGGGGGGAGGTCGGGCAGGCACCGCGCCGATCTTCAGGGCAACTATTGGCCCCCAAGTTGCCGCACGGGATGGTGATGGTTTCCAGAAGGGCCTTATTCGTTCAGTTTTTGGCGTTTTTGATTCTTGCCGGCGGGGCCTTTGCTGGCGGGTACTTTCTCGGGCGGGCTGATGTGTCACCGCAAGAGACGGGCGCATCTGCTGGGGATGAGGCCACAACCCAGTCGCCTGCGGTTGTTGAGGGAATGCTTCTTTACAAGCAGTCAGAAGGTCAACTGGTGGGTGATAGCAACGCGATGGTTGTTGCCCTGCCTCGCGGCAAGTTTCCTGAGGCATCGAACAAGATCCCTGTTGCGGGTTTGCGACCCAACGCCCCGATCGATCTCCAACGGCAGGAGGCCATCGCCGGTGTCGAAGACCTCGGCGGGGCAGTCGTCCAGGCGGATGAGCAGGGCAAATTCATCTTCACCCTTCCTCAGCAGGGGGATTATTTCCTGCTGGTCATCTCCAGCAACGCTCACCGCGGCCTGGCCGGCATCCAAGCCGAAGATCGCCAGGAGATGGCCTTGTACTTCCAAAATATCGACAAGCTTCTGGCTAGCAGCAAATACCGCTGGAGCCGCTTGAAATTCGAGAAACCTTGGACCCCAGATATTCGCTACAGTTTTGGAAGCCCCGGCAAAGACCCTTGAAATTCCGGGCACGCCACAGGCGGCGTTGTCACTCATTTTTGCAAGAGTCTTAACCCGACTGTCCCAGATGGTGGCCAAGGTCCAACCCGTCTGACGCAAAGCAGGTTTATGCACCAACATCGTGGTGGGCAACGGCCCCATCTGGATCAATCCAATCAATCAGGGACCGCAATCTCATCTCAGGGCGAAATCCCCGTAGGACCCCGATCGGGCGCCCACAAGTCGGCCAGTTGCTGGCCGGAGAAACACGGATCAGACAGTGAGTGGGTAGAATGATGTCGTGTTGGTCCGCCTTGGCGATCAACATCAGGGCATTCCCAGACCAAGAGCAACACAGAGGCCACGCGGATGGGTACTCCAGCGGCAACGACCCATATCGAACATCTCATTCAGTCGCTTGTTTGGAATCGAACGCGGACACTGGCCCTCGTGGAACGCGTGGCCAGACTGCCGGACCCCATGGCCGCCTTGGCGTATCGTGTGGGTCCTGGCCGGGCTCATACTGCTTGGCTGCTGATGCATATCGGCATCACCGAGGAGCTGTTTGCCAGCCAACGTTTGCCGCCCGGCAAGCCGGGGCAGTGGGAAGAGTTATGGCCTCGGTTCCGAGGTGGGAGCACTCCGGATGATGATATTCCCAGCTTGAAGCTCATCGGCGAGCTATTGGAAGGATCGCGGGAACGGCTGCTGGAGACGCTGCAAGGTTTGGACGACTCCAAGCTCAACGACATCCCACCGTCACTGGCCGAGCGGAATTGGACCATCTTGGATGTTCTGCATGTGCTGATCTGGCACGAGGCACACCACCAAGGGCAGGCACACCTGACCCTCAATATGTTTGAGAATCAAACAAGCTAACACCGCAAGGAAACCCTCCGGGCATGGTGAGCTGGGCATGGTGAGCTGGGCACGGTGAGCTGGGCACGGTGAGCTGGACTGAGCCTATTTTGAGTCTGCCAGGTCGCTGGCTCGCTGTGGCACCGGCGGCCGACCAGCAACATGCGGGACCCAGCAATCCTTCCGCAATGGCGAACTCAGAGAAACAACTGACAGCCCACCCAGTCCCCGTAGAGTAAGAACTCGATGGTCCGTGATTTGCCACCAGCGTGTTTACTCCCAGTGTATTTCTTGAGAGTGTATTTCTTGAGAGTGCTTTTGTTGCCGGCGATGTTGCTTTTGGGGTTTGTGGCCCTCCCGACGGCTCCCCGGGTGGCGGAGGGGCAGGCTGAGGAGCCACAACCGCAGGGGCAGCGACTCTTTGATGGAAAAACGCTCAAGGGTTGGGAGGGTAATCGGGATTGGTTTCGTGTCGAGCAAGGGGCCATTGTGGGCGGGTCGTTGCAAAAGAGAATTCCTCGCAACGAGTTTCTTTGCACCCTCGAGGAGTATGCTGACTTTGAGTTGCGGCTGAAGTTCAAACTCCTCGGCAAAGGGGCCAATGCCGGTATTCAGATCCGCAGCCGGCGAATTCCCAACCATCATGAGATGATCGGTTACCAAGCCGACTTGGGAGATCGTTATTGGGGCTGCCTTTACGATGAGAGCCGCCGCCGCAAGATCCTGGCAAGTCCCCAGGCGGGACTGATCGAAAAGATCCTTAAGCCGGACGACTGGAACGACTACCGGATTCGCTGCCAAGGCAAGCGGATCCAGCTATGGATCAACGGACATCAGACGGTCGACTACAACGAAAAGGATGACTCCATCGAGCAGCGAGGTCTGATCGGCCTTCAGATCCACAGCGGTCCTCCCAGTGAGGCTTGGTACAAAGAGATCGTCATCCAAAAGCTTTCCAAGAACCCATAGTCCTTTCATTTTCAAGTTGACCAGACCGCGGAGTTCTTCCAGCCGGCGAAACTTTTGGTTTGCGTTGGTCCTTCAGCGACTCTCTGGGATGACTGTTAGCAGCTTCAGTCAATATGGCCATTGAGTTTCTCTACTTCGATCTGGGCAATGTGCTGTTGCGATTCAGTCACCAGCTGATGTGCCAACAAATCGCTACGGTCCTTGGCGCCCAGACCGAGCAAATCCGAGCTTTGCTTTTTGACGACGGGTGGCTGGTGGAGCTGGAAACCGGCCGTGTCTCAGGGGAGCTACTCCACCAACGGCTCTGCCAGCAGTTCCAGTCCCAGGCCACTCTGCCAGACCTTGGTCGTGCCGCCAGCGACATCTTCCAGCTCAACTACTCCATCGTCCCATTGGTGACCACCTTGGCAGATCTTGGCTACCCTTTGGGTATTCTCTCCAACACCAGTCGCCTGCATTGGGAATGGGTGCTTGCTCGCCCTTATGCCTTTGTGAGCGAACTCTTTGGCCACCATGTTCTCAGTTTTGAAGTGGGAGCGATGAAACCATCGCCTTGGATCTATCAAGCAGCCGCCGAGGCCGCCGGGGTCGCCCCAGAGAAAATCTTCTATACCGACGATATCCCCAAAAACGTCGAAGGCGCAAAAGCCGCCGGTTTTGACGCTGTCCTTTACACCGAGACACCTGAGCTGATCGCTCAACTTCAACAGCGAGGGATTTCGCTGGGCTGAGCACGCCCCCAGAGCTTCCTAACGGGTGGGGGCGACTTGCGTCGCTAATCGATTGAGAATGTCCACGCCTTGCCGAATGGTCTCTTCGCTGGCAGCATACGAAATGCGAAAGTGTGTGTCGTGGTTGCTAAAGATCTTGCCAGGGATCACTAATAGATTGTGGTCAATCGCCTGCGTGACAAACTCCTCTCCCGTCCCCCAAGGCAGTTTGGGAAAAGCATAAAATGCCCCGCCTGGGGTCACCACCTCATAGTGCCCAGCAAGGCCCTCAAGTAGCAAATCACGCTTGTGGCGGTAGTCGGTCACATACGGCAGCATATCGACCTCAGACGCCAGCGTGGCTCCCCATTGCAACGGTGTCGGGCTACAGACAAACGTATATTGCTGCAGTTTGATCATCTGCTCGACCAGGGCGGCCGGACCATGCAAAAATCCAATCCTCCAGCCGGTCATCCCGTAGGTCTTACTGAATCCGTCAATAACAATGGTCTGTGGATTGTACTGAGCCGGCGAGACAAATTCATCATGGCAGAACAAGCGATAGATTTCGTCGCTGATCAGGGCAACGTTCTTGCCCGCAGCTAGCTCAGCTAAACCCCGAAGCTCCTCCGCTGAGGCGACAACACCTGTTGGGTTGGCCGGGCTGTTGACCAAAATGGCTTTGGTACGGGCTGTCATCGCCGCTTGCACCTTATCCAGATCGATGCGAAAGTCTGGATAGGTGTCCACGTAAACGCACGTCCCGCCAGCGAGTGCCACCAGGGCCGGATACATCACGAAAAACGGATCAAAGACAATCACCTCATCGCCCGGCTGCACCAGCGTCAAAAGGCTCAAGACCAGTCCCCCACTGGTGCCGCTTGTGACCATCAGGAGGCGGTCCGAATGGCCATATTCCCGGTCGACTTGGGACTGCAGCTGAGACCTCAATGCTGGCAAACCGCCTGTCAGAGCGTAGCTGTTCTTGCCCTCCCTGATCGCCTGGATGGCCGCTTCTTTCAGCGGCTCCGGGACATCAAAATCCGGTTGCCCAATCGAGAGGTTGATCGGGTTGGTCATCTTGGCCGCCAAATCAAAGACCTTGCGGATGCCAGAACTGTCAATCTGCCCCATACGGTCGGCAACCCAAGGATGTGTCATAGGGAAATCCTTGTCCGGTGTTTATTTTCTCGAAAGGCTTGGCTGGGTCTTGAGCCCAGCTGTGGTGGTTGGACTGGCAGCGCGGCAGCCCAAGTGCCAGAGAAGTGTCGATTTTGGTCCAGCAGCTTACAATTGTATCAAATCGCAAGGCTCACGGCGTCTCGACCTCTCACTTCAAGGTTTTTATGACCCCGACTCGTTGGATACTGCTGGCGTCGTTGCTGGTTCTCTCTCCAGCGGCAGGTGCTGCGATCTGGGTTCTCGCCCAAGGCCGCGAAACGATCGACACCACGCTGGTTTACCGGTTTGAGGGGGACACCAAGGCTCACCTCTGGCGTCGTGCCCTGGAGCTGCGTCTCAACGGGGATGGCAGGAAGGCCAGAGTTCGCATCACTCAGGCAGGGGAACTCGAGGTGGGCGTCTACGGTCAGGACCCCCAACGACTGGAATCGATCCGCTGGCGGCTCTCCCGCCGGGGGCTGATGAGTTTTCGGGTGCTGGCAGATCCCCGAGTTGACCAAGAGGTGGTGGAATTGGCTGCGGCAAGCGAGCTTGCAGACGTCACCGACTCACGAGGCCAGCTGATCGCTCGCTGGGTGCCCATCGCTCGACGGCCCGATGGGACGCCCCGAGTTCAGGTAGAAAGTCAGCCTGTTGCCACCCGTTTGCGTGATGGGCAAAAAGAAGTCTTGCTGTTGATCGAAGACGATCAGGTCTTTCGCGAGGGAGCCGAACGCTACCAGAGGTTTCCTGCGGGAGCCGTCGACCAGAGCAATTTGCTCAAGGTGATCTTCGGGGGAGATCTCAAGCGGCTGTCACTGACTTATTATCTCGACCCTTACGGGGCGATGGCTCTGCAGGTTCTCACCGAGCTGCACTTGCCGACTGAGGATCAGCCGGAGATTCGCTCATTGGGTTTTGTCCTGGATGACGAGCTTTGGTCGGTTCAACAGTTGACAGAGAGCCTTGCCGACCGGGGGATGATCCCCGGGCCATTTACCTCGACGGAGCTGCGAAATCTCATCGCTTTGTACAACTACAACCATGACGACCGGCTTGAGACCGGGGGAACCCTGCCAACTCCACTCCGTCTGGTCGAGATTCGTTCGCTCAGTGATGACAAGCCGGCCAAGACCCGCCCCAAAGCCGCGGGCCCCTGACCCCAGTTCTGTGACCCCAGTTCTGTGACCCCAGTTCTGTGACCCCAGTTCTGTGACCCCTGTTGTGTGTGACCCCTGTTGTGTGTGACCCCATTTCTGTGGGTGCCTCTGGCAGTATTACCGCACACGGCACTGAAAGCGGATCACGCCGCCCTGCTCGGGCTCAAGAGGTTCTTGCAGCTCCCAGGTAAGTGTCAGCGATTCTGCCTCGTTCGACTCGGTGCTGAAACTGACAGGGTTCTGACGGTAAACTGGATGTCCATCCTCTGTCCGCACGATCTCGCCTTGCTCGTCCCGTTGGTAACCCGACTTGACGCTTGCTTGGGCTGAGTCAGGAACATATTCCAAACGCGGCGTCAAATTGTCAACGATCACCACACCATCGATAGGACGGTCACCCACGTTGTCAAAACGCAAGGTGAACGAGACGATCTCGCCCGGTTTGGCGTTGTCCGTTGAGGCGATCTTCAGCAATCTCAAGCGGCTCTTGCCAGCCACGTGGACCTCATAGACTTCTTCGGGCTTTTGATCGAAGACGACCTCCTTGGCCTGAACTGTGCCCAGCACAACCTGGATCCCTTGGTCTGAGGTCCAGGAAAGAGCAGACTGAGCCCGTTGAGCTAACATGGGCTTTTGACTGCCATCGATGACCCCGAACTTGATGAAGGCAAAGTCGTCGTAAACCTGAACGTCCTTGGCCACATCAAAGATCAGCAACCGTTGTGAGGTCAGCCCAGCAAACTGCCGGCTGTGAATCCCGCTGGTCTTGCGTCGCCCAATTTGCTGAATCGGCATCAACGGCTGAGTGCCCGCCAACGGCAGACGATTTTCCTGAAGATCACCAAAGACCAACGCTTGCTCAGCCTGCGAAGGCGATTTGATCAGTTGGTTTTCGTAGATGTTCGAGACAACTCGCACCGCGGCAAACCGAGGCGAGTAAAGGCAAACTTTGTTCGCCGCTTCCACCTCGACTCGGCCGTCGAAGGTCTCAAACCGCGCGACGGTGTCCTCGGGTTGGAGCCCCGCAACAGGCCGATCACCACCAGGCACAGCCGACGGGGGATTATCCCCACCATCGCAGATATACTCAAAAGGATCTGCATAGGGCCGAGATCCGGGGCTTCGAGAGAAACCAGGATATCCTGCGGGGCCTAGCCCTCGCGGACCCAGCGATGCCGCCGGATGGTGCCAAGGAGACAATCCAGGTGCTGGTCGGAAACTTCCATGAGCCCCTGCCATGCCTGGTTCAACACCGCACCCTCCCGGGCAACCAGAGGGCACGGGGGCCAGAGGCTTCCGGAGCCCGGGCTGACGCAGGGCTGGTTTGTGGAACGCTAAAGCCGAGCGTCCTGAGGGAATCGGTCCTGCGCGAGCTGCTCCTTGGGAAGCCGAAGCGAAGGCAGCTGGATGGGGAGCATAACCCGCGGGATGGTGCTTTGGTTGGGCAGGGTTGGCCGGCCGGGCACCCGGGAGAGCAGTCGCTAAGGCCGCCTGAGGGGCTGTATCAGGCGATGCGCCCCGAAAGGTTTGGCCTGGGCCGACGCCCAAAGGCTGTCCCATTTCCAGAATGCGAGCAGGCGCTGCCCCGCTCACCTTTCTCGAAACTGCTGAGACGCCTCCCATTTCGGGACCCAGCAACGCCTTTCCGGAGAGCCCCCAATCACCGACTGTAGGCACCTGATGGCAACCGCAGGCTGTCAGAGCCGCAGTCGCCCAGAGGACCCAAAACCACCAGCTCGAGAGCTCGACGGCCTGGTGCCCAGGAACGAGGAAGGTCTGCTGGGGAAGCTGGTGCTGTTGTTTGGCAACTTGTCGCGGGAAAGCGCTCATCTGGTTCCTCATCCGTTATCCCGATTCCCCGGAGCTGGGTGGCTTTGTGCTGGCCGAGGCGGACGCTCCAGCGGATGCCCGGTGCCGAAAAATCCTGGTTCCACAGGTTGGCCAGCGATCGGTGACCGACCTCCCAGACGCAAGATGGCCACCGGACGCCCGAAGACATCAGCCAATTGCAGGGGGTTCTCGCCCGGTCCAGCGTCCAACCACCTTTGTTCGCCAGGCTGGTCAGCTACAGGCAGAGCCTGGGCAGGGTCTTCTAAGTAGATAACCCGTGTGACTAACTTCCCTTCCAAAGCCAGGTTCAGATCATTGACAGTCAAGTCGATGGGGATCGGGTACTTCCAACGCAGGCCAGCTGGCGGAAAGAGCCGGTCGATCACTTCAATGGTAGGGAACACCTCGCGGCCTTCCTGCAGGGGAATGCCGGTCACGCGGAGACGGTAGATGCCACTGATTTGTAAGCCCGCTTGAACTGGAACCGCTCGGACCGGTTCAAAGCCTTGTTGCTGTCCTTGGGTGGTTGCAAAAGCCACCTTCAATCCTGGGGGGCCAGTTAGCTCAATCGGTTGGTAGTAACCTGGGTAAGGCCCTCCTCTGCGAATCTGCCACTGGCCAACGACTCCAGGAGGTGTTCGGTCGCTGTGGCGGTAGTGGATTGCGTCCTGTTGAGCTTGCGCCAAGGCTCCCGACTGAGCGCAACAAACCAACAGCAATGCTGCCAAAGGCCGATTCAACCAGATCAGGTTCCTGAAGGTCAGGCTCAGGAGAGTCAGGCTTAGGAAAGTCAGGCTCAGGAGGCTTGCGTTGACGGAGTTCCAATCCACCGAAGCCTCGCCCGAGCTTCGGCTGGGCCAGGGCTGAGGCTGTCTGCCCGCCGTTGGCATCCTGGCACAGGTCCTGGTGTTGGGGGATTGGCAAAGGCGGCGGACCATGTTGAACACTTGGAAAGAGCATGTCTGCGAAAGCGATTCAATCATCCCTAGCAGTTGGTCAGTTCGGTTTGCCTGCCTCGTGGACTTGAGCGGATTTTGAGGTCTGGTTTTCATGATACGGCTCGCGGCCGAGATCAGCCTCAGCTTCAGGGGTTGGCTGACGGGGCTAAACCGTTAGCAAACCGGCTGGAGCTGGGGGCCGACCTCGGCCGCTCGACTTCAGGGATCCTCGAGAGGTTTGTTGCCGGTCAGGTCGAGATCCATGAACGGCTGAGACGTTCAGCCACACCGATCGGCCAGCCACACCGATCGGCCAGCCACACCGATCGGCCAGCCACACCGATCGGCCAGCCACACCGATCGGCAGGCGGCCTGTGAGGGCATCCGCCTCGGCTCTTTGGTGTGAGTCCCGTCGGTTCAGGGCCGACTCAGTGAGGCCCAGCGCCGGGTGGATACACTCCAGCGGCATCAAATGCTTCTTGGTTCGGGTATGGGTGACCCATCGGCGGGACAGGGCCTTCGTTGATCTTGATGTGATCCACCGGCGGCGGATAACTGTAGCCGGGCTGCTCCCGAACTTGGATATCCAGACGTCGAGTTGGTTCCGGAAGGTCATACGGCGTGTGATTGCGAATGACGTGTCTTTGCAGACCAGCCGGTCCGCCCAGCGGGAGATGCGGGGGTCCGTTGAGGCCAATCGGCGTTCCGGTAATCGGCATGCCCCATTGTGTGCCCGGAGCCATTCCTGGCAGTCCCATGGCAGGATTGCCAGGCACCCCTGGAGTTCCCACGACACCGCCGGCGGCATCACCGCCTCCCGCGTTGGGGTCTTTGTTACCCACACGCACGATCGCCAGGATCGAGCCTCGCCGGTCGGCCTCCACCACAGGGTCCAGGCCGGGATCCAAACGGGTGCTCACCAGCGTCTCCACACCGGCAACGGCCAGGGCTTGGTTCTCTGGATCTGGAAGGTAGAGCACCTTGGTCACAAAGTTCCCGGTGACGACCTGATCAAAGTCCTCCTCGGTCAGTTCCACCGGAATGGCCGAGTGGTCCAAAAACTCGGCGGCTCCTGGTGTTGCTGGAGCAATCTCCAAGGTGGGGAACAGCTCCAGGCCGGGTCGACCGGGGATGTTGGTCAGTTTCAACCGGTAGAGGTTCCCTTGTCCGAAGTTGTACCGGGCTGGCACAAACAGCGGGTCGCTGTCAAAGCTGCCCGGAGTGCTCTGACTGAACTGCACTTGCATCCCGTCAGGCGATCGAAAGAGCACCTGCGATGACGGTGGCGGACCGCTCATCGCCGGAGCCAGCGGTGGAATCACCCCAGGACCAGGCCCATCAACGCCCGGCCCCGGCCGGTGCAGTTGGGCTGCAGGGGGGATTTTCGTCGGCGGGGCCATCGCCGGTTGCCTCAAATCAGCCAGAGGTCCTCCCCGCCCACCGGGTCCACCTGGACCGCCTGGGCGGTGCATACTGTGATGATGACCACCGGGTCCATGGTGGCCACCAGGGTGGTGCATGTGATGGAGACATCCGGCCAACATGAGCAGGCTGACTGCCAACGGCCACATCGAATATTTCATTGTCTTCCCCTCAGACCGGCCAAGATGCTTGACTGCCACAGAATCCCTGCGGGGCCTCCACCTCATCCTTGATGGTGAGACACGTTGGTCTGCAGGCGTCTTGGCCCCGAATCGACGGCCTCCATTCGCGTGGACTCTCAGCCGGCGGTTGGCCTACAATCCCGCCCCGACTAGGAGACGCCACACTCTCTCTGGCGACCGTTGCCCCTGACCATCGTGGGGTGAGATCGGCTGTTGCTCGGCCAACTCGTGCCCTGGAGGGACCAACGGTTGGTGACGGCAGCCGGGCACGCCAGAGCGAACCCCTTCTAAGCGTTGTAAGTCGGTCAGTTCGTGACGATTCTTTGGCCAAACCCCTGGGAACCCCACGGTATGGATGCCTCAGTCGCCCCCCAACTCCGCCAGCAATCGCTCAATTCCCCAAGGTCACACAATCTCAGTTTTTTGACACGTTGGACCTCGGCTGTGCTCATCCTGGTCTCGGCTCTTGGGTTAGCCCTGCTTGGCGGGGCTTTTCTGACCAACCTGAACAAAGCCACCGCCCAAGGCGACTCCCGGTTTGCAAATCCCAAACCAAGCAATCCTCAGGCCAGGAACTCCGACTTGGTGAGCTTCGGCTCTGGAGGCAGCTGGCCTTTGGAAACCAGTTCCTCACCAATCAGCCCATCAGAGACCAGATCCTCAGGACCTGGGCTAGCAAACGGTCAGGTTCTCCTCAGGGCCAATGCTCCGAGCAGGCAAACACCAAATCCCGGCTTGGCTTCGGCGTTTGCTGTCTCTGACGGTGCCCTGGCTGAGGAGGTCCAACCGGCGGCTGAGGCCGAGGGTGAGGTTTCTGGGAATCTCATGCTCAGCCAGGCGATTGACCGCCTTGGTTCCTCCTCCACCGTCTCGGCACGAATCCGCTTGCGAGTTGAGGCCTTTGGGGTGCGCCTGCAGGGTGACGGCTCCTACCTCAAAGGCCAGGAGGGAAGAATGCGGTTTGAACTGAAGACCTGGCTCAGCCACAACCGAAAGCCAGCAGTTTTACTGCAGGTCTGCGACGGTCGGGCATTTTGGGAATACCGCGATGGTCCAGGCTCGCTTCCGGCCTTGCGACGATCAGCAGTCCGGGTGGACTACCAAGCTGTGCTTGAGGCCCGTCGGCAGAGTCCCGCGTGGGCCGCAGCGCCGACCCTTCCTGGGCCGGGAGGTCTGGAAGAGCTGCTGCGAATCTTGGCCAAAGACTTCCTCTTCTCCGCGCCGGTGGTGATTCAGACTGAAGCGATCCAGTCCAACCAAAGTCCGTCGGCCCCGCAGCCGATTGGCAACCCCGATCACCTCAACTCGCCCGCGGCCGGACCCCAAGACGCTCTCGCGGCCGAATCACTCAGCGTCGGAGCAGCAGACGCAGGGTCCGCTCTTGCCAGCCAAGCCGGTCGCTTGGTCCAACCGCGGGGCAGGGCAGGGCAGGACGGCGTCGCAAACACCGCCGCTGATCAGTCGCAACAAGTTTTTCAGTTGGTTGGGCGGTGGACTGCCCAAGCAGCCGAGAAACTCACTGCCTTGCGGGAGTCACCTTCCAACGCTTCTGCCCAAGCAGGTCCAGGTCAGCCCTTCACAGGTTGGAGCAATCCGCAGCCTGCGGATCTGGATCTGGCTCAGTGGCCGGTCCATCTGCCCGCCAAGGTGGAGATCTGGTTGCGGGCAGAGGACTTGTTTCCCATAGCCATTCGATACACCCGGCCGGCCAGCTCTGCCGATCCGCTCAGTCGCAGACCGATGGTCCTGACTGCGGAATTTTTTGAGATCGCCTTGGATCGGCCTATCCCGCCGACATCGTTTCGCTACCGCCCTGCGCCAGGGGTTGCCATTACCGACGGGACCGCGGCGTATTTGCGGCGTTGGCATCTCTCAGAAGACGATGAGTGATTCTCAACCCACTGTCGTGGCAGGGACGGGCCGCAAGCTCCCCGGAGGATCCGATGGGCCTCACCAGGTGACGACACTCTCTCCTGAGACTCGACCAACGGTGGCTTTGCGAAACGAACAGTCGCTCAGCCCCGCTCGGCGCCCCTCAGCCCCGCTCGGCGCCCCTCAGCCTCGCTCGGCCCCGCGCGACCCTGCGCGGCCCCGCTCAATGAAGTCGAATCAGAAAGACGGTGTTGAGACCGCCAGGGGAGGGGCCAGTCGCCAGCCAAATGGGGTGAGTTCGGTATCGTAAGAGGACACCAGGCTCCGGGCCAGCAGAGCCGAATCGAACTGGACGGAGCCAGGTGGGAACCACTGATGATTGGAGAAGAGGCCCACGTGCAACTGCCTGACCTGCAGCGGGACCACCTGCCAGCCGGTGTTTTCCGTCCGAAACCGTGCCTCTTCGTTGGGTTCGAGAAGATTGCTCAGGCCAACGCTGCCGTATTCGAAGTACGCAGCGGCATCTTGGATTCGGTTAAAGACAGAGTCTGAAGGAAAATCGGTAGCGCGAGAAGCAACAAAGTGCAGTTTGTAAAGCGGGTTCGGATCGGGCAGGCTCACCTGAAGCTCATGGCCATCATCTTCCACATCGATCGGGGTCCATCGACGTGGGGCCTCGTCGGGGCGGCTTCCCATCAGTTGGTGCAGTCGACTGGTGATCTCTCGGCGTAACACAAACGGCCGAATAGCTGGTTGCCCGTCTTCCTGTGAGCTTGTCACCAACAACTGGTAGGTGAGTTTCTCTGAGGTGACTCCCAATTCCGGTGGCAAAAATGCTGGCCGCATGTTGGTCAGCCGGGAGAGACAGAAGCCACCAAGTGCGGCTCCCCCAAGTTCCAGTGGTTGCAACTGTTCAGGCAGCAACCCACAGGCGTGGTGCGGATCGATGCGGAAATGAAAAAGAATCTGTCGCTCGATCTGCCCGCGGATCAGCGAACGACTCATGGGTGCTCAGAGGTCTTTGGGGTCAAAAAGGGAACCAAGAGGCTATGGGATTGGAGGATCCCCTTCTTGTACGTTGACCGGTGAGCTTTGCGGGGTCAAGTGTGCGTTGAGAGATTGTTTTGGACTGCCAGGAGGCAGGCAATCCGGACGGCCTCACAGAGGCTGCCGCAGTCAGCTTTCCCTTGCCAAGCAAGATCGAAAGCCGTTCCATGAGCGACGCTTGTGCGCACAATCGGCAAACCCAAAGTCACGTTCACCGCCCGGTGCAGACCCAACAGTTTCAGGGGGATGTGACCTTGGTCATGATACATCGCCACAACGCCGTCGTAGTGGCCGTCGCGAGCGCTTGCGAAGAGGGTATCGTTGGGCAGTGGCCCGGCGACCTGAAGACCTTCGGTGCGAGCTTGCATAACCGCAGGAGCAATGATTGACTGCTCCTCGTCTCCAAACAATCCCCCCTCTCCAGCATGAGGATTGAGCGAGCAAACGGCCACACGTGCCGGCTCACCCTTGATTCGGCCCATCAACTCAGCAATCAGCCGCGTCTTGGCCAAGACATTGCCTACGCTCAGTTCCTCCCAGATCCGCCGGAGAGCGGTATGCAGCGTGACATGCACCACACCCAGGCCACCAGAGCCGCGAATCTGTTGATCCGAGGCCAAGTAGAGCATCATCCCCACTTCCGCCCGCTCGACCCCACAAAGATCTGCCAATAACTCCGTATGGCCCGGAACATCGTGTCCGGCAAGCTGGAGGGATTGCTTGCACAATGGCGCTGTGACCAGAGCGTCAACACCTCCCAGAAGTGCCCACTGTGTTGCTTTGACGACAGCCCCAACGGCTGCCTCTCCGCCCGCCGGATCGATCGTGCCGGGGCGAACATGAAGCAAACTCTCACCACCGACAGCCACACAAAAGATCGGTCCAACTTGAGAAACCCCCGCAGCCATGCTACTTGTCGGTTGGGACATCGCGAAGCGGTTGAGATCTTCAGGCCCCGCCAACTGGATGACCTCAATCGGAACCCCCAAAAGCGTCGCCGCCCGTCGGAGCCACTGAGGGTGTCCAACGACCAACGGGCGGCACCAACGCTGGAGTGTTCCACCGGCCCAAGCCCGAACAATCACCTCCGGGCCAATGCCCGCTGGATCTCCCAAGGTGATCGCCACAAGGGGCAGGGCAGGGGAGGGAGGTGTTTGGCTGTCGTCAGAGGAGTCGTTCACCGGTCGGCCAAGCGAAAGCTGTGACTCCTGAGGGGAGCCTGAGAATTTCATCACTCGGTTTTGTCCCGCACAAGCCCTGCCACGAGGAGTTTGGTTCGCTGTCGTGTGTGGTGCCTGAGTTTGGCCTGGTTAGTTTCGGCCTGGTTAGTTTCGGCCTGGTTAGTTTCGGCCTGGTTTGTTTTGGCCTGGTTTGTTTTGGCCTGGTTAGTTTGGTTTGCTGGGGGTTGGTTTTGGGGGATTTTGGGCAGTGGCCAACAAAGGCTTGAGATTAAGGGTTTTTAGGGGCAGTTCGGTGGTGGGACAAGGTCCGATGGCCAGATGGAGTTTGAGGGTTGCTGGTTCGAAGATCATCGTTTGCAAGGTTGAGCTTTGTCGGACTTCGTGCAACTTCGACTGAACATCGGTCAGTTGGACCGGACGCATGCCGAACTGCTGGGCGGCTTGGCTCAGCCGCGTGTACCGCCAGCAACGAGTCTCCTGAGCGAGGCCTTTGCTCCGGAAGTGGTTGGTGCAAGGCTGGAAGCCCCGGAGGTTGGGTTCAGGACGTCGGAACACAACGCTTTTGGGGGTGATTTCTACCACCCCGCCTCCTTGCGGGTCACAGATGGCAAGATTCGTACAGGTGGTCCGTTTCATAGAACGCAACAACTTCACAGCTTCGTCAACGGTGCTGCATTCTTCGAGCACGCGTCGGTAGCAAATGGCAAAAGGTGTTCCGGAGAGATCGAATTTCGGAGCGCCGTCGGCGGTGGAATAGACCTCCAGAACGGCCACAGTCAATCCCGCGTCGTTGATGCCTGAGAGACAGCCGATGACACCAGGAAATCCTATACTAGCCCAAGCTCTTTTGTTGGTGGGGCGATAAACGGTGACCAGGGTATATCGGTTGAGATAACCAAGGGTGGGAAAGTCCAGGTTTCGACCCAGCAAGACCCCGCCAGTGGCACTGCGTTGAGCGTCGACCAACAACGTCGAGCAGCCAAAAGCTTTGGTGATGTCAAAGAGGGTATTGCCGGAGATGAACAGGTCTCGGCGGAGTTGGGCTCGTTGTTGGGCGTGTTGGATCATCGCCTCCAGTTCGGCGCTGTGCTGCTGGGGAAAATTGTGCAGCAGCTTTTCTCCGGATGCGACAAGCACCTGCCACATCAGCTTCAATCCCAGGGCCTTGACGCAATCTTCTGGGTAGCGGATGAGCCTCTTGGCGGGGACGGCGGCCAATTCTGCCACTTGCTGGCCGATTTGTTGGGGGGTTCCTTGAACCGTCAGCACGGGCAGGCCTGCTCGGTAGCGTAATTCGCCCCCCTGATAGCGTCTTTCCGGATATCGAAACAGGTCGCTTGTCGGTGTCGTGGAACCCTTTGGGACATCCTGTTGGGCAGAGCCAGCTTCTGAGGCGGCTGGTTGTGGCGATTTTGAGGACTGCGGGGTTTGGGCGAAATTCAACCCAGCGGTCAGCAGAACCAGCAGCCAGGCTACGCACCACTCAGTTGCCCAGTGAGAAGCCGTTTGATGGCTCAATCTTGGAGAACTCATCGGCAAGCCCTTTTCGTTGAAGCAGAGGTTGATCGAGGCGGAGCATTCTAGGATGCCAGCCCAGGTGCCACAACGTCCTTTGGCGAGGGTTGAACATCCGGGATCACCACCCTTGAGTTTCCCCGCTGGGGTCCGACTGAGAGCCCAGCCACAAGCTCTTTGAGCCTGAGACGATTGGAGCCTGAGAAAAGTTGAGCTTGAGACACTTTGAGCCTGAGACAAATCGATCAGCGGGCTCCGTTGACCGGTTCAAGACGATCTCTGTGTTGTCCGACTCCTGAGCTTTGGAGAAGTCTTGGGCTGGTTGGTTGATCCATCATCGTCCATCGGTGATGGACAATTCGGCTGATCTGGGATTGTTGCCTGCCACCAGTCGGAGTCCTCAATGCAGCGAAGCTGGAACGATCGACCTTCCAGGTCACTTGCGGTCGAGCACTTTCTAGGCAAGCCATAAGTTTTGGACTGTCCCAGATGTGGCCGTTGCCCAGCCATAGGTTGCATGGAAATGTTGAGGGCCCTCCAGGTGAGGCCTCTGCCACAATCTGGAACAGTCGAATGAGAACCGCGACCGATTGCCCAGGGCAGAGGAGGTGTGATGAGAGCCTGCGTCCAGAGAGTTACGAGGGCCGAGGTGACTGTCGCCGGAGTTTCTACTGGGTCCATCGAACAGGGACTCTTAGTACTGCTCGGTGTTGCTGCAGGGGATACCGAGGAGGACGCCCGGCTGCTGGCTGAAAAGCTGGTAGGGCTGAGGGTTTTTGAGGACCAGGATGGGAAGATGAACTGCAGTCTGCAGGAGGTTGGCGGTGAGATGCTGGTGGTCAGTCAGTTCACCCTGTTAGGTGATTGCCGCAAAGGACGCCGCCCAAGTTTTGTTGCCGCGGCCGACCCAGGGCTGGCCAACTCCCTCTATGGGCGATTTGTCCAATTGGTAGGCGAAAAAGGGGTCGCCACGGCAACTGGGCAGTTTCAGGCACATATGGAGGTCTCGCTGGTCAACGACGGGCCGGTGACTTTGCTCCTGGATAGCCGCAAGCTGTTTTAAGCCCCGACGCCATCGAGGTTGGAGATTCCCAGGGTTGACGACTGAACGCGAGGGTTATCAGACGTTGGCACACAGGTAAGCTCAGCAGCAAGCCGGATCGTCGGCAGGGCAGGGGGGATGTTTCTTGGGTATTGCTGGGAGGAGTGCTCGGCGCAGCCGGCGGTAGGCTATCTCCGCAGCAGCTCCTCAGATGGGGCGGCGATTCGGGGAGCGTTGAGTTCTGGCAACGGGGGAGGGGGTGGTGAGGTCCAGCGCAGATCGAGAAAGGCGAGGTAGGTCAGCAGGACGAGTTTGGAATAGGCGGAGAGATTTCCCCAGATGCTGCTTCCATAGAATTTCAAAGCGGTGCCGAAGGATTTCTTCAGCCGCGGGATTCCATAACTCCAATCGACTGCCCACAGCTCATCCAGCACGAGGTGGGTGAGATAGCCGACTGCCACAGCGACCGCTTTGAAGATTCGGGCTGCCAGATCGTTGCTCTGACAGACTAAAAACGCCAGCAGTCCAGCAATGACCGCCGCGGGCAGGCTATGAAACATCCCTCGGTGCACCGTGTAGGTTTTGAGGAAGCCTCCGACCCCAAAGCGAATGGCCAAATACATCAGCCCTCCGGCTAGGGCGAGCTGCTCCCAATTGAACCCGGCTGCCTTGAGTCGGCCGAAGAGCAGCATGGGAATGACCGCCGCAGCCAGCGAAAGAGTTTCTCGAAGGGGAATTCCCGAGTCGCTATCCAAATCGGGCAGCATTCCCGCGATGCCGCACAGCCCGGCGCTGAGGAAACACGTCGTCGGCTCGAGGCCTAGCGAGAATCCCACAGCTCCGTAGGCCATGCCAACGCCGCAGCTGACGGTGATGTGAGTGTGGAAATCCGCCATCTTTGCCCTCCCTTGGCAGCGTTGAAACCGAGGCGTTCGAACAGACCAAGACGATCGCGATCACGCGAGATGGGCCCATGCCTACCAAGCGTTCGCGACCTTCGCGTTCTTGGGTCTTGGGATGCGGATTTCGGGACTTTGGACTCGATTGGGCAGGTGTCCAAAACCGCAGGGTTCGCTTGTTCGAGCCCTGCATTTCCAAACCGCCAGAGACAAGCAATCAGACTAACGGTGGCGATGCCTCTCACCAAGGTCTGTTGGCAGCGAAGTTTTCGGGAACGGGACTGCTCGACTGCCCCGGTCCCTGGTTCGGAGATCTCTGGCTCTGGGGGTATCTGGGACCGAGCTTTGTGGTTTACCCGCAGGCCAGCAAGGCGGCACGGGCGCCGCTGACACTGGCCGGTCTGACACTGGTCTGGAGGACTGAGGCCAGATTGACCTTCGTGAATGCTGCCAGGGTGTGATATCTTGCCGACCGGGTCGCACCGCGGGCCGAGGGAAAGGTTGCACGTCTCAGGCGGTTGACCGTTGCTCAGGATGAGGGCGGGAAGGTGTTTCTTAGGAGGAAAGTATGCAACTGCACGCCTACGACTTATTCATGATCGTGGTGATCTTGGTGGCCACTCTCTTTGGAGCTTGGAAGGGAATGGCCTGGCAGGTGGCGAGTATCTCCTCGTTGATTGCCAGTTATTTTCTCGCCCTTCGCGGAGCTCCTTTGTTCACTCAGTATGTCCCGGCCGAAGCCCCTTGGAACAAGTTTCTGGCGATGTTGGTGATCTATTTGATCAGCTCCGCATTGATCTGGTTGATCTTCCAGGCGGTCAGTTCGTTGATCGAACGAGTGAAACTGCAGGAGTTCGACCAGCAGGTAGGAGCACTCTTTGGGGCGTTTAAGGGTGTTGTTCTCTGCGTGGCGATCACCTTCTTTGCCGTTGCTCTCTCTGAGGACGCCCGACAGATGATCTTGGGGACCCACAGCGGCAAGTACGTCAACCAATCGCTCCAGGCGGTCAGTGGCCTCCTTCCGTCCGAATACACACAACTGATCGATCGTCACATGGCCCGCATCGGCCAGCAGCCGGTGGACTCTGCCTCGCCAGGATTCGTGAGTCCTCCTGCGGAGATGCTCCCGAGAACGCAGCCGGCAAGGCCTGCTGCTGTCCAGCCGTCGATCGGTGTTGGGCATCGATCATTGCAAGGGACTCCTCCGGGACAACCCGGCCACGAGCCGCCGTCGGGAGTTTGGCGGTAACGATACGTTCGGTGCGATCGCGTGGTTATGACCGTGTGTGCGTTCGTAATAGCTCGTGCGTTTGTGATCGTTTCACGATTGACCGTTCGCTGGCAACTGACCACAGGAAGGTACGCCAATGTCTGCACCTATTGTTTTGACAGCGATGTTGCTGCTTGCTGGACCGGTTGTCGACCACACAAAGCCGCCGACGCCAGGAGGTCTCTTTGAAGGTTCCGGCCAGGAGCCAGTCAATTTTTACACCGCCATGGCAGGAACTGCTGCCAGCATGCCGCAGGTGTCGGTGGCCCCGAGCAACCTCGGACGGGTGAGCCTCGAGCAGGACCAAGGCGATTTGCAGCTTTCTGAAGGGATCATTCGATCACTGCAGGCCAGTCCAGTCCAGTTTCGTGCCGCCATGGCAGGAAGCGCCGCCAGCATGCCGGAAGTGACCGTTGGACGAGGGAGCCTCGGTCTGAAGAACCTGCAAGATGCAATACTTGCCGAGCATCGTCGGCCCGGCTTCGCCGACTCGACGATTCCGACGAACTTGTTGGAGAAGGATGCTCATCAAGGAAACTTCCATCGAAGGGATTTCCATCAAAGAGATTTGCATCAAAGGGATATCCATCAAGCGCGTGATGTCTCTGTCACCAAGGCCGACACTCCAGGTGAGTCTGCGAATCATGTGTCTCAAGCAGCGGGGACATTGGTGAGTACTCATTGGGATCCCGGCGTTGGCTCTGTGGCCGGCGCCGCCCGGCTTAACGCAACTCTGGCGGTTCTTCGCGTGGGAAACAAGGACTCTCAGCCAGCAAGAACGGATCCTGCCGACAACGAGGCTGGCCCAAGGCGGTTCCACAACCCTGCTGTAATGCGTCTGAACCAGACGTTTCCTGACCGGCTGTTGCCCCTCGCACCGGCCACCATGCCTGAGGATCTCCCGCCGACTGCCCAACCGCACTCGCCACCGAGTGGTGATGGTCCCGAGATGATTTCACCGCCGGCCCCGGAGACGAGCGGCCCACCGGCGTCTTCGCAGGTGCTCTTTCGATCGCCTGACCGAATGCAGGTCCGGTTCAGCCAGAGCACTCCGGGCAGCTTTGACAGCGACCCGCTGTTTGTGCCAGCCCGGTACAACTTCGGACAAGGGAACCTCTACCGGTTGAAACTGACCAACATCCCCGGTCGACCCGGCCTGGAGCTGTTCCCCACCTTGGAGATTGCTCCAGCAACACCAGGAGCCGCCGAGTTTTTGGACCACTCGGCCATTCCGGTGGAACTGACCGAGGAGGACTTTGATCAGGTCGTCACCGGGAACTTTGTGACCAAGGTGCTCTACCTTCCAGATCCAGAGAACCAAGCCCTGGCCGTTGCCGGTGTGGAGACGCTGGTGAGCACCCGTCTGGATCCCGGCGTGGACCCTGTGATGGAGGCGGATCGGCGTGGCTCGATTTTGGCCATCTTGCGTGTGGGTAACAAAGACCCCAATGCCGGAGGTGGCCATGCCGGCGGCAAGGGTCTCCCGGCAATGGCTCCCGGCACGCCATGGGGAAAGCCGATGGCCACGACGCCGGTTGGCCTCAACGGACCCCCGCAGCTTACGCCTCCCAATCGTCTTGTCACAAAAGTTCGAGATTTGGCCCTCCACGCTCGTCCGCTTCCGCCCATCTGCGAGGAGGGTTCTCTTGGAGCGGGACGCGCACAACCGAGCCGTCAGTTCAAGTTGGAGATTGATTGGACGACGAACGGTTTTCGGGTTGATATCGATTGGACGGAACAATGACCAAGTCGGCGTTGAGGACTCTTGATCGCCGAAGAAACGCCATGGTCCCAAACTGTTGCAGGGCTCAAGAGGAGATCTTGTTGATCGCCTGAAGAGTTCTCGACCAAGTCTTTGAGGACACAGTGACTTGAGGACACAGTGACTTGAGGACAGACGGACTTGAGGACAGACGGACTTGAGGACAGACGGACTTGAGGACAGACGGACTTGA
>CAZYKP010000002.1:149392-164025 GCA_964648025.1 uncultured Pirellulales bacterium | reverse complement strand
GGAACGACTGGGGATCCAGGCTTCCGGTAGGGCCTCAGGCTTGCCGCATCTTGGACATCACGAACAAGGGGAGACGGTCGCCCTGAGTCGACAACTCCTCTGAGGCTCAGTCGCTTCTCGGATTTCTTCGATGGGTTGTCCCAGCCACTGCATAACCGACGTGCCGCCGGTGCCTGGTGCATCGGCGACGTGTCGAGGGATCGACTTCTGAGCCCAGGCGTCATGCACCTCACGAGACCCCGCCATCGCCTTGAAGACCTCGTGATCAATCTCCGGATCATCCAGCCCAACAAAACCGGGGCCACGCTTCGACCTTTCCGATGACTGCCCGGTGTTCTGCAGGCACCAACCGCCGCATCTCGGCCAGATTGTCAGTCAGTGCCGAGGGTTGATGGCGAATCTTCGTCAACGTGACCAAAGTGGCCACAATGCTACTTCACGGGCCGGTTTTGCCTCGGGAAGCTCACCAGCTTCCGATCGACGCCTTCATCAGCGACATTCCCGAAGAAGCGAACGTCGGGGGGGAACGTCCGATAATCATTCGGCGGATCCTTCTTTTGGGGGGTCAACTTGAGCACATCCACGTGTCGCGAGGCGGTCCGTGCGAGGATTCCCAGTGCGGCTTCGATGTGTTGGCCGTTGCAGGAGGGTAGGGCAGTGGGAACTTGTTCGATCCCAGCCAAGGATTTCAACAGCGACAGCCTTGATCCTCACAGGCATCAGGATCACCAAGTCGTCGTGATCGAGGGACGAAAATCCGGATTGTGAGTGTCGCCCATGGCGGTTGGATCGGCTGGAGCGAATCGTTTCCAGGTTTGACTTGGGTTTGTTCGCTGGTTCGCCTTGGACGGCCGCTGCCTTTAAGATGAGCCACCGGCAAAGGGCCATCTTCGTAAGGGGCGTGCAATTGGCCACCAACCGCTGATGGCCCGAAGCTGTTGGCCGGCGTTGGTGAAGTAGCCAGACAGGACCGCCTGGGATGCGACGAAGATGAACTCACCTTGCCATCGGACAACTCTTGTGCGACTTCGCAGTCGAGTCCAGCTGGCATCGCTGGCGTTGCTGCTGGGGTTGATCGTGCCGTTGCCAACCTCTCAAGGAAGCGATTCTCTGTGTGAAGGTCCACCGGCATCGGCCGAATGCGTTCGCTCGTCGCAGGTGCCCAAGACCGCAGAGAAGCGTCCGTCGAAGCCGAAGAAGCGCGACACCCCACGGCAGCCCAAGACAATTGGTGGTTTTCCGCCGATGGGGCCGCTGTTGCCTGAGCGACGACCTCGGCCGCAGCTCGGCCCACCGGGGGTGCGGAACTTTGTGCAAGAGATCAGCACGCACCAATCGGATGCCACCATTGAGGTGGTGTTGGGTCGGCCAAGGCTTTTAACGCTCAAAAGGAACCTTGGCCAAGATGGACAAGCCGTCATTGGAGTCGGCGACCCGAGTATCGCGGACTTTGACGTGTTGTCTTTACGCCAGATCCGCATTCTTGGCTTGCGGCCTGGAGTGACCGATCTGTCGATCACCGAGGGCGGCCAGAGTTATGTTTTTCGCATCCCGGTGATCCCCGATATCGATGAGCTGCAAGCCAAGCTGCACGCTGTCTTTCCCGAGGCCCGGCTTCGGTTGACCCCGTTGCGGGAGCATCTGATCGTCACCGGGCGTGCGCGAGACCAAGCTCAGCTCAGTCAGATCCTCCAGCTGTTACGCTCTTACCAGGCCAGTCTCCAGGCCGAATTGGCTCGCTGACAGTCACTTGTCGATGAGCTGCTTTTTGAGCTGGCACCATCGGCTTGCTTGTTGGTTGCGGTATGTGGGGCGTGACCTTGTGCTTTGTCGCTGATACCTCGAGCGTGTCGGCCAACAGAATCGACCCGAGCCTCCGGCTTTGATTCGGTGAGGCTGGCTGGTGCGAGCAGATGCCCGAGCGGTCACCGAGGCACCACGCTGGGCCGATCGGCGTTGTGGCTGCTTGCTGAGGCAGCTTGGAGTCGCGGACGGTCTCTTATCTTCGTCGGCTTCTGGTCATTGCCGGCTTCTCGTCTCATGGCATGCTTGCGGCTGTCGGATACGGTGAGGTTCGTCTGGAGGCTGCCAGCGATGTTGTTTTGCTGAGTTTTGGTTTCGACGGAGGTCCGTTTGAGCATCTCTTCGGCAGGATCCGATTGAGACGTGGAACCGTAGTTGCTGAGTCAGGGTTGTCTGGAAGCTGCTCCACGAACGTCCGATAATGTTTATTATGTTCGGTTCGACCCCTGATTTTCAGGCAGTTCTCCTCAGCTGCGGCGAAACCCGGTCACTTGCGGCAAAGCCCGTCTGCCACGGCCGCTGACACCCCTCTCTGCTGATGCAAGCCCAGTTGCCGCATTTCGGTGCCCCCACTGCTGGCCCGGGCGTATCGCCGACTCGGGCCACCTTGGCCTCGTCCTCACCGCCTTGTCGCCGGCAGCCGGCCATCTTCTCAAAAGGTTTGCACAACCAATCGTTGACAGCTCGCCAGCTTTGACGGAACGAACTCCTTGGCCCCCAGTCGGTTTGCCAGACGCTTCCGCTTCAAGTGGCAAAACTTCATGCACAAATTCGCGTTGACAGCTCGCCAGCTTTGACGAGTTTCCCCACTCAGTGGGTCAGGCCCCAGCTCTCCACGCGATGATTCGATCAGATGAGTATGGCAGGCTAAAACGCGTTAAGGGACTCCGGGCGGGTCGCCGATGGCGATCAGCAGGTTGCAGTCGGGGGCCGTTTCGCCAGGTCACACGAAGCGGGTTGTCGTCGGTCCGAGGAGGGGTTTTGAAGAACGGAACGCAGGAGGTCGATCCACGCCTTGAGCACACGGTTGTGATTGGTTGTGCTCAGTCAAGACCGATGGACTGAAGGCCATCTGCAGCGTTGCCCAGGATGCAGTCCGCAGGACATCGATCGATCTGGCCTCATTGGTTGCCTGGAGAGATCACTGCTGATCCTGCAGTATCTCCTCACGTTGCTGGAGATACTGCTGATGAGCGATGCGGTACTTCGTCGCTTTATCCCGAACACTGAAGAACTGGAATAGTGCAAACCCGATAAACAGCAAGCCGAAGATGCCCATCGGTGGGAATGCGGAGAAGGCGATGCCGGTCCACAGAACACCAAAGGCTGCCACAAACAGCAGACCAATCGGGTGGCTCTCGGTGGGCAAATGTGTCTGGCCGCTTTTTGTCCGAATCAGGTAGGACTGCTGCTGTTGGTCCCACTCGCGATCCAGTCGCTCCAGATCCGCTTGCCGCCGAAGGTAGCCCAGGTCTTCGGCCATCTTCTCAGTTCGGCGGTCGATCTGCTTCAGCGTGGTGGTGTAGGTCACCGATTGGTCGCGTTTGATCTCCAGTTGAGTTTGACAGTAGTTGCATGTCACATAGTTGGCAGCCTCGGGCACCGAAAGCGGTGCACCACAGAGATTGCAACGGACGGTCTCCAATTTCACGGCTTTCTCCCGAGCAGGCAAACAGGATGTTGGTGATGGACCAATGCACCTGAGACTTCTGCAAGGATCGCCATCGGACCCGACCGGCCGGAACACACCCAAAGTTCAAGACCTCCGCACACAGATCGGCCGCCGAAGGTGTCCAAGGCCGCTAACGGAGGTGCTCAGAGCTGCTGGGTTCTGGCAGGGTGTCTTGATTCGCACCACCTTCGCTGAAGAGCCCCATACTGCGGAATTTTTGGTAACGCTTCTCGATCAGCTGATCGAGGGCTTCACCAGCTAAGGACTTCAGCGACTTGACCAAAAACATCTTCAGCCGAGCTGATGCTTGATGGTAATCGCGATGAGCACCGCCCAGCGGTTCCTCAATCACCTCGTCGACCACTCCGAAGGAGAGCAGATCCTTGCTTGCGATCTTTAACGCACGAGCCGCCTGTTCGGCGTACTCGTGGCTCTTCCACAAAATGCCCGCGCAGCCCTCGGGGCTGATCACCGAATAATAGGCGTGCTCCAAGATGCCCACTCGGTCTGAGACACCGATTCCCAAAGCTCCTCCGGATCCTCCTTCGCCGATGACCACCGAAACAATCGGCGTCGGCAGCCGGCTCATCTCCAGAAGATTGACCGCAATGGCCTCGGATTGACCTCGCTCCTCGGCACCCACTCCAGGGTAAGCCCCGGGCGTGTCAATGAAGGTCACCACCGGAAGCCCATACTTGGCAGCCAGCTCCATCACCCGGAGTGCCTTGCGATAACCTTCTGGGTGGGCACAGCCAAAGAAGCAAGCCGTCCGTTCCTTGAGCGATTTGCCCTTTTGCTGGCCGATGAACATCACTTTGGTATCGTCCAGCTTGGCAAAGCCACAACGCATCGCCTGGTCGTCGCCAAAGGTTCGATCGCCATGCAGCTCCACAAACTCGTCGAAGACCAAAGAAAGGTAATCGGTGGTCATCGGTCGGTTGGGATGCCGAGCAACCTGGACCATCTCCCAAGGTTCCAGGTTTCTGTAAATTTGCCGCTTGAGCTCATGAAGGTCTCGCTTGAGCTGGCGGATCTCCTCTCGGGTCGCCGGGCTATCGTCCGACGAGGCTTCCCGCTTGGAGATCCGAGCTTCAAGTTCGTAAATGGGCCGCTCAAAGGCCAACTGATGGAGTTCGGTTGTCGCCATAACAAGGACCTGAGTGCAGCTGTCTCAACCAGCTTTTGGGGAAGACTTGCCCGAGGATTCACCGTTGACAACCTACTCCGAAAGGCCAGGCAGTCAAAGGCCAGCCGGTCAAAGGCCAGCCAAACGAGGTCCAGCCAAACGAGGTCCGGCCAAACGAGGTCCAGCCAAACGAGGTCCGGCCAAACGGGGTCCGGCCAAACGAGGTCCGGCCAAACAAGGTCCGGCCAAACAAGGTCCAGCCAAACAGAGTTGAACCCGTACGACCACATTGCCCCTGGCCTCTGGGTCGGCTCTGTCAGCTCTGTCAGAAAGTAAAAACCAAAAGAGTTCCCTGAAAAAACTTCTGATTGAGCCCACCAGAAAATTGTGATCGCCTCAGTCGGACCGGCCAAGTCCAAATCGGCAGCGTGCCTGCTCAGCAACGAACACGCTTGCAGGTGGACCCAGCAGAAACCAGAAGCGGTTGGAAGAGAAACAGAATTCTCCGGAAAACCCTGAATCGACAGTCGTCGATTTTTCTGTGGGCCCCTCGATCAACCCTGTGGGGGGGTTTTCATCCGGTCAAGGCTGCGATGAGGTTTTCTGGGATTTCCAAGGGTGCCTTGTCGTTGGAGGGCGGCTTGATAGGAGAAGCTGCTGCGTATACTGGACGGCTTGAGAAGGGCTTGATCGTCAAGCGGACTAGTCGGCAGCAGCACGCGTTCTTAAGTGCTGGCTTCGGTGGTCACGGGGACGGGTTCTTTTTTGAACACTCGGAGCCCCTTGAACTCGATGAGAAATCGTCCCAACGACTCATAGCGTTCTTCTGGTTTTTTGGCGAGCATCTTGCGGACGACTCGAGCCATATCTGAGGTGATGTTGGGATTTTGTCCATCGAGAGGTGGCGGAGCAGCAGAGAGGTGTTTTTGCTGAAGCTCGTTTTCGGTCACGCCGACAAAGGGTGGTTTTCCCGACAATAGCTCAAAGACCATACACCCTAAGCTGTAGATATCGCTGCGTAGGTCGAGAGAGTGGCCACGAATTTGTTCAGGTGACATATATCCGCGGGTGCCTTGAATCTTGCCTCGTCCCCCAAAGAGTCGCGATAAGCCCCCTTTCTTCTTTTGGGCCAAGGCAAAGTCGATGAGCTTGACAGTTCCCTCGTCATCGAGCAAGAGATTATCCGGCTTGATATCGCGGTGAACCCATCCCTGATTATGAAAGTAACCCAGTGCCTCGGCAGCATTGAGGATGATTTTGCTTGCAAAAGGCGCTAAGGTCTCAACCCCCACAGCAGACAACTTCTGTTTGACATTGGGATGTGGGAAGAGCTCCATAATCACATGCGGAGAACCACTCACGTTGATCAGTTCCTGCATCTTGATAATGCCAGGATGCTTCAGCGACTTGCCAACCTCATATTCGTTTTTGAGGTACCCCAGGTGTTCTCGATCCTTCACATAATCACGAATCAAATGCTTCAGTGCGAAGCGTTTGTTTTGGCCAGCGTGGACGACTTCCCATATTTGGCTAGTCTGGCCAGTCATTAAAACTCTTAGTTTGCGATACGGTCCTACATAGTCAGCCACAAATCGGTTCCTCAAACGCGTGTCCGGATCTTCCAACCCCTCAAGCCAACACTGGCAGACCACCCTCGCTCAGGCCGCCCCCAAAATGGTCCGTGCCGATGTTAGCTCTTGTTGTTGAGTCTACGCCCGACGCCTTGACTGTACAATTCCCTTGCACTCCGCCCTGCCCTTGCGGACCTTGCCGCGGATCCTCAAGGTTCTCAGGCAAATACGTTCTCAGGCAAATACGTTCTTAGGGGGCGAGCTTGGCAGAGGTCGAGTGTTCATGGGCAGTTTGATCTGGCAGATCTTTGCGCAGCGATTCTTGCCTGAGCCAGATTTCAACAAGCTTTTGGGATCCTGCGAATCCTGAGCCATGTCACTCGCAAAGCAAGTTCCAAGCAGGTTCTCTTTGGAGCAGCTCCTCTGGCAAGCTTGCTCTGTGAGTCAGCGGCCGCTCAGACCGGCGACCCTGGATTCAGGACGTTCTGGTAGACTTCACGAATCTGCTTGGTCATACGATCATGCCGAAAAAGCTCGCGGCAACGCTCTTGCCCAGCGTGGCCGTATTGCTTGCGAAGCTGTTCGTCTTCGGCCAGAAAGAGGATCGCCCCCGCGAGATCGCTGATGTGACGAGGGGGGACAAGCACCCCTGTTTGGCCTGTCTTCACGACTTCACAGGCTCCGTCAATGTCGTAGCTGACCACCGGGCGTCCGACCAGCAAGGCTTGTGGAAGGGCACGGGCTAGCCCTTCACGCAAGCTGGCATGAACCAGCAGATCCATCGCCGAGATCATCGCCGGGATCCGCTCAGGGGGGACTAAGCCAACGAAGCGAATGTACTCCTCTAACCCGCCGGCTCGGCAAAGACGCCGCAGGTGATCCTGCAGCAGACCGTCTCCAATAACAAGAAACCGGACATTGCGATTGCGGCGGACCACCGCGGGAATTGCCTTGAGCAGATATTCGTACCCCTTGAGAGGAAACAGCCGAGCAATCTTGCCAACGACGATATGATGATCTTGATACCCGAGCTCCGCCCGAGTGGGACCTCGGTGAGAGTCCGCTTGGAGGAACGGTTCCACCTCCATGCCGCTGTAAATGGTCGTAAACCGGTTGCGAGCGGCGATCCTGCAGCGGACCATCAAGTCGGTCATCGCCTCGGCCACAGAAATAAACGCCTGCGTACGCCGGGCGACGTACCACTCGCTCCAGCGGGAGATGATACCCTCGCTCCACCCCTGCTCTGGGTAAAACGGCGCTCCATGGACGGTGTGGACAATCGCAGGCACCCGTAACGCAGCAGCAGCAAGCCGACCCAGAATGCCGGCCTTGGCGCTATGAGTGTGCACAACCTCGGGCCGAAACTCACGGAGAATCTGCCGCAAGCGGCGATAGCTCTTCCAATCACGACCCAAATGAATTTCCCGGCGTAACGAGTCAACGATCTGCACTGGCACATGATGTTTTTCAGCCCTCGCCAGGAGACTTCCCTCTGGCCCCAAAGGAGGGCCTGTTACCAGGAGGACCTCATCACCATGTTGATGAATAAGATCCTCGCAAGTCAGCAGTGTATTCTCCTGAGCACCACCAAGGATCATTCGAGTAATCACATGACAGACACGCATCGGAACGAACCTTGGGGAGTGTCTCAATTGGTGAGCATCTGGCTCAGTTGATCACAGGTTGCAACTTCAGGTCAGTTGCATCGCCGGTGGTGAGCTGGCCTGTCATGCAGAGGTCATCAAGAAGTCAGTATTCAATCCAGAGCAAAAACAGCCCCTGAGGTGGAGCGGTCATCCCAGCAGCTTGCCGGTCCTGCGCTGCAAGAACCGCCGTTGGCCAGCTCTCTGGTTGCTTGCCCCGGCCAACCTCATAGAGTGTGCCCACGATGGCCCTCACCATGTTGTAGAGAAAACCATCGGCCTCCACCTCAATGGCCACAAAGTGTGATTCCCCCAAAAGCGAACCGGCAACCGGCTCAGTCTCTGGGTGCTGAGTCGCTTCTCTGTCAACGGTCTGGTGCTGGGAAGCCTCACCCTGCAAACCCTCGCCCGCAGCGATTGGCCTGGCGGCGGATTCACAGGCACCGATCTGAGGTGTTAACGGGACAATCGCCAGGGGGTCACCATTGGCGTGTTGGCTCAACCGAGAGACCTCACAGCCCAAAATGGTGCGGACACTGGAGTCGCGTGTGGGCCAGTTGCTCTCAAAGCTCCGGAAATCATGCCGGCCGACCAATCCTTGGGCGGCCCGATGCATCGCTGCTGCGTCCAACCGTGCGGGCACGTGCCAGCAGTAGCAGCGGTGAAAGACAGGTCGATGTGGGCCGTCGTGAATGACGTACCGGTAGCGTTTCCGCTTGGCCGAGCCAATGGCATGGAAGGTCTCCGAGACCTCTTCGGCTGTCAGGACGCGGACGTCATCAGGCAACTTGGTATTGACCGCTCGAGCTAGGGCAGAGGCTGGTATGTTGGTCTGGGCGGAAAAGCTGACCACCTGTCCAAAAGCGTGCACTCCAGTGTCAGTCCGACTGCTGCCGGCAACTCGCACTGATCTGCCGAGAATCGCTGCCAGGGCGGTTTCCAAAACTCCTTGGACGGTCGGAACATCCGGCTGCAGTTGCCAACCTCTGTAGTTGGTCCCGTCGTAACTGACCGTCAACTTAAAGGTGGGCATGGTTTCCCATCAGCTCATCAAACAATCCCAAGCTGCCAAGAAAATGCCAGCAGAGCTCAGTGGTCTGGCAACACCAAAAGCCCAAAACGAGTTGGCCGGGCCACCCACAGTGAACCCATCGGCGAAGAAAAGACTCATCACCCAACAGTCTGCCAGCCAAGCCCCGAAGGAGTTTCCCGCTGAGCCCCGCGGTTGGGCTCCTCGGACAACTCAGCACTCTGTGCCTCAAACGGATTGAGCAGCTGCTTCAGAGTCAATTCAACTTCCCCTGCCCTGCCCCAACACCCAGTCAGTTTGCTGACTGCTCTCAAGGCTTTTCCTCAGGCAGCCATTCCCCAGGTAAGTTGTTCTCAGTCAGCTCGCGATGGCCCTGAGACAGCCCGTTGAAACTCCTCAGTCGGCTTCTGGGCAGCTTCGGCAGAATGCTTCTGACCAGGCTTGCCTGCCAGCAGTTCGGCAATCTGGACGGCGTTGGTCGCTGCCCCTTTCCGGAGATTGTCGCTGACGCACCAAAAAGTCAGTCCGTGATCGCTGGAGAGGTCTTTGCGAATCCGCCCGATGAATACCTCGTCTCGCCCGGCGCAGGTCAACGGCATCGGATACTGTTGGCCGCCCAAATCGTCGATGACCTCAATGCCCGGAAAGTTGGCAAAAAGCGAACGGGCCTCTTCTACCGAAAGCTGCCGCTTTGTCTCCACCAAGATGGACTCGCTGTGGCTGTCGGCCACCGGCACACGAACACAGGTGGGACAAATCCGCAACGAATCGTCCGCAAAGATCTTCTGCGTCTCGCGAACCATCTTCATCTCTTCGGAGGTATAACCCCCCTGCTTCTCGGAGCCGATCTGCGGAATCAAGTTGAAGGCGATTCGATGAGCGAATGTCTGATAATCATGAGACTGACCGTCAAGAGCTTTCCGTGTGCCTTCATTGAGCTCTTGGGCCCCAGCAAGCCCTGCCCCGCTGACAGCCTGGTAAGTGCTGACCACAACTCGGCTGAGACCAGCAGCATCGTGCAGCGGCTTTAAAGCGACAACCATCTGCGTGGTAGAACAATTGGGGCTAGCAATGATCCCCTGGTGCTCCAGTGCTGCCTGAGGATTGACCTCGGGGACGACCAAGGGCACAGAGGGGTCCATCCGCCAGGCGCCACTCTCGTCGATCACAACGGCTCCTCGTTGAACCGCCTGGGGGACGAACTCTTTGGCAACCGCGTCGGGGGTGCTGCCGAGGACGAGGTCGACACCCTCAAAGGCTTGGGGGGTCAGTTCTTCGACGGTGATGGTTTCGCCGCAGAAGGCTATGTGCGTTCCCGCAGTGCGTGCGGAGGCCAACAGCTTGAGCCGTTTCAGAGGAAACTGACGAGCGCTGAGGAGCTCGAGGATGATTCGGCCGACCGCACCGGTCGCCCCCACAACTGCCACGTTGTCGAACACGTCAAGCCTCTTACAGTCTGTCCGAGAAGCACCGGAATCCACCTGGATCGTGTTGCACCATGACTTGGGCTCCACAACACAGTGGATTGCCGGATGCTTTTCGGAGAGTCTCTGAGCAACATTGCCCTGGTTATGTTGGCCGGCATCAGCCAACCCCTGTGAGCCGGTCGTTTTGAGCTGGTCTCTTGATGTTCTATCGGCAGCTCCGGTTCGCGCAAACCGCCTTCAATTTGCGGTTGCTGAGCCTGCACAAGCAGCCGCGGCCGTCGCCAACGATCCGAAACGACATTGGCAAGTTGTCGTGCGAGCGTCAGACAATTCGCCGATGACCGTTCCCCCACTGGAGCACAATTCCCAACCAATTTCCCCAAGGCTCACACCGGGGTTGTGGCGAAGGCTGATCGGGCCTTGGAAGAATGTTCTGGGCTGCCTATGGTGACTCGTTGATTGAGGTGCGGCGTTTGGCCCGGCATTTGGCCTCAGTTGAGGAGTTTGCCCCACCGACCTCTTCGCTGATCAAAACATCGAGGACGCTTCCGATGACCACCGTGACCATCCCGGTCAGCCAGCGAATCGAGGCCCTGCAAGCCTCGGCGACTATCGCGATGGCGGCCAAGGCCCGGGAACTGAAAGCCAGTGGCCAAAAGGTGTACGATTTCAGTTTGGGAGAACCCGATTTCGCGACCCCCCGGCATATCTGTGAGGCTGCCAAAGCCGCCATCGATGCCGGCCACACCCATTACACCCCGGCCGCGGGCATCCCACAATTGCGTGAGGCAATCGCTCAGAGCTACCAGCAACAGTACGACCTGAAGTACTCCCCCCAGCAGGTCGTTGTATCCAACGGGGCCAAGCACTCCGTGGCCAATGCTTTGGCGGTGTTGTTGAACCCGGGCGATCAAGTGATCATTCCTGCCCCATATTGGGTGAGCTACGCCGAGTTGGTCCGTCTCAGCGGCGGAGAACCGGTGGTCCTGCCAACCTCGGTCGAAAGTGAGTTCAAAGTATCCGCCTCGGAGGTTGCTCAGGCGGTTTCAGATCGCACCCGCGTGCTGCTGCTCTGCAGTCCCTCCAACCCGACTGGGGCAACCTACACCCCTGAGGAACTGCAGGCCTTGGCCGATGTGGCCATCAAACATGACCTGGCGGTCATCTCAGACGAAATCTACGACCGGCTCGTTTATGACAATCGAGTTGCCGCAAGCTTCGCCACCGTCCGGCCTGGTCTTGCCGAGCGAACAATTGTCGTCAACGGCGTTAGCAAGTGTTACGCCATGACCGGCTGGAGGATTGGTTGGACACTCTCCCCCCCTGCCCTTGCCGCAGCGATGACCAAACTTCAAAGCCAACAAACCTCGAACCCTTGCAGTATCAGCCAGCACGCGGCCTTGGCGGCTCTCCAGGGTCCTCAGGATTGTGTTGAGCAGATGAGAGTGGAATTCAACAAACGTCGAGACTGGGTGGCTCAGCGATTGGAGGGAATTGCGGGTCTTTCCGCGCCCCCGATGCAAGGCGCTTTCTATGCCTTTGTGGACCTCCGATCCCTGTTGGGCAAAGACTATCAAGGCCACCTCGCCAAGACTTCGGCAGACTGGTCGCTCCAACTTCTGCAGCAACAACAGGTCGCCACTGTGATGGGCTCTGCCTTTGGTGCGGAAGGATACGCACGTATCTCCTATGCCGCGGCGATGGATGTCCTGGAAGAAGGATTTGAGCGGATCGAGCGATTTGTTCGTTCGGCAGCCTGAATTCTGAATCAGAGCTCGTGTTAGGCCAGGGCCGTGATCAAGGACACGTGTGCTGAGAAAGTCCTGCTAGCGGGCTGGCTGCCGGATCTTCCAAGAGGGGGTGTATTCTCTTGGGAGAGCTTTGTTGGGGACTGGCTCGTTTTGAGTTGGGTTGTCTTGGACTCGGTTGTTGAGATGGTGGAGTTCTGTTTGCAGTTGTTGGATCGTTTCCTGCTGGGTGCGGATTTGCTCTTGCAATTGTCCGATCATGATTTGTTGTTGCTTGTGATTTTGATGCAGAGCCAGGATGGTCTGTTGCAACAACTGGAGTTGTTCGGCACCTAGGGTCTGGGAACGTTCCGCAAGAGAAGTGCGGGCGTTGATCTCACCGGTGTTGGAGTTGGGACCGAAGCGGGAATTCGACGCCTGACGGGCGACTTGTTGAGTGGGGAGCGTATGGGCGACTGAGCGACCGTTGGTTGAGAGACCAAGTTCTGGGTTGACATCGAAGTCCACCGGGCGCGTTGGTCCAGCGTTGCCCAAGGTGATCTGGATCTGACGCACGTGCTCACCGCGGGACAATTTCAAGCTAACCCGATCACCCGGCTGCTTGCGAAGCACTGGCACCACCACTTGGTAGACGCTGCGAATCGGATATCCGTCCAGAGCCAACACTCGTTCTCCGGGATGGATGCCCGATTGTTCAGCCGGTCCACCTGGAATGACTCGTTGGACGAGGACGACCCCGGGTTGCTCTCCCTCCAGGACCAAGCCCAACTGCGGTCGTCGGCGGCGGAGTACGACCACCCCGGGAACTTGGTCTTCGGGCATCGCTGAGAGCAGACGGCGGACGTGACTGACCGGAACCGCGTAGGTCCATCCAGTCCGCTCGGCCGGTGCGGCCGTAGCCACGATGACCCCCTGCAAGTGCCCGGTGAAATCTAAAACAGCCGCTCCACAGCTGCTGCTGGTCGTGCGAAGGTCGCATTGCAGCAACGGAGGCAGGAAATCGCCAACAGTCCTGTCGGTTCCGCCGAGGACCCCTAGCGACATCAAAGGCTTGTCCATGCCCCCGGCTGCTCCGGTCATCAGCTGCAATCCCGGAACCGGTTTGGAAGATGCCAGCGGGAGTGCCGGCAAGTCGACTTGGACTTTCAACAGGCTCAAGCCAGAGTGACGGTCAACAACCCTCAGCCGAGCTTCCTGAGAATCGCCACCTGGAAGTGTCACACGCAGGTCCGTCCCGGCCGGAGCGTTGAGAAACGTCACAATTCGACCCCCCCCCAGCGAGATTCCAGAAGCAATCCGAACCTCGGCACGTGGGCCAACCCAGCGTGGCGGTGCCGGCTCGCGGACCGGGTCTGGCTGTGCTGGGTCTGGCTGTGCTGGGTCTGGCTGTGCTGGAGGTTGGAGTTCTTGTTCGGGCCGTAATGGCAGATCTGTCTGCGTTTTCTGCGAAGGATCTTGCTTTGGTGGAGGCTTTTGCCTTTGTGAAGGCTCTTGTTTCTGCGGAGGCTGGTGCTGTGAAAGGGGAAAGTTCTGCTCTGGCTGTCGCTGAGGAGGTTGGACACGTGGGTCGGCAGATTTCGGGGGGTGAATGACAGCTCGCACGGTCAAGGTGGCTGCAGCCAGCCGTTGAGCGAGTTGCTCGGGACTTAGCTGTTGTGGTCGGATGTGTGTTCGTGGCTGGGTGATATGGTGGAGTGGTCGGCGATCGGGGTCGATGGTGGGGTGACGATTGGTTCCCGGCAACCCTTCTTCATCGAGGAGCGTTGGCTGGGCCAGAGCCGGCGAGTGAAGACAGATCGCTGCGGCAAGAGCCCAGGCTGCCACCAAGAAGGGCCCAGAAGAGAGCAGGGAGTGGAAATCCCGGTCTCGGCGGATTGGAAAGCTGCACCTCGGCGGACGGGGTGTTGGCACGCTGCCAAGAGGACCGACACAAAGCCGGAGCATCATGAATTTCCGTCCGGAGAAGTGGTTCCCGAATGGTGAAAAGGCAAACGCATGTGAGCGAGGAAGACTTCTCAGCCGGCTCGTCAATGGCCAAAGCGACCTGATGCCAAGCAGTGGACGGATTAGATTTTGATCTTGTCCCGCCGGGAGCTGGTCAAATCCCAGAAAGCCTCCCTCGTCCCCGGGTCCAGCAACAAGATCGATTCGAGCGAGAGCGGCTGAGACGGGTCGGCTGCGGGGTCTGTACCTCCCTCAGTTGGCGTGGGAACCCACTGGCCAGGAACTCTTTGCCTGGGAGTTGTAGGAGCCAAACCTGGCTGGCCCAGAGGTGACTGGTCCGGCAGGTTGTGGCTGGGGACTGTTTGACTTAAGGTCTGACGGCCCAAAGTGCCCTGCAACAACACTTGTGGGTCACTCAGCGTGCGAGCGTTTTCTCTGCGGACGGACTCAAAAATCCCAAGTTGACCTTCAGTGGTCAGACGAGAGTCTTTTCCGCCCCGCAGAAGCGTTTCCCCGAAAATGTGGCGAGATGGGAGACGATTGACCACAGTTTCTGAAGCTGGTGGGGAAGACTGTTGGCTTCGCTGAGCTGAAAGGTTTGCCTGAGCTAATGAGTTTGCCTGAGCTAATGAGTTTGCCTGAGCTAATGAGTTTGCCTGAGCTAATGAG
>CAZYKP010000002.1:100166-149292 GCA_964648025.1 uncultured Pirellulales bacterium | reverse complement strand
TTTGCCTGAGCAAGCTCTGTCGGCTGAGCGACGCCGCCGGATGGCGCTGACCAGCCCAGCACAAGTCCGAGACCGATCCCGATGGTCAGCACAGCTGCTACGGCAACGGCAAGCTGGTTCCAGCGGATAGGCTGTCGAGATCGCTTTGCCTCTCGGACTTGTCTGTGTCGTTGGGAGCGAGGGGATTCCTCTAGTGACACTGGAGGATACAAGCCGCTGAGCTCTTGAGCTTCGTAGCTGAGTTGCTGGGCAAGAACCCCTAAAAAGGGATCGTCCAAAAACTCGTCTTCAGGCGGACTTGAAGAGACCATCTCGCGAGACCCAAAGTTGGACTCTTGGGATCTGGACTCTTGGGATCTGGACTCTTGGGATCTGGACTCTTGGGATCTGGACTCTTGGGATCTGAACTCTTGGGACTTAAAATCTCTGGGTGACTTGGAGTTGCTGGGTAAGGGTTGGACATAAGGTTGTGTATTTTGCTGAGAGCCGACAAACGTGGAGGTTCGTTGGGCTGGTGGGTTACCAGCCGCAAGACCCTGAGCCGAGGGGGCGAGGTTGCATGTGTTGACCTCGGGGCTTTCCAACGCGTCGGCCTGTTCGTCTTCGAAGAAGATGACGCGGCCTTCAAACCGCATGAGTCAGGTCCTCCCCAGCGTGTCGGGGGATTTCAATGGCATCGCTACTGCCTTGCCCACCAAGGTGTTCCCGCAGCGTTGCCAAACCGTGATGAATGCGTGACTTGACTGTCCCCAGGGGACATCCCAGAGCCTCGGCGATTTCCTCGTAACTCAAGTGCTCGCTGAATCGCAAGACCAATGCGTGCCGCTGACCGTCTGGCAGCTTGGCGACCTCAGCCCAGAGGCTTCGCTTCCATTCCTGCACCTCGATTTTTGTCTCCGCAGCAGGAACGGTTTTTTCCACCGGCTGTTCAAATCCCCAAAGAACCCGCAACTTGCGTTTCCAAACACCGTGACGTCGCCGATGCCGACGTTCCAAATTCAACAAGATTCCATACAGCCAGGTGTACACCGAACTGCGTCCTTGAAACCGGTCCGCCTGCCGAGCAAGTTCCAAAAAAGTCTCTTGTGCCAGGTCATCGGCATCCCAAGGGTTGCCCGTCAATACCAGGGCGGCCCTGTGGATGCGGGAGAAATAGTCTTCAGTGACCTGATGCACATTGAGATCGGGCACAGGCTCGGCCTCCGGGATTTTGGCAGTTGTCGCACTCCTGCGGAGACAACTTTACTTCGACTATAACGCCACCGGTGGGCCGTGACCACAATTGGTGGGCGACCAGCAAGCCTCAACAAACCTCAGCCGAAGACACAGAACTCCGACAGAGCTTTGTCGCCAGAGCCACACCGAAAGTTCATCCACCCTTGGGGGTGACCTCACTTTCATCCACTCTCAGACTGCCCTTTTGGGCCCAGCCCCGATCGCGGCCTGGCCCAAAGGACGCCCCAACTTGACATTGCACGAGTAGAGTTGCGGCGATACACTACCTCTAATGGCAATCCATCCACAGCAAGTTCAACTGAAGAACAACTTTTGGAAAGCTAGCCCCAGTTCAGGCGTCCTCGTGCAAGGCTTCAAGCGGCAGAACGCTGCTGGGCCGACAATTTCTGGCCAAGCGAAGGCTCCTCAACCGAAACTCACCAACCCAACGACCGCACAGCCAACGACCGCACAGCCAACGGCCGCACAGCCAACGACCGCACAGCTCATCGAGCCAGAACGACCGCAACGAACCGGTTCGACAGATCTCAGAAAGAAACCATTAAGAAACCAACCAGAAACCAGCTGGCCAGAAACGCACAGCCGGACCAAACTGCCAACAACCCAAGGTCCCCCTGCCACCGGGCGGAGGTGCCAACCAGACGTTCGCCAGAACGTCTGCCGAGATGACCTTTTGGGGTGATCAACTCCGTGACATGTTGCCAGCAACTGGGAAAAGCCAGGCGGTCCGAACTGGGCAGACAACAACTGCGGAGACAACAAGTGCGGGGCATGGAACTTGTGAATCAAACATCTCTTGCTGACCAAGCGATTTCCTCCGGCGAGGCTGGTGCGACCGCGGTTCCCCATCCGGAACTCAGGACCGATCCACTGAGCGGCCGCTGCGTGTTGGTCGCACCAGGGCGTGCTTCCCGGCCCGGGGCCTTCGCCAAAAGTCGCCCAGAACAATCCACGCCAGAACAATCCACGCCAGAACAATCCACGCCAGAACAATCCACGCCAGGACAATCCACGCCAGGACAATCCACGCCAGGACAATCCCCGCCAGAGCAATCCAACCCAGTCTTGTCTCAGGCCCATGCCGACCACCCCGTGGCCTCCTTGATTGTGCCGGGGTGTCCGTTTTGTCGAGGAGCTGAAGCGGAGACACCCCCGGAGACGCTGCGAATTCCGGCTGCTGATGCACACGACGGGCAAGCGAGTTCCCCAGAGTGGCGAGTGCGGGTCATTGGCAACAAGTATCCGGCTGTTCGACCTCCGCAAGAGGAAGCGGCCTTCACTGAACTGCAAGCCGAGCCTTGGACCTCTTCTTCCTCAGCGGAAGAGCTTTCTCTGCAAAACCCTTTGCTGCAAAACCTCACTCTCGATAATGGAAGCCAGCCTGGTTTCGGATGGCATGAGGTGCTCATCGAGAGCGGCCATCACACCGAGAGCATTACCGAACTGAAAACTCAGCAGCTTGCCGAGGTCTTGCAGGCTGCCCAGCAACGCATCGAAGCGGCCAGTGGCTGGAGCTGGGCCAAGTATCCGCAGTTATTCAAGAATGTGGGCACCGACGCCGGCGCCTCGTTGGCGCACAGCCATAGCCAGTTGGTGATTCTGCCCTTTGTCCCCAACGAGGTGAGCATCCGCCTGCAACGCAGCCAACGGTACTACCGGCAAACCGGTCGTTGCCTGGTCTGTGATTTCCTCGCCGCCGAGCTGCAAGGGCCGCGGATCGTCCAGGCCAGCGAACACTTTGTCGCCCTGTGCCCAGCAGCTTCTCGAATGCCCTACGAAACGTGGATCTTGCCTCGGCGACACTGCCCCGACTTTCGACAGAGTTCCGCCGAAGAACTCCAGGAATTGGCCGATCTCTGGAAATCTATCATCGGACGGGTGGAACGCGCCACAGGCCGACGTGCGTATAACTGTGTGTGGCAGACGGCACCGTTTGACCCATCGGTTCAGAGTCATTACCACTGGGTGCTCGAGGTGCTGCCTCGGGTCACCAGAATTGCCGGCTTCGAGTTCGGCAGCGGGTGTTTTATCACCCCGCTTACCCCAGAATTCGCCGCCGCTGATCTGCGAGATTGCCCCTGAGGCTTCCGGGAACTCCGCAGCCGAGGTCGACCACCGCAGAGCAGCGATCAAGGACATTTGGCCTCAGCGACACTTCGCCTCATCAACGCTTGGCCATCTCAACACTGCGTCACCGACAAAAACGATTTTTCCCAAATGGCTTATCAGGATCATCTCACCCGCATGAGTGGTTGAGCCGATACAAAACCTACTCCTCAACACGTTATCCTGAGCTGGAGTCCCAGCGCGGCTCACCCTGTTCGAGTGGCCGCCAACTCCCCAGGACCCAAATTCAGCCACATTCCTGAGAAACGCTGGTTTGTTTCATGGCCGCCCCCATCCGTTTGATCTTGGCGCTGCACAACCACCAGCCGGTGGGGAATTTTGACGACGTGTACCAGCAGGCCGTGCAGGATAGTTACGGCCCGTTCTTGGATTTGCTGGAGCGGTTCCCCACAGTTCCGGTGGCCCTTCACACCAGCGGGTCCTTGATGGAGTGGCTGCTGGAACACCAACCTGGTTACGTCGATCGCTTGGCGGGGCTTGTCGCCACTGGACGAGTGGAGGTCATTGGCGGGCCGTTTTACGAGCCGATTCTCTCGATGTTGCCCAGTCCGGACCGCATTGGGCAGATCGTCAGCTACACCGAGTTACTGCAGCGGCGGCTTGATACGCGGATCCGCGGAATGTGGATGCCCGAACGCGTGTGGGAACCGGGCTTGGTGGCTGATCTCGTCACCGCGGGAATGGAATTCACCCTTTTGGATGATTTTCATTTCAAGAATGCGGGGCTCGACCGCTCCCAACTGATCAGCGGCTATTACGTGACTGAGGATCAAGGGGAGCTGCTCAAAGTCTTTCCGATTGATGAGCCGCTGCGTTATCTGATTCCGTTTGATACGGTGGAGGCGACCGCTGGATACCTTCACCAGATGTCGCAAGATCATCCCGGTTGTGTGTTGGTCTTCGGAGATGATGGCGAGAAGTTCGGGGTGTGGCCGGGCACCAAGAAACACGTCTACGACGATGGTTGGCTCGAGCGTTTCTTTGAGGCTATCACCGCTGGAGTGCAGCAGGGTTGGCTGCAGTTGACCACCTTTGGCGAGGTGATCGATCATCTGCCGCCAGCGGGCAAGATTTATCTGCCCGGTTCCAGCTATCGCGAGATGACAGAATGGGCGTTGCCCGTCCAACGGCAGATTGAGTTTGACGAGTTGAAGGGGCACCTCAAAGACGATGAACGTTGGCCGAGTATCAGCCAGTTCATTCGCGGCAGCATCTGGCGAAATTTTAAGGTCAAGTATCCAGAAACGGATGAGATGTACGCCCGTATGATGATGGTCAGCCGACGGCTGCAGTCACTTCAGGGCCAAGGTGGCGAGGGCCATGCACATCCCGGTCAGGCGGAGTTACTCCAAGAGGCCCGCCGCGAGCTCTATCGAGGTCAGTGCAATTGTGCCTATTGGCATGGGGCCTTTGGTGGCATCTATTTGCCCCATCTTCGCCAAGCGATTTACAAACATCTCATCCAGGCCGATACGTTCATCGAGAGGGCCGAACGGCCTTCCGAGGCCTGGGTCGATGTCTCCTCCGGCGACTACAATCTCGATGCCAGACAGGAGACGATGGCTGCCAGTGATCGGCTGGTCGCCTTATTCGCCCCAGCGGCAGGCGGAATGCTCTACGAGTTAGACGTCCGTGCCATTGGCTTGAATCTGCTTTCCACTATGGCCCGAAGGCCTGAGGCTTATCACCGGGCTGTTCTAGGAGGAGAAAACGGCAATTTGGCTGCCGTCAGCACCGAGGTGATCTTTAAGCATCCTGACCTCGATCAGAAGGTGTTTTATGATCACCTGCCACGGAAGTCTCTGATCGATCACTTCTACGATCTGGAGACCACTCATGCTCAGGTGGCTCAGAATAAAGCCCATGAACTCGGTGATTTTGCTGCTGGTAACTACGAAGCTCGCATCCGTCGTAGTACTAGCAAGGTGCAAATCCAGCTTTCTCGACAAGGCACTGTTGGTGAGATTCCTGTTGGCCTGAGCAAGACCGTCACGGTGCAAGCCGGCTCAAGCGTCCTGTTGATTGACTATGAGCTGGAGGGTTTGCCTGCCGAGGCTGTTCTGCATTTTGCTCCAGAGTTCAACTTCGCGGGACTTCCTGGCGGTGCCGATGATCGCTATTTTCATGACGGGCAAGACAATCAGCTGGGCCGATTGGGAAGTTTTCAAGATCTGCAAGAGGCGTACAGACTGCACATGACCGATCAATGGTTGGGCATTGATGTCGGTTTGACTCTCTCACAACCAGCCGGCCTATGGGCATTTCCTATTGAGAGTGTCAGCCAGAGTGAAGGAGGCTTTGAGGGTGTGCATCAACAAGTTTGTGTGATTCCCCATTGGCTCGTACGTGGTGATGCCCAGGGGCGCTGGAGCGTGCGAATTGAGTTGAACTTGGACACCTCCCTGGCTGAATCTCGCCAGCGTGGGGAGGTCTCGGCTGTGGCAGCGTCCTGAGCCAAGTCTGTGGGAGCATCAGGCAAGTCGGCGGAAGTTGTGGTTGAGTTGGCGAACTGCCGGGGTCAGTCGGTTGGTGTCTCTGGTGGTTGTTGCCTGCAGCCAGACTCCCCTGCAGGACCAGCCGGAGGGTACGCACTTGTCTGACCCTCACATGCTCACTCCCCTGCCCTGCCCTGTGACTTGCACAGAACGAGAACTCTCCACCGCAATCGAATCCGACCCTCAGAGCGAACATCCCCGCTTGGTCTTGGCGGACTAGGACCAACAGCACGGCGGTCCGGCTATGGGCTCAGTTCAGTCGTCCAACTCAAGCTGGGCACGCTTGACCCCTCCGAAGACGGCAATCTCACAGCCGAGCTCTGTTCGGGAGCTCATACCTTGCTGCAGGAGCATCAACACCGCTGGTTGCCGAAATCTCCACTCAGCCAGTCCTCCAATCCCGCAGGGGTTTGCCTGAATCGCTGCTGTTCGTCGTGTTGCGGTTGTTCGTAGTGCGGTGCGATCTAGGTGCCGAGATTTGCGTTGGCCATCAACACTTGGGCATTCCCCTGCTTGAAGCCGACCGCCGCTGAGCATGCTCTTCAGCTAAGCAATACCAATCCACTGGCGGCTGGAAACTCACTCCTTCAGGCGCCACCTCCGCCAGAATGGGAACGCCAGCTCGCTGTTGCAGTTCGCTGCGATTACTAGAAACACTGATATCGCCCTGCCCTGCCCCGATGTTGTTGAGCACAATGCCAGCGACCGGCAATTGCCGACCTCGAGCAACCTCCAAAGTCAACAACGTGTGATTGATCGTCCCCAGACTGTTGCGAGCGACAACAACCAGCGGGAAGCCGAAGATCTGGGCCAAATCCGCGATAGTTTCTGTGCCCTCTGTTACAGGACACAACAACCCCCCTGCCCCTTCGACAATGAGAATGTCGCTGCTGGCAGTCCAACTCTCCAGACCTGCGATCATCTGGCCAAAGTCGGCTCGTTGGCCTTCCGCTTGAGCTGCCAAGTGGGGCGCCAAGGCAGCAGCAAAACGTTGAGGGCAGACCGCCTCAAGCGTTGCCGGTCGGCCAGCGGCTTCCCATAAAGCGAACGCATCCTCACTGACCAAGTTGTTTTCCTGCCAGAGGCATCCACTGGCAATCGGCTTGTACACACCAACTCGCCGGCCTTGCCCCCGGAGCCAACGTGCGATCATCGCGGCAACGTAAGTCTTGCCGACCTCGGTATCCGTGCCAGTGATAAACAGGCCAGGAGGATAGACCTTGGCAGCTTGTAAGTCGCTCGGGTGTGTTGGAGACATCGATGGAGACTTGGAAAGGAATTTGACCGAAGCCTTTCGGAGAAAGCTGTTCTCAGGTTCAATCACTTGTTGTCGAGATGCTGAGATCACTACTGATCTTCCGATAAGTCTCCGACCCAGGGCGACCAACGGAAGCCCGGATTGCCGGTGGTTGCTCAATGAGTTCGTTGAGAACTTTTCAGGGAAACAAAAAGAACATACGTTTCTGGGAAAGTGCACATGAGACTTTTTGAAGGCACCAAGTGGGATCGACCGCCGCACTGCGAGCACTGTGGCCAGCCGGAAACCAGCTGCCAATGTCCCCCGCAGGTCAAATCACGGATCCCGCCTGAGAAACAAACCGCTCAACTCGCTCTGGAAAAACGCAAGCGAGGCAAGATGGTCACTGTTGTCCGCGGCCTCTCTGCAGCTGGAAACGATCTTCCCGCCTTGCTGACACAACTGAAAACAACCTGTGGTGCTGGCGGTACGGTCAAAGAGGATCTGCTAGAAGTTCAAGGCGATCATCTCGACCAAGTTCGTGGTGTCCTGACTGGGTTGGGTTATCGCGTCAAAGGCTAACTCGACTGTTCCAGATTGTGGCAGAGGCCCAACCTGTCGGGCCCTCAACAGCTCGATGCAGCAACATAGGGCTGGGGCGGGCCACATCCTACACAGTCCAACTACTGACCTTCGGAGAAGTTTTCGACCCAGGACGACCGTCTGCCCTTGGGGGCAGCCTGAGGCACCAACCGGAAGCCTGGATTGCCGAACGAAACGCCCCGCTTCGTCGAAGACTTTTCAGGGAATCAGCAAAAGGGTTTCCCTAAGGCAAAGAGACGTATTGCACAGCAGATGCTGGCAGCCAAGGGTCGCGGCCGTCGAAGAGCCGGACTCGAATCCAATCGTCTCGAGTTTCCAGCACCTCAAGTTCTGTGCCGCCTGGAAGCGGTTGAGGCAATCGAGGTGGTGCGCCAGTTGAATCGGCAGAACGGGCGACCACCTCTGGGAGAATCACAACAGCGGCATCCCCTGAGGTGTCCGAAGGAAGAATCATCAACAGGATCCAGACAATCGCTAGGATCACCGCCAGAGCCCGAAGAGCCGACTGCCGCCAGCGAATTGAGCAGGCAATCAAAATGGCAGCCAACAAAAAAACGCCGGCTGCCAGAAGTTGTCGCTGGCTCTGTGAGAGCCAATTGTTCCAAGCAAAGAACGTCCCAAACAGACCAACCGGTTCCGCTTTGGGCACCCAGTCCGGCAGCAGGGTCCGAGCATGGGCGAGATTTTGAAGCGCCCGTTGATGGTTGGAGTCCAACAGCAACGCCCGGCGGTAGGCCAGGATCGCTTGACCCAATCGCTCACCTCCCAACGCCGCGTTTCCTAAGTTGACATAGAGATCAGCATTGCGGATTCCCGAGTCGCCCTGCCCTGCCCTGTCTTCAGTCGCTAGCCCGCCTTCAGCCAGACTTGCAAAGAGCAACTCGGCTCGTCGAAAGCGAGCTAACTTCAGTTGGCGATCAGTCGAGTCCAAAGCTGACTGATACTCGCGGACAGCTTCGTCCAAGATCTCCCTTGGCGAAGCCGCCTCCAGACTGTCAAGAGACAAGAACCCCCAGAGCAACAAGCAGAGGCCGAGCCAACCTTGACGCTGCCGAATCCAGAAAGTTCCAAAAATCAAGAGACCTCCATGATTTCTTGAGCTCTGTGAATGAGCGTTTCGTCGAGCTGCGAATCGCTGCCTGCATCTGGGGAATAAGTAATTGCCTCACATTCGGCGATCACCGACTGAGCTGCCGCTCGGTCGACTTGAGGCACTTCGGCAATCAGTATGCGGAGGGCCGCAGCCACTTCCTCGGCGGCCTCACGTTTTGGTAAGCCCTTGGCTCGAGCCAGACGTGCTCGCTGCTGGCGAAGGGTCTGACCGCGAGCAGCCAACACCGGATCGACCGAGCGGCGTCTGCGATCCAACCAAGCGACCGCCACCAGCAGCAAACCCGACGCATAGATGACCGCCGGGGTTGCGGGGGAGTTGGCCAGCAAGCTGCGAGCATCAACCAGAACTCCGCCGTGCGGCTCGATGGCCAGGTCGGCCCCGGTGAGCGAAAACGGAGAATCGGGTGGTCCGTCGGCAACTGCTGCCTCCGCTGCGGTCGGTTTCTCGGAACGAGACTTGGAAGACCGGCCGCTGACGACCTGTCGCGCGGTGACCAGCTCAGCGGGCATCACCCGGAGGGCAATCGGTTGAGAACGGGCGGTGTGATAAGTCTCCGTTTCTGGATCAAACCAGGAGTAGGCCAAGGCGGGGATTTCTCCGACTTTTTCATCAGCGACCCGAACTGAGACGTGAAATTGCTTGACACCGTCGGCGTATTCACCCGTGAGCTCGCCCTGGGGTAAACCGAAGAGTTCGGGGTGCATACCCCCATCGGCGGAGAGTGGCGGCAAGCTGGCTGTTTCCAGATTGCCATCACCACGCAGGGTGATGTCTAGCCCGATTGGGTCTCCCACTCGGACAACCGTTCGATCGGCAGCCACCTCAATGGCAAAACCTCGACCAACCGCTCCGGCAAAACTCTCTGGCTGTCCATTGGGCAGGGCTTTGACGACCAGTGTTTGGGACTTCCCCCGAGCACGGATCAGCTCCGATTGCACACGCCGCCTGGGTCGAAGCATCGAGGGGCCAAAGAAACCATCCAGGTCATCCAGCGGCGATGGCGGTCGGCCCTCTCTGGTCAACTTGCTGACCGTGGCCGTGACAGGCTGCAGAGAAAATTCGCCGACATGATCGGGGATAAGTACTCGTTTGGCGGAAAGAACGACATAATTTCGCCCCTCGAACTGCTCTTTTCGAGCAGTCGCCAGCAAATCCAAACTGCCGTTTTTGGTTTGGATGGGCAACTCCGGCATCTCCGGCTGAGGGGGCTGATCGGGCGCAAAACGAAACTGATCAAACAGAGGAGATTGGAGATTTAAGTTGCGGAGGTTGCGAAGATTGCCGGCGTACCACCACTCGATCGTCACCGGGACGCGTTGGTGGAGGTACACTTGTTTCTCCGGCAGGATCAGGCGGACCCGCATCTCCGGATCCAGAGGAACCTCCTGAAAGGACATCGGAAAGGACTCAACCCGTTTCTCCTTCTGGCCTTGCTTGAGAAGAAAGGGACCGACTTGATACTTGCCGGGTTTCTTTGCGGTGATGAGATAGCGGATGACATAAGTGACCCGTGTCTCTCGATAGAACCGGCCATGGTACTGAAACTCGCGTGAGGACACGCTGCGGTTGATCGAGCCCTTCTCGCCTCGCAGGTTGGGATCATCTTGGCCGGGTTTGGCTTCCATCGTGCAGGTCGGTTCACCTTGATCATCAAAGCCCACGACCGTGAATTGGATCACCACTGGTTCGCCCACATAAAACGGTGGCTGCTGCGTCTGCACTTCCACGCGAATTTCCTGTGCGCAGACCCCCCGAGAGAGACCCAGTAGGGTCCAAGTGAGAAGAGGCAAGATGATCGGCTTGATGCTCTGTAAAGGTTTTCTGGATGTGAGTGGACTCATCGGCGTTTTCGGTGAGAGTTCTCTGATCGGGTCTGCTGGGCCGCTTACCAATCCTTCAAGACGGGTTCCTGGTCAAGCCGACCGCGTCGCTCGCGATCTCGGCGACGCTGAGCTTCCCGGTCGCGAACCGCTTGGAGCAGCCGCGACGGGTCAAAGCCTGCTGTCGGTTGGTCCTCGTTCCGTTGACCTGAGCCAGCTTGCTTTTGATCTTCTTGCCGATCTTGCTGGGACTGACTTGGCTCTGACTGATCTTGCTGTTGATTCGGCTGCTGCGGCGGTTGGAGCAGAGCCAGCGCCTCCACCAGTTTTGCCAAGGCGGCATCTTGGTGACCGCGAGCGTCATTGCTGGATGCCTGAGGGTCGCTTGGTTCAGGTCGAAGGGCCTGTTGGTCTTGCTGAGAGGACTGGTTCTGCGAGGCCGAGAGTTCCTGGACGACCTGTTCCATTTCGACGCTACCTTCCTGGACGAGCTGGGCAGCTTGGCCAAGACGCTGGGCCATCTGCTGCAGTTGTGCCAGCAGCTGAGGGTCGGATGCTTGTTGCCCAGCCCCGGGCGCCGGAGGGGTTGGTGGTTGCTGTTGGGATTGCTCTTGAAGGACTTGGCCGATTTGCTCAGCGATCAACTGCAGCTCTCGCTGACGGGCTGCCAGCGGCCCTGATCGCTGAGCGACTTCGTCACCCTCAGCCTCAGCAAGAGTGATCACCTGCTCAGTTTCGTCATTGAGGTTCGCCTGACGCTGAGCCGTTTCACGCAAATGCTCGGCGATGGAGAAGAACAACCGCCGCAGTGCCTTCAAGTGTTGCACCGCCTGACCGACATGGGCCCGAGCAGGATGTGGCAAAGGAGAAGCCTCGGCACCAGGAACCAGCGACATCGGCCGCTGCCAGGGAGATAGGAATTCTCTTTGGCCAGGTGTCCCAGCTTGATCGGGTAACTCGGGTGGCCTGGGTGGCTGGAGTTCTTCTGCGGCTGCTGCCATCTCTTGGCGAGCTAAAGCGAGCAACCCCTTGGCCAGCTCCAACCTCTGACGCTCCGCAGCGGCCTGCTGCTGGGCCGGATCAGGAGGGGAACTGGCAGACTCTTGTGGCTCGTCAGCGGGAGGAGGTAATCGGGAAAGCTCCGTTTCGATGAGTTGGGCGAGACGTTGCCCACGCGGAAGATTGTCCTGTTGTTGCTCTGCGGCCAAGGCTACGCGAAGTCGCTGCTGATCGGCCGGACCGCCTTGCTCAAGTTCACTAGAAGTTTGGAGTAATTGCTCAATCTGATCCTCGGTGAGGTAGGTCAGCTCGATCAGTCGTCGTAAGTCCAGGAATTGTTCCCGAGCCTTTCGCAAGGAGGCAATCGCCTCTTGCTCTTTGGTGGCCGCCTCGTCAAATCGATCAACAGCCAAAGAAACACTGGCCGATTCCAAGGATTTTTTCCCAGCAAAGAGATACGGCAGCGCTTCTTGGATCGCCTCCAACAACTGGTCGGATTCAGCCTGCTGTCCTCCGCCGGGCGAGGTCACCTCGGAGGCTGAGGCTTCTTGTTGTTCCAAGGCAGCTTGTAGCCTCATCGCCAGCTCAGCGGTTCGTTCTGTCAGGGGTTGCAAACGATCTTCAAGATAATCTTGAGTGAGCCAGGACAGCTGTTTTGTGGAACGCGATGAGCCAACGGCCACGTCACCTTGGCCATTGCTGCCTGCCGGTAACTCGGAAAGAATCCCGGCCGCCTGGCTTTTGGCCGCAGTCAACTCCGCCAGTGAGAGGGCATCGGCCAAGATGACATCTAGGACCTCGACCGGGCTACGGAGTTGATCACGAGCACGTTTCAATTCCGTCAGTCCCATGGCAGAGCGGCGGAACGAGCGTTGTGCTTGTCGACGACGCATCTGCCCTCTCGCCTGACCAAGACGTTGATTGGCTCGGTTGAGGTAATGCAGGACGTTGGTCAACTGAGCGAAACGAATTCGTTGCTGGGGAGTCTGCTCTTGATCGGACTTCCCAGACAAGGTGTCTGCTTCTTCGCGGGCCGAGTTGGTCGTTGACTGGCACTGGGCGAGGGTTTTTCGTTGTCTCACAGAAAGCCGGCGAAACTCGCTGCGAAACTGGTCCAAGGTCGCTGCTGTGTCCTCGAGGGCAACTCGGGCGACCAACTCGCGGGCTTCGCTGACGAGGCTGCGTTGTTCTTCGATGAGAGCATCGAGTTGCTCAGCTAAGTTGCCCTGATCTTGTTGCGAGAGCGAATCCTTTAGCTCCAAAATCCTCCGCAACACAACCTCCAAATTGTGCCGCGAGTCGTTGTTCTCCGGCCGTAACCGCACCGCATCGCGAAAGCGGTCCGCTGCTCGGCGAAGAAAGTCCAAGGCCATTTGAGGCTTTTCTTCGATCACCTCATCCGCCCGTTTGACTTCGACCCAACCGAGATTGTACGTCGCCCGAAAGCGGACCTGGCCGTTGGTTCCTGCCTTACGCCGTGCCTGGGTCAACATCTGCTCTGCACGATCCAGGTCGGTTTCCAAAAACGCCAATGCCTGGTTGTAAATCTCCTGTGGGTCGGCCAGTTCGGGTTCCTCTGTCCTCTGGCGGTTGGCAGTCTCGCTTGGCAACTCCCGCTGACCATCGGCTGGGGCGGTTGGCTGGTCTTGTTGGGCTTGGGCGGGCTGACCTGCCAATTGAGTCGTCAGTTGGGTTGCTAGCCAGCCGGCCAGTAGCATGGCAGCTGCCGTTTGAGCCCCTGAGAATGTCTTGTGGGTTTTGGCCAGATGAGCGACTTGGGCCCCGGCGAGCAATTCTGATTTCATGGAGCTGCTACCCAAAAGCACCGAGGTGGACAGGAATAGGAATCCTGCCAATAGCGGCCATTGAAAGATCTCTTGCCGAATTGGCTGGCCGCGATCATCGAGCTTCCCGCGGACCAGCGGGGCGATGTGGGCCTCGTAGATAGATTTCAGATCCAAGGCTCCTGTGCCGGCAGGGATATAGGCCCCGTCGGTTGCCAGGGCCATCTCGCGAAGCGTCTGGCCGTCCAACCGCGTGACGACCGTCTGTCCTTCGGCGTCGCGGATCGGAACGCGTGCGTTTGTTTGGGGATCGGTCACATACAGCTCACTGCCGGCTTCATCGCCAAAGCCGACCGCCAGGATCTTCACCCCACGCTCTGCGGCGTCTTGGGCGGCATCCAACGGGTGCGAATCATGGTCTTCGCCGTCGGTAATCAGCACCAGCAGCCGCGAGACGTCCGCTTCGGTACGAAACCCGTCCAGAGCTTTGCGAATCGGTTCTTCCAGACGAGTGCCGCCGCGTCCGACGCTGTGCGGGCCGGCCTCCTGCAAAACCAGTCGGAAGAAACCAAAATCCGGCGTCAACGGACACTTCACCACAGCTCGACCCGCAAAGGCAATGAGCCCGACTTGATCACCTTCTAGGTAAGAAAGCAGATCGGTCAACTCCGCCTTGGCACGCTCCAAACGATTGGGGGCGGTGTCCTCAGCCAGCATGGATCTGCTCACATCCAAACACACCATGACCTGAGCCCCCACACGTGGTGTCCGCTCGTAACTCAGTCCCCATTGGGGCCTCATCAATGCTAGTAACAAGCAAAAACAAGTCATGCCCAAGAAGCACAAACTGAGCCATCGCCGAGTGGGGGAGAGACGATGGACGAGCCGACGCTGCATGGCGACGGACAGGAACCGTGAAAGCACGTCACGTCGCTGCAGGTCCAACCAGAACAACAGCAACAACACGGCCAAGACGAGCCAAATTGCCAGGGACCAATCGGGATGGGCAAAGCGGAAATCTGACATGGAGGCTTGCGATGATCTGTGTCCGTTGTGAGTTGGACTGTTTCGTATGTGAACGTTGCCCACTGAGATGGTGTTGCATTGACCTTTTTTGGTCACCGCGGAGTATGCCTCGGCCACAACCTGCAACAGCCCAGTGAGGCGGTTCTGTGCGGCTACGGCAAGGTCCGAAAGACCGTCCCGCTTGCCAGGGCCGCCAGGGCGAGAAGGCTCAGCGCGGCGGTGGCAAACCAGCCGTAATGCTCGGTATAGCGAAGGTAGCGGGTTTCGCTGATCTCCGTCCGTTCCAGCAGGTCAATCTCTTGATAAATCTCTGCAAGGCTTTGCTTGTCCGTTGCTCGAAAGTACCGACCGCCTGTCGCCAGGGCAATCCGTTTGAGGGTTTCTTCATCGATCTCGACACGGGCACGGGCCATTTCGATCTGGCCGGTAAAGGGGTTTCTGGTCGGGAAAGGTGCCACGCCTTCGGTGCCTGCCCCGATGCAGTACACCTTGATGCCCTGCGAGGTGGCCAGTTCGGCCGCTTGGTCAGGATCGATCACCCCGGCGTTGTTGACGCCATCGGTCAGCAGGATGGCGACCTTGGAAACCGGCGTACTCTGCCGGAGCCGCTCGACGGCCAAAGCCAGGGCGTCGCCCAAGGCTGTGCCGTCTTCGTCTGGCCGTTTGACAATCTGGAGATCCTCGACAACGTTCATCAAATTGCCGTGATCGAGCGTCAGCGGGCAGAGGCTGTCGGCATAGCCGGCCAAGGCGATCAGCCCGATCATGTCATCAGGCCTGCCCCCGCCACTCTCGCCACCGAGCACGAACTCTCCGAAGACGTCCTTGACCACCTCCAACCGATCAACACTCTGATCATCTTGGACCAAGTCCCGGGCGTTCATGGACCCAGAGCGGTCCACCACCGCCATGATGGCAATTCCCTCTCGAAGCACACGGCTCTCGGCATCCGGAGTTCTTGGACGAGCGAGGGCCACCGCGAAACAAAGGCTGGCCAATGAGAGCAAGACCGCCGGCAGGATCGACAAGCGGACCCGCCACGAACGTGCAGCAGCATCGGGGATGCTCAACGACGAAAAACGCACTAGCGAAGCCGACCGCATCGACGCGATCAACAGCAGGGGAGCAAACAAACCCAACAACAGAAAAAGAGGATCTTGGAATTCCATAAAGGATTCTTGCAAAAAATATGAATTCCCTCAAAAGCCCCTGGACCACATCAGTGACCAACGACCGACAATCCTCGCTGCCGCTGGGGCCTTCGGCTGACCCTCTGAGTGCGAGATCAAGATGCTCGACAGTCGCCCCCGGTGGCCAACCTTGCGAAAGTCTCAGTCGTCAACACTCGGCTCTGTCTCAAAACACCAATCTGGCTTCGCGGGCGGCGTGATCGACGAATCTCCTGGGTTCTCCTGCTTCGCCCTGCTGACCAGCAACTCGCCGATCGCGTCCTCCGGCCGAAGAGTGCCATCGCCAGTGAGTTCGCCGCTTTTCCAGAAGCCGGACGAGCCAAGATTTTCCCCAACCTCAGTAGGAGTCGACCTCGAGAAACGGGGCATTCTCCTGGGTTTCTTCCAAGAAACGACTGGCAGCCTGGACCGAACGGTCGACGTCGGTTCGGGAAGGCCGGACCCCGGCGAATTTCACCAAGTCGGCTTCTCGCAAGAATTCCCGAAGCAGGCGTTGGTGGTCGGCCGACAGATCCGGGGAGTTTCCCACGGAGGTGAGGAACTCCTCGGTGGTCAGCTCGGGGGCTCGCAGTTGAAACCGATCTTCCAGATATCGCCGCACAATGCTTGAGAGTTCTACGTAAAAGGCATCCACCTGTTCGAGGCCCTCTCGAGCGAGCAGACGATCCAGACGAGCCCGGGCGATTTGGTACGCGCTTCGACGACGGGCTCGCTTTCGCCATGCTTGCCAAGCCCAGCTAAGAAGGGGAATCGCCAAGCCTCCAACAACGACCGCAGCCAAGATCCACGGCCACCATGGCGGGGCAGGCGGTGGAGGGGGGGTGATTTTCCCCAAAGGAGGCTTTAACTGGGCCGAGACGTCTGCCGGCATGACCGATTGCACTTCAAACTCCAGCCGTTGGGTCAGCAGCTCGTAGGCATCCAGACCCTGGGGCGCCTGCTGACGTGCTGGGCGACGATCCACATACTCGATGAGGATCGGAGGGATCGCTTGTTTGCCGGAAGAGGGAGGCTGGAGGCGATAGCGTTGTGTGGCCACCAGGCGTCCTTCTTCATCAAGCGACTCGCGGGGTACAAAGTCGATGATGGAGAACCGCTCCAGGGCTTCACCAAACTCTGGCATCAGAACTTCGACGTCTTTTTCCGCTGTCACCTGAATGGTGAAGGTCACCACGTCCCCGATGCGAGGCTTGGCCGGCTCTAGGGTCAGCCTGGCGGTCACCGGGCCCGACTCGGTCGTTTGTTGCAGCGGCTCTTCAGCCCGAGCAACTCGTCCATTGCCCAGAAGAATGCTTCCCCAAAAAACTCCCCCCAAGAACAGAGCAAGCGGAAAGAGCAGTCTGGGGTGAGCTGGGCTTCCGGTCGAAAACATCTCGGATTCTCAAGAGGTCGTCTGAGTGATGCATTTATCGACGCATTCGTTTTTGCCGCATCCGGAAGAACTTGACTAAGGGATCGACAACCGACTGGGCTGCATCGATGTGAATGAAATCCATGTTGCAGCTTGCGAAGGAGTGCTTGAGTTCCTCCACGCGGGCAGCGGCGATGCGGGCCAGCTGAGTGCGAAACCCCGAGGACCCAGAGTCGTATCGGGCAATGCGGCCGGTCTCTGCATCAGCGAGGTTGATCAAACCGACCGGGGGCATCTCCAGCTCTCGCTGATCGGTTATCAGCACAGCGATAACATCGTGCTTGCGATTTGCGCTCTGCATCGCCGGCAAGTATCCTTCGTCAAGAAAGTCGCTCACGACAAAACATACCGTCTTGCGGCTGGTGACCGACATCAAAAACTCCATCGCCCCAGCGATGTTGGTGGCTTGACGCCCTGTCCGCCACCACGCCCGGCGTCGACCAAAAGGCAACCAGCGACGAATCCTACGGGCGTTTCTGAGGCTTGCTTGCTCTGAGCCGACCAGCTTGTTGTGAGGGAGCCCGTTGTCAGGGACTCCGTTGTGTGTGAGTTTGTTGTGTGTGAGTTTGTTATGTGTGAGTTTGTTATGTGTGAGTTTTTCAGGTGCTTCAGCGGTTCCGTGTGTGAGGACTTCACGGACGACTCGCAGTGAGTGCTTTTGTCCTTTGCGAGCGGGGATGTACTGTTCGATGCCGCCATGAAATAAGGTCAACCCCACTTTGTCATCGTTGCGAGTGGCTGAAAAGGCCAGCAGAGCACACAGTTCGGCGGTTGCCTCCCGTTTGGAGCGTTCAGCCGAGCCAAAATCCTGTGATGCCGAGACGTCGGCCATCAGCATCAACGAGAGCTGTCGTTCCTCGACGTACCGTTTGACGTAGGGCTCGCCCATCCGCGCGGTCACGTTCCAATCGATGGTGCGAACATCGTCGCCGGGCACATACGGCCGGACTTCTTCAAATTCGATGCCGCGTCCCTTGAAGACCGAGATATACTGCCCAGCAAGCACATCGGCCACTTGGCGGCCGGTGTGGATCTGGATTTCGCGGACACGTTGGATCACCTCTGGAGGGAGCATGCCTTTGGCCGATGGCAGAAAGAGTTCAAGGAGCAAACGCAACAGCAGCATTGTTCGCTGTCTGGATGATTAAGGCACAGGGACGTTGTCCAGGATTTTGCGGATCAACTCGTCAGGAGTTTTGCCTTCAGCCTCGGCCTCGTAGGTCAGCACCACACGATGCCTGAGCACGTCGGGCGCCAGGGTCTTGACATCGTGTGGGGTGACATATCCGCGACTTTGGAGAAACGCGTGGGCTTTGGCGGCCTTCATAAGGAAGATGGAGGCTCTCGGGCTGGCGCCGGTTTCGATCATTCCCTCGAGGCCGCTGATGCCCCCCTCGGCGGGCTTGCGTGTTGCTCGGACGACATCGACCACATAGTCCCGGACTTTATCGTCGGTCCAGATTCTCTCGACCACCTGGCGTGCTTCGACCAGTTCTGCTGGCGAGGCCACCGAACTGATGGTGGGAATCGGCTTGGTGCCGCTCATCCGGTCGACGATTTTGCGTTCATCATCACGCGAGGGGTACTCCACGAGCACTTTGAGCATGAACCGATCCACTTGCGCTTCAGGCAGCGGATAGGTTCCCTCTTGTTCGATGGGGTTCTGTGTGGCCAGCACCAGAAACGGTTCGTCAAAGCGAAAGGTTTCCTGGCCAATGGTTGCCTGGCGCTCTTGCATCGCTTCCAACAAAGCGGCCTGCACTTTGGCAGGAGCCCGGTTGATTTCGTCGGCCAGAATCAAGTTCGAAAAGATCGGTCCGCGTTTGATGCTGTAGGTGGCGTCTTTGGGATTGAAAATCTCGGTGCCGATGACATCCGCCGGCAGCATGTCCGGGGTAAACTGAATTCGCGAGAACCCCGTATCAATCGCCTCGGCCAAACAGCGGACCGCCAACGTCTTGGCCAGCCCCGGAACACCCTCAAGCAACACATGCCCTCCGGTCAGCAGGCCGATCAACAGCCGGGAAACCATCCCTTCCTGACCAACCAGGATTCGGCCGACTTCGTCGACCAATCTTGTGCAACTCTCCGAGTGGCGAGCGATCTGCTCGTCGATTTGTGTCGTACTCATCAGCGGTTAGCGGAAAAATTAGCTACTGAGAGAGGATCTTCGTCGAATCCCTCAGGGGTTGAGCATGCAGGTCGTCTGGATGCTGGTCTTCTGGATGCTGGTCTTCTGGATGCTGGTCTTCTGGGCATTTGGTTTCCAAGTGGCTGTCGGACAAAGTCAGCTTCTGCCCAACACCTCGTGGCGACGCTTTCTCCAAAGAGGGTGAGATTTTACGAGAGAGCCCTCTCTTCCGAAATCCCGATGAGGCTCCGTTTGTCCTTGGCGTCCGCTATAGCTTTTTCTGGCAAGCTACCATTGAGGATAGCAAGTTCGATCTCTTCAAGCCATTCTCCATCAGCAAGAGGCTGGCTATAAGAACAGTGCTGATTGTCGGCTGATTGTCGGCTGATTGTCGATGGGGCCACTCAGTCAAAGGTCCTGACCGCTTCGAGAAGAAATCCGATCCATGGGCGAACCCCCACAACAGTTTCCTCACCCAGAAAGTGGACCTGCTGGTGACACGCAGCAGGGGGCAAGCAAAGTGGAGCCGTCCTCCCGGAAGCGGGGGGGCCGCAGGTGGTGGAATCAGCTGGCGTTGTGGCTGTTGGGCATCAGCATTTTGACGGCAGCACTACAGTGGGGGTCCTTTCTCTACATCAACTGGCAGGTCGATCGTCAGGCTGTGGCGGTGGGACAGGAGGCCGTGGAGCGAATTGAAGCCGACATCACCGCCGAGATGGAGCGAGTCCAGCGGGTCACGCAACAGTTGGCCAGCGTGCTGGAACGTGAGTCGCTCGATCAACAGCGGGTGGGCGAACTGTTGAAACGGACCTGCCAGAAGGAACCCCTCTTATTAGGCGTCACAGCTGCTTATGTCCCGGAAGCCTTCTCACCAGACCGCCGGCTTTACGCACCATTTTACGATCTCCAGCTGGGCAAGATCATCCAGTGTGAAAGCCTGTACGACTACACCGCCGAGGCCTCGAGGGAGGAGGCCAGGTGGTATCAAGCAGCTGCCGAGGCCGGCGAGCCTTGTTGGGTTTCTGGCTATGGCCCAGCGGCGCAGACCACCTACGTGGGCTACAGTGTGCCCTTCTATGGACCCAGGGATACTGAGCAAAGCCGATCCCTGCGGGGTGTGGTCAACGCCTCGATCTCCCTGAAGGCTTGGAACAACCTGCTGAACACTGAGAATGTCGGCCGATTGGGCCTTGGGTTGCTTGTCGACCAGAATGGAACCCTGGTGGATTACTCGGAAACGGAGTACGCCGTCAGTGGCAAGACGTTCACTGAGGCTGCCGAGGAACTGCAAAGCCCGGAGCTGAAACAGGCAGCCACTCGTATGTTGGCTGGGGAAACCGGGTACGTCCGTTTTCGGGGACTCAGGGGCATCCGTGCTGCTTTGGATGGTTGGTTCTTCTTTACGCCCTTGCCGGCGGCTGGTTGGTCCATTGGTGTGGCTATTTTGGAGAATGAACTGCCCCGGCCGACTGCAGCGTTGCGGAGATGGCAACTGGGCCTGACGATCAACTTGCTGATCACCTTCACGTTACTGGCTATCGTCTGGCTCAACATCGAAAGCTTCGACGAAGGACGCTTGTGGATTTTGGGAATGTGCTTCGTCTTGGTCGGCTCACTGGGGGTCGGCCGCTGCTGGCAATTGGCCGCCTACTACCGGCAAAAACACTCCTCCAGTGAAGATCTTCTCTCAGGCGGTCGCTCGGTTTTGATCAACGATTCGGCAGGCTTGCGAGAGTTCGTCAAGCGTCGTGAGCTGTTGGCCAAAGACCTGCATCAACCCAAAATCCTGACCATCCCCACCGGTATCTTTTTGGAAGCGGTCGATTTCCGCGGGCCAAACCTTGTTCGTGTCAGTGGCTTCCTCTGGCAACGGTACCAGAATGAAGTCCACGACCACCTCCCGCGTGGTGTTGTCTTTTCGGAGTTGGCACCTGATCCTGAGGGTTTTTCCTGGAAAGAACACTTTCGAGAGCGGGAAGGTTCGGTGGAGATCGTTTGTTGGAGGTTCCAGGCGGTGATCCAGGATCGCTTTGACTACCGGAATTTTCCGCTGGATCGGCAGCTCTTTGACATTCGCCTGCGACACCCTCATTGGGATCGCAACGTGATCCTCATTCCTGACTTGCAGCGGTACCCCATCATCAATTCGCTGGCTCAGCCCGGCTTAGCCGAGGAGCTGACCGTTCCCAGTTGGAGTGTACGCAATAGCTTTTTTAGCTACCAATTAGTCAACTACAACACAGTACTGGGCCGTGGGCAGCTGACCGGACAGAGAGAGGTTCCGGAATTGAGGTTCAACGTGTTGTTGGTACGCAACTTTCTCACTCCCTTTATCTCGTATGTCGTTCCCTTGGCTATTGTTTTGCTGTTATTGCATGGAGTGCTGATCAGTGCCGGAGTCAGCGTCGAGAAGCAGAAAAGTACCGGATTTAGCATCTTCGGGGTGTTGCAAGCCAGTGGGGCTTTCTTCTTCGCGATCCTCCTGATGCACATCGATCTCCGCGGCCGGCTCAAGGCCGAAACCATCACCTATTTAGAGAGCCTCTATATCCTCGCCTACGTCATGTTGCTGCTGGTGGTGGTCAATTCGTTGTTGTTGAAGGTTGCCCATGTCGCACCGCTGATTAGGTATCGCGACAACGCCCTGGCCCGGCTGCTGTACCTTCCTGTGACCGTATTGCTGATTTTCTGCTTAACGATCTGGACGTTCTGGTAAGCTCAAGATGCTCCTCGCTGAGCGCTTTGTCTTCTTTTCGCCCAGACTTTCGCCTGGAATGAATCTGCCGTGAGCCAACCTGACTCCAGCCGAAGACCTGCAGCCGACTCCCCTGCCCTGCCCCAGCCGGCTGACGCCCGGGGCCCTCGGCAAACCGTCGGCTTGATCCAGATGAGCTGCAGTACCGACAAGGCCCAAAACATCGCCAAAGCCAGCAAGTCGATCGAAGAGGCTGCTCACCGGGGAGCCACCCTCATCTGCCTTCAAGAGCTCTTCTGCGGGCCCTACCCTTGCCAGAGTGAGAACCACCGGCAATTCGAGCTGGCAGAACCAATCCCGGGACCGACTACCGAAATTCTAGCCGAGGTTGCCGCGAAGCATCGGCTGGTTGTCGTGGCTAGCATTTTTGAGCGACGTGCCGCCGGTCTCTACCATAACACGGCGGTTGTTTTTGACGAGGATGGCTCGACAGCTGGGATCTATCGGAAAATGCATATTCCCGATGACCCGCTCTATTATGAGAAGTTTTATTTCACACCGGGTGATTTAGGCTTTCCTACCTTCGCCACAGCTGCTGGCCAAGTGGGGACCTGTGTCTGTTGGGATCAGTGGTTTCCTGAGGCTGCTCGGCTGATGGGCTTGGCCGGTGCGGAGATCTTGTTCTTTCCAACGGCCATCGGCTGGCATCTCATTGAAAAAGCTGAGTATGGGGTGAGCCAACATTCTGCCTGGGAGACGATGATTCGCAGTCATGCCATCGCCAATGGGATGTTCGTGGCGGCGGTCAACCGTGTCGGGCTCGAAGGAGAGTTAGAGTTTTGGGGAGCTTCGCTGATCGTCGATCCCAACGGCAACATCTTGGCCCGGGGATCTCATGATCAGGAGGAGATTCTGTTGGCTGAGTGCGATTTCTCACAAATCGATGCCGTGAGAACTCATTGGCCGTTTTTCAGAGACCGCCGCATCGATGCCTACGCAGATTTGTCCAAGCGGTATCTCCGCTGAGCTTTTGGACGATCAATAGCGGGTGTGTCAGCCAGCAGAGTCCGTGATCGATCGGGGCAGTTTTTCGGACGCTGCATCGGTCTGGATCGATGCTTCCAGAGGCTGGCCCCAAGTTGCAGCAACTCCCCTTCGAAAACGCCCTCTGTGGCAGTGCTCTGAACAGGTTGCAAAACGTTGGCCAGCGAGACAGATCCACCGGGTTTTCGCTTGTTGGGAAGGGTCCCTCGGGAATGTCATCTCATGTCATCCTTGGGGAGACAACAACCATCCGTCGGCAACACCCTGGGTGGCAGTGCTGGAAAGACCTTTCCGAGCGTGTCTCCACGCTGGCGGCTATCCGAACCCAAATCGCAGCCAAAACCCCTGCTGACAGCCCCTCAGATGCTGTCTCGGCCGGATCTTGGCCCTAGGATTCGGCAAAGAGTGCATCGGCGAAACGCTGGCTGTCAAAGACTTCCAGGTCTTCAGCTTTTTCGCCAGTGCCGACGAATTTGACTGGCAGCTCGAACTGCTGCCGAATGGCAACGACCACTCCGCCTTTGGCTGTGCCGTCAAGTTTGGCCAGCACGATTCCGCTGCAGGCGACAGACTCCGAGAACTTGAGGGCTTGGCTCAGTCCGTTCTGCCCTGTGGTCGCATCTAAAACCAGCAGAACCTCATGGGGAGCATCCGGCAGAGCCTTGCCAATGACCCGACGGATCTTGGCTAGCTCGTTCATCAGGTTGGTTTGCGTCTGCAGACGTCCGGCGGTATCGACAATACACACGTCGGCTCCTATCTGGACAGCCTTCTGCACGGCCTGATGAGCCACGCTGGCAGGGTCAGCCCCTGGCTTGCCGGTGACAATCTCACATTCCAACCGCTGGGCCCAGATGGTCAGTTGCTCCACTGCTGCCGCTCGGAAGGTATCGCCCGCCCCCAGCACTACCGACTTGTCCTGCGAGCGAAACAAATACGCCAGCTTGGCAATCGAGGTTGTCTTTCCGCTTCCGTTGACCCCACAGACCATAATCACCGTCGGTGGGCCCTCAGCAAACTGAATCGGTTCCAGAGGTTGGGCCAACAACGCCTGAACGTTCTCCTTGACCGCTGCCAGAACCTCCTCCATCTCCACTCGCCGTCCACGAAACCTGTTGCCAATATCCCCAGTGATCGCCCGTGAGGACTTGACCCCCATGTCGGTTCGTAACAGCAGGGCTCGCAGTTCCTCCAAGAACTCATCGTTGACCAACTGTCCGTGACGCTTGAATAAGTCACGGATGTCGGTGTTCAACAAGTCGCTGGTTTTTTTGATCGCCTTCTTCAGCGTGTCAAAGAGACCCATTCTCGTCCTTCCAATTTGCCAAACAGGTGGTGAGAGCCCCGTGGGTGACCCCCAACAAGGCAACGGTCAGTCCAGCGGAGATTTCTGAGCAGACCGTACGCTCAGTCGAATCGGGCCTGGTTGAATTGTTCGGGGCTTGAACTTCGCAAGAATTGGACAGGAGCTGGCTGATCTGCTGCCAGGATGTGAGCCGCTGCCAGCCAAACAGGTCAGTCCAGCTTCGGAGACAATCAAGCAAGCGAGGCGGGAGGTCTCCAGATCGAGTCGGTTCGCCTCGGAGCCTCGAGCTCACGGTTTTGAGGGCCCCTGGCCTGACCCTGCGGAGTCTTGAGGATCTTCTGGACGGGTGAGCAGTTGGTCGAGGATTCCGTTGACGAACTGAGAGCTGCTGGCGGTCCCATAACGTTTGGCCAGCTCGACGGCCTCGTTGATGGCCACTCGGTCGGGCGTGTCGGAAAACAGGATCTCAAAGGCTGCCAGCCGGAGTAAGTTCCGGTCGGTGGCGGTCATTCGGTGGATCGACCAGTTTTCGGCGATGTTGCTCAGACGAGCATCCAGTTCGCCCCGGTGGCGACGGACCCCGGAGACAAGCTCTCGGGCGAAGCCGATGAGTTGTTCATCTTGTTGCAAACGGGCCTGAAGAAACAGATCGGCCCGACCTGGGTTCAACCCTGGGTTCAGATCATCTTGGAAGAGCACCTGGAGGGCTACTTCCCGAGCTCGGCTGCGACGGGTCATACATTCCGTGGCCCGACCCAACTTGAGTGGATCGGAACTGCGGTTCGTCAGAGGTGAATCTGGATTGTTCAGGGGCGACGTTCAATCCACGTAATCATGTTCCGGCAACGTTGCCAGCTCACACCTGTCAATTGACTGCACACGCGGAACTGGCTGGTCTCTGGCCAGGCCGGAGAGATCGTCTCGACCTGTGCCTGGGAGATCGTCCATGACGACTTTCAGGACGAGCGATGCCAACCCTGAGAGCTGTCAATTGGAACTCAATTATCCAACTGTGGCTGGCCTAGGGAAGATACAATTGGGTAAAATAGTGTCATAGACTGGTTTTTATGGTGGTTCGTTCCAAGTCAGGTTGTCAGATACGAGTTTCTGGGACGCAAGTCGGTTGGTTAGTTAACTGGGGGGAGCTGGGTGAAGAGGCGGACCATTTGCAATGCCGCCTCGGCTGCTTCGCTCCCTTTGTTTCCGAGACGCCCTCCCGCTCGTTGGACAGCTTGTTCCACGGTATCGCAGGTTAATAGCCCGAACAAGACAGGAACACCGGTGCGAGCAGCCGTTGCCGCCAGCTCCACGCTGACAGCGTGGTTGATGTATCGGTCGTGGTCGGTCTCCCCTTTGATGACCGCTCCCAGGACGATAACCGCCAAGTAGCGACCGCTGGCCAGCAAGCGAGCCGCTGTCGCGCTCAATTCCCAGGCGCCAGGCACACGAGCCACATCCACGGTGGCCTCTGGAATTCCTCCGGCAAGCAACGCCTCCAACGCTCCGGAGAGAAGCTTGTCGGTCACAAATGCATTGTACCGACTGACGACCACGGCAATACGGCCTTCTGGCAGTGGTCCATCAAGCGTGAACTCAGTAGGCATGGCTTGGCTGTTGAGGAGGAAAGGCCGACTCGCTCTGCCGAATCGAGCACTCTCCAGAAGTTGGTGCCGGCATCTTCGGTCTCAGCGGGTCTTACGAAGGTCGAGCATGACTGCGATCAGCCTGACCGGCCTCGGGCTTTCGACAAGGGACAATCCAAAGGATCCTGCAGCAAGTCGAAGGTCGTCGAAGGTCCAACCGTTTGCTGGGCAGGCAGGGGTCAAAAGAACGTGGTTCTCGGCCTTTTGTCAGCATTCGATCTGACTTCCAAGGTGCAAACAGGCTCTGGTGTTGAAAGTTGGGGGAACTTGCCGAGCTTCGGGCAATCAGCCCTGCCCTGCAGCAAAGCACCCCCAGTTCAAGCACGCCCAGTTCAAGCACACCCAGTTTAAGCACGCCCAGTTTAAGCACGCCCAGTTCAAGCACCGCAGTGAAACTCCACCCTCGAAGTCCGTTGGGGTCTTCGCCTCGGCCCGCTGGAGGTCCGCACAGCCAAGTCTTGTCTGTCCGGAAGGTTTTCTGCCCCAAGGTTTTCTGTCCCAAGGTGTTTTGCCTGGGTGTTTTGCCTGGGTGTTTTGCCTGGGTGTTTTGCCTGGGCGATCCGTTGCCGGAGCCTGCAAAGCGGTCCGTCGGGGGCTCCTTAGGAGACGTTCATGTTCATGAGGAACTCGGCGTTGCTGGAGGTTTTGCCCAGCCGTGTGGTCAAAAGCTCCATGGCTTCGACAGGGTTCATCGAGTGCAGCAGCCGTCTGAGCACACAGGCACGCCGGTGCTCTTCGACATCCATCAGGATCTCCTCGCGACGAGTGCCGCTGGCGTTGACGTCGATGGCAGGCCAAACCCGTTTGTCCACCAACCGCCGATCCAGATGGATCTCCATGTTCCCGGTGCCTTTGAATTCCTCGAAGATGACGTCATCCATTTTACTGCCGGTATCTACCAGAGCAGTGGCGATGATCGTCAACGAGCCGCCTTCATCAACGGCCCGAGCTGCGCCGAAGAAGCGTTTGGGTTTTTGCAAGGCGTTGGCGTCGACACCACCGGTGAGGATTTTGCCAGAGTGGGGCACCTCTGAGTTCCAAGCTCGGGCCAGGCGGGTGATCGAATCCAGAAAGATGATCACGTCTCGACCGTATTCGACCATCCGCTTGGCTTTTTCGATGACCATCTCGGAGACCTGGATGTGACGCCCGCTGGTCTCATCAAAGGTACTGCTGATGACCTCGGCATTAGGTCCTTTGACCTGCCGTTCCATGTCGGTGACCTCTTCGGGCCGCTCGTCGATGAGCAACATGATCACATAGACATCGGGGTGATTGACTAAAGCGGCCTTGGCCATCTTTTGCAGCAGGATGGTCTTGCCTGCTCGTGGGGGGCTGACAATCAGGCCGCGTTGTCCAAAGCCCAGCGGCGTGATCAGGTCCACCACACGGGTGCTGATCTCCTCGGCAGTCGTCTCCAGCCGGATGCGGCGTGTCGGGTGCAGCGGGGTCAGGTCGTCAAAGAAGACCTTTTCGCTGAGTTTATTGGGGTCGTCGTCGTTGATCGCCTCGACTCGCAGGAGGGCGAAGTATCGCTCGTTCTCCTTGGGTGGGCGGATTTGTCCGGCCACGGTGGCTCCGGTGCGTAAGCCGAAGCGGCGAATCTGGCTGGGCGAGACGTAGATGTCGTCGGGGCAGCTGAGGTAGTGGTAATCCGGCGATCGCAGAAAGCCGAATCCGTCGGGCAACACCTCGAGGGTGCCCTCTCCGTACATCAGTCCGTTGAGTTTGACCCGCTCTTTGAGGATCCTGAAGATCAGATCCTGTTTCTTAATCCCGGTAACCTCTTTGAGGCCGGTGGCCCGAGCTTGTTCCATCAGCTCGTTCATGTTCATCGCCTGCAACTCGGCGATGTGCACGTCGCCCCGCTTGATCCGCTCGTAGCGTTGGTGAGTCTCATCGTTGGAGGCAAGCTCGTCGGCCAACGCCTCTTCGGCCAATGAGAGCGGCTCCTGCTCATCGTAGCTTGTGTACTCGCGAGTCCGTCCTCCGGCCGGGCGGCTGCTCTCACGATCCAGATCACGGTCGGACTCACGATCGAGATCGCGGTCCCGGTCCAGATCGCGGTCTCGGTCCAGATCGCGATCTCGGTCCAGGTCTCGGTCCCGGTCTAGGTCTCGGTCCCGGTCTAGGTCTCGGTCCAGATCGAGATCGCGGTCCCGATCCAGATCGCGGTCGGACTCGCGATCGAGGTCGCGCTCGCGTGGAGGCTCGCGATAGGATTCGCGAGTTGTGCGGCTGCTTTTGTAGGTGCCGTTTGTTGTGCGAGACTGACCGACCGAAGTCTTCGACGTTGTTGTCTTGCTCCGAGCTCGAGTTGGTCGCGTGGGTTTACTCTCAGTCATTGGAATGTTCGCTCCTGAGAAGGGTTGTGTTCGTCGGGCCGCGGCACAGAAGGCCACGACGGGAGGGAGGTGGCAAAGATTCGAGTTCGACTGAGGCAGAACGAAGGGCAGACATTCTGTGGATGATCTGAACCGGGGAATCCGCCTCAGTCCTATGCAATGGTGAAATCAAAGGTGTCAAAAGTTGAGATGAGAACCAGATCTTGACCCAACAACGCAGGACAACCCGATTTCACTGCTTAAGGAGTGTCCCTCAAGCGGTAGCCCAGATCGTCTGGTTGTTGGGAAAGTTGGTCGGATGAACATGCCATACCTCCTGGGTTTTTTGTCTGAGAGCCTTTCGGCCCCAGCCGCCTCCGTGCTTTGGTGCATCCTTGCCCCCCAAGAATTCCCTTGAATGACTCGCTTGTTGAGGTGGCAGCTCCCACAGCCTGCCCAATGACGTCTTGCAGGATTCTTGAGTCAGCTCCTCGTGATTGGGCACCTCAGGCTGCGTCACTGCGGATTGACAGCCCGAAGCCGCAGAGCCCCAACCAGCCGGGAGCGACCACTTGGAAGACCTGAAAACGATCGATCGATGATGGACAAGGCCTGGCAACGCTTCGAGGTCTGTCGTCTTGACACCCCTGCGAAGATTTCAGGCGTATTTTGGCTGTCGGGGTCGGAAGCTGACAACATCTGCCAGCGGGTTCTTCCTGTTGGTAGGCCAAACGCTTGTGTCGCTGATTTCTCTCAGCCCATGTGTTGGTGCTGTCGTCTCCGTTGTGGTGTTTGTCTTGCTGACTCGGCTCCATCCCTCTTGGGCGTCTCAGTTCTGGTGCCTGGTTGTCGAGCTTTGGCTGTCAGCAGCTGACTGTTGGTGTCTCATTGTTGGTGTCACATTGATGGTGTCTCGTTGATGGTGTGCTGACTCGGTTGGGCTTGACTGGAGGCCCTTGGACTAACGCACCGAAACACACTCTTTACTCAGTGGCAACGAGATTCTGCGAAGTTCGGTGAATTCCTCACCTTTGAGGAATCGTTGGTGCTGCAGTCCCCCTGACTTTTGGGACCGTAGGATCACCGAGGTGACTGGCTGTTCGATCTTGAGGGGTTCCAGAGTCTGCCCACATTTGGGAGATCGGCCTGAGCTCAGCAAAGCGATAGTCGTGTTGTTGCGTTATTTTGTTTGTCTTGGTTTTGATATTTGAGGACACCAGGTTCTTGAGGCGTGTGAAAATTTTCAAGATTTTGGTTTTCGCAGGATTCTTGAGCAGATCGCCTCAGCCAGAATTTCTCCAAACTCGCTTGGCCAGAAGATTATTCTCGTGGTCATCGAGCGATCGATTGCCCAGAGAGGAATTGGCCATTGAGCGAGGGAACGCTTGCTGTTGTCTTTTTGGTTCGGTGGAGTCGAGACGCCCTCTGAAAGTTGATTTCGGGTCGAAATCGATCTGCAGCCAGAGTTGTTTCGCGGGATTGACGAGGCTCAATCGGTCGACTGACCAACAAGCACCCAGCGGTGCCCAGTTGATGGCATCGGATGAAGTCTCTGTGAGTTATTCGTTTGTCCGCCAGGATACTTTGGGTGTCTTCTGTCCCAGCTCACCGTTGGAGCTTCCCGCTCTGGTCCTTAGGGACAGGGCCGCTTTTCTGGAATGCTCTCACTGCCTCGAGGCCTCAACCGAGACGATCCCGCTCGGATGATCAACGGAGATCTGTACAAATGCAGTTCTCAGGTTGACTCGTGCACGCAGTGATTGTTGTTCTGATTGTCAAGCCCCGTGGCTGCTGTCGAATCGGAGATCGTGATTCCAGAGGTTGGCAAAAACCACTTGACAAATGGTTTTTGCGGAAGTGTCGGCGACTGCTGAGAAGCTTGCTCCGCTTGGTTGTTGGGACAACCAGTCCCCGCTCGCGTTTGTCGCGGCGATGACGGTTCTGTTTCTCGCAACCGTGAACGGTTTCGATCTTCGGCGACCGTATCTGGTCGACAACATGTTCCCCAATTTGCCACTCAGCCTTGGAACTCAACCTGGTTCTGGGGGGTGAGTTCGTCAGGGCAGTGTGTTGACTGGGCAGTCTTGTCACCGGCTGCTTCAATCCCGTCGGATCTTTCGGGACGCCCGTCTCGATGGTGAACCGATCACCTTGATGAGTCCCAGAGTCAGTGATCCGTTGGGTTTGTGCAGTGGCAAGATTTGGAAGAGAAGAGGGCTAGGTTGTGGAACTTTTGGTTGGGGGAGTTAAGCTGTCCCACCAACGTTTGAGGAGGTTGATGGTTTGAGCAGCCCCTTGATCTGGTATTATTCGGTCGGCTCGCCGACGTTTCAAGTCCAATGTTTGCTGCGCCTGTTCCCTTTCTCGCCACTGCTTCTCCGTCCACCCCCTCAAGCGGGCACGTGCAGCCCTTACCTCATCGGGGGTGTCCACAAACCATAACTCGTCACACAGCTCGCCCCAACCAGCCTCCAGAAGTAAGGGAGCGTCCAAAACTGCAACGGCAACCTCACCGGAATCACGCCACCCTCGGAGTTGATGTTCAAACTGTTTGCGAATGACAGGGTGCACGAGCTGTTCCAGAAATCGCCGTTGCTGCGTTGCTGAGGGGCTGTCCGAAAATACAAGGCTCGCTAGGGTTGATCGGTTCAGTTGAGGCTGGTCGCCGTCGGACTCCTGCAGCACCTTCGGCCCCCAACGTTCCACGGCCGCTTGAATCACCTGAGGATCTTGCAAAGCAACATGGGCTGCTTGATCAGCATCCAAGACCTCAGCACCGAAGTGACTGAGCTGTTGGGCGACCCAGCTTTTGCCGCTAGCGATTCCTCCTAATAAGCCGATGACCTTCACCCTGAACTCGCCAAAAGTTGTGCGTTCCCCTTCCAGCCCGTTGTTGAAGTCCCTGTCCGTGTTTGGCCTGTTTGGTTTGGCTGAGCCCAGCCGGTTGTGGGAGTTTTCAGTTGGTCTTGACCATCGCTTGGGTCCGAAAAGCCTCCGTGTTCGAGTTGTCGCCCTCGGTGGACCCGCCCAGCCGAACTTCAAGTAACCTATTGGGGGACGGCTTGGTTGGTAAACAAGTTTTCAATTGAGGCTGTCGTTGCCCCGATCGTTCCTCTGCTCAGGCAAACTCTCGAGAGTTTGTGCCACTTGCCAAGGTGTCCATTGAAGGATGCTGTGGAGAAGCCAGCGACCGACAAACCACTGAAGTCCCAGAGTCTGTGGGTTCCAGAGAACCGGTTTCAAAATCCCCCGGGTTTCAAAATCCCCCGGGTTTCAAAATCCCCCGGGTTTCAAAATCCCTAGGTCTTCAAAGTCCCTAGGAATTCCAAGATTCGAGACCCTGGGGAAGGTGGTCAGGGGTGTTTAGGGTTTGGAAATCCAAGTTTCGGTGTTCAGCCAGTCCTCTCCAAGAGATACGTCAACCTTCAGTGGGACGTTCAGCTGCAGAACGCTGGTCATCTCGTCAACGACGAGTTTGGCCAAAGCGTCGACTTCTTCGTTGGGGGCCTCAAAGACGAGTTCATCGTGAATTTGCAGCAGCATCCTTGCCTGCCATGGTCGATCTTGATGGGATTGATCGGGATGTGTTGTTGTGTGAGATGGGCTGCCGGTTTGAAGCTGTCGGTAGACGGCGATCATTGCTTGTTTGATGAGATCAGCCGCGGATCCCTGAATGACGGTGTTGACAGCCTCGCGTTCGGACTGATTCCTTTGCCGACCGATTGCTGACTGGCCCAAAAACGCGCGGATTCCAGACACACGGCGTTTTCTTCCTAAGATTGTTTTAACATAACCTTCTTCTCGAGCTTTGGCCAGCGTAGTTGTCAGAAAACTGTCGACCCCAGGGTACTGGCGAAAGTAGGCAGTAATGAACTGCTCGGCTTCTTCTTTGTCAATGCCGAGTTTCCGGGCCAACCCGAACGGGCTCTGTCCGTAGATGATGCCGAAATTCACCGTCTTGGCCGCCCGTCGCATCGCTGTGGTGACCTCCGCCAATGGCACTTTGTGGACCTGGCTGGCCACCAGGGCATGAATATCCTGGTCTTCGGCAAAAGCCGTGCACAAGGCCTCATCGCCGCTGTAGTGGGCCAGCAGCCGCAGCTCAATCTGCGAATAATCTGCACAGAGCAGCCTCCAACCGGGCAGCTGAGGTCGGAAGGCTGAGCGGATCTCTCGCCCTTGCTCGGTACGCACGGGGATGTTCTGCAGGTTGGGATCGCTTGAACTCAACCGCCCCGTGGCGGTGATGTGCTGATTGAAGGAGGCATGCACCCGTCCCGATCGGGGAGAGATCAACTCGGGCAAGGCATCGACATAGGTGTTCTTCAATTTCGCGAACTGTCGGTAGTCGATGATCTTTCGCGGCAGTTCGTGCTGACCGGCGAGATCTCTCAGCACATCCACGTCGGTGCTGGCTCCGCTGGCAATCCGCTTTCGCACCGGCAACTTCAGCTCCTCAAAGAGCACCTGCTGCAGTTGTTTGGGGGAGTTGATGTTGAACTCGTGCCCGGCCAGGTGGTAAATCTCCCCCTCCAATCTGGTAATCTCCTCGGCATACTGGGAACTCAGCTCCCCAAGCCTTTGGGGGTCAACAAAGATGCCGTTGTACTCCAGATCTGCCAGCACCTCGATCAGCGGCAGTTCAACCTCATGGAGCAGCTTGTCCAATTCCTCGTCCAACCGACCGGCCAACACTGGACGTAACCGGAGGGTCACGTCGGCGTCTTCAGCGGCGTATTCGGCCATCCGCGAGAGCGGAACTTGGTCCGCGGTGATCTGTTTTCGTCCCGTGCCGATCAGCTCGGTCAGCTTGATCGTCGAGTGACGCAGAAAGCGGCGAGAGAGATCGTCCAAGCTGTGACTACGAGCCCCAGGCTCCCGCAGGTAACTGGCCACCAGCGTGTCAAAGCCCACACCGCGGACCGCCAATCCCGCCGAACGTAACACCACCATGTCGAACTTGAGATTCTGACCGATCTTCTCAATGCCAGGATCTGCAAGCACCGGTCGCAATGCTTCGGCGACCACCTGCGGATCAATCGCGGCGTCCCCCTCGGGCGAACGAACCGGCACGTAATACGCCTGCCCAGGCGTCCAGGCAAAGGAATAGCCCACCAAGTCCGCATCACGGGGCCGCAGGCTCGTTGTCTCCGTATCCACAGCGATCACTCGTTGCCGACGCAACTGCTCCACCAGCTGCTGCAGCTTGGCTGGGGTGTCGACGCAATGGTACTCCGCCTGCCACTGTGTTTCCCGCGAGGCCAGATTGACCCGTCCCATTTGGTCGGCCAAACCGCGGAAGTTCATCCGCTCAAAGAAGGCCTCGGCCCCCATAGTGTCCACATTACCGGGTCTTCCTTGTTGCCAATCAACCTCCAGAGGCACGTACCGATCCAGAGTGACCAACTCTCGGCTTAACAACGCCTGATCCTTGAAGGCCAGCAAATTGTCTCGGCGTTTGCTGGGCTTCATGTCGACCGCTGCGGCCAACACCGCGTCGAGCGTTTCGTATTGCTGCAGGTACTGCCGGGCGTAAGTCGGACCAATTAACGGGACGCCGGGGACGTTGTCGACGGGATCCCCGGTGAGTGCCTGAAAGTCGACTGCTTGATCGGGCCGGATTCCCCAATCGGCCAGAAGAGCCTCCTCGTCGAAAACTTGGTTCTTGCGGTTGCTAAAAATCCTCACGCGTGAGGAGAGCAGTTGGCGGCAGTCCTTGTCGGAGGTGACCAGGTAACAGTTCGCCTGGCCTTCTTCGCACAGCCGTGCCACGGTGGCCAGGATGTCGTCGGCCTCGTAACCCGGACGGATCAGCACAGGAACATCAAACAGCTCCAGCAGCTCCAAGATCAGTGGGATTTGAGGAGTCAGGTCGTCAGGCATCTCCTCGCGGTGGGCCTTGTATTGGTCATACAGTTCATCTCGGAACGTTGGTCCATCAAAATCAAAAGCACAGAACAGATAATCCGGCTTGCGCTCCCGGAGCAGCCTCAGCAACGCTCGGGTAAACCCGAATAACGCATTGGTAGGCTCCCCATCGGGGCTGGTCAGCATCCCGATTGCATGAAACTGCTGGAAAATAATCGAGGGAGCGTCCACAACCCACACGTTCTCATCAACTCCAGGACCCTCCAGTTTGGGGTCCTCCCGGGAGCCCACTTTGGCTGGACTCACATGTTCTGGGCTCACATGTTCTGGGCTCACATGTTCTGGGCTCACTTGCGTTGGGCTCACTTGCGTTGGGTTCATCTGGCCTAAAGAACCCTGTGTCGAGCTGGGATCCCCAGGGGGATCTCGTTCAACGGGATCAGAAACAGGCTCAACCCTTGGTTGGCGATCAGCAGAGCTTTGCGGGGCTGGGTCTGCTTGATGGAACTTTTTGGGCTTTGGGGAGGCAGTGTCTGGATTCGCGTCAGGAAGATCTTCGGGAAATCCACTCGGCGGCAATGCCGCTAGAGGAAGAGCGTTTTCGGTCGGTGGGGTCGCTTTGTCAGTGGGATTGGCAGCCTCTCCCAAAGGCACAGGAGATTCTGCGGACGGGCCAACCGCTGTTGGAGGGGACCTGGTCGAGGGAGAGCTTTCGTCAAGTTCTTCCATCCCTGGCAGTGTTGGCTGGTGAGCCGACGATCCTCGAGGAGAACGACGTTTGCCCATGGAGGTCAGAGGCCTAAGAGAGTGCGATCGGGTCCATCCCGCCCCCGGTGCCGACTGGCAGACTCAACCCAGTTGCCGGGAACCAATAGCCTAGACTAACGATGTGTGGACACCCGTCAATGCCAGGCCACAGGCAGTTCAAGGAATCGAGGAGCCAAGACGAAGGGGTCTATATCCCCAGCGGAAGCTACCAAAACGGAGCTTGGTCTTTGTGGGTTTTTCGAGAGTTGGCACCATCTTGCCGAACTGGCCTGGACTGAGTGTTTTGGCTTGCCTGTGTAGACGGCTTTTTCTTCTGAGACGTTGAGGGGATCGCCACCGGCAGGGATGGACTGTCCGGGACAACACCAACCGCCAACTGGGGATGGCCAGCTGAGGACTTCTTGAGCCGATCTAGTTTTTGAGACAGTTGACGACGACGCGGCGGTGTAGGCGGTATCTTGGGAGAGCCCATAATCAGCGTAAGACGCTCTGCGGTGACGCTTTACAGCATTTGGGGCGGGCCATCCTGTTCCCTCAACCTAGGCACCCAACGTATACTCCGGAGTCAACAGCGTCTTGATTTGCCCCAAGTTCAGACACTCTCCGCACGGACTTTGCACGTTTTTGTAGCGTCGGCTCTTTCGGCGTGGGCTGCGGCCGGCCCTCAAGTTTCGGGGAACTGCGTAGACCTTCAGAGGTAAGACCCTGAGAGGAAAGACTCCGGGAAGTAAGACTCCGGGAAGTAAGACTCCGGGAAGTAAGATTCCGGGAAGTAAGATTCCGGGAAGTAAGATTCCGGGAGGAAAAACCCTTCGAGGGTGACTGAGCTTTCACGCTGACGGATAACTTGCAACCGACCACCTGACCCGTCCACCGCTCTGCCAGGGAGGTATTCATCCGATGGCTCGAGGCGAAAGCATCGGCTTACAGATCTCGTTGGTGATCTTTGTGATCCTGACGTTGATCCTCGGCGTCCTGACGGTGTTGTTCTTCAACAACTACACGGACTTGGAGAAAAAGCTCAAGGAGGCCAAGCAGGACGCCTTGGATGCCAAAGGAGCTTTTGACACCAAGAGCCGCGAGTATGAGACCGTCTTGACGATGATTGGAATTAACCCTCAAGAAACCGTCGAAAACGCGACAAAGATCTATGAGGCTGATATGAACACCTACAGCCTCACCGATGAGCCGGAAAACCGGACCTACAAGACCGTGCTTGTTCAGATTGATGCCAAGCTGGACGATGCGCAACGCAAGCTCAGTGCCGAGCAGCAAACACGCCAAGACTTGGAGACTCAACTGGCCCAACGTGAGGCTGGTGCAACGCAGCAACGCAAAGCTGTCGAGCAGGACCTTGAAAAGGCCCTCCGCGAACGGGATCAGTTGGCTCAGGCCCATGCGGACGAGGTCAAGCAAATCCAGCAAGACCATCAAACGAATTTGGCTCGGCTCCGCCAGGAGAATGAAACACGCAGCGAGGAAGTCCGGAGTTTGGAGAAGAAGCTGCGGGAGATGACCGACGAGGTCAAAAAGGCCAGCCAACGTTTAGTCGAATTTGGCAAAGTGAGGGAGATCGAACGGGGAGAGGTCAGCGACCTGACCGACGGTGAGATCACTTGGGTGGATCCACGCACTGGTTCTGTGTGGATCAACCTCGGATCGGCTGATGGGGTCAAAGAGCAGCAGACCTTTGCTGTCTATCCCAAGGGGACTCTTGAAGTGGACGGGGAAACTCCTTCCAAGGCCGCCATCGAGGTGACCCGAGTGATCAAACCCCATTTGGCTCAGGGGCGGATCACACGCGACAGCATCCGCGACCCGGTTCTTGCAGGCGATCAAATCGCCGATCCTGTGTTCCGGCCTGGTTCCAAAATGCATGTGGCCTTGGGGGGCTTCATCGACATTGAGGGAGATGGTCGGGCAGACAACGATGCCCTGCGGAGAATCATCCAACTCAACGGCGGGGTTGTCGACGCCGAGGTGACCCCAGATGGCAACCTCAAAGGGCCCGGGATCGGACTGCAGACGCTCTACTTGGTGCTCGGCGGCAGCGCCACCGGCCCTCGGAAGGGAGACATCGCCAAGTCCACTAGCCGCTTGACCGACGAGGCCGCCGCCAGCGGTGTCAAGGTCATCACCTTGGATCAGTTCTTGGCGATGTTGGGCTACAGTCGAAATAGCCGAGTCTTCAAGCCCGGCAGCGGTGGCGAGTTCAAACTTTACGGCCAGTCCGGTGGCGGCACAGCACCACGACGACCTGTCCCTGCTGCCGGCGGCAGAAAAAGCGCCTATTGATCAGCACAATCCCCAGAGGATCCTCTCCGCTGCTCGTCTGGGGGTTTGTGTCGCTTTGGGGTGCTCCGAGCCTGGCGAGCTTGGGCTGCCGGGGCGAGCTTGGGCTGCCGGGGCGAGCGAACAGCTGTTGCTCCCTCCGGCGTTTTCAGGCAACACGCCGCCTCAATCCAGAAGTCAAAATCGCCTCACAACGAGCGAGTGTGTTCTCCTGAGCGTTGTTGCGGAACGCAGCCCTCAGCAACGGACACACTCGCTCATTCTTGGGAAAGCAGCTTGAAGGTTGGGTCACTGTCCCCCCGGTGGCATCGAAGAGCTGGACTTCCTGCAGGCATTGTCTTCTGTGACGTTCGGCTTCTCAGTGGCGTGCTGGTTGTGGTCTCTCCCCAGTGGTCGGTTTCCTTCTGATTTGGCAGTTGGTTCTCGTGGAATCGGGGGATTCACGTCCCACCGACTGCCAAAATCAACCGACTGCCAAAATCATAGCAAACAAGGCACTAGTGCTGGGTGCAACCCATTTCGAGGTGTCCGCTGCAGGCGGCTGTTGCCTCCAGACCCCAGCCAACATCTTCCTAGCAGTCACGCGAACGCCTCATCCACCTGATCCACCCTTAGGTACTGTAGACCCAACGCCCCAGCACGACTGCTGGGAGCAGCAACAACAGCACAAGAAGTGCCAGAGCTGTTTCACCGGTGGCGGCCAGAACCAAGGCAGCATCGAAGAACAACAACGAGAAGAGAGCTTGTTTCACTCCGGCTTGAACTCGGCCGGAGCTAGGCGTGGCCAAAGCGGTCAAGCTCGGCCGCAAGGCGAACAAGCCCAACAAGGCCATCAGCAAGATCCATTGCCAGTGAACCCACCGGCTGGCCGATTCGGCAATCTCCCGGCTTGAAGAGCCAGCAATCCAAGGGAAACTTGCCCAAATCGTGATGCCAGTGCCCATCAGCAGCAAGCCGGCGATCAGACCCCCTCGGCTGCTGGACTCGGCTTCCTGACGGGCAAACCACGTCACCCCCGCGATGTACAGGGCTGAGCCGCTGGCAACTGACCACTCGGTGGCCCCCCAAGAATGCGGTGACAGACTCATCCCCAACAGCACATTGCACGCTCGACAACCGGCCATGGCCACCGGCCCCAGCGGAGTTCCCTTGGCCCAGGCGTTGTAAAAGATAATCAAGCTCACCAGTACGCCTGCAACAAATGCTGGGCGAAAATCACCAGTGAGAACGACTGCCGCGACGGTGCTGAGGGCTCCCAGGGTCAGCAGGGTTACCCCGAAGACGCAGGCAGTCCAAAGGCTGACGCGGCCTGAGGGGATTGGCCGATGTGGTCGTTCGTCTGCGTCGATCTCCGCGTCGAAGAAATCGTTCAGAACCATTCCCGCGGTGTACAGCAGCCCGGAAGCGACCACCAGCAAGGAGAGGTGAGCGGCTGGTTGAAGGCTGCCGTGAGTGAGGACAAACCCCAAGAAGATATCGCCAAAAGCGGTAAACAGGTTCGGCAGGCGCATCAATTGCAGATACGCCAACACCTTGCCGCCGGAGGAAGTTGTGACATCAGAGGAAGCCATGCCGCCAGAGGAAGCCATACGGTTCTCGCGTTTGCCGAAGTCGACTGTGACAGAGTGCTTGGCTCGATCACGACTGTTGAAGATTGAGGTACAAATCTATCTGGGAAGGGTCCCATCTGTCGTTGGGTGAAAACTCCCAAGAGATGTCAGTGGGCAAGGGCCACATCTGAGACAGGCTCTTGAGACGCAGAGACGATTCTGACCGAAAACGCAAGCGCGATGAGCAATCGCTTTTTGCACTCCAACGCGTCAAGGAACCCTTTTAGCACTATTGCTAACAGTTGGTTGCCTTCCCTGAAGTCTTGCAAGCCAAGGGACGTTCGCACTGGCTATCTCGACTGTCCCAGATTGTGGTCAAGGTCCAACCTGGAGGACCCCAAGCCCGTCCACGCACCAACATAGAGGTGGGCCAGGCCACATCTGGGCCGGTCCAACTGTTGGGCCTTAGAGAAGTATTCGACCGAGAAAGGAAGCCCGGATCGCCGGACGAGACGCACCAGCTTCGTCGAAGACTTTTCAGGGAATCAGTAATATTAAAATAGTGTGAGTGTCTGTGCGTTGGAGGACCTCTTCTAGACCAATCACGGTGACTTGAACTATCAATCATTTCTCCATGAGAGTCTGAGATTGGCCCGACGACTGAATCTGAAAAGATGCACCCTCGCCGAAAGACGCAGGTGCTTTCCGGCCCCTCTCCGAAAGGATCCCATTTCAGTCCTCATTGATGATAGGATGCAGGCCAACGATTTGACAGGTTACGCACATCTGGGGCGAATTCGTCTTTGCTGAGGCGGCCCAGAAACGCAGGCGGCCCAGAAACGCAGGCGGCCCAGAAACGCAGGCGGCCCAGAAACGCAGGCGGCCCAGAAACGCATCGGGTCGGACGCCGATGCTTGCTGGCATCACGACGGCTGCTGGGTAATCGAGAGCAACACCCGAGGGAAAAAAGGCCGGGTCCCGACAGACCACCGGGATCACGGCCTCGACTGGGGGGAGGGTTGGTCGCGGAAGGGCTGGTGTTTTTCGTACAGGGACAGCCGACCAGCCAAGGATGATGCCAGTTCGTATTCGCCGGATCCCCGCGCGAGGGTCTGGGCCTTTCGCGCGGTGACGGTGGCCTGAGAGAACTGCCCGTTGGCTGCTTGGGCCGCGGCAAGGGTATCCAGCGCGGAGGGAGATTGATACCGCGTCTTTTGAGCGACCTCTTCAGCCAGTTCCAGCGCTCGGACAGGGTTGCGGACTGTTTCGTCGGGGGACGTCGCGTAAAGCCAAGCCAGATTGTTGACAATGTCCACCTGAAAACCTTGAGCCAGAAGTCGTTCGTATTCCCCAGCAGCTTCGACCAACTTGCCCGTTTGCTTGCAGAAGACCGCCCGCAGGAACCTGAGCTCGATATGCTGAGGGAACCGGCCCAGTGCCTCTTCCACAACTTGGAGACCGCGTTGCAACTCGCCGAGGCGTAACCACAGCTTGGCGACCTGCACCGATTCGCCCGGTCCAGAAACACCGGAAATCAACGCTTCGATCCTCGCAATGGCCTGATCCCGCTCACCCGTCTGCCACTGGGCTTCGGCGTGGGCGAGATTCATCGTGGGGTGGTTGGGGAGGATCTTTAAAGCCTTTTGGTAGCCAACCTTGGCAAAGGTCCATTCCCCCCGTTGCTGCTCCACCGATGCCCAGAGGAAGTAAGCCTGAGCAAGGTTCTGTTGTCGAGCCTTTTTCCGCTGAGGGAGTTCGTCTGAGGGAGACTGCTCCAGACTTTTGACGTACTGGGCCAACTCACGGGTGGCATCGCCCCAGTATCCACCTTGCCGATAGGCCTCCGCACGCGCCAGCCGATCCAGTCGGAAGTATCGGGAGAGGGAACGACCGGGGAACGGAAACGCCTCCTTGCGGCGGACGTCTCTGTCAGCGTCTGAGATCGCGACATCGGCAAGCAGCGTGTCCACATCGACTGGCCCGGAGTAGATCGCGCTCAATCGGCCTTGGGAGTCGATCAGGAAGCTGCAGGGCAACGGGAGGTCGGTTTCCAGGTAGACCGCTTTGTGCCAAGCGGTCTTGAGATGCCGGATCAATTCCTTGGATGCCGATCCAGCTGCCCAAGGAAACGAAAGCCGCTGGAGAACGGTCGCTGCGGCGGCCGTTTCAGTGCGTTTTCGCTCAGCCGCTCCACGGTCCCGGGCAATATCGTCAACCGACAGCGCCACCACTTCAAGACCGGCTGACTGGATGTTGTCCATCCGAGTCGCGAGGTCTTTCAATTCCTTCAGGCAGGGAACACACCAACTGGCCCACAGGTGAATCACTGTCGGCTGGCTCCGTTGGAGTTGGTGCCGTTTTCCCTCGAAGTCGACGTACTCCAGGGATGGCAACTTCAAGGGAGAGGTCAGCAGGATGCGGGCTCTGTCCGTTGGCTTGGGGAGATCAACTTCTCCTGGCTTCAACTTCGAGGTGTTGACCGGTGGACTCCAATTCACCAGCTTGCCGGCCCCCTGAGTCAGTTGATACCAGCGGTTGCCCTGCAGATCCGCGAACTCCTCGACGGTGCCGTCTGGCCACCGGACGACCAGCCGTTCGGCACGGTCCTGGTCACCAAGCCCAAAATGCAGCCACTTGGTCGTTTGACCGAGAAAACCCTCGCCCGCTCGAAGGGTCTTGATGAGGACTTTTGGCCCCTTCTTTCCCAGATGAACGGATACCCGAGTTCCAATGGCATCCCGAGCTGCTTGAGTGCCCACCAGCCGGAGAGCGAGGAACGAGCGGTCGGTTGGCGCGTCATTGCGGAACAAACGCACCCTTGGGGCGTCTCGGTTAGTAAACCAAAGATCCAGGTCCCCATCCCAATCCCAGTCGACCGCCGCAACGGAGCGAGAATCAGCCAGGGTATCCAGTCCGACAGCCGCTGAAACGGTGGCAAAGCGTTGGCCGCCGGTGTTCAAAAAACAACAGTTCCGCTCAAAACCGCTCAACGAGCGGCCGCGGCTGATCATCGCCCCCAGAGACTCCCAGCCGTCCATGTAGCTCTGCAGACCCTCTGTGACTTGCGGCTTTGTTGGCGAACGCGACACGACCTGTCGCCAGTAAAAACTTCACAAGTCACCGGTGTCGTCTGGGCGTGTCATGTAACCATTGCCGACGACCAGATCTTCGAGGCCATCGTTGTTGATATCCACGAACACCGAACCCCAGGCCCAGCGGCCGAGGGTCACGTGACTGGGTTCGCTCACATCGCGAAAGGTTCCGTCACCTTGATTGAGAAACAGCGAGTTGCCCCGGGCGTGTCGCTGGTAACCGGCGAGCGTGCTTTGGTCCGCTCCGGCCTGAAACTGCCGCTGGTAGGCAATCCGCCCGCCTGCAGAGGACCACATATTGCTGACATACAGGTCCATGTGGCCGTCTTGGTTAGCGTCTGCCCAAGTGACCGACATTCCTGCGGACAGGTCCTGCACACCTGCCTCTGGGGCAACGTCCACAAAGGTGCCTCCGTCGTTCCGATACAAGTTGTTGCGACCAAAATCGTTGGCCACGTAGAGATCTTGGTCACCGTCGTTGTCGTAGTCTTCCCAAGCGGCGGCCAGGCTAAACCGGGTGTTGTTTTGATCCAAACCGACAGAACGGGTGACGTCTTTAAACCGCCAGCGACGATCGTTCCTTAACAGCGCGTTTCGCCCCGCGTTGTTGGCATCGTGGTAGGGAATGGGCCGAGCGAGGAATCGGTGTTCTGTGGCAGCACCCCGCAGCGAGTAGCAGCAGGCATAAAGATCGAGATCGCCATCGGAGTCAAAATCCGCTGCCGAGAGCGAATACGGCATGGCGTCGGGGAAAAACGTCTTGGCGGCAACTTGAAAGGTCCCGGCGCCATCGTTGGCCATCATCACCAGGCCATACAGCATGCCGACAACGAGATCTTGATCTCCATCGTTATCCAGGTCGATCAAGAGAGCACCATGAGTGTGCTCCCACCAGTCGGTTCCAGATTGTTGTGAGTAGTCCAGCAGTGTGCCGTCGGGTTGTTGAAGATACAACCGGTTAGTCAAGCCTCCTGGCTGGCAGACGTAGAGGTCATCTAGGCCGTCACCGTTGACGTCTCCCAGCGCCAGACCTTGCCAACCTGAAGGGCCGAACAATATGTGCTGTTCGATCCGGGCGGACCAATGGTCGGCCCCGTACGAGAGTTGATCCCGGTAGGAAGGATTCTCGCCAAGAACACTTGCGGTGCAGTCTTGGAATAACGGATGGCCGTCGGAACCGGCGACGACCTCTTCGAAATCAACAACTTCGATGCTGGCCAACAAGGGAGGTTGATTCTCGGGAAGCTGCCAGCGGCAATTCCAGGTGGCTGTTTGCTCCACCGCTGTTGTGTCGTTACGTGAGATCGCCTGGAAACGGGTTCTCGTGGAAGCACCTTCCTCCGAGAGCGTCACGCGGTGGATTTTGAAGGAGAGCCGCACGTCCGACGCATTGGCATGCGCGGCAAATAGATCTTGAACCGCTCGTTGAAACCCTTCTGTTCCCTGATGCTCAGGTGGTGGCTTCGGTTCAGCCCGCTTCTGGCTGCGGGAAACCGTCAAGGTCGAATCCTCAAAGGCAACCGACAGGGGTTTCGGCCGGAGCCTTGAGCAAGAGAACTGGGCCGTAAGATACCTGTCCAGGCCCTTGAATTTGCCTGCTGAAAGGAAGGAGCCCAGTTTCTTGAGTTGTTTCAGGGCTGCGGCGCTGACCGTTTCGGTTTTCCAGACCTTCGTCGGGGCGTCAATGTGGCGACGCAGATCCACGAGGTCCAACGCCTGAAGGCTGACCGAGGCTGATTCAGCCAGCGGAGGAAGCGGTGAGCTGGTCTGTGTCGCGGACGATTGTTGGTTTCCGGAGTGTGCCTCAGGCGAAGGAGCCTTAAAGCCGCAACCGAGACAGCAAAAGACGAAAAGGCCAGCGCCCCCAATGAGGCACTGGACTTTCGTTCTGGAGGGCACGGCAGATTGCGGGATCACTTTCGACGGCTTCGGGGTCGGGAAAAGCCTGCGATGCCCAACACGCCAGCGACCAGAGCCAGAGTGTTGGGTTCGGGGATGATTTGCTGAGCAGGGATTTCGGAGAGAATCACACCTTGCCAAATCGGATTGCGGTCGCCTCCGGCATTGTCGCCGAAGAGATTGCCCATGACCACGTTCAACTGGTCGTCACCGGCGGTGAACTCATACTCGTAAAGGACCGATGAGCCTGGATCGTAGGTCGGGACCACGCCGCCGGAGACGATTCCCAACGAGGAAAGCTCATCGACAGCGTCCATCCCTTCTACTTGGATGTCCCACTGACGAGTCTCCTGGTGGTTTCCGGAAATCAGCAACTGGAGTCGGTAGTCGGTTCCCACGTTCACGTCCATATCCGCTTGCAGGGTCTGACCAGGACCAGCATTGGCCCAGCGAATATCGGCCATGATTTCTTCAAGCTCATTGTCATCGGTTGTGGGGCCGTACTCAGGTTTGTTCTGCCAAGGTGTCACCTCATTGGGCCCAACCGAACTGAATCCTGCAGGGGCGGCAGTGTCCGGATCGAACGTGACTCCGCCGACGGTCCGGGGACCGTCGTTGTTGCTGAAGTTCACAGCGTAAACGACGTTTGCTGGATCGAGATTCAGATCCCCAGGGCCGGTGAATTGGCTCACCGTACCCAGATTGACAGTCGAATCCGCCTGTGCTGGCACGCTGACAATCGTCAGTGCCAGAACAGCCAACGCAATCGGGCAATGTCTCATGAAGATTTCCTCAAAGGGGGGTCAAGAGGTTGAGAGCAGTTAGGGTAATTCCAAGTGTGCGAGATATGCACCCTGCTCCCTTTGGGAGGTAGCTCAAGATAGCTGGGTAAGTAAGAGGTGACAACTTTTTTTGGGGAATTTTCATCGGTAATGACGCAGTGGACCGCTGCTACGAGACGTTAGTTGGCATTCCCCAGAAAGTCGCTGCGTTTTTTCATGAGCTCAGATCGAAGGGTCCATCGCCGAAGCCCGTTGGGTGAGCTCGGGGGGGTGAGGTCGCGTGGGTGAGGTCGGGGGGGTGAGGTCGCGTGGGTGAGTTCGCGTGGGTGAGGTCGCGATGGGTTGCTGAAGTTTGAGGCAACTTGCTCACTGTTTCGTTGAGTCTCGCTTTGGTGTTCCAGCGCCGCTGGCTCTGAAGCAACTCAGTCGGGCCGTTCACCAGCACCATGCTGGCTTCGCTGTTCGCTGGCCTCTCTAACTACTGGCGCTGCGGTAGTTGGAGAGGGCCCAGCGAAAGGCCTGGCGAGAACTCCAGAGGCTCATCGCTGCGGCCAGGATGGCGAAGGCAGTCAGTAGCCAATATTGCTGGCTCATCTGCTTGGCGACCAAACGGGCCGGGACGTTGACCACCACCAAAATTGGCACAGCGTAGGTGAACACCAGACGTACCCAGAAGCCAACCCCCCCTTGATAGATTTCCATGGGATAACGTGAAAAGATCGTGATGTAGAACCAAAAATCATACAGGCTCTGGTTCCGCCCAAACCAGATGCTTGTTGCCGCCAGGGCAATCATCAAACTATAGAAAATGAGTGCCCCACAGATGAGAAAAGCTGGATAGAGGATGACCATCGCCAGCGGAGGCGTATAAGGCATTTGCCATACGGAGACGGTCAACAACAGCATGCCGAAGAGGACGTTGGCCATGGAGGACCATTCGATCCGCTGGAGCGAAATCAAAAACTGAGTGTCGATCGGTTTCAACAGTGCGAAATCCAGACCCCCTGTGCGAATCAACTCACTAAATTCGGCAATGTTGGGCATGAAGAACGTCTGGACGAGGCCGTTGATCATCATGGTCGTCGCCACAAAGGCGAAGAACTCGTACTGGCTCCAGTCACCGATCTGACGAGTGTAGCTGTAGATCAGCAAGTAGAAGCCCAGGTTCATCACAACCCAGCTTAACGAGCTGACCACCTGAATAAAAAAATTCGACCGAAAGGTCATATCCCGAATCAGGCTGTTGCGGGCAAAGGTCAAAAAGACCTGCACATAAGAGGGCCCCGAAGGTGACCGAGCAGACGACCGCTGAGAAACCCAGTGCGGACTCAAGAAGCTCATCCTCGGCTAACCTCCAAATCCACTGTAGCGTCGCAGGCCGTGGTAAAAGGCAGCCCGCGAGAGCAGAAAGAACACGATGACCCATCCGGCCTGGATAGCTAGGCCCCAAACCAATGCTGTTCCCTGAATCTTTCCCAGGAATACCGCAGCCGGGAAATACGCCAGGTACAGAAGCGGAAGTAGCTCCACAACTTGCCGGAAGGCATCCGGCAGCAAGTCAATCGGGAACATGTGCCCGCTGAAAAAGAAGTTAAACAGCATGTACACAAATAACAGGGAGCTGACTTCCAGAAACCAGAAGGAAATCATGCCGATTGTGGCTTCTAAGAAAAAACCTAGCAAAAAAGCCATCACCAGCGAGGCGAGGAAAGCCGCCAGCACCGACGGCTCGGGCCAGCCTGAGAAGTAACCGCGACAGAGAAAGAACAGCACCGCAAAGGGCAACGCAGCGGTCAGATAGTATACCAGCTTGTGCGCAACACGACTGAGAAACAGAAAGCCGATCATATCCACCGGCTGAATGAGGTATTTCTTGATCGTCCCGTCGCGGACATCACGGGCGATGCCGGATGCCAGCCCCGGCATACTGGAGAACGCCCGGCTGATCATCGTCAGCAGGTAATAGGCAATGATTTGTTCAAAGGTGTAGCTCCTCTCGGGTGAGGGCCCGAGCGAGACGCTCTGGGAAGACTCCGCGGCTTGTCCGATAGCCCGAAAGACGGCCGCCCAAAGAAAGATCTGCGTGACAATTGGCAAAAACCGCATAAAGGTCCCCAGGAAAAAATCTCCCCGGTAAACCAGTCGTTCCGCCAAACAGACCCGAAAAAACGCCCCTTGCAAAGCCAACCAACCACCCCAGGTGGCCGCCGGCAAAGAAGCCGAGGACAGACCGCCTGAGTCAGCGTCGCCCCTGAACACATCGGCCATCAGCTGACTCCCAAATAGACTGACTCAACAATCCGCCCGCTCATGTCCTCTGAGGTGGCCAAGTTCCCTGAAGCCATCTCTCCCCCACTTTCGTTTGCTACGTTTGCTGGGTTTGCTGGGTCAGTTGATGAGTTTGCTCGGCTGCGAAAATCAAGAAACAGCGGCCGCTGCTGGGGCTTGTTGAGATGGTCCCTCGAGGTTGGGTTCTTGGCTACCGGAGGAGAAGACCTCGGCGATCACCTGTTCCAGGGGAGGGTCCTCGACGCTGATATCCTCGACGCTCGCGCCGGCCAACGCACCGGTGAGAAACTCAGTCACCTGCTGCCGGTCGACCTTCAGTTTGATTTTTGGGGGGCGAACTTCGAGGACCTCTCCAAATCGTCGAAGATGGCTCGGCAGCGCGTTGGAAATCGAAGCTCCTGGCGAGCTGAGGCCGTCATCAGCAAACTGCAATGTAATGATTTTGTACCCGCTAAAACGCCCAATGATGCCAGCGAGCGACCCATCGTAAATAATCTGCCCGCCGGAGATGACCACCACACGCTCACAGAGATCCTGAATGTCCTTCATGTAGTGGCTGGTCAACAGGATCGTTGTTTGGGCTTGCTCTTGATAGTGCTTGAGGAATTGACGAATGTCGTGCTGAGCTACCACATCCAAACCGATGGTGGGCTCATCCAGAAAGAGCACCTCAGGTCGGTGCAGCATCGCGGCGATCAGTTCCATCTTCATGCGTTCGCCCAAGGAGAGCTCCCGCACAGGCTGCCCTAGCAGTTTGCCGACTTTCAAAAGGTCCACCAATTCGTCCAGCGTTTGCTGATAGTGATCCGGAGGGATGCGGTAGATGTGCTGATGCAGGCGGAACGACTCGGCCGCCGGCAGATCCCACCAGAGTTGGTTCTTCTGACCCATCACCAGGGCAAACCGGCGTCGATACTCGTTGGCCCGTTCCCAAGGGACAAAGCCCATCACTTGGGCCGTTCCCGACGTCGGGGTGATCACCCCCGAGAGAAGCTTCAGCGTGGTCGTCTTTCCTGCCCCGTTGGGACCCAAAAAGGCCACCAACTCCCCAGCCTCAACCTGCAGGTTAATCCCCTGGACAGCTTGAACCTCTCGATGGCGACGGTGAAATAACCCCCGGACCGACGCCAACAGCCCTTCTCGTTTCTCATAGACCCGATAGGTCTTGACCAAGTTGTCGATTTCTATGATCGCCATGCTGGCTTGATGGCTCCTCGACGCCTTGCTGTAACAGGCGAGATTTGCGTTGGACGACTGGCAATGCCCGATGTTTCCATTCCCACGCACCGGAGACTTCCCTGGGCTGGTTCGCCGGATTGCTCTTCTGCAGGCGGCCACAAAAAGGTCGCCTGTCCTCGGGCGTGGGATTATAGGAAGACTTCTAAAAGCCGGGAAGGCGAGCGTTGGGAGGTCCAGCGTCATCGCCTCGGCTGAGCTGAAAGCACCACTATGAGCCGACACTCAGCCAACGACGCAGATCAATCCCGGCATCGCCCGAACGCAGCAACCATTCGCGTTGTCTATCGCAAAGGGACCCGCTATAGTTCGGGGCTGGCATGGACATCTGCCGTGCTTTTGCTGTGGAGATTTTTTCCAAGTCAGATGTTCCCAGTCAGTTTTGCCAGGCAGCTTTTTCAGTCAGCTTTTTTGAGTCAGCTTATTTTCAGAAGACTGCTGGAGCGGACCTCAGGCCGTGATGGCTGAGAAGGTTCCCAGAAGTCAGCCTTGTCAAGGCGTTGGTGAACCGAAGGCCTTGTTAACCCATGACCAGCCCCCCTGCCCTGCCCTGGCCTGCATTGCGTGTCGGCCTGGGCCACGACACTCACCGGCTGGAACCCGGTGGACCTCTCCGTCTGGGGGGCGTAGAGATCCCGCATCAGATGCAAGCTGTTGGGCACAGCGATGCAGACGTGTTGCTCCATGCGATTACCGATGCTTTGCTTGGGGCGGCAGCTTTGGGAGATATCGGCAGCTGGTTTCCCGATAGCGATCAGGCCAATCGCGGCCGAGACTCCGCCGAAATGCTCTTGGCTGCATGGCAAGGGGTTGGCCAACTCGGCTGGCAACTGGTCAACCTTGATTGCATCGTCTTTGCTCAACGTCCCAAAATCGCTGGCTATCGCCCGGCGATTTGCCAACGCATCGCTGAAGTGCTTGCCGTAGGCGTGGACCAAATCGGCCTCAAAGCCAAGACAGGCGAGCTCGTCGGACCGGTCGGACGTCAAGAGGCGATCGAGGCGCAGGCCGTTGTCCTGCTGGCGCGGTGAGAAACCAACTCAGAGAAAATGGCTGACGCGGAAGGTAAGACAGCTCGATCAGTTTGGCCGGAATCAGTCTGGCCGGAATCAGTCTGGCCGGAATCAGTCTGGCCGGAATCAGTCTGGCCGGAATCAGTCTGGCC
>CAZYKP010000002.1:0-100066 GCA_964648025.1 uncultured Pirellulales bacterium | reverse complement strand
CCAAGATGAGTCTGTCCAAGATGAGTCTGTCCAAGATGAGTCTGTCCAAGATGAGTCTGTCCAAGATGAGTCTGGCCAAGAGAATCTTCTGCAACCCATTGGCGACCCAGACCCGCGAGTTTTGCACGGGTGGGGCTTTCAAAACAACCATTCCCAGGCACCAAACCGCCGATTTTTGATTATGACCATCCGTGTCTACAACACCCTCAGCAGAAAAAAGGAAGAGTTCCAACCGGTTCGCCCCGGTCAGGTCGGCATCTACCTCTGTGGTCCCACCGTTTACAAGCCGAGCCATATCGGTCACATGGTGGGGCCGGTGATCTTTGACGTGATCAAACGTTATCTTACCTACTCAGGCTACCAAGTTCAATTCATCGTCAACATTACCGATGTTGATGACAAATTGATCAAGGAGGCCCAAAAACGTGGCTTGTCCATGTCCGAAGTCGCCTCGGAAATGACCAAAGATTACTGGGATAATTTGGCTGCTGTTGGGGTGGATACCATTGATGCCTTTCCCAAAGCCACCGAGCACATGGATGCAATTATCCAGCTGACGCAGGAGTTGATCGAGGCGGGTTACGCCTATTCGGTTCCAAGTGGCGACGTGTATTTTGAGGTGGCCAAGGATCGCGAGTATGGCAAGCTCAGCGGTCGCGATCCGGAGCAGATGTTGGGAGAGGGTGGCGAGACAGCGGCTGTGAAGCGTGCTCCCCTGGACTTTGCCCTCTGGAAGGCAGCCAAACCAGGAGAACCGTCCTGGGACAGCCCCTGGGGCCCTGGTCGACCAGGTTGGCATGTTGAGTGCTCGGCCATGAGCCGGGAACTATTGGGCAAGACCTTCGACATCCACGGTGGGGGGCTGGACTTACAGTTTCCCCACCACGAAAACGAAATCGCTCAAAGCGAGTGCTGCCACCAAGCCCCTCAGGCAAAATACTGGCTCCATAACGGCCTCGTTCAGGCCACCGATGAGATCGGCAAAGTGGGAGGCCGAGCCACCCGAGTGTCTGAGAGGAATTCCCCACACCCAGAGGCCACAGGGCTCAAAACCCAGACAACTGAAAGCCAGACTTCTGAGAACCAGCTTCCGGCTGTGGGCGATCAGGCTGCGCAGGAGGCCAACAAGGTCGGCAAGAGCAAAGGAGCGCAGCCATTTCATGAGCTGCTCCAGCATCATTCAGGGGAGACGGTTCGCTACTTTGTGTTGGCCACTCACTATCGCCGACCGATTACCTTGAGCGAGGACTTGCTCAAGGATGCCTCCACGGCTCTGGAAACTTTTTATCGCTACTTCCAAAGGTTTCAGCGGGTGACCGGGGAGCGTTTCTATGAGCTCTCCGCTCCGACCTCCCGGGCGGACCTTCCGTTTGACCCCAGCGGGGACGACCTATTGACCGAGGTTGCCGAGCTGCGTGGGCAGATTTTGGAGGCCCTGGACGACGACTTCAACACCGGCGAGGCCATCGGCCAGTTGCAGACGTTCATCCGAACTCTCAATCGCTACGTCGAGGCCCACAAATTGGAAGACCCCACAGCGTCTGCCGAGCCCAAGCAAAGCTTGCGGCAGGCGACTGTTGTCTTCAAGGAACTCACCAGCGTGCTGGGATTGTTTCGAGCTCCTGTGGCCCAGACCGCTGCTCCCGCCGACTCGTTGGTGGCCCCGCTGATGGACTTGCTGATTTCTCTCAGAGCTGACCTCCGCAAAGCGAAAAACTTCGAGCTGGCCGATCGCATTCGAAGTCAACTCGCCGAGCTGGGAATCACCCTGGAGGACCGCGCCGGCGGAACTGAGTGGTCGCGTGCTTAAGACGCCCGATCACTCAAAACGCTCCGACCAGCACAACAAATGCCGCTCTCGAGGCACCTGAGAGAATCTGCAAGGCCTGAAAACTTCTGCCTGAAGCTTACCCCTGAGAATCGCCGAGACACCTCGGCGAGATCGGCTCACCGCCATGACCACGCCCCCTGAGAAACTCACACACGGGCAACCCGGTGAGCCTTCCCCCAAAGCTCTCGGCCAAGAAGACCTGCCTGGTCAGGACGATGTGTCTGGTCAGGACGATGTCACGGGCGCCGAGCAACCACAGGCCACAGGAGGGCCCCAGGTGATTTTGCCATCCAGGCGTTCCAGCAAGCTTCCTATGCCCTTGGTGGCGGGAGTTCTGCCGGTTGAGGGCGAGGGCCTCCCATCTGCGGGCGTTGGCCTGAGGATTTTGGGGATCGATCCTGGTTTGAACGTGACGGGATACGGTGTCATTGAGGTTTCCCAGACAGGTCCTGCCTTGGTGGAAGCTGGCGTGGTCCGCGGGCGAACCAAAACCTCTCTTTCGGCTCGGGTCGCCGAGATTTTTCGGGGGGTGACCGATGTCATCCGAACGCTCCATCCCCAAGTGCTCAGCCTGGAGCAGATTTACTCACACTATCAACGTCCCAAAACAGCCATCCTGATGGGACACGCCCGGGGCGTGGTGTGTTTGGCCGGTGCCCAAGCCGGTTTGCCAGTGGTTCATTATGCCGCCTCGCGGATCAAGAAAGTCCTCACCGGAAACGGCCGGGCCCCCAAGACCCAAATGCAGCAAACTGTCAGGCAGCAATGGGATCTTCCCAAAGTTCCCGAGCCCCACGATGTGGCCGACGCCTTGGCCATCGCCTTGTGCCATTACTACATGCACCCCGAGTGGGTGGCCCTGGCCGGTCGAGCTTGAGCATTGCTCACCGGAATTCTGAGTCAGCTCGAGGGGGAGTGTGCTTGGGGGGAGTGTGCTTGGGGGGGGAGTGTGCTCGCGGTGCGGCACGATTCTGGCCGAGCTGGTCTTGGTTGAGGGCGTCTGGATGATCCCTTCTCCTTCGAGGGCTGGAGAGCTCGTTCCAGGGGCACTCGCTGACGATTTTCTCAAAAAGGATTCTTGGAGAAAAAGTTCCTTGCAGGTGGTCCAGCCGCCCCCGTATTCTGGGGGGACTGCACGGAGGGGTGTTGAACCCTTCGGGACTGACCTCCCAAAATCCACACAAACCAGCTCGACCCCGACGTTGCTCACCAACCCGCCGCGACCCACCAACACACCCTCGAGGTGGTGACCGTGAGTTCGACTCTCAAGACAGTCGGAAATGGTCGCGGCTTTGAGACTTGCGGCTTGGAAACTTGCGGCTTTGAGACCGGTTACTTTGAGACTGGCGCCTGCTTGCCCAAACAGGCTGAGAGACTTGCCCCGTTGACCCTTGCTCCATTTTTTCCAAGGAGAACCCGTGCCCAACGCTCGCATCCTCATGATTCTCTCGACGGTCGCTTTGTGGAGTCAGCCGGCACTGGCGGACCCTGTGATCGTCCTCAATCCCAGCTTTGAAATGCCCGGGAACTTTCCCACTAACTTCGGGGGAGCCATCACCGACTAGACCGAAGGGGATGGACCAGTTGAGACGGCTGCCGGGACATTCAATCCCACGGCCTCACGTTATCCGCTGGGCCTTTCCGACGGAGACAATGTGGCTTTTAGCAATTCGCCGAGGATCTCCCAAGTTCTGGGCGATGTGTTGTAGGCAAATACGCTTTACACCCTGTCCGTCGATGTCGGAGACCGGAATGACACACCATTTCCGGGTTTTGAAGTTCAACTCCTCGCAGGTGGTGTTCTGCTGGGTTCGGCCGATCAGACAACCGTGGACGTGCCCGACGGCGGGTTTGCCACCGCCGAGGTCTCGTTTCTCGCCTCAGGGGCCGATCCGAACCTCGGCCAGGCTCTGGAGATTCGGCTGCTCTCAAACGGCCCGCAAACGAACTTTGACAACGTTCGCTTGTTGGCTCAGCGTCAAGGCAGCACGGTGATTCCCGAACCGCACGCTGCTGTTCGGTTCAGCCTCAGTGCGAGCATGCTGCTCGGACACAGACGCTGGCGACGCTGATCACTCGCTGGAAGCTCCTGCTGTGAGCTTACCCGTTGTGAGCTTTCCCGTTGTGAGCTTACCCGTTGTGAGCTTACCCGTTGTGAGTCTAGCGAATCACCTTTCGGCTAAAGGCCACAATGAAAAAGCCCCAGAGCAGCGTTCCCAAGAGGGCTTCTGTGGCCAGCGGCAAGAGCACCCAACCGCGTGCGTGGTAGAGCTGGTCACCGGTGAAACCCGCTGTAAACATGGAGACGCTGGTGACTAGCCCATAAGTCACTCGGTTCTGCCAACTATCCACCGTGCTATCGACAAGCGGCTTGACGTTGTCAAAGTGGTCATAACCGACCATGTAGATGATAGCAAAGAGAAGGATCATCAAGCCTCCCGCCAGGACAGCCCGAAATGGGTTGGTGCCGTATCCACAAGCCAGATCTAAGAAGACCCATTCAGCTGCCTGGCTCAGCCGTCGCCAGGGTTTGTACCAAGGACGCGAGCGGCTGCGGCGATAACTGACCTTGAAGCGGTAGAGAGCCCAGTCCTCTTCTTCATAACGTTGCAGGGCTTGAAAGCTACGTTGCAGCAGACCGTACTCTCGACAGGCTGTGACGTAGTCTTTGTTTTTCTCACTCGCCAGGCGTCCCTCAACCTGTTCCGGGCGGATGAGAATTCGCTCGGCGATGGCGTTGGCCAAGGCCAAGGTGTGTTCGGGGCCCTGGGTGATGTCCTCCAAGTAGACAAAGTCGTGGAGTTTGGCTTTGGAAAGATCCAGCAACCCCTGAAATGTCGCCCCAGCACAATCAAACTTCTTGGTGACGGTGGCCCCACGAACTAACACATCTCGACAGAAATTGCTGTCGTCCAGCGAGATCCCTTCCTCAGCCTGGATGCTCCTGAAGTCGACCAGCTGATGGCAAGTGCAATACTTGAAGTCGAACCAACCTCCAAACTGCGCCCCCCAGGCCTTGATTTCGTCCTGAAAATCACAGCCGGCAAGCCGCAACACAGCACGTGTGTGGAGGTTCTCCATCGAGAATACCCCCTCAACGGTGAGCTTGCGAAACGAGGCGTTGATCAGCTCACTGCTTCGAAAAGACAGCGTTTTGCGGAAGGTCGTTTTGTAGTGCCATTTCGGCGAAATCAATTTGCAACCCTGAAAAACGACCTCCTCTTCAAAGATGCCTCTTAATTGAGGGCGGAGGAGCGTCACACCTTCCATCCGCACAGGCTGGCTGCAACCGGTCAGACGCAAGTCCTCAATACGCACACCTCGGAGTACCTCCCCACGCTCAATTCTCTCCAAAGCCTCCTGGGAGGATAACAGTCCGTGATCCCGTGGCTCCTCGTCGCCGACGGGGACATCGCTGGAGCCCTCACTGGCGACGCTGACAGCGGACCCGTCGGTTGCAGCGGCTCCGACACTTGAAGCCGCACCGTCATCGGCAACCTCACCAGCATGGGGAACCCCTCCCGATGTCGAGGTCCCAGCAGTCGATTCGGCTTGCGACTCGTCGGTGGTCATTAATGGAATTCCTGAAAACAATGAATCTGGACATTGGAAAAGAAGGTCTTCAGCTTCCGGAGGTGTTTTCCGGAACCCAGGTTGTCTTGGGGAAGATCGCCTGGGCTTCCTCCAGAAGTTGGTGGTACTTGTTGGCGTAACGGGCGGAGAAGTGCATCAAAATCAGTTGGTCGACCTTGGCCGCGGCGGCAAATTCGGCAGTTCGGGCGGCCGTCATGTGGCGGTGCTTCTCGGCGCGTTTGGCGTCTGCTTCCAAATAAAAGCTGTCACAGTAAAGCTGATTGGCGCGTCGAGCCAGTCGGAGAAGTCCCTCGCGGACTTCCTCACTCCAGAAGGTATCGGTGACGTAGGCGATCCGCGCGCCGCGACTGGTTCGGAAGTAGCCATCCAACAATTGCGTGAGGGTAAACTGGCCGCCGCCGACCTCGAGCGTGGTCTCGCCTGGGGTTCCCTGGGCAACCATTCGCTGGACGTGTCCGATCCAACGGCCGGGCCGCAGGATCCCGTTTTCCAGCTTCTTGCGGTCTGGATGGGCTCCTGGCCGTTCCACGAGGGCGTACGCTAAACAGGGGACTGTGTGATCGGCTGCAACAGCTTCAACTTGCAACAGCGCGTTGTTGTAGATAACTGGGGGCTCCCAAGTGGATTCCTGCACGGTCGGTTCGGCAAACCGCCGACTGCATTCCAGGTATCCTCGTCTGAGGCGTGGACCGGAAGATTCCCCTGAGGAGGTGCCGGAAGAGGCTGGCACGACTTCGACGATCTCAAAGACAATTTTTTGAAATGGGAAGAATGGGTGCTCGTAGCTGGTGACCCGTTGATACACCTTCTCAATGGTTCCAGCGGGCCCGAACACAGTGAGAGTCTTGGCGGCGTCCAAGTTCGCGCGGATGATGCGATCGAACCCCACGAAATGATCGATGTGGTGATGGGTGATGAAGACAGCCTCAAGATCGGCCAGTTGTTTTTGGCTCAAGCGGCTGTTTTCTCCCGCATCAAACAAGAGGGCATCGTTCTTGCCAGGGTAATCGACAAACAAGAGCGGATCGCCGACCGACCCGTTGACCAACTGGATTTCCGAACAGACAGGAGGCATCGATGAATGTGCAAGCTCGAGCAGACGGGTCAATCAGGATGTGCACCAGCCTAACGTCACACTGCCTCAGTTGGTTCAAGTCGCACGGTTCGGTTCCGCTCGCCCAATTCTGAGGTTCAGCGAAAGCAAGACCTTTGGCTTTTGAGCCCGGCACCCGAGAAACATCTGTCACCCAGAAAAAGTTCCTCAGCAGTCCTCCCAGAAATCTGAACAGCTCCAGGATGGCTCCATCTGGAAGGTGAACCACCGCCAGAAGTGAAAACACCTGCGGAGGAGATTTCCGTTCAGAAGGATTCCCTCACCTACCGATCATTCGTACAGTGATATGGCGACTCGAGGAGCTGTGGCTGGTCTTGCAAGTTTTTGCATTTAATAACTTCTGAACCGTTGAGACGTTCAAACCGTTCGAGCAGACGATGATTACCAAAATGACGGGTCAGGTTGTCTCTGTGGGGACTGATTTTGCCAACGTTGCCATTGGCGGTTTTGAGTACGAGGTATTGGTACCAGACTTTGTGCGTCGGCAACTTCAGTCTCAAATGGAGGAGACGATCTCGTTGTTTACACGCCAATACCTGGAGGGCAACCCGGCTCAGGGGCGACTTGTGCCAAGGCTGATTGGATTTCTCAGCGAGGCCGAACGGGAGTTCTTTGATTTGTTTACCTCAGTGGATGGTGTCGGTGTCCGGAAGGGGCTTCGAGCGATGATTCGGCCTGTTCCGGAGATAGCCCAGGCCATTGAAAGCCAAGATGCTCAGTGCCTAGCCACATTACCGGGCATTGGGATTGCTACAGCCGAGAGGATTGTGGCCAAACTTCGCCGAAAGGTTCCCCAGTTTGCTTTAATGGTCCCCCGTCCTGAGCCCAGCGGAGTCTCGGTGGAGCCCAACGTAATCGACGAGGCATTCGCGGCGCTTCAGGCGGTCGGCCATTCCGCAGCCGACGCCCAACAACTCATCGAGCAGGCGATGGGCAAGAAGAAAAAGTTCAAAGACGTTCAGGATCTGTTGCTAACGATCTACCAACAGAATCAACCCGAGAATTGATGGATTGGCCCGCTTTTTGGTGAATCGCCGTTGAAGGATCTGTTGTCTCTGGCCTGCTGAACTGTGGTCGCCAAATGATCTGAGTGCAAGAGAGCTACGATGACGACTTCGCTGCCCTCCCCTACCCTCTCCAACATCGATTCCTCATCGGACGGTTGGGGTGAATCGCTGCCACGTGGGCGACAATGCCCGGCTTGTGGTTGCCCAATGGATCAGTTCGACCGCTTCTGTCCGGCCTGTGGCATACCGCAGGAGAGCCAAGCCTCACAGATCGCCACAAATCAGGCACCACAGAACAAGTACTTTCGATGTGAGAACTGTGGCGCTGAGGTTGCTGTCGAGATATCCACCCGCAGTTATGTCTGCCCGTTTTGTGACTCACCGTATGTTGTCGAATTTTCTCCTGAGGTCTCTGATCGCCAGAGGCCTGAGTTTGTTATCGGCTTTGGGGTCACAGCGGAGCAATCGCGTGACCAATTCTGGCAGTGGGTGAAGCGGAACAGTTGGTTTCGCCCCGGCGATTTGGCTCACCGGGCGGAGATTGAGGAGAAATTGAAGGGGATCTATTTGCCTTTTTGGTCCTTTGCGATGTCGGCTGAGAGCAACTGGGACGCGGAGATCGGCGAATATTGGTGGGAGACGCAGACGTACACGGTGACCGTCGATGGGAAAACCCAAACCCGCACCAGACAGGTGCGGCACACCGAGTGGTGGCCTCTTGAGGGACGGTATCACCAGTACTACAACGGCTACTTGGTCTCCGGGAGCCGAGGCCTTCCCCAGAAAGAGGCCGACAGGATCAAACCGTTCCACCTCGCAGCCCTGCAGCGCTACAACCCAGGCTATCTTGCAGGATGGATGAATGAAGAGTACTCCATCTCGGCGGAGGCAGCCCTGCAATTGTGCCAAGAAGTCTTTCGGCAACGGGCAGACCAAGAAATCGGCGATTTTCTGCCTGGAGACACACATCGAGGCCTGCATACCTCAACTCACTTTACCCAGATTAGTCGTGACTTGATCTTCTTGCCGATCTACATTCTCAGCTACCGATACAAAGATAAAGTCTATCGATTTTTGGTCAACGGACAGACAGGACATGTTGCGGGGGATAAGCCGCTCTCCAGTTGGAGAATTGGCGGGGCCATTGGTATGGGTCTGATGCTCATTTTGGTGATTGTGATTGTGGCGTTGATACTTGGCCGATAGCTTGGTGTTTTCACCCCGAGCCGGACGATTCCCTCAAGTTCTTTCTCCCTCTCCTTGTGCGTGCACTGCTGTGACAACTCTGCAAAACCGCTGCGCTGTTTGTGAGGGTCTTCTGGATGAGGAGGATCTCTTTTGTGCCAACTGCGGGACGGAGGCTCCAAACAGTGAGAGCCAAGCTGTTAGTGTGTCCTCTCAGTTGCAAACTCACAGTTTCCATTGTCAGGGGTGCGGAGCATCGATGAGCTTCGACCCAACCGCCGGGACTCTCCGGTGCCCCTTTTGTGGTTCTGAGGAACTTCTTCAGCAGCCGTCAACGAAAACGCTTCTCCCAGAGGCGGTTGTGCCGTTTCGGGTTGAGAAGGATCAGGCCCTGGAAGTTCTCGACAAATGGTTGGGGCAGGGTTTTTGGCGTCCGAGCGATCTGGCCGGCCAAGCGATTGTCAGCAACATGACGCCTGTGTACGTGCCGTATTGGGTCTTTCGGGCACGGACGCACACTTATTGGACAGCCGACAGCAGCCACACCCCGTTCGGAGCCAACGCCAGTTGGTATCCCATGACAGGGGAACACCACGGTCAATACGAAGGGTTGTTAGTTGCCGCCAGCGGTGTGCTTTCCCCCAAGGAGACCAACAGCATCGCGCCTTTGGATTTGTCTGCGGCTGTTGATCCAGGTGAGATCGATTTGACTCATGCGACGGTCGAACAGTTTGGCACGCCGCGGAAGTACGCCCGTCCTCTTGCTCGTCAGGGCCTTGAGGAACTTGAGGCAGACGCCTGTCACGGCTTGGTGCCTGGCAGCTGTCGGAATCTGCACGTGAACGTTCGGGTCAGCGGTCTGAGTAGCGTACCCATGCTCTTGCCCGTTTGGGTCATGGCTTACCGCTACAAGAACCAAGTCTATCGGTTTTTGCTCAATGGGCAGACGGGCAAGGCGACCGGCCATGCTCCTATCAGCACGACCAAGGTCTCTGCGGCCGTCGTGATTGGGATCGCCGTTGTGGCCGTCATTGTGCTGCTGGCAATGTGGCTGTCAGGAGGATAAGAGAGCCTTCAAGGACTTTTTTGATTTTTGCTGGGCCTTTTGATCGGGCACTCTTGGCCCTTAGGCTGCCGTTGGCATGAGTCCAATCTCGGTCGAGACTGATTGGCTGAAAGTCAGATCCATCGCAACCTAGGGGCAACGCCCTAGATCCGTTGGCTCCCATTTTCGAGAAACATTTGGTTTGGTTACCCCGAGCTCGCGGTAACCCTCGGTTTGGGATTTGTCTCGGTCGAGACTGATTGGCTGAAAGCCAAACCCATCGTAGCCTAGGGGCAACACCCTAGATATTCGCTCGCATTTGTTAGAGGCAGTTGGATTGGTTGATCCGAGGTCTCGGCAACCCTTTGGGATTTGTCTCGGTCGAGGCTGATTGGCTGAAAGCCAGATCCATCGTAGCCTACGGGCAACGTCCTAGGTATTTGGGCTCGCATATTCTGAAGATTTATTGATCAGTTGATTTCGGATTTCTAGCCCACGTCGATCCGCCCGAAACCATTAATCGTAGCCATCGGTGAGGTATAACCAGGCGGTGTTGATCTGTGAACACAGGGCAATGATGTGTGACCGGAGGTCACACAAATCGTGCATCGCGTGGTCATTCGTTTGAGGTGTTGCTTGGGAAACTGTTCCCCACTAACAGACGGAATCTCCAGGGAGTCGGTTGACATCAATGAGGGATCGACCAGCAAACGCGTTGAATACCTCGAATCAACCAAACCAACTGCCTCTAACAAATGCGAGCGCGAATACCTAGGGCGTTGCCCGTAGGCTACGATGGGTTTGGCTTTCAGCCAACCAGTCTCGATCGAGACAAATCCCAAACAGACGGCAGCCATCATCAGGGATCGAGGTCACAGCTCCGATGGAGCGCCTTCGAGGATATGCGAGCCTGAGCACCTAGGGCGTTGCCCGTAGGCTACGATGGATCTGGCTTTCAGCCAATCAGTCTTGACCGAGATTGGACTCATGCCAACGGCAGCCATGGAGCCAAGATCAACCGGCCACAGCGCTATGATCGACTCTCGCGAGGGACTTCCGCCCAATGCCCTTTCCCTAGAACCGGTTGGTTGCTAGAGTGGTTGTTGTAAAGTGACGAATGTTCACTAAACCCCCGCTTGCTTGAGGTTTTGCGATGGCACGTGAGCCCATCGTTCGCGGCAACAACACCACAAACCGGACCAACGCTGGTGACCTTGCGGACGGTTCCACCGAGGCGTTGAATCAGTTGCTCGGAGGAAATCGAGGTGGGCCACCCGAGCGGCAGGATCCCCTATCCCCGGAGCTTGAAGTCGACCAAGACGGCCAGGAGGATGAGGCAGGCTCAGCGGCAGCAACGGCCAAGAAAACTCGCGACCCGCTGCGGCCACAACGCTTGGCCGATGTCATCGGCCAACGCGAAGTCTGCGAGCGTTTGAGTATTGCCATTGAGGCAGCACGTATGCGCCAGGAACCGCTGGGCCACATTTTATTCGATGGCCCTCCTGGTTTGGGGAAAACGACCTTTGCCACGGTCATTCCACGGGAGCTTGGCACCAACGTACAAATCGCCAACGCGGCGGCTATGTCGGCCCCGCGTGACATCCTGCCCTATCTGACCGGTGCCAGCCGTGGAAGTGTGCTGTTCATCGACGAGATCCATCGCATGCCGCGGACCGTCGAAGAGTTCATCTACCCGGTGATGGAAGACTTTCGGGTGGATATCACTCTTGGTGAAGGAATCAACGCCAGGACGATCAACCTGCAGCTTCCTGCCTTCACGATCATCGGGGCAACCACGCGAGCAGGGTTGTTGACCGCCCCCTTGCGAAATCGTTTTCAGATGCGTGAACATCTGGAATTTTACGAGCTGGAGGACCTCGCTGAGATCATTCTTCGCAATGCTGTCAAACTGCAAGTGGGCATTCAACCAGACGCCGCCACCGAGATCGCTCGCCGCAGCCGAGGCACACCCCGTTTAGCCAACAACCTGCTGCTTTGGGTCCGGGACTACGCGACTGCTCGGTGTGATGGCAGGATCACCCTGGAGGCAACCACCGCAGCCTTGGAGATGCAAAAGATCGACCTGCAGGGACTGGATACCCAAGACCGCAAGTATCTGCAGACACTCTTGCGGATCTTCGGCGGAGGACCCGCTGGCCTGGAGGCCATCGCTCATACCCTAAATATCGCCAGTGACACCCTTCAAGATGATGTGGAGCCTTTCCTGCTTCGTCTTGGCTTGATTGTGCGGACCCCGCGGGGTCGCGTGATCACGCAAGAAGGAGCCGCCCATATTGGTGCGACATTGCCAGGTGAGCTTCCTGACGAGACAGAAAGTCCTCAGGGGCGGCTGTTTCGCTAACGTTGAATCACGCAGAGGCCAGAAATTCAGGGCAATCGATCTCACTCGATGCTGCTTTCCCTGGGAAGACCTTAACTCGCCGATTGCAGAGCTTGCATCGCTTCATCGTAGTTGGGCTCGCTGGTCATCTCCGGCACGGTTTCTGTGTAGATAACTTGCCCCGCCGAATCCAGAACCACAATCGCCCGGGCCAGCAGCTTCAGCTCATCAATCAACAAGCCGTAATCCTCCCCGAATTTGCGGGTCATGTAATCGCTGGCCGTCCGCATGTTGCTGATGTTCTGATCTCCGCAGAATCGACCCTGAGCAAAGGGGAGATCCAAGCTCACAGTGACCGCGTGAACTTTCTCGCCCAAGGCCCCCAATTTCTCGTTGAACGTCTTGGTCTGAGTCGCACAGACACCCGTATCGAGGGAGGGAACTACGCTTAAGAGAGCGGGCTTCCCTTTCAAGTCCTCCAGTGTGAGCGGCTGCATGCCGTCTTGGAAGTAGTGAAGAGTGAAGGCGGGAGCAGGCTGACCAACTTGAAGAGCCTCTCCCACGAGCGTCAGCGGGGCACCCTTGAATGTGACAGCACCTTGACGAGCCATGGCAGAACATCCTGAGATTGTGGGGCAAGTTCGGGCAAGAAGAGAACGGCCTCTCACTATGGCCAAAGAGTAGTCCAAGACAAGAGGGGCGGCGGAGACTTCCTCCGCTCTGCTGGCCTTGACTTCGGCTGCGGTCTTGCTGGCAGCTTGCCCATCAGAGGCCGGACTCGTGGTCCATCAAGGAAAGTTTGTCGGATCGGCGAGCAGGCTCCTCGTGCAGGAAATGCGTCGTGCCGTCCGGCAATCTCTCCTTAACAATTCTCCTTGACGATCTCTCGTTGACGATCTCTCGTTGACGATCTCTCGTTGACGGTCTCTCGTTGACAATCGACTAGCCGCCCAACCAAGCTGGCAGTTCGCCGGCGGGTGGCAACTGGACGACCTGACAGCCGTGGATCCGCTGGTCAGCTTTGAGTTCCTCCAGGGCCTCGGAAGGTGGCACGGCATCGAGATTGAGCACGCCTACCGCAGGTCCGCCAGGTTGGGAGCGTCCCACTGCCATCTGAGCGATGTTGACGCCGTGTTGGCCCAAGATGGTTCCCGAGGCCCCGATGACCCCAGGCGTGTCGTTGTGGTGAAAGATCAGCAGCGTGCCATCCAGGTACGCTTCCAGCCGATAGTCGTCCAAACGGACCAAACGCAGCATTTGGTTGCCAAAGACAGTCCCGGCAGCGGTGAAGCGGCTGCCGCGGTCGGTGGCGACGGTGGTGCTGATCAGCGAGGAAAAATCCCCCATTTCCGGCTGGCGACTGGTCTGCACATGGACCCCACGCTCGCGGAGCATTTCCTCAGCGTTGACGATATTGGCAGGGACGTCCAACGCACGCTCTAAGATCCCAGCGGCAAACGCCGAGCAGAGCAAATTGGTGCCCGTCTCCGCGACTTTTCCCTTGTAGAGCAACTCCACCGACTGAGGGCTGCAATCGCAGAGTTGTGCTTGCAGCAAGCCCAACCTGTAGACCAGATTCAAGTAAGGGCGGAGGGTCTCCAACTCTTGTGGGTCAATCGGGGGCATGTTGACCGCATGGCGGACCGCCCCAGAAGTGAAGAAGTTGATCAACAGCTCGGCGGCCTCGACGGCCACGCTGGTCTGAGCTTCTTCGGTGCTGGCTCCCAAGTGGGGAGTGCACAGCACATTGGGTTTGCCAAAGAGTGGATGCTCGGTGCGGGGCTCTTCAGGATAGACATCCAACGCCACCCCACCGATCTTGCCGCTTTCCAACCCGGCTACCAAAGCAGCCTCGTCGTAGATCTCCCCGCGAGCGGTGTTAATCAGACGAACTCCGGGCTTGAGCACCTCCAACTCCGCCATCCCGATCAAACCACGTGTTTGATCAGTCAATGGTGTGTGGACTGTCAGAAAGTCAACCCGCGGCAGCATTTGGCGGATTTCGGGAACAGGCTCGATCCCTAGAGATTGAATTCGCTCAGCCGGCAGGAAAAGATCAGCGCCGAGCACCTTCATTTCCAGGGTGATGGCCCTGGCTGCGACGGCTTGTCCCACACGCCCTAGGCCGACAATTCCCAGCGTTTTACCGGCCAGCTGGGCCCCCAAATACTTTTTGCGGTCCCAACGTCCTTCGATCAGGCTCTGATAAGCTGGGGCGATGGAACGAGCCAGCCCCAACATCAAAGCGATCGTGTGTTCGGCTGTGCTGATGGTGTTGCCCGCTGGTGTGTTCATCACCACCACACCCAGACGTTTGGCAGCGTTGAAGTCAATGTTATCGACCCCGACACCAGCACGAGCAATCGCTCTCAGCCGCCGGTTGCCCTCCAAGACCTCGGCGGTGATCTGGACCCCGCTGCGGCAGATGGCCCCGTCTGCCTCAGCCAACACAGCCTTCAGTTGCGGGATGTCGCCCTTCAGGCCAGTGCGAACCTCACACTCAAACCCCGGAGCATTTTGCAGAAGTTCCAGCCCCTCAGGGGCAAGTGGGTCCAAGACAACAATACGGGGCATCGCACAGGTCTCCCGACAGGGGCAGTTCAGCGAGCTTGCGTTATGGCAAAGCCAGCAATCGAAGAAAAGCCCTTTGGTTAGCTCAAAAGTGTTCGACCGCAGCGGCAGCTCACCTCGGCAATCCAGGCTTCCGTTGGTCGCCCTCAGGGCAACAACTTTTCTGAGCTTCAATCGCTCCAATTGACCTCATCTTGAGGTCACCAAAATCCAAGAGCCCGTCCCTGTTGAGGCCGGGCTCTTCTGGAACTGAGCTTTGTTGACAGAACGTTGTTGACAGAAAGTTGCTGGTGGCTAGTTTTCGAGCTGATGTCGACCGATTTAGCGTGCCTCCGGCCACACAGAAACTTTGCCAAGCTAGGGGTGATCGGGGGCTCACCCTAGTGGTCGGTTTCCTTCTGATTTGGCAGTTGGTTCTCGTGGAATCAGGGGATTCACATCCAACCGACAGCCAAAATCCTAGGAAACAAGGTACTAGCAGGTCAGCAACCCAATAAGATCGTTGCGGCAGTTGATTAGGCCGGTTGAGGGAGTTCGGCTTCCCTCAAAACCTGGGCAGCGGCTCGTGTGGCTGCACCCAACTCGACCGGATAGTGCATCTCGTGAAGGGTCATCTCGATTGCAAACAAAGCACCGATGACATCCAGCTCGTCGACGACTCCCAGGTGTGCAATGCGGAAGATCTTTCCCTTCAGGTGGGCTTGGCCGCCTGCCAGCTTGACGCCGTAGCGACTTTCGATTCGCTTGAGCATCGCCGAGCCATCAAAGCCCTCGGGGAACTTCACGCTGGTGACCCCGTCGGCAGGTCGAGCGGCGAAGAGTTCCAGCCCCAACGCCTCAATGCCCGCTCTGCAGGCACGGCTGAGGGCCCGGCCGCGAGCCCAGATGGTGTCCATGCCTTCGGCCAGAATCAACTTGAGGCACTCATTCAAAGCCGCAACCAGCGTATGGGCGGGAGTAAACGGGGTATCCGGATCGCCCAATTTCTTCCGGTAGGCGGAGATGTTGAAATAAAATGCTTGGGGCTGCACGGTGGAGATCTGCTGCCAGGCCGCTTCGCTGACAGTGAGAAAAGCCAAACCCGGCGGCAACATGAGGGCCTTTTGCGACCCAACAGCCAACATGTCGATGCCCCACTGATCGACACGGCACTCTTGAACGCCCGCTCCGCTGATTCCATCAACAAAGAACAACGCCTGATGATCGGAGACGACCTCGCCGATGGCTTGGATGTCATGGGCGACCCCGGTGCTTGTCTCTTGCAAGGTCCCGCAGACGGCAACAGCATCGGGGTGCTGGCTCAGCAGCGTGGCCACATCGGTGGGATCGACTGCAGACCCCCATTCAACTTTGTGTCGAATCGCCTCGATGCCAAAAGCCTCGCAGACATCTCCCCACCGCTGAGCAAACCGACCGGCTTCCAGAATGATAGCCTTGCCACCTCGGGGAACCGCATTGACCAGAGCGGCCTCCATGGCGCCGGTCCCCGAGGCCGCCATTAAGATCACGTCATTTTGAGTACAGAAGACCTGCTTGAGCCCAGCCAACGCCTCAGCCAGCGCCTGTCGCGCTTCAGGGGTGCGGTGATGGCCGACCTGTTTGGCCATCGTCAGCAAGGCTTCCTCCGGGACCATGGTGGGGCCAGGCGTCAGCAAGCGCTTTCTGGGCATCGGAGTCCTCACGATTGAATGATTGGATCGGCGGGTCGCTCTACGGGGACCTTAAATATCGTAGCTTCCCGCTTCCAGCTTGCCGATGGGCGAATTGTCTCAGGGGACCGAGCCACAAGTTCATCGGACTCCAGACGGTCTTCTGGCTCGAGAGATTCTTTTGGCCTAAGAGGTTCTTTGGCCTGAGAGGGTCTTTTGGCAAGGGCCGGCCTTACTGGCGGGGCTGTCTCGTTTGGGCGTCTGCGAATCGAGTTCCGGGATTGCTGGGACTTCCTGCTGGAACAATCGCTTGCTGGAGCCTGGTGACTTTTTGGGCGAGGGCGGGTTGTCCCGGGTTACTTTGGAGAGATCGCTGGTAATCAAGTAAAGCTTGCTTGGTTTCGCCGAGCTGCTCATTGATGTATCCCAGTGCGGCGAGGGCACGCGCGTTGGAGGGATCGGCGATCACGGCTTCTTCGAGCCAGCTCCGGGCGGTGGCCAGATGGCCGCGGCTGACCTGTCCGGTCCCATCGGCCCTGCGAGCGAAGTCTTGGTAAATCCGCGCGACTTCAATCTTCGGTTCAGCCCACTGAGGGTACTGTTGGGCCCAACGCTCCAACTCGGAGATGACCTGTTGTTCGCTTTCGCCGCGGTCGACCATCAGCACAGCCAAGCCCCGATGTGCATCGACATGGAAGGGAGATAAGGCGATGCACTGCCGATAATGGGTCTCAGCTTGATTGAACTCCAACGGACGGCCCGAGCCCTTGCCAATTTGGTGATAAGTGGCAGCCAAATTGTAGTAGGAATCTGGATCCTGCGGGTTACTCCTCAGGGCGTGCTGAAATTTCTCAAGCGCCGCCACGTAGTTCCCCTGGCGATAAAGCCGAACCCCTTGGGAGTTGAGCCCAGAGGACTGCCAGCTGCGACAGCCAACCAAACCACTTGTGGCAAGCAAGGACACAGCCACAAAGAGCCGGACAACGAAACTCCAAGTTTTTGAGTGCCTTGGACCGAATCGTTGGCGTCTAGGAGGCTGGCACTGAGCCCCTCGATGGGGGAGGGAGGGTTGGTTGGGGAACTGGCAAGTGATCGGCAGATCCCTTGGGGGCGGAGCGGAACTTTCAAAAGGCGAAGGTGTTCCCAGTGTGAGTTGCTCCATCTCAGATCGTCCTGGCTCCGACCAGCCTCTCCGGCGGTGGCTCATTTTGTGGCAACGATCTCCTGTAGCACCCTGCTGTTGTGCATGGGCCCAAACAGGGAACAGGCAAGTGACAAATCGCGGCCGAGGGCGACGACAGATTTCCTCAGACCTCATGCTGCGGGCATGGAACAACCCCGGCACTGTCGAACCTCATGGCAAGAACTACAACGACCGCTTCAGAAAACAGGCCATGCAATGGACTCCGGCGAGTCTGGCCAATGCAGAGGATAGCTCGCCGGCGAAACCAACGGCAAGATCAGTTCTTTCTGTGAAGTCACGATTTGAATTGCCTGGTATTGCTTAAAGAATTTCTGGACATCCTCAGCAATCCCCAGTATTTGGACGTGTTCCTTCCGGGACTTTGAGCCGTCTGAGGCTATGTCCAAACCAGAGGAGCCGAAAAAAGTCGCCTCTGGGGCCTCAATGCAGTATTGTGGGAGATATCAGCACTGCACCTTGAATGACCTCGTTGTTGACGCTTCCTCGAACCCTGATAGTCGAGCAGTTTGATGACCACCCCCAGCACCCCAGCCGAGCCCAAGTCGGATGAAGAGTTGAAGCGGATGGAGCTGATGTTGGCCGTGAAGAAGCGTGAGCTCGAGGTTCTTGAGTTGAAGCTTCAACTAGAACAGGCCAACCGCGGAAAAGGGAATCGTCTGCTCCCGGCAACCTCGTCGGAGGCGGAGACCTCTGTGCCGGTTCAAGGAGTTCCTACGCCAGCTCAACAGGTTCCAGGGAACCAACCCAATCACCAGGGGAACTCTCAGGCTCAGTCGGGTCCTAAGGCTGCTTCTCAACTGTCGCCCTCTCGGTTGCCGCCGTCTCAGCTGCAGCCGTCTCAGATGCCGCCGCGGAAAAGACAAGCTTCGGCACAAGCGACCGTGCCTGCAACGCAACCAGTGGCATCTGAGAGACCGAACCGACCAACAAATTCCGATGATGTTGCCTCTGCGAGGGCTGCGTCCTCCGGTGCTGCTTTAGCAGCGACTGCTTCGCGAGTGCCTGAGGGCAAGGATCGAGGCGGTGCCGGTCAGCAGCCGCGGCCTCAGTTAGAGGAGGCTGAGGGTCAAGAGCGAACCCAAGCGCGTCGCTGGGCAAGTCCTCCAGCGTGGCTGATCAGCAGCCTCCTGCACGGGATCGTGGTGGTGCTGTTGGCGCTACTAACACTGCCGGCTCCCCCTGTGGTGGAGGAACTTCTATCCCTTCAGGCGAACACTGAAAAACTCGAGCCACCTCAGGAGGTGACTGTCGATGTGGCCGATCTGGAGGTGGAGGAAGTCGAGGTTGAGCTTCCGCAGATGGCTGTGGTGAGCGAACCAGATCCGGGAGCAGCGATCAATCCCCAGGCGGTGGCAGCGGTCAGCGAATTTGAGGCCCAAGTCGGCGACCTGGCCGAGATCAATGTGGATATCAGTTCACTCTTTGGCCAGGACGGTCAAGCTTTGGCGGAAACCGGCAGCGGCGATGGTGGCGCTGAGTTCTTTGGGGTCAAATCCGGCGGGGACAGATTTGTCTTCCTCCTGGATAGCTCCCTCAGTATGCGAGGAGGCAAATTCGAGGCAGCAACCGATGAACTCGTCTACACCGTGAAGAACTTCACCCCCCGACAAACGTTTTATGTGATCTTCTTCGATCACGACACCTATCGGATGTTTGATCAGGAGAATCCTGAACCGGCCGCCATTGCGGCGACGAGCAAAAACAAACAAAGACTCGCCAAGTGGGTGAAGACGGTCGACCTGGAACTGAGAACCATTCCACTCGGTGCAGTTCAGTTTGCCCTCAAGTTGCACCCTGATGCAATTTATATTCTCACCGATGGGGTGTTCACCGATCGAGGCAGAACAGCCCGATATCTCAGGGAGAACAACAAAGAAGATCCTATTTTGGGGACCCCTCCGATCCCCGTTCACACCATCGGTTTTTGGGATGATAAGGGCCGCAAGCCCTTAGAGGCGATCAGCAAGGCCAGCGGCGGGCGTTACCAATTCGTGCCCAGGCCGAAGATGAGACGACCCAAGAAGTGAACCGATTTCGGTTGGTTCGCCGTTACCACCAAAGTGAAGTGTTCAGCGGACCACATGCCGGACGAGAACCAGAACGCCGCCGAGAACCAGAACGCCGCCGAGAACCAGAACGCCGCCGAGAACCAGAACGCCGCTGAGAACCAAGCAGGGCGTTCCTTGCAAGAAATTGCTCCGACTTTTCGCCAGCTTCCGCGAGCGACCGCCCCCGGTCGAAGCAGCCTTTGACAGACTGCCCACGACACTGGTTGCTCTGCTCGGCGTCGGAGACAAGACCCGAAAGGTGTTCACAGCACTGCCCTCCGTGGCGTTCGGTCCCGCTGCCCAGGGAGCAAGAGCTTCTCCTAAGGACCAAAGCCTGCCCGGCCAATGGCCCTTCCACGGGCCCAACAACACTTCCGCCCAACGACACTTCCGCACAACGACACTTCCGCCCAACGACACTTCCGCCCAACGACCGACAGAAGGTCCCCCGAGACAGCTCACGATAGCCTGCTCTCATCGTTCGAGAAGAAGCCATGAAGAGACGGGCCAAGCGATCCGCTTGATCACCAGGATCTCTGCAATCTCGCTACCACCCCAAGGTAAAACCCTTGAGATTTCGGGGTTAGCTGCTTGGCAGAAGCTGGTGTGTTCGCTAGCTTTTGAGCTGTCGCAAGGCGATTTCCTTCATATCCATATTGCTCATGATGGCTGACGCTCCAGGGCGTCTTGCACAGATCTCATCCTGCAGATCCACTCCTGTTTTCTCCTGAGCCCAGGAAAGTGTTCGATTGAACGCTTGTCCTTGGGCCGAGTCCTCTGGACTCGCTGAGCCCGACTGCGTTGAGCAATCGCCCCGAACCGCTTGGGATTAACAACCAAACGCGTGAACAATTCATCACCGGGTTTCAACTCGACAGTCTTTCACTCGACAGTCTTTCACTCGACAGTCTTTCACTCGACAGTCTTTCACTCTGGGGAGTCCCCTCCATGAAAGGTTTCCAGCTTTGGCATCGTCGGGCGCAAGGGCCAAGACCCCAGCGTTTGGGTGAGCTCACACTGCTGCATTTTCTTCGAATTCGGCCTGCTCTTTTGCAGGGCGCCCAGAGAGGGGATCGGCCTAGCATCTGTCGACCTGACGCTACACGCCAAGGGTTTACTTTGGTTGAGCTGCTGGTGGTCATTACCATTATCGGTATTTTGATGAGCTTGCTCTTGCCTGCGGTGCAGCAGATCCGGGCGGCTGCGCGAAGGGTTCAGTGCACCAATCAGGAGAAGCAGATGACCCTGGCGATGCTGAACCTGGAGACGGACTATCGCAAGTTTCCGCCGATGTGCGTCAACGATATCGCTCCGGGCAAGCCGAATATGTCTCAGTCGCCGATTCAGCTGGAAGGACCTTTTGAGGGAAAGATCGGCTTCACCGCTTTCAATTTTCTCTTGCCATATATTGAGCAGACAGCCCTTTACGATGCCTCCAACGGAAGCGTGCTGACAGTTGTCAACGGCAAACGAGTGTACCAGACCCCGGTCGCGGCTTACCTCTGTCCCAGCGATCCTTCGATCTCCGATGAGAAGACCAGCTTGACCACCAACGGCGGGGCTCACCGATGGGCCGCTGGGAACTATGGGGCGAATTTCCTGGTCTTCGGCAACCCGCAGGCGGAGACGACGGAGGGTTCAACACGAGTTGCCAATATCCGTGACGGGATGTCCAACACAGTGTTTTTCGGCGAGCGGTACGCCACCTGTGGCAGCAGCGGCAACGTCCGCTACGCCTTTGGAGGCCTGTGGAGCGACTCCAACACCGTTTGGCGTCCGCATCTCTGTATGAACGGCTATGTGCCGCCGCGTGCCAGTGAACTGCCCATCCGCTGTTACAAGTTTCAGGACTCACCCGACTTCACCAGCGAGTGCAGCGCCGACCGTGCTCAGAGTCCGCACAGTGGAGGAATGAACACCGGCCTGGCTGATGGCAGCATCCACTTTATCAGTAGTGGAATCGACGAGGAGACTTGGGCCGACCTCTGTGACCCACGCGACGGCCATGTGATTGAGGGTCAATGGCAGTGAAACTCCCCAGCAGTTTGAAGTCCCTTCGAGTCACCATCGCTCAGGTGTCCGTGGCAACCTGGTTGGCCGCCCCTGTGCTTGGCTTTCTGCTGGGTTGTAGCGGCCAGCCACCTCCGGCGACCTATCCTGTCTCCGGTCAGGTGCTCCAAGCCGATAGGAGCCCCCTGACCGGGGGCGAGGTTGTCTTTAACCCGCTTGGCCGGTCTGATGCCAGCACCACCGGCGTCATCCAACCTGACGGCAGTTTCGAGCTGATCACCGTCGTCAACGGCCAACGAGTCCCAGGAGCCCTTGCTGGAGAGCATCGTGTCACTGTGGTTGGCGAAATGGATGAGCGGCAAGTTCCAGCGATGACAACGTTGCCTCAGACTTACACAGTCAAGCCCAGCGAGGACCGGCAACAAAACAGTTTTGAGCTTGTGCTGCCTCAGTGACGTTCCAGCTGTGAGGTTCCAGCTGCGACGTTCCAGCTGTGATGTTTATCGAGTGGTGTTCTAGGAGACGCCTGCTGGGGAAGGGGTGTTCTGATCTTCAGGGGTTGGTTGGTATCCCAAGTTCGGGGCCAGCCACTTTTCGACTTCTGTGGTGCTGATTCCTTTTCGAGCGGCGTAATCCTCGACCTGATCCCGGGTGATGCGATCGACGCTGAAGTAGCGGCTTTGAGGGTGGGCAAAGTAGAGCCCGCTGACGCTTGCCGCAGGTGTCATCGCAAGGTTCTCGGTCAGGCTGATGCCGGTGTTCCCTTCGGCGTCGAGAAGCTCGAAGAGTGTGCGTTTTTCTGTGTGGTCGGGGCAAGCCGGATAGCCCGCTGCCGGTCGGATGCCACGGTATTTTTCTTCGATGAGCTCTTCTTGAGAGAGAGTTTCCGAGAGGCCGTACTTCCACTGTCGCCGGGCTGTATGGTGCAGACACTCGGCAAACGCCTCGGCCAAACGGTCGGCCAAGGCTTTGACCATGATGGCGTTGTAATCATCGTGGTCAGCTTCGTAGTGCTGAGCGAGTTCCTCTGCCCCGTGGCCTGTGGTCACCGCGAAACCGCCGAGAAAATCGGCTCGGCCACTGTCGACCGGGGCGATGAAGTCTGCCAACGAGTAAAAGGATTTTTGTCCTTTGCGTTCCCACTGTTGCCGGAGGCAGTGAAACCGGGTGAGCACCTCAGTGCGTGAGTCATCGGTCCAAACGAGGATATCGTCGCCCTCGGAGTTGGCTGGGAAGAAGCCGTACACTCCCCTCGCCTCGAGTAAGTCCTCCTGGATGATCTTCTCAAGCAGACCCTGCGCACTGGCGTAAAGCTCCCGAGCTTCGGGACCCTTCCGGGGGTCATCGAAGATCTTTGGGAATTTTCCAGAGAGGCCCCAGGCGGAGAAAAACGGCGACCAATCGATGTAGGCGGCCAACTGGTCTAACGGGAAATGTTCTAAGGTGCGAATGCCGCAGAACTCGGGGACCGGCACATCCACCTGGTCCCAATCCGACCAGAAGCGATTAGCAAGAGCCTCGCTGTAGGAGACCAACTTGGCCTGCTGGCGGCGAGCATACGCAGCGGCCTGCTGTTGTTGATCCTCCTTCACTTGCTCGATATAGGCCTCGCGCCGTTCAGGAGAGAGCAATTTCTCAACCACTCCCACACTTCGGCTGGCATCCAAGACGTGAACGACCGGCCCGTCATAGACTGGGGCGATCTTGACAGCGGTGTGTTTGGGGCTGGTGGTGGCTCCGCCGATTAACAACGGAATCCGAAAGTTAAGTCGCTGCATCTCGCTGGCGACGGTCACCATCTCATCCAGACTCGGGGTAATCAATCCACTCAGCCCGATGATGTCGACATCTTCTCCTTTAGCAGATTCCAGGATCTTCGAACAAGGGACCATCACCCCTAAGTCAACCACCTCGTAGTTGTTGCAGGCGAGCACGACCCCCACGATGTTCTTGCCGATATCGTGGACATCGCCTTTGACAGTTGCCAACAGGACTTTGCCTTGCCCTCGACTTTGTTGGACGGGTTGGTTCTTTTTTTCCTCTTCCATGAAGGGCATCAGGTAGGCGACCGATTTTTTCATCACCCGAGCGCTTTTGACCACCTGTGGCAGGAACATTTTGCCCTGGCCGAAGAGGTCTCCGACATGCTGCATCCCATCCATCAACGGTCCTTCGATGATCTGCAGGCAGGTGTCGTATTGTTGCCGGGCCTCCTCGGTATCGACATCGATGTATTCGGTGATGCCGCGTAAGAGTGCGTGTTGCAGGCGTTCTTCGACGGTCCCTTCGCGCCACTGATCGTTTTTCTGCTGTTCTCCCTTGGCTCCTTTGAACTTCTCGGCCAGAGTGATCAGACGGTCGGTTGCATCGGGCCGCCGATCGAAGAGCACATCCTCGATATGATCTCGCAGATCGCGGTCGATGTCCTCATAGACAGCCAACTGGCCTGCGTTGACGATGCCCATGTCCATGCCTGCCTGGATGGCATGATAGAGGAAGCAGGCATGCATGGCTTCTCGGACAGCATCGTTGCCGCGGAACGAGAAAGAGATGTTACTCACACCGCCGGAGATTTTCGCACCAGGACACAGTCGTTTGATTTGGCGTGTGGCCTCGATGAAGTTGATAGCATACTTGTTATGTTCTTCGATCCCTGTGCCCACAGTCAGAATGTTGGGGTCGAAGATGATGTCTTCTGGGGGAATTCCACCCTTGTCGGTCAGAAGCTGATACGCCCTTTGACAGATTCGTACCTTTTCGTCCAACTCCACCGCCTGGCCGTGCTCGTCGAAGGCCATCACCACCATCGCCGCCCCATAGCGGTGGATGAGCTTGGCTTGGTGGAGGAAGACGTCCTCACCCTCTTTGAGTGAGATGGAATTGACGACCGCTTTGCCTTGGACACACTTCAGCCCGGCTTCCAAGATCTCCCACTTGGAGCTATCGATCATCACAGGCACGGTGCTGATGGCCGGCTCGGCAGCGACGAGTTTCAAAAAATGGGTCATCGCCGCGACGCCATCGATGAGACCCTCGTCCATGTTGATATCAATTATGTTGGCGCCGTTTTCCACCTGTTGGCGTGCGATCTCCAAGGCGGTCTCGTAATCGCCCTCGCGGATCAAACGGGCGAACTTCCGGCTGCCGGTGATGTTCGTGCGTTCCCCGATGTTGACGAAACTCGTCTCCGGACGGAGGGTCAACAGCTCGTTGCCGCTGAAGGTGGTCATCTTCTCCAGCTGCTCAGCAGGTCGTGGCTGGCGAGGGGCCGCATCCCGCACTGCCTCGGCAATCGCGGCGATGTGCTCAGGCCCAGAGCCGCAACACCCCCCAACGACGGTCAACCAGCCTTTTTCGGCCCATTCGCGAATAGGCTTGGCCATCTCCTCAGGCGTCAGGTCATATTCGCCCAGTTCGTTGGGCAATCCCGCATTGGGGTGGCAATTGATCCGCTGGGGAACTGTCTGGGCAAATTCCGCCAAAAACGGCGTCATCTTGTCGGGCCCCAGAGCGCAATTGAGACCCAGACTGAAGAAGGGGAAGTGACTGACCGAGGCCCAAAAGGCCGGGATCGTCTGCATCGAAAGGGTTCGACCGCCATCAAAGATGGTCACGCTGCCGATGACCGGCAACTCCACGCCTTCTTGTTCGAAGAACTGGCTGATGGCAAACAAGCAGGCTTTGAAATTGAGAGTATCAAAGGCCGTCTCGGCAATGAGGATATCGACTCCCCCTTCCACCAGAGCGGCGATCTGCTCTGTGTAACTGTCAACAACTTCATCCCAGGTCACCTCGCGGTGAGCCGGATCATCGGCATTGGCCGCAATGCTCAGCGTTTCCGGCAGCGGACCGATGCTGCCGGCGACAAACCGTGGTCTCTCAGGAACTTCCGCCTCAATCCTCTCCACCGCTCGGCGGGCACACTGCACCGCGGCAAGGTTGATCTCGCGAACACGGTCCTGCAACTTCGGCTTGGCCAGGCCGATCTGGGTGGCGTTGAACGTGTTGGTCTCGATGATCTCCGCACCAGCCCGCAAATACTGGTAGTGGATGTCCTCGATGATTTCCGGACAAGTCAGACACAGCAAGTCGGTTGCTTTGGAGAGATCAGCAGGATGGTCTGCAAACTGCTGGGAACGAATTTGCTCGTCGGAGAGACCACGCGCAAAGATCTGGCTGCCCATCGCCCCATCGAGGATGAGAACTCTTTGGCGAGTGAGTTGCTCAAGCAAGTCACGATTACGACGTTGTGTTTCTGACAGGTCCATAGGCACCTGGCCTCTGCAAAAATCAGGCCTAAAAGGCCTTGGATTAGCGGGATCTTTCTCGACAACTCAGCCCCGATTCTATCAGCTGCTCGCTCAGGTCTGATGGATCTCAGGTCTGATGGATCTCAGGTTTGCTTGATGTCAGGTCTGCCTGCTGCCCAAAAGGCAGTCGGCCCTGCCCCTGCTGAGTCATGATCCCACGCTCGATGGTCCAATGCTCAATCCGCTGAGCATATGCTGTTGTGTGGGGGGTAAGTGCCCCCCAAATTCTGAGTAGTGGACGCACGGTCCGCAGCTCATATGTCCAAGTATTGCGAAATAAGGGGTTTCTTCAAGGTTGACAGCTGGACCTCTCTGCCGCGTGGCCGCTCTTGGAGCCGTTTTGCGCGGGTCTCTCGGGGACGAGATCTGTCGAGGTTCGGGCTGCTTGGTGCCTTGTTCGCTTGATTCGACGGGCATCAGGCTGAATGTCTGGCCATCTGCGGACAATTCGCGTTGCGGAAAACAGAGGATGTGGGTTAATTCTCAAGCCGCTCGGTCGGCACAACCGATCTAACCGGCACTGAATCGGCCGTGGGACTCATCCCCGCAGATCGATAGTTGCCTTTACTTTGCTTGTCTGCTCAGGATCGCTCAGTCAGGAAGAACTCCAGCCGATCTCAGACAATATCGGCTTGCTTCCCCTTAGATAGAGTGGTCCCTCAAGACGGTCCCCCTCGACACCTTTTGCGGTGACGGCAATGACCAGACCGCCCGACCATCAACACGCCATGACCATCGCAGCGGCAGCCTCTCCAGAACTGCCAGAGGTTGTGGCAGGTTTACCCGTGTTGATTCGCATTCCGGATCTTGGCACGGTCTCAACAAGCGCCGCCTCGCAAGGCGTCGGTGCTTGCCCTGCTCAGCGCGAGGCAGCTGCCGAAGGTGCTCAGCCGACAACAAGCGGGTTGTTGTGGAAGGAGTTGGTGCTGCGGTATGGCGGCCAGCTTCCCAGTCAGGCAGCGGATTGGATTCAGAAGTTGGCCTATTGGTTGTGGAAGACGCCCCCGACCTCCGACAAGACAGTCCAAGGCGAGAGATCTGACCACCAAAGCCCTGCGGGCAGTTTCCCGCAAACCGCAGTCAGCGAAGATCGCCCATCTGTGCTGAGCCAGCTAAAGCGGCCGCAGATCCTTGGGCCGGTTTTGGCGGCTTCTGTGCTTGTGGCCCTTGGTGTGGGGGTTGCGGTGGTGGGTCAGGATCCGGACCAAAATGTGGCAGAGACCGTTTCCCCGAGCGAGAACAACTCTCAGACCCCGACGTTAGTTCGCGAGGTTCGAGAGCTTCGCTCCGAACAGTCCCGGGTTGACGCGAGCGAGCCAGTTCCGCCATCTCCTTCGGCTCCCGACGAGTTGGGCAGAAGCCAGCCTTCGCAACTTCAACAATCCGCCGATACGGTATCGCCCTCAAGGGGGATGGATTCGGGCTCCGCGCAACCAGAACCTCCAGGCCGATTCCTTGCCTTGCCGGCCAATACATTGCGGCCTGCTCAACCTGGAGTTGCCCGGTTGACCGGTGTCTACTTGACCGGACGAGGGGCTAACGGCCCGTCGAGCACCAGGGTTCCGGAGACAGTCTCTCAGCGGCTTCCACAGTCCAGACCGGCTCAACCGCCTGCTGGCGGGTTTCCAGCGACTCTTCGTTCTGGTGGTCGGCCTGGGTTTCCGCCCGGCGGCCCGACAGGCCAGCCGAATCTGGTGCCCCCAGATTTTGGACAACCGTTTGCACGTTAGTCGATCGGCTCACGGATCTTTGCCGTGTGACTTGCTTGTGGACTTCGTGGTGTGAATCATCCGCGTCACTGTTGGGTTAGACACTGACGTCACTGATCACTCCGGCAACCAAAGTCTGAACGACAAGAAAAGGCCTGAGCCAGACTCAGTCCCAGTGTGGTTCTTGAGCCGATGGCTGTGGATTTCCGTAGCAGCAGCTGCTTCACCGGGTGAGTGCCTTCCGGGGATCCATGTCCAGCGACAGCGGCCTTGACGTTCTCATCCCCCTTGGTCTGATCACGGACGGTAGACAGACTCGATGAGCCAGACGGACCTCGCCTTCATTAAGGCATTTACTGGCGGTCGCAAACCTTCTCGCAGGTCAGCAGAGGGGAAACGTCCAGTCCGCCTCGAACCCACCGAAACTCCCCAACAATCCCCCGGGGAAGAGCCCCAGCAGAGCGCCACTGAGAAGGCCGTCCCTCCAGCACCGTCTGCTCAAGTGCCGCCGTCTGCGAAGCCAGCACAACAGGCAGACACAGCAGCGGCGGGCTCCTCGGCTGAGGCTTCCAAGCCAGAAGATTCCCCTGGGTCACAAGGATCTGACTCTCCACCAGAAGATTCTCAGGAAGAATCGAACGGGCATCAGCAGGAAGGTTCCTCAGACCCAGATGGCCCCGCCATCGAGGCAGTGAAAGCTCCAGCAAAAGAAAGCGAGTTGCAACAAACCGAGCACGCGATCTCAGGTGCGACTGAGGAAACCTCAGAGGAGTCCAACGGGGAACCACGCCAAGATACCCACACACAAACGGATACTGGCTTGGACGGGCGGTCCTCGGGGTCGGTGTCGCCGTCTGAAGAAGCTGGAGGGCACTGGGGCTTTGATCGGCCGCTGATCACCGAAGCCGAATCGCAGGTTCTCCTGGGCAAGGTGACTCCGGAGGAGCTCTCCGGGCAAGCTGATGCCCCAGCAGAAGTGGCGGTTCTGGAAAACGCCCCTGCAGCAACGCACTCGCTCAGCTCCGCCTTGGATGCCGCTGTTGGGGCGAAACAAGCCCAGACCCTCGCCAAGCCCTCGCTGGCGGCTGCCGGTGGAATCACCCTTCCAGATCAGGAATCGCCGCCGCTGAAGACGTCCGTTGTCTCGGCACCAAGCGACCGCGTTCCGGCGACCGAAAACCCCCGGGAAACTGGAGACTCTTCCTCCGACGCCACGAAATCAACCGGTGACTCCTCCCACGAAGCGCCGAGTGAAGCTGATCCCTTGCAGGTGCAGCCTCCAACGTCCGCTCAACCTGCCCAGCTGAATCCCCTTGATCAACCGCAGAAAGCCCCAATCAGTCCTCCGCCCATTCGGCCACAGGACCCCACAACTGCTCAGCCAAAAGAGCCCGCCGAGGCCAAAGTTGCCGAAGCATCGCAATCAGAAAACTCATCAAAAGAAAACGCCAAATCTACCGAGGACAGCAACACTCAGGGGTCAACGCCTGTAGCAAAAGCTTTAGGTAAGAATCCCCAAAAATCACCAAGCAGCCAACGACAGGATCGGTCCTCCCGAGACGGTTTGGGGGAAGGTCGGCGGGGACAAGTCAAGTCGATGGCAGGCAAGCAGGCCGATGAGGCGAGGACTTCTTTGGCTGTTTCTCGGAAGGGTGGATCGAACTCTGCAGAGCAAGAGCCCAGCGATCCAAGTGTGCAAACGGAGAGACGCGGCCAATCGGCAACGGCATCACTGACCTTATTGGCTCAGAAGACACGAGCGTCGGGCGTATCGGGCTGGCAACCGGTGCAGGAGACTGAGCGATTTGTCTTGCCCCCTGTTTGTGATGCCCTCATACAGGCTGTGGGGGATCGATTTGATGAATTGGCCAAGCAGATTGCCCCTCCAGGTGAGCAGAAGGTCCTGATGGTTGTCAGTGTGCAAGGGAACGAGGGTTGCAGCACTGTGGCGTGCTGTTTGGCCCGCACACTGGCAGCCGCTGGTCGCAAAGCGGTGTTGGTCGACCACGACCTGACGAACCCCCATCTGTCCGAGGCATTGGGCTTAACTCTGACGACAGGCTGGGAAGGCGTTCTCACAGGGCAGACTGCTCTGGCCGAAGCGGTCATCCAGGCGACAGAAGAATCGCTGGCTGTGCTCCCACTTGCAGGAGCTTTGGCTGCTCCCGTGGCGGCTGACGTTGTGCCGCGGATGAGGCTGTGCTTTGGGTTGCTTCGGCAGCATTACGAGGTGGTCTTGCTGGATGCTGGACCCGTGGAATCAGTCACCGACGACCAGCTTGCACAGCCACGTGCTGATGCGGCTTTGATCGTCTGCGATCCGGCTACCGATTCCGAATCCCGACTGCGTAAGGTCGCCGATCGCCTCAGTGCTGCCGGCATGGAGGTGCTCGGCCTGGCCGAGACCTTCGTCACCGCGCCTGTCAAGGCGACAGCCTGAGCTTCAAGGAAACCATCTCTTCAGGCGCCGGGGACGGTTTTCCACCGACCAACCGAATGCCGGGTTGCCAGGGTGTCGCCTAGGAACACGGATGGAAGACGTTTTCCGAGCATGGATAGTTCGACCGTTCCAGATTGTGGCAGAGGCCCAACCTGGAGGGCCCTCAACAGTTCCATTCAGCAACACAAGGCTGGGCCGGGCCACATCTGGGAGAATCCAAATAGGTGCTTTGCTGGCAGAATCTGCGAAATGGTTTTCTCAGCAAGTGATGGCTTGAGAGACCAGCGATCAGTGGAACTGGCATAAGCCGACAAGAGACCACTTCACCAGACGGCTTCAGCGCTGCCAGACCGACCGCGCAGGGCATCAGCCCTGAGGGCAAGATCGGCAGTTGACCCCTGAGGCAGTCTCCCTTTTCTTGAGAATCATTTTGGGGGTGACGGCGATGTACGAAGCCTACTGGGAACTCTCGCAGCGGCCGTTTGAGAGTGTTTCCGACGAGCGGTTTTACTATCCCAGCGAGGGACATCAGGGGGCGCTGCTGAAGCTTCGGTACACGGTCGAAACAGGTAAAGGCGCAGGGTTGTTAGTTGGCGATCACGGCAGCGGCAAGACCATGCTGGTGGATATGCTCCGCGAGCAACTCCCAGAGGCTTACAGGCCCTTGTTGCACTTAGTGTTTCCTCGAATGCCCGCTGTGGATTTGCTGGGTTATATCGCTGGCGAGCTTGATCCAGCGATGCAAGCAACCTCTCAGGCCCACACGAGTGTGCAGGCAAGTGTGCAGGCCATCCAGCGGACCTTGAAGGCGAACACCGCCGAGGGACGCCATGCGGTGATGATTCTTGATGAGGCCCATCTCATTGAAGAGATGGACAGCTGGGACGCCTTACGCCTGCTGTTGAACTTTGTGACCGACGGCCACCCCGATCTGACTGTTGTGTTGTCCGGACAGCTGCCGCTGCTGTCGATCATCGATCGCATGCCCAGTTGGGAAGAACGACTGGCTGTCAAATGTGTCCTTAAGCCGTTCTCTTTAGAAGAAACCGCTTGCTACATCCAGCACCGTCTTCAGGAGGCAGGCGGGGCGGCAGAGATCTTTTCCTCCGAGGCAGTCGAGGCCATTCACCGTCTCTCTGGCGGCCTGCCGCGACGAATCAACCGTTTGGCCGATTTGGCCTTGGTCATTGGCTACGCCGAGGAAATCGAAGCCATTGGGTCCAACGAGATTGAAGCCGTCTGTGGCGAGCTGGTGACTGTCGGTCCCAAAGACTAACCGGGCGTTGGTCGACCGATTGCTTCACCAACTGCGGAGATGGCTTCCAACTCACAGATCGGTCAGCTCGGCCAGCTGGTTCGAGTTTGACCGATGTGAGATTTGACCGTCGGCTCGGTGCGGTTGGGAGCCCGTGCGGTTCAGAGCCCGTGAGGTTGCGGGCATGGGTGTTGGAGAGCTCACGCCTGAGGTCGTGCGTGGCTGAGAGCTAGCCAGCCTGAGAGCTAGCCAGCCTGAGAGCTCGTGTGGCTCGGGGTTGGCTGCCCATCGCCGGTTGCCCACGCACATAAGTGCATCAAGCCGATGGCCGGCAGCAAGGGGCAAAGAACGATCGCCAGTGTCCCCAAGATGAGCCAACGCGAGAGAGTTTTGAGACCAACACCACGGCGGAACTTTGATGTGCGGACCATGGGTGACAACCCTCCCTGAGCGGCACACAAGAAACGGGGCATCAGAGGGCCGGCGGTTGCCGCGTTGGTCCGCCGCCCTCTACATTAAGTCTATCGTCCCTGGTGCGGCAGCGTTCCAGTCTGTTGGTTGCCGCGACGCTTTGCCACAGAAAAGGCCACCTTCAAGAAAACCCTCAAAGGTGGCCTAAGAGGCCCTTTCCCTTTCTGCCCCCATTCCCCGCATCGGACCTTTGGGCCTCGAGTCAATCCGTTGCGGAAAGGTAACCCCCTGAGACGCCCTCCTGCCTGAAACTCGGCAGCTGCCCAGTACAGCGGCCTCTGACTTGTCCCTCGTTGGTCAACGTCTGAGTTCCATCGGCCAGGCGATCAAGGAGCCGAACCCAGACTTCCAGGAGCCGGACTTCCAGGAACCGGAGTTCCAGGGACTGGTACCGGCGGGACTGGACCCGGGCCATAGGTGGGGATGTAGATCCAGCCTGTTTGGCGGTAACTGGAGCCGGCTTTGATGAAGCGGACTTGAGTCCAGGCGTAGTGATTATCCAGTTCTCGATAGTTATACATGATCGGAATGCCATCCAGGCGGTAGATCACGTCGCCCATTGTCAGGCCGATGCGGTGCAGCGGCGAGTTCATTGCGGGCATGGAGACGATCCGAGCTGCCGGGAAGGAACCCCAGCCTGGCAGATAAACGTTCTGGATCACGAATTCTGCCTTCAGACGGTGCGAATAGTACGCACCTTCGACGGCTTTGGGGAGCACCTGTGTCGGCTGGCGAGGTTGAACAGCTGGTTGCTCGCGTGGTGGTTGTGATGGCGGTGCCTTGCCTTGGGCGGCAGCTAGGTCAGCCAGTCCTACCAGAACCAAAATAGCCGCCAGTCCGAGCACGCCCAGCGCCCAGCGGAAGGAGTGGTGCGATTTCATGGTTGTATCCTCCGGTTGTTCGTCCAATGCCTCACTGGGAGAACCCGACGTTGCCTGAGGTTGAGTGCGAAGCTTGAACGGAAAATTTCGATGAGTCAAAGTCGCAGCGTCGATCCGAGCCAAGAAGAGAAGAGGTCAGTGAGACTCGGTTAGAAGCCCTCCCATAAGAGAAAACGAAATGCTCGGGCCAATCGCGCAAATAGAAAGTGTCGCGGGACGTTTCCTGCCTCGACTGTTCCAGATTGTGGCAAAGGTCGGACCTGTCGGACACTCAACAGGTTCATGCACCAACATCGTGGTGGTCAACGGCCACATCTGGGACGGTCCAACTACTGAGGTTGCGGAACATCTTGGCTGCTCCGGCAGTGTGGAAAGGCTGCCAGATCGACGGCTGCAAGATCAGGGGTGATTGCAGCGGTTCCCGCGTTTTGGATGGGCAAGAATTTTCCGAGGGCAGCAGGAGTTCCCAGCATGCACTTAGCTTGCCAGGTGCTGCGCGTGACTCCCGCCCTTCCTTTCCAAGCCAAACGCCTGCCGCTGAGATCACCGAGGATGTGACTGTCGCGGGAAGTGGAACTGCTGCAAGAAGATCGCCAGCCTGAAGTAGGTCAGTCCGCTGACTTTCTGATGGGCCTCTGAGCAGGGTCTTGATAGGTTTCCGCTCCCGGCTCTAGAGCGTCGTCCAGGCCCTCCACACGAATCTCGGGAGAGTCGGATTCCCAAGCCCATAAGATCTGGGAAGCCTGCTGACGGCTCAGGGCGGCGATGGCGATCAGGTGGGATTTCTCCTGGAGGGAACTAACGGAATCTTGAGGGGATTTCGCCTGAGCTTGGAGAGTGGGTTGGGCGTCAGGGTCGCCTTCGCTGCATTCTCGGCAGATCATCCGCACCTCGGTCGTCCAGTCCTCGACCCAACATCCTTGGTTGGCAGCACATTCTCTCAGACGCGGGAGGTGCAGGAGGGGCTCTGGAAAAGCCACTTCAGCCACATAGGTTCCGAAGGGGCTTGGCTCAAGCAAGCTCAAGACGTTGAATACAGGGACATCGCGACCTTGATACTGGCGGAAGCCCACCGGTGCGCCATCGTTGAGCACGATATCCCGCCAGCGGAACCCCGACTCTGCCATGGGGATGCTCAACAACAGAGCTCTGGCGGGATCCAGCCGGTCAGCCCAAACGACCTCACCTCGGCCGTCAGGGTCCAAACGGACCGGGACAAAACCGCAAGGTGCCTCGATGGGCCCGTCGCCGTCAGGGACATCCAGACCAAACCCTTGCCAGGCAGCTCGGGCCTCAGGCCAGCGTCTCATCGCTGTCGCGGCGATGCCGAGATTCCACCAAGCGCCTTGGTGTGTGGGATCGATCGCAGTCGCCTGCTGGTTTGATCGAAAAGACTCCTCCCAGAGCCCACGATTCTTGGAGAGCAAGCCGATGTTGAAGAAGGGAGCAGCCCAGCTGGGATCCATCGCCGAAGCCTGGTGATAGAGCTGCAGTGCCTCGGAGACCTCGCCAGCCTCGGCAAGCTCGTTGGCCCTGGCAACGAGCAGTTCCGCTTGATTTCGAGATGACATCGGTCAGCATGAGGACAGTCGGACTTACCGAGGGATCTTCCTCCCCAAGGAGGTAGTTTGAAAGTTGGTAGCTCGACTGTTCCAGATTGTGGCAGGGGCCCAGCCTGTCGGGCCGTCAACAGATCCCTGCAACAACACATCAGTGGGCAACAGCCACATCTGGGACAGTCCAAGTAGTCAGGGATTGGGTGATCAAAGACGCTGGTGGTTTCAGGCTTCGCAGGAGATGAGTCAGACCGGGGCAGCCTCGATCATCGCGGACATAGAACCCTTGCAGCGAGAGATATGAGGGTCGGCTCCGAAAGCGTGGATTTGGTCTCTTTTGAGTTCGGCCCGCTCTTTGGTCGTAGTATCGACAATCGACCGACCAGAAGTGTGAACTTCCCAGGCGAGTTTGTAGCCCTTTTCCCGAGGGTGGCCGAAGAGCTGCTGGAGCATCGCCACGACATACTCAAAACTGTGATCGTCGTCGTTGAGAAGCACAACGTGATAAGGAGGCTGTCGTTTGGGCTTCTGCTGGCGTTTGTTCTTGGGGCGAACCACAGTTTCCGATGCTGTTGCGGAATCGCTCATAGGTGAATTGCTGGGGTTCTCGAGGAGATTTCCTGGATCCGTCACTGATTAGTGGAATAGAACTCCATCTGCTGGTCAACCTCGTCTGCTGTCTTCTGCAACACTTGCCTGGTTGGTTGTTTCGCCAGCCTCAACTTGGATCACTGACCAACTTGGCTCATGCTGGCCGACTCAACCCCGAGCCACTCAACCCGGAGCCACTCAACCCGGAGCCACTAACCTGGTCTTACCCGGGCTGAGACCAGTCAAGCTTGGGCTCGTCAAGAGCGCTGCGACCACGGCATCGGCTGCTGACTTGGGAGGGGGCTGAACGAGCAGCAGCTCCTCGGCCGCCAAAGGATCGTCCACTTCGAGATGGGCGGTCTCCCAGCCTGCGTTGAGGGCTTCGGGCAGGCCTTGAACTTCTTTCCAATAACGTTGCCCCCAAGGTTGTTGATCACACGCCGCAGCAGCGGCAACCAACATCCCCTCAGGATCCAAGAGCACCGACAACAACATCAGCCAACGACCTCGATGTTTGGCAAAGACCCGCGTTCTCTCCGGTCCACGCAGCACTCGGTCAACTGTGCCGCCCGACGTGTTCCTGCCGTTAAACAGCTTGAACATCCTTGAGTCTAACCGAGCTCGGACGCCATGAAGGCAAAAATGTGAAATTATTGACAGAACTTGCGTCTCTGGCAGAAATGCTACCATTGCTATGAATGCACAGCTAGCAACAAACGCAGCAATGCTTGGCAGAGTTTTGGCCACCTTTTGCAAGCTGCACTTGAGGGCCTTTGGCGTCCTCAAGCGGGGCCGGCGATTGCTCCAACCCTTGCCACCAGCATGGCTGGTACTGGCTCGAAGCTTGCCGGCATGTCTTTGACAGCACTTGGCTCAGGTTGGCCCGTTGGCAAGGTCGATGCCACAGAGGGACGATGGCACCGAGCAAGGGCATGGTGACCGGGCTGGCCCGACTTGATGCAAACGAGCTCTCAACTCAGCAGCAAGCAATGGCGAACCCACTGGTATTTCAACTGGCTGGCAGGACGATCAAGTTTGATTTAGCGAAGGTCGGGCGTGACAAGCTCTACGGCTACAAAGAGGTTGAGGCCTGCGATGATCAGGATCGTGCTTGCCAAATGGTGACTCTGGCTGACGATGGGCAGACAGTGGTTGGCTCTGGCGGGATTGCGCTAGCCCAGCTGACTGCCGACAAGCGGTGGTGTGACAAGGGGTCGCTGAGGCCGGTTGATGCCAACGGGCAGGAGCTGGCTCCGGTGCCCTCATCGTTTGCAGCACCGATCCCACTAGAGCACCGTGTGAGCACAGACACGTATCTGGAACACAACATCCGAGCGGTCTATCACCTTCAGGCTTTTCAAGAAGGCAACCAAGAGGCCGATCTGCAGCAACTCCAGCAAGAGCTCAACCAGGGAGCGGTTTTCACCTTTCCCTTCAGCTACCGCGGGGGACTGACGCCGGACGTCGGCTTCTTGTTGACCAACGCTGAGGGCGAACCCTTTCTTGCTTTGGGCACGCCGAATGACATTCGCTTGATCGGTCTGCAGGAGACAGCCGAAGTGGCCGACCCTGAGAGCCAAGAAAGCGGGGATGAGGACGACCTGATGGACTTTGACATGATTTGAGGCAGTTGCAGAATCCAGGCTGCTGCCTTGCCTCTTCCTTCACGTGCCCAGACTTTCCAAACCTTCAACTGACTGCTGCCTCAACGTGATCGGCCATGAAGAGCATCAATTTGACCAACAGCAGTGACCGGGATGCTGTTGTGGGGTTAGAGGGCGTGCGGATCCCCAAGACGGTCCGTTGGGTTGACCAGCGCCAGCGACCTGCTGTCGGTGTGCGGGTTCTCAAGGAGCCTATTGAGCGATCAGCAGTCGCATTAATTGAGCAGTGCGGATCAGCAGAACGCCTTTCTCAAGCGTTGATCGATGGTGATCCCGAACTGGATTGCGAGCTGATCGGGATGTTCCTGCGTGAGACATCTCGGGTTTATATCGACGCGGATCAGCGGATCACACACCGGGTCAATTTGTGGGACATCGTTCGCAACCCAGACGGAACCCAACGCGAGCGGCGACCAGCGGTCGTCCACGACCCCAACGTTGCCGCGGAAACGCCTCTTCGCTGGAGTGGTAAATTTATCAAGAAAATCGATGCCCTTCGTAAGTTCGTCATCATCGGCAAGCGACAGTTAGTCCACGTCAACGGCTTAACTTACGACTTTCTCTATGCCATAGCCCAAGAGCTTGAGGAAAAAGACAGCCTGATGATGCTCGGAGCCGGACCCAAGGGCAACCAGCCGTTGGTGCTTCGCCGCGGGGGTTCCCCGTATCGAGGACTGCTGGAAGGAAGAACCCAGGGCGATCAATACTGTTTGCTCTTACATCTGACCAATATGGAACTCAAAATTCCCAAAGAATCCGCCTCCAACGCGTGAGCCCTCCCTGGGGTTTCCACAGCCTCACCATTTTCAGCTCCAAGTGGAGATGGGAGCGTTGATTCCGCCAACTGCCGGCTCTTGGCCGACCAGGCTCCTGGTCAACCCCCTGGCTGTCCCCAGTTGAGCTTTGGCCAAGTTGAGCTTTGACCAAGTTGAGCTTTGACCACGTTAAGCTTGGAACAAGTTGATTGTTGGCCAAATGGATGGTTGGCCAAGGGTAGCAGAGGGTTGCCTTCTGTGGGCAACGTTCCCAGGGCTTCAAGAATTCCTTGCACACAGAGCGCCATGGCTTCCCTTCTCGATCGAACGCAGCTGGAACCAAAGCTAGGGGATTACGCGGTCGGCTCGGCTGCTGCGTTGGCAGATCCCTCGCTTCACCCGATGGTGCAGGACTACCGCCGGCGGCTGGGCTCGCAGATGTATCCGCTGGAGCGAGGTGATATCACCAAGAAGATCCCCAAGGCGGATTGCTTTGTCAGTCGCAAGATCGATGGAGAGTTTACAGCTCTGATCTGGCGTGAAGGGACCGTCTTGTCGGTGAATCCTGGTGGTGTTGTGCGGACAGGGCTGGTCTGGCAAGACGAGGCGGCCCGGTTGCTGCAGGATGCTGGGGTCAAGCAAGCGGTGATCGCCGGTGAGCTGTACGTGCAGCCCACCGAAGCCCGTCGGCCCCGTGTCCACGATGTTGTCACAGTGGCGCGGAACCCGCAGAGCCAAGACGAGTTAGCGCGATTACGGTTTGCCCCCTTTGACATCATGAGTTTCAACGGTCAGCAAGCGAAAAGCCCTGTTGAGGAGACCGTCGATCAGCTCCACAGGTTATTTGGATCCGGCGAACGTGTGTGTCCCCCTCAGACCCAGCGGATCAATGACCCTGCGGAGATCACGAAGCTGTTTGCTCGTTGGGTCGAAGACGAGGGAGAAGAAGGCTTAATCGTCCGCAGCGATTTCGCGGGGCTTTTTAAGGTTAAGCCGCGGCACAATCTTGATGCTGTGGTGATTGGCTTTACCGAGTCCACCGGTCAGCGGCAGGGGTTGCTGCATGACATCTTGGTCGCTGTGAGACGGCCTGACGAGGCGTTTCAGGTGCTGACCCGGATCGGAGGCGGTTTTTCCGAAGACGAGCGACGCGAAATGCTCAGCGATCTGAAGGACTTGGTTGCCCAGAGCGAGTACGCTGAGGTCAACGGAGATCATGTGGCCTATCAAATGGTGCGTCCAGAGTGGGTGGTGGAGCTGAGCTGTTTGGATTTGATCAGCCAAAACACTCGCGGCGGCCCGATCAGTCGTATGACGCTTGACTGGGACGATTCCGGCAGCATCTACCGGGTGCTTCGGCGGTTGCCGTTGTGTTCGGTGATCTCCCCGCAGTTCGTCCGCCGACGGGAAGACAAGAGCACCTCAGTGACCGATATCCGGATCGCCCAGGTTTCCGATCGGGTCGATGTGCCCTGGGTCGAGCGCAACGCCCGACAGATGACGCTGCCGGGCAGTGAACTGCTTCGTCGGGAGGTGTATACCAAAGCCTCCAAAGGCCAGACGATGGTTCGCAAGTTTGTCATGTGGAAGACCAATAAAGAAACTCACAGCGATGAGTTTCCGGCCTATGTCATCCATTGCACCGATTACAGTCCCGGCAGAAAGAACCCTCTGGCCCGTGACATCCGTGTTTCCGATGATCGGACTCAGGTCGATGAACTCTGGCAGAGCCTGAAGGATCAAAACCTCAAACGCGGATGGGATCTGCATTGCACCGAATTGCCAGTTTCGGCCGCTTCAACTGGCAGTCCAGGCAGCTTGTCTTCGCTGTCGTCGGAGTCCGCCGGTGCACATGCCAGCAACGGTGAGACCAACCAGGATCACCTCGGCAATGGAAAGACCGGCCAAAGCCAAGCGACCCCCAGCCAAGTGACCAGGAGTCAGGCAACCAGGAGTCAGGCAACCAGGAGTCAGGCAACCAGGAGTCAGGCAACCAGGAGTCAGCCGACCAAGAGTCAGGCGACTCCAGGGGAGTCTGCCCAAGGGAAATCTGCCCAAAGGACAACCACGAAGAAAGCAACCGCTCCCAAGAAACCAGAAAAGAACAACCCCAAAAAGAAAGGCAACGCCGAAGATGCCCGGATGGTCCCCCCGAATCTCACCTCTTCCGACAAGACGGTCGTCGAAACGTTGACAAGCAACACAATCTTACAGACTATACCCGCCAAGAGATCCTCTACCAAGAAAACGACGACGAAGAAAACGACGGCTCAGAAAACGCCAGAGAGGACAACGACAGGCGGGACAACGACAGGCGGGACAACGACAGGCGGGACAACGATCGAGGGATCGCCGACCAACGAGTCGGTTGCCGAGAACCTGGCAGCGAAGACCGACTCGGAGCGGACACCGCCGAAGAAAGCTTCCAAGAAGGCGGTTCTCACAAAGACAGCCGGCAAGAAGACGCCTGACAACAAGACAGCCGTTAAGAAGACAGCCGTTAAGAAGACAGCCGGCGGCAACGCGACCGCCAAAAAGCCCCAGGCCAAGAAATCTCCCAGGAAGCCTCGGGGTTAACTTGGCAGGGAGTCGCCGGGCGGTCCTTGGTTTTGTCGTGAGAGAACGGAGGCTTTGTGGTTCTCGCCAAGAACTCGAGCTGCTTCGACTACTGTTGGGGACAGTACTGATTCCCTGAAAAGTCTTCGACGAAGCGGGGCGTTTCGTCCGGCAATCCGGGCTTCCGGTGGTGCCTCAGGCTGACCCCTCTTAGGTATCGCAAACAGGGGCAGACGGAAAGCCCTTTGGTCGAAGACTGATCTGAGGCTCAGTAGGGCACCGGGTGATTTCCTTTGGGGGAGTCACGATGATGTGCGGGCGAGGTCCTCTTGGGTGTGGCTGTTGCCGACCTGGACTGTTCAAATCGTCTCAGGGGGCCATCGTGACCTGTCGACGGAGGATTCGGGGCTGCCGGCGGAGGCCAAGTCGCATTCTCGGGTCTTACGCCTAGTGCTTTGTTTCCTGTGATTTTGGCAGTCGGTTGGACGGGAATCCCCCGATTCCACGAGAGCCCACTGCCAAATCAGCAGGAAACAAAGGACTAAGGGAACTCCAAAAAAGATTGGGTGAGTTGCTGTGGAGGGATATGGACCTTGGCGAGATCACCCTTGGGTTGAACACACCCAAGTACTTCTCGATTCGTTTCGTCGCTGGCTTGGGCGTGAGCTGATTCCCAGGAAGGGATCCGTGGAGGACCAGGCTGGCGTGCTCTTTGAGGCACCTTTTGTGGTTCTCTCACATGGGACTCAAGCAGATCCCATCCTGAATTACGGGAATCGTCTGGCACTGCAGCTTTGGGAACTGGACGTTGCCACGTTGCTGCGGACACCATCACGGAGCACTGCTGAGCCGGGGCTTCAGCAGGAGCGAGGCCGGATGATCGAGCAAACGCGTCAGCACGGATTCTTTGAGAATTACCAAGGAATCCGTGTCAGCTTGAGTGGCCGCCGATTCCTGATTGAAGGAACCATCATCTGGAACTTGCTCGATTCGAAGGAGCAGTTTGTTGGCCAAGCAGCAACCTTCTCATCTTGGAGGTTTCTTGATTCGGACGGGCACCCGGCCGATTGATCGCGGGAGAATCTCGGCTGACCGACTCAGTTCGCCGAATCGCAAGGGGTGTGAGCTCGACTGTTGCAGATTGTGGCAGAGGCCCGATCTGGAGGGTTCACAACAAACCCAGGCAACAACATCTTGGTCAGCTGGGACACATCTGGGACAGTCCAATTAGTTGGATTGCTCGTTGTGTTGCTCTTCTTCCGAGGGGTCCACCTCGGGCTCTTGATCGGACTTACCGTCGGCGGAGAAATCCAGCAGAGAGTCCTCGGCTGCCATATCGAGCAAATCTTGGAAGAACGAGTTCACATCTGGAGACTCGCCTCCAACGGTCCCCTCCTCTTCCTCGTCTTCTTCGACGTAATCCTCATGATCAAAATCTTCCAGATCTCCCTCTTCGGGAATGTCCAACACATCATCCCCTTCATCGAAGCGAGGAATGGACGAGGAGCCGAAGAGGTTGTCTCCCGAGTCGATTTCGAAATCGGCATCAGGAATTTCATTAATCAAATCTTGAAAGCCGGCCCGGGTGCCGTGAGAAGGGTGGAAGGTCGTCGGGTCCTCGTTGTTGTAATCGAGATTCTGGGCTGCCGCGGCCAGGGCGTTGAGGTCGGCATCAGAATCGCCGGAACTCGGTTGAGCGGCGCCTGGCTGCGGGGGTGGCGCGGGCCGGGGGCCGATCTGGGGAAACCGCCCCGGGTGTTTGTAGATGGCCACGAAGGTCAATGGGCCGACAGTCAGCTTGTCACCAGGCCTAAGCACCGATTCGCTGATCCGTTGATCGTTGACAAAGGTCCCGTTGGAGGAGTTATTGTCTCGGATCACCACAGCACCCTCCATCTCATAAAGGGTGCAGTGCAGCCGGCTTACCATGGGGTGGGCAATGCTCAGACCGGCATCTTTGGTGCGGCCGATCGTCATGGGGAGCTTTAGGTTGACCTCGCCCTTCGTGGCGTTGCCGCCCACCACGACTAATTTGGCTTCAATCGTCATGGCTCGATACGGGACGCTTGTTCGGCTGAGGGTGTTGGCCCAAAAGGGCGCACTGGTTGTCCATCCGAAAAATGTCCTACCCCAATAATCCTTCCTGCAAACGCTTCCCTGCAATAGCGATCTCTCTCCAGAAAGCGATTCTTCCGTTTCAACCGACTCCTCGGCAGGGATCGATGACTCCGCAAGAAGTGATTGGTTTGCAAGAAGCGTTCCATCCCCGACAAACAGTCCCTTTTCAGGAAACAGTTTCTCCCTGAGAAGCAGTCCATCCTGAGGAAGCGATCCGTGAAAGTGCAAGCCGCTTTGTGGAGAGACTCAAAAAATCTGGCTCCCAAACGTCCTGACCCCGATCTTCGCATCCTCCAAAAGGCTAACCTGTTAGGGTAGCCGTGAGATCTTGGGAGTGCGTTGTCCGTGGGCAGTTGGTTGACTGTGTCGTCACCGTGAGGCTTCCAGCCGCTTTGCCGAAGATTTTCGGGGGAACTCGCAAGAATGACTTGGGCATCCCAACAAGCCGCACATCGGCAACCGAAGGCCCTTCGGTTTGATAACTGCCACGGGTTTTTCCTTGGGGCTGGCATGTTCCGGCCAGTCTGTAGGTAGGGCAAGTGGCGCAGCCCAATCAGACTTCTTGCCTTCGGTCGCGCCAGCCTGAGAGTAACACACAATTGACAAATCATGGCAGCCAAAAAGCAGCATTTCCCAAGAACACACTCCAACGGACCGCCAACTTTGCCACGAATCTCCTCATGTCAGGGGGTGCAAGGATCCCCGGTTGAGGTGGTTCCTTGGCGGATTCATGCATCCTCAAGCGGTTGGCAGGGTCTGGAGGGTTGGGATTGGGCTGTTGTTGGGTTCAGGCCACCGATGGTGAAGTCTCGCGGTTTTAACCTAACCGGAACGCCCTAGATTCGCAACGCTCGAGTTCTCAAGGCCAAGACTCAGTGGGTCCCCACGCAAGTTTGCCTCTTCTTTTGCGTCGGTGCTCCTTAGAGACCCACTCTCCTCTGCCGCACCTGTCGGCTCACTGAGACTGTCAAGCTCAGATTGACTGTCAAGCTCAGATTGATGGATGGGATCTTTGCTGACTGCCTTGGCCACATGATTCTCCCATCGGTGCCACCATCCTTGAGGTGCCCAGTTCTGAGGTGCCCAGTTCTGAGGTGCCCAGTTCTGAGGTGCCCAGTTCTGAGGTGTCTAGCTCTCCGCAATCCACTTGTCTCAAGGCTTGCCAAGGGCTGTTTCAACTCAGGATAACCAGGACACAGCCAGTTTGCACTTAGCAACTCTCCAAAAAACCAACTTGCTTTTGTTGGTTCCTCGTTGCCACCAGATGGTGGCCGAGGCCCAGTTGGCTGGGACTAATCGTTTTGGGCAGCGTTCTCGGCATCGTCGCGGACGCTAAACTCCAGTTTCCATCGTTGGTCCGAGTTGGTGGCCACCGACCAGAGCTCCAGCACACCAAGCTCGGTGACCCGCGATTGAAATTGGACCGGAACGTAGTCCTCGGCCTGCTCCCCGGGATCAAGAGTGGCTTCCAGGGAGTCGGTTTCCTCCAGTTGTTCCGGATCCCAATCGCTCAGCAACAGGCCAGGAGCATCGTCTTGGCGAACCGCCGAGCTAAAAAAGCGGAAATGAGCAGTTTCCCCAACCACCAAGCCGATTTCTCCTCCAACCGAATCCATCGGGACATCGCTCTGGGTTCCCTCCTCCATCCCAAAGGGGACCACACACAACGCTCGCAAAGGACGAGTGGCTCCGGGGATGGCTGGTCCGGCAGTTTCCACCCCCACATAGTAACTTCGCCCGGTTCCTCCCCGAATGCGAACTCCCCGCCCGGCTTGCTTTGTCCAGGCGTAATAAGCTGCCCCCTGGGCGACTGCATAGTCCAAATCTGCCTCAAAGCCGCCCTGCCCCGACAGCGGCTGCGGTGGTGTCCCTTCCGAGTACCAGCTAGCGAGCACTTCCAGCAAGCGACCGCGGAGTTGCTCGGATTTGAACACACCACCATTAAACAACACATGGGTCGGACGAACGGGCTGATCCGTTGGTGCGGCTGCTCCCCCTTGCCGCTGCCCCGAGGCATGGGCGTTGAGAAACGCCGCCAGGTGTTTGGTCACAGCAGGCTCGCTCTCGTAGGGGAGCCCCAGTTCCTGAAAGCCAGACATCCGCTGCCGAACGGGCCGGTCGGAGAGCTTGCAGGGAGGCAAGAAACCATCCAAGAGCACCTGGCGAACCACCTCAGCTGCCAGATCGACAGTCACCGAGCCGCCAATGAGCTTGCTGCCTCGGCCCAGCACCGTCACCGGAGCGGACCCCGGAGCATCCGGGCCCAGCAGAGTTTCCTTGGCAGCACGGCAGGCATGCCACAAGCTCACCGACTGCCAAGGATCGAGCTTGACACCTTTTTCTTGAAACAGCCCCGCTGCGTAATGGGCCAAGGCCAAATCCATGTTGTCGCCGCCGACGAGCACGTGGTTGCCCACCGCACGTCGCTCCAACACCAAATCACCATCCTGCTGGCTGACGACAATCAGCGTCAGGTCCGTCGTCCCGCCGCCGATGTCACAGACCAGCAGCACATCCCCTAAAGACAATTGCTTGCGCCACTGGTCCTGTGTGGCCGCAAGCCACGCATAAACCGCCGCTTGAGGCTCCTCCAGCAAAACAAACTCCTGCGGCAGCCCCGCCCCAGCAGCCGCCTCACGTGTCAGCGTGCGAGCGCTGGCATCAAAAGACGCCGGAACCGTGAGCACAACCTGCTGCTGGTCCAGAGGATCTTCTGGAAACGTCTGGTTCCAACCAGCAGCCAAATGAGACAAATAACGCCGTGAGGCCTCTACCGGGGAAACTTTGGTCACTGAATCTGCTGGAGCATTCCAGGGCAAGATGGCCTGGTGCCGGTCGACCCGGGTGTGAGTGAGCCAGCTCTTGGCGGCAGCGACAGTCCGCTTGGCTGCAGTCGCGCTGAGTTGGCGTGCCAGGGCACCGACGACAAAGTCGCCTTCGCTGATGCTGGAAAGAACGTAACCAGAGCGATCTTCGGCCGGACTTGGCAGATACAAAAACGATGGCAACGACTTCCGTGCCTCAACGGTCCCTGGGGCGACCAGCTGGGCAACCTTCAGGACCTGGACGCCTGGATCGTCTTCTTGCAGTGAAACATACGCCAGCACGCTGTTGGTCGTCCCCAGGTCGATTCCCACAGCATACTTGGCGGACATCGTTGACATTCCCTTCTAAGTCTCTGAGTTGGGGTGCCGGGCCCTTTCAATCAAAGGCTCTTTGAGTCTGGAACCTGTTTCAGAATTTCGAGTTTGCCACCGAGGTGCTTCCAAAACAGGCTGACTGCCACAAAAGGAGTGTTTCGAAACCACTCCCCGGGTGTTCTTTGTGAGGCCGCTTTTGAAGAGAGCTCTTGTTGACTCGAGGCGTACGGCTGGGTTGTGATCCCGCCGTGTGAACTTCTCCAATCCACAGTACCACGCAGCCAGCTGGAAGTGCAGGCCACACTCGGCCGCACAGCAGCGACAATGGTCACCACTGGAGGCACCCAACGGCCTGAGTTGCTACGAAGGTGCCGGTGTGAGGGAGCGGTGTCAGCGCCCCAGGAAATTGCGGTCTCGATCGCTCGCGGATGATGTCAGCGAGGGGATTTTTGGAGAAGACGGCTGCTGCCCCCGAAAGACCCAACAGCAACCAGTGGGCCGGTTTTCTGGATCCGCTCATCCAAGCTTGGGGGAACTTCCTGGCGGTCAAACACGCTCAGCATTATTTCGATACGTTGTCTTCCCATAGAGAGGTTCATGGGATTTCGACTTCGGCTGCCGCGACCACAAAGGCTGAGTCCGAACTGCCAGTGTATTGAGGGATCTCGCACTTCGTGGCCTTCCAACCGTGGTGTTTCAGAGTTCCACGAAACGGCGGCTCCCCGGTGACATTGCCGGAGAGGCGGTAAGTCGCCGCGTCGTATCCGACAGGCACCTCCAGTTCCGTCTCCTCTTCTTGATCCACCAGGGGCGCCATGGCAAAAAGTCGTTCGACGGCTGCTCGGCAGTCACGATGGATGTCTAACACCGCGCTTTTGACCTGTTCGGCCGGATAATCATCGAGCGACTCCTGGAGAAAGTCCAGAAACCGTCCTTCCCGCTGCAGTGTCGCCAGCAAACTCAACGCATCACTTCGTCCTGTGAGCTTGGGCTTCTTCTCTTCTTTGGGCTTGGGCCGCTCTGCCGCTGCGATCCTCTCAGGCCCTGGCAACGCCTTGCCCTCCAAAAGCTGCTCAACTTGATCAGCAAAATCCTGATTGCGAAACGCCCGCCAAAACGCGCGACAAGCAACTCCAAACTTACCCATTGATCAATTGCCTCATGGAATGCATGGCTCGATGAATGCTTGTCCTGTCATCCAACGACCAGCATGGGGCGTTGTCAACGGGGCGGCACGCTCTGAGCTTGCAGAGAAGGCACACACCAGAGAAGAGAAGACACGCAAACTGAGAAGATCAGCCAGAAGAACTAGGGCCGAACCAGTCGCTGACAGCCTGGGTGGGCAGGCCCAGGGCGTCGGGCTGGCAGCTCAGAGAAGCTCGTCTTGGGGGGCTTAACGAAAACGCATGACTGTCCGCTGATTGTCTCGGTTTAGCGCAACGGGTTGACCCTCGATCGGTTCACCGAGCAGTCCGCCGGTTCTCCAGACGATAGCCAGTTCCACCATAAAGTCGTTGTAGTCGGCTTCTTGCCCGCTGCTTTCAAAACGCAAGCGTACGTGCCAGCCGCCTGTGTAGCGGTCTTCTCGTACGTCCAATCCGTACGACCAGCGCCAGGTGGACTCTTGGTGGTAGTTCCCGCCCAGAACGTAGGTGAACTCTCCGTTGCGAGGCTGCATCGGTTGCCAGGCGGAAACCGCCGGCAGGTGCTCTCCCCCGATCAGCATCTCTGGAGTTCCCAGTGGTTCTTCCGAGGGGGCTCCCGACTTGATCCAAAGCAAGCACCGTTGCCACTGTGTGGGAGAGCCACCCACGACCCTCCAGAACGTCTGATGATGGTCATGAACCCACAGCCACCACAGATTGACGCCTGGACGGGTTTCATCAAAGCCGGTTTCCAAAAAAGCCCCCAGTTCGGGATGGGGGGGCTGTGCAGCCGCGGGTTGGCTGCCAGAACGCCCTGAGGTCACAACAGCGTCGGGAGTCACAGCAGAACCGGGTAGGGGGCCAGATTGGGGAGCGGCGTATCGCTCTTTGCGAGCAGAACCGTTCGAAGTACTTGCAATGGTGTGAATCATCGGCTGACCTCCATGTCGGGAAAGAACATCCAAATCCAGCGATCCGTCGGTTTGGTCGCGGCAGTCCTCAGGTGGACCTCGCGGGCACAGTGTGCCTGGATGGGGGCAGCCAGTCAACGCAGAAAAACTACTCAGTGCCCCAAGAGCGATTCGGCAGATCCCTCCCAAACCACATCAGAGGACCGCCCTTGCGAGCTAAAGCCTTCCGAGAAACCAAAGTCTCCTGAAGAACCGGCCCGCCTGAAGGGTGGGGTGACCAAGAAGCCCAGCGGCCGGGGAACACCTGCGATTGGCCTGTCGAAGCTAGAGAACCTCTTGGATGGGTTGGCCGGATTCGGCGACTTGGATGATCTCGCGAGGAAGGTGTGTTTGCAGGCGGAGTTCGGCCAAGTCAAACAGGGTGTGCATCATGGTCGCCAGCAGGTGGCTGGGCCGATAAGGGTGCGTCGTTGGACGGGCGGCTTGACGGTCGCTGGCCCCGACAACTTGTCCTGGTTGCAGCCCTCCACCGGCCAACAGCAGTGGGGTCAGCTCGCCGTAGTGATCCCGGCCCCCGCCGTTGTTGATCTTGGGAGTGCGGCCCATCTCTCCGGTGACCACCAAGAGGATCTTGTCCGAGAGGCCGCGGTCGTGGATGTCTTGCAGGAACGCAGCCACGGCGTGATCCACTTGAGGGCCCAGCCATTTCATGCCGCCGAGGTTCTTGGGGCTGTTGCTGTTGCTGTGCATGTCCCAGCCACAATCGCTGACTGTGACAAAGCCGCATCCAGCTTCGACAAGCCTCCGAGCCAACAACATCTGCCGCCCCAGTAAGTTGCTGGAACGTCGCATATCTCCCCACCGGGTGACCTCTTTGAGCGAGAACAGCCCGCTGGTGTCGTAAGCCTCAAGAGTCCGCCGGTCTTCTCGTTTGAGGTCAAACGCCTCAGCCACCCCTCGGGTGATCACATCAAAGGCTTGCTGCCGGTAGTGATCAAACCCATCGAGCAACCGGGACCCTTCGGTTCGGCGGCGAAGACGATCGAGTTGTCCCAGCAATTGGCGGCGGTCGCCAAATCGTTCCAACGGCAACTGAAGCTGCATGTCTTGGTGAAGCTGACCACCTCCGGCAGGATTGAAGGCCGAGTATGCCGCTCCCAACTGGCCAGGCGTCGTCAGCGAGGGCAACGCGCTGGTCTCAAAATTCTTGCCCAACTCGAGCCCGGGGCTGACCGCTTCTGGTAAGACCAAGGTGTTATTAGGCATGCCGCTGGCGGAATTGTTGGTGCCGGCCACTCGGGCGTACAGAGCACTCGCGGCGGCCTTCAAGGCGTTGCCGGCGGTGGTCACTCCATCGTAGCTATGGCCGGAATTGGCAGAACCATAAGATCGGACGATCGAGAATTGCTCCGCCTGGGCGGCCAACTTGGGGAAATGGCTGCTGAATCGCACGCCGGGTAGCGAGGTCGGAATGCCCCCAAAGAGACTGCGAAATTCGACCGGACCATCCAAATTGGGGTCAAAGGTCTCGATGTGGCTGGGACCACCTTGCAAAAAGAGCAGCACCACCGCCCTATCTCGGAGGGCAGGTTTTCCAGAACGTTGACCTGCCGAACTCCCGGCCTGGGCGGTTCTGAGGAGTTGATCTAGGGAAAGACCTGCCGCCGCTGGGGCCAGAGAGCCCAACAAGGCCCCGACTCGCAAGAACTCTCGTCGGTGGAGGCCTTGGCAGGTATGGCCCGGGCGAGGGTCGCAGATGCTCAACATGGGTAGTCCTTTTCGTTGGCCAATTAAGAAAGGGGCCAGTAAAGCGCCGTACGGACAACCTTCGCAAGCGCCGCCGCACAATCCTGCGGCTTCTGCTTTTCCTTTGACTTTCTCAACGCGGAGGTTTCACAAACACACTGTGTCAAGATCTTGCTAAGTCTTTGCTGGGACTTTCGGGGACCTCAGCAAAACCGCGCTCCCGGGATGATCTCCCCCCGATCAGGGAGGTCTCAGGGGGCTCTCCGCGACCGGGAGCCCGAAGGATCAGCGGTGAGAATCACGTGCGTGGGAATCAGCGGTCTCAGTGCCGGTTGTCTCAGTGCCGGTTGTCTCAGTGCCGGTTGTCTTGGAAACAGTCTTTTCGTGCCCCAGGTTTTCAGCACCCAGGTTTTCAGCTCCCGGGTTTTCAGCTCCCGGGTTTTCAGCTCCCGGGTTTTCAGCTCCCAGGTTTTCAGCTCCAGCCGGCCGGCTGGGGTAGAGTCCCTGGGGGGTCTGAGGCCGATTGTTTGGTGCCGATGGCGTTATAGAGGAGCCTCCGTTGATGTTGCCGGCGTGATTGCTGTGCAAGGGTTGGTTGGGGTGCTGCTGAAGCGAGTGCTTGACAGAGGTTGTCTGGCTGGGCGTGTTCGGTTGAGACGGCTGAGAGGATTTCTTGAGAGGTTTCAGTGTCGGCTTTTTGCCAGGTGGTGGGCCGAGCCGAAAGAGCGATCCGAGGAAGATACCGATGAACAGACCTCCCAGGTGAGCCGTCTCGCTAACTTCTGGGGTGAAGAAGTCAAAGACCATTTGGAGTGCCAGCAACAAGCCTAAGGTAGAAACTTGATGCCAGGTGACGTCGCTGCGATGACGCAACCATTGCTTGAGGCTGATCATCGCGGTTAATCCGACCAGGCCCATCAGGCTGCCGCTGGCGCCGACGGTCACTCCGCCTTGATCGGAAAACAGCAGCAGACCCAAAGCCACCGTGAGCATCGCACCGATTCCGGCGGCGGTGTAACAAAGAAACAGCCGCCAGGGGTCCAACAGCCGCTCGATATAACGGCCAAAAAGCCACAGGCCCGCCATGTTCATACTCAGATGCAACCAGCCACAGTGCAGAAAGTTGGCGGTGATCAATCGGGTCCAATAGCGGGCCAAAAAGGCCGCGCGATCGACAAACTCCCCTTCTGGTACGGCCAGAGCGCCGTACTGCAGCAGTCGAAGCTGGTCCGTGGTGCCCCCGGGCTGCAGTTCCGCCAGTGCAGAAAAATCGCCCGAGGCCAGTGACATCAACAGCCCCCAGCTCAGGCGAAACTCCACCCACAAAAACACCCCCACGTTGTAGGTCAACAGGATCTTGACCAGCGTTGTCGGACCTTCCGGCGGGCTGTGGATTGTCTCGCCGCCCGTTTCGGTCGAAGAGATGGCGGCTTTCTCCACATCCTCCAACACACCCCGGGCTGTTTGACTCAGTGCGCTAGGGTCCAGCCGAGGAATCGGGTGTTCCAGCCGTCGTTGGATGCCGTGCCGAGTGAGGGGATCGCAGGACTGACCGAGCCGCTGGAGTTCGTCCCGTGCGTTTCTGATGTCGCCGCTGGTCAAACGTGCGGTGGCCAGCCAGAACCGCTGCAGGGTCTCGTCGCCGAACATCGCCTGAGTGCCCAGCAGATGCTTGACGTGGTGGACACGCCCACAGAAGCTCAGCACTAACATTCGCAGCGAGTCCAGGGCAGCGCCGGGGCTCTGGTAGTCGGGGTGGGTCTCCAAGAGACGGCGGTAAGCCAACAGCAGGGCCTCGCGGTCGCCAAGCTCTCCGAGGGCTCGGAGGTAGTAAAATGCGACGCTGAAGTCGCCCAGGACCCTCCGCCAGTGGAGTTGATCGGCCACCTTCCAAGGTGCACTTGTTGGTGGCGGCTTGCTCGCCAAGCTTGAGTGAGCCAGCCCCGCAGCGGGGGAGTCGGCAGTCGTTTTTGTGGAATTGCTTGAGGCCTGGGATTGCTCAAAAAGAGTGCTGGGAAGGGTGCCTTGTTCGACCCAATTGCGAATGCCTTGCCATTGACCCTTAACACGCAGCAGTTGTGCGGTGGCCGTCCAACCGATGGGCGTGTCGGGGTGGTGGATTCTGCGAAAACGAGCGACGGCCTCTTCGGTCTGACCTTTTTGGAGAAGCTCAAGGGCTCGGAGCAGCTGAGGCAGGTGCCACCAACCGTCAAACGGATGAAGCAGGCGAGAGAGATGAGCAACGCCCCGGGCAAGTCTCCAGCGATGCCGAGCAGCTAAGGCACTCTGGGCACGGATCAACGCCAGAGGGACCACCATCAGCATGGCCCAGCCAATGCCGGCGGCGAAACCAGCTTTTTGAGGCCAGAAAAAGTGACCGCTGATCAATAAGCCACCGACAAGAGCAAAAACCAACCACCAACCCGCGGACTGGAACCGACGGAATCGCCAGGTGTTGATGACGTTGAGCCCTAAGGAGACAGCAACGAGCCAAAAGAGCACGAAATTGAGTTGGTGGTCCATACACTCTCACGGCGTCCAAAGCCGAACGATTGAGCCTCAGGAGAACCTCAGACTGAGGGCGACCAACGGAAGCCCCAGACGCTTGCTTTGAACTTCCCTTGTGGAAACGGCAGGGACACAAACTCAGCAAGTCTCCCTAAAAACCTCACTCGACTGTCCCAAAGTGTGGCCAAGCCTCACCCTGTTGGTCCCGGAATGAGCCAATGCAACACCATCTGCCCAGCGATGGCCACATCGTGGACGATCCGACGAATCGTGTCAGTATAAGTCCCCGCCGGTGCCCTGACTACTCCAGGCTGGGTTGTCAAAACAAGCCCACAGGTGCTTGACCAATCATCGGACTTCAGGCCACAGGCCCTTTGGTCTCTCAAGTCCGGTTGCGAGACTGACTTCAGGGGAAGCGTCGTGGTTTCCATGGCGCTTGCGGTTGTCAGAGCGACCATCGCCCTTGGCGAAGTGTCACACTCTTGCCTTCGCTTGAGTCCGTCTGCCGAGTTCATCAAGGTCTCTCTCGTGGAACAAACAATTCGCCGGTGACGGTCACCTCAGGTCCCTAAGCTTGAGGGTCCTTCAGTTTGGGCAGCGTCTGCGGCTGGGTAGCATTGGGCAAGAGTTACTTCTCTTTAGTTTGCATGCGAGAAACGTTGCCAGTTTGGCAAAAGAAATCCCTCGTAAGCGGCTAATAAAAAAGCCGACTGCTTCTGCGGTCGGCTTTCATGAGGGCATTCTCGCCTCACTGTCGGCTGTGCTTGACTTACTTCCCATCGCCTGGTTGGGAAAACTCATAGTTCCGCTGGATCGCCTGTGTCCGTACAGCGGGAATGATCACTTGATCTAATGTCTCTAACCCGGCCGCTTTGGGTTGCTTGGCCATTTGCTGCTTGAGGTACTTCTGCCGCTCTGCGTTCAGTTCCTGAATTTGGCGATGCAGCTGCTGACGCTGCTGAGCGAGTTTGTCCAGATGGGCGTTGAGTTCCCCCTGGGAGAGTTTACGGATCTCTGGAGGAAGGTTCTCGGGTTTGATAGCCGGGAGCTTCCCTTGGTTCTCAAGATAGCAGTCAACCAAATCCCAATGGGCGTTGCGGTAGTTGCCCGAAGCCTTGGCCAGGGCACGTGAGACAACGGCCCCCTGGGCAGCCTGTGCGGCATTGGAGTCCTGTTTGTCCTGCCGCCTGGCGGCCATCTCACCCCGTGGACCGTAGGGAACATAAGTGGTGTTGAGCTGGGCACTCAACTTGGCAATCTGCTGGTCTTGAGGCGCCTTGACGTGAGCGACTTGCTTGTCTTTGTCGATGCACATGAACTTGCCATCGGCCAGAGTGGCGGCGTGCTTCCACTTGCCGCTGATCGCCGCGCTCTCAGCACCACAGTGAATGGTGTTGACCATGATGCCCTGGCTGGCCGCTGCCGAACAGGCTTTTTGATAGTCCACCGGCCCTTGAGTAAACGGCTCGTTGCCAGCAATAAAGATCGCTTGATAGGCTCCAGGATCTTTGCTCCACTTGAGATTGCTGACTGCCTGGCTGATGACCTGACCGCAGTATTCCTTGTCGCCTCCGGCCTTTAAGGCAAAGAGTGCCTCCGAGACAGCGTCTAAGTCTGTCGTCAGCGGAAGGATCTGCCGGATCCAACCGTCATCAGAACTCAGCTTGCCGCTGCCATACTCGTAAAGCGAGACCTCGATTCTCGGAGAACGCCCATTTTGCTTGGCCAAGGCAAGCTCGTTGACGACCTTCCACAGCTGACTGCGAGCTTGATCGATCAGGCCCCTCATACTCCCGCTGGTATCCAGCAGAATCGCTAATTGGACGACCGGTTCCTCTTCGGCTGCAGCCTGCTCAACCTCCGCCTGGGCAGCTTGAGCGGTTGAAAGACTCCCCCAGGGGAGAACCAGCAACATCAACATCCATCGTCTCATGATAGTGATCTCATGTTGAAGACTTGAGTTCTTTGGGAAAACGTTGTGTTAAATCGAGTTTTGGACAAGAGTTGCACCCAAAGGTCTCCCTTTGGCGACCGCTTCCGAGCCCTAGGCTCCGCGGAATCAGTCTTTGGCTTGACTGGGAGTGGTAATGACCACCGGCTGGCCGTCGATTTCCAAGACGATCTCTCCTTCCAGGGCGATACAACCTTGCCGTCCTTGACTGGCCAACTTTTTGACGATTCGGTCGAACTCCGGTGAGCCAAAGGCCACCTCTGGCACCGAGTCGGTTGGCTTGAGGCGATCGACCAGCCGACTATCAATCCACCCATTGCCTCGGCGATAGAGCGCTAAGTCGTTGACCTGTTGAATGCTGGCGACCGCGACCCGCTGCATTTGGGCGTTGTAGAATTCATTACGAGGGTTGAGCACACACTGCTTCCGTTGTGCTTTGAAGTTGTACGATTGGTTGACTGCACCCAGGCCTACTCGGCTGGTAATCGCCCTGGAGTAGAAATTGCGGTTTGCCTCGGCCAAGATATCATTGTAACGAGTGAGATCTGTCCCCTCCTTGGATAAAAACGCAGTGTACTCGGTGAGAACACCGAACTCCTTCGAGAGACGCACCACTTCCTCAACCAGTTCCTTCAAGCGGGGATCTTTCTCCATCTGATCCGCAGTCGGTCGGTCGGCTCCCAGTTGACGAATCGCATCCGACAAGACGGCGATCTGTCGACTGGCCCAGAGTCTGGGGACGAAGCCGTTTTTGGTGGTTGCTTTCTCCAAGGAAAACTCGAATTCAAACTGTCTGGTCTTGCCGTGATAATTTCCCCCGATGGCGAACTTGAGTGGTTCTTCGCCTAAATAGCGGCCCAAGAGCACCAGCTGATCTCCAGCGAACAGATCCGGCAATTGGGCAGGCTGCAAGTCCGCCACTCGTCCCTCGGCACCATCGGGGCCGCTGACGGCCAAGGTCGGGCTGGCCAGCACGGGGCCGGAAAGACGTGCAAAGACACCAGCGACTTTGACTTCCACGTCTTCCTGCGGCAAGACAAAGGTACTGGTTGCCCGAGTCTGCAGGGCGATCTTTTCCAACAACGGCGCGTTGACATCCACGCCGACCCCAAAGGTGAATACGCGGCGGTCATGCGGGTTGGCCTGGGTGGCGAGTTGACCGATGGCCGCCTCCGAGGTCTGGCCGACGGTGGGCAGACCATCGGTGAGAAACAGCACCAGAGGAAGCGTGCCAACCTCAGTTGGCTGCCTCAGCGCCTCCACCAAGGCATCATGGATATTGGTGCCTCCGCTGGCCCGCAGTTGCTTGAGGTAGTTCCGAACACGGTTGAGAGTCTTGAGGGTTTTCACTACGGGTCTTGAGGCAAAGCGATTCACGGTATGGCTGTAGTCGATGACGTTGAACCACTCGCCTGGATGAAGCGCTTCGATGATTTGCCGCGCCGCCTCGCGGGCTTGGTCCAGCTTCTCCCCTGCCATGCTCCCGGAGCGATCAATGACCAGGGTCACTTCTCGCTTGATCCGCCCCTGGCCCGCCGAGCCCTGAGCTTTTGGGGCTGCAGCCAACAGCAAAAAGTAACCGCCGCCTGTGGAGGGATCTGGGTAAGCTAATAAAGAAGCTGAGACACCTTGAGTTTGTTTTAAGTAAGAGACGCGAAACGGCCCTGCCTGCAGACGACCTCCGGCTTGAAGGCGAACGCTCGCGATCCCGGAGGCAACCTTCACTGTTTCGATCGGGTGACTCGGTGAGTAGACCGTGCTGATGGGCTGTCGGCTCTTGATTCTCAAAGAGATCTCCCAAGGCACTTGGTAGCCCAGGGACTCGCTGCGTGGCAGCACATAATCGACCCGATCGCCATCGGCGGCGAGTAAGTGCTCGTAAGTCAAGCGGACGATTTGGCTGCCCCGGGCGGGCACGGGAAACACACTGGTGCGAATCAAGTTGTATTCGGCAAACTCCAACAGGGCGGGATCCTTCGTGCGGCGAACGATCTCTTGATAGGTCCGCCGCGCCTCTTCAAGGGGTAACAGCTCTGCGGTTGGCTCGCTCGCGGAGCCCTGAAAGTCCAAGCCGCCAACGGCGGCTTCTGCCGGGACGGGGACCAACAACCGCGCCTCAGCCTGAACGGCGTTTGGGTTTTGCAGGTGAATCTGCAAGGTGCTGGTGGCGACCTGCTCCACCACGACCACACCCACTTTCACTTGGGTGATCTTGACGTCCTTCTGACGGCCCGTGTGAAACGCCCGCGCTTGCGGCACAATCACGTGACTATGTGCGAGCACCGAGTGCAACGCGACCGCCGGTGCAGCGGCACCCCCTGATGCTCTCGGCGTCACGCCCGACTTGGTTGCCGACTCGACTTTCTGAGCCCAAGCAACTCCTGCCTGCCCCAACCAACTCAGCACCACTAGAGCCAACACCGCCAGAACCAGCACAGCAGGCCTCCTTGAGACCGACTGCGCGTTGGGCTGGCTTTGCCCAACCCTCTCATAAACGGACCGCTGCTGAAGTCGAGTCGTCATCGCTGCACCTCCTGAACCAAAAAGCGCCGTTTCGTTGAGCTGGTCTCACGAAGTGGGCTTCCGGTTGCCAACTTCCTCACCACCCCGAGGCAGACACCGACGCCCTATCCCGAGTGTACCGGGAAATCGGGGGGTGAGCGTAAAAGCCTTGTAACCGGTCGCCAGGATCTGTGCTTCCCACCTCTCAGGCCCTCGGTCCGCGACCCAAGTCTGAGCCCCTCAGCCGGCACGGCCCTGGCCTTCATCAGCACTCAGCAAGAACACCTGTCCCTTGTCAGCAAAAACTTTTGGGAATTCAGCCCGGCCCCTTATGGAGGTTCTCGCCATCCTCCAAATGAGTGATCCCCTGATTGAGTGAGTAGTCGAGTCCTGAGATGGTGGGGTTGGTGGGCTGCTTGGCCCGCACTATGGGAGGAAAGCTGGAGGGTACCAGGGACTCCGGAGCGTCAGTATGCTGCAGGGAAGCCTCCGTCTTCTTGCGGTCACAATCAGCAAGTCCTGTGACGGTGAAAAAAGAAGATGTCCTGCTGGGAGCGGAGATCCGGACGAGTTTGGAAAGGAGCTGACGAGGCCTCAGTCCAAAGCGGCTGACTCTTGAGCCCTGAAAAGTTCTCGACAGAACGCAACCGACGGACCCTGAAGGTCGCATCACAACCCATCGGGAAAGATCCGCAGCTCGAGAAACTCTTCGGGCATCAAGAGAATCCGTGACAGCTGAAGCGTTCTTCGACCGACCTCTCAATTTGGTCAGAAATTGTGGCTGCAGACGGCACATCGGCTGATCGTTTCCCCCAAAGCCCCGGCGAACCCACAAGAACCGGCGAACCCACGAGAACCGGCGAACCCACGAGAACCGGCGAACCGACAAGAACCGGTGAACCGCAAGGGCCTCTGGCGGTTCCTGATCCCGACGCAACACTCGACTCATCGCAAGTCGACCCCCGCCTTTCCGACTCGGGAAACTCCAGCTCCGAGACCTCCGATTCAGGACGATCCACTCATCGCTGCTCTCACGCCACCAGCCACGCAACCGAGCAGAACAGCGGACCGGTGAACAACACCGTCCTGGCTCACCCAGGGCGATCTGACCAAGAACAATCCCCCCGAGAACAATCCCACCGAGAACAATCCCACCGAGAGAGAAAATCCCAGCAATCCAGAAAACGCACACAGAGTGCCGAGTTTGCCGCCACAATCGATTGGGCTGAATCGGAATCCCAAGTTTCTCCAACACAACCCCAACAGTCTGGGGAACTCGAGGCCACGGTGGATTGGGCGGCGACCCAAACGGACGGGGGCCCGACTCAAAGAGACCCACCTCAGGGCCGATCTGGGGGCCAGCCGGATTCCAGTGGCATATCCTCAAGGATGAGGGGTGATTCTGCTTCAGAAGACACGCCATCAGGCGGGATCCCCAGATTGCAGGTTCCCGGGTATGAGGTTCTCGATGTTCTCGGGCAAGGAGGGATGGGGGTGGTCTACAAGGCCAGGCAACTGGCCGCTGATCGGGTTGTGGCGCTGAAAGTCATTCGGCGTGGAGAGCTGGGCAGTCAGGGCGACCTCATTCGGTTTCAAGACGAAGCTCGGCTGCTGGCCCAGATCCACCATCCCAACATTGTGCAAATCTACGAGGTTGGCCAGGCAACGGGACGCCCTTTCTTCAGTATGGAGTTCTGCTCGGGAGGGACTCTGGAAGGTCGGCTGGGTGGCAAGACAGTGTTGCCCCAACAGGCTGCCGAACTGCTGAAAACCCTGGCCGAGGCCATGCAGGCTGCGCATCAGAAGGGCGTGGTGCACCGCGATCTGAAGCCCGCCAACGTTCTGATTGATGCCGAAGGCCAACTGAAGGTGACCGACTTCGGTCTGGCCAAAGACATGAACACCCAGGATGGTCTCTCCAGAACTGGGGACATCATGGGGACTCCGGCCTACATGGCCCCCGAACAGGCCCTCGGTGAGGTTCGCCGCATTGGCCCGTCAACCGACGTTTGGGCGCTGGGAGCCATTCTCTACGAGATGCTCACCGGCGGTCCTCCTTTCAAGGGCTCCAGTTTGTGGGAGGTGATTCAGGCTGCTATTGATCATCAGCCGTCCTCGCCGCGGGCAAAGGCTCCTCCAAGTCAGGGCCGGATTCCACGGGATCTCGATACCGTGTGTCTGAAGTGCCTGGAAAAGGAACCAGATCGCCGATACGCCAACGCCGGGGACTTGGCCCAAGATTTGGGGCGGTTTCTGAGTGGGGTTCCTGTTTTGGCCCGTCCGGTTGGGCCTGCGGAAAAAGTCGTCCGCTGGGCCAAACGCCAACCGGTGGTTGCTGGGTTGATCTTCTTGGTAGTGCTGAGCTTGAGCACAGGCCTGGGTGTGGCGAGCTACCTGGCAGCCAATTTGGCGGCAGCCAATTCCGAGCTGACTGAGCAAACTGATCTGGCCCGCAATCGAGCGAAGGATCTCAAGCTCAAGAAAGACCAGCTGGCCAGTGCCAACGTCGAGTTGCAGAAAAGCAATCGCCTGGCACTGGCGAAAACTCAATTAGCCCAAGAGAACGAACGCCTCGCTCAAAACCAGATGCGGCGTGCCGAGGTCTCCGCCCATGCCCTGCAGATGGAGTTAGCTTTGGGCAAATGGCAGGCCAACGACTTGATTCGCGCAGAACACATCCTGGACGGCTGTAAGCCGGAGTTGCGTGGTTGGGAACACCAGCGGTTGCTCCAAAAGATCCGCCAAAAAGCACGGCCCCTGGTCGGACATGTCGGCCGAGTGTGGGCTGTGGCCTACTCTCCCGGCGGCAAGCAGGTGGCCAGTGGCGGAGACGACAAAGTCATCCGGCTGTGGGATGTGAACTCCGCCAAGCCCCTCGCCCAACTCTCTGGCCACCTCAGCCAGGTCACCAGCTTGGCTTATAGCCCCAACGGCCAGCGTGTGGTCAGCGGCTCCAAGGATGCCAGCCTCATCATCTGGGACGCCAAGAAGCACAAGAAGCTATTTTTGCTGGAAGATCATGTTGATGCCGTCACCAGTCTGGCTTACAGCCCTGATGGACGGTGGATCGCCAGCGGATCTAGTGACCGGTCGGTCAAGCTATGGGATGCCGCAACCGGCCGGTTGCAACGCACGCTCTCCGGGCATCTTGGCCCGGTTTCCGCGGTGGCCTTTAGCCCAGATTCCAAGCAACTCGCCAGTGGAAGTGGCTCCCATGATGGGAATATCCGGCTCTGGGATGTCGCCGACGGGCGATTGGTCCATACCTTCACCGACCATACCGACATGGTCTCGGCGGTCGCTTTTACCCCGCATGGTCAGATCGTCAGTGGGTCAAAGGATCGAACTCTTCGCCTGTGGAATCCCAAGACCGGCAAACAGCTAGGCTCCCCGTTAAGGGGACATACTCAAGCTGTCACGGCCGTGGCCTGTACTCCAGATGCCACCCGGATTCTCAGCGCTGCCGAAGACAGGACAGTCCGGGTGTGGGACGCCAACATCGGCGAACTTCTAGAGACGCTCACAAGTCATGAGGACTGGGTGACCTCGGTGGCCTGCAGCCCGGATAGCCAGTTCATTCTCAGTGGTTCCTACGATTCACTGGTCAAGATATGGAATCCTTCCGTTGGCCTGCTTCCGCCTGCCTGGCCGACCGGCTCAGCGGTCGGCGCTGTTGCGTGGAGTCCGGATGGTCAGCGGCTGGCTGTTGGTTTGGGCGACCCGGTGGTGCAGGTGCGGCGAGCCTCCGACGGAGAGGTGTTGGCTTCCTGCCGAGGACACAAGCAGCGGATCACCAGCGTAGCATGGCACGAGACGGGGAAGCTGGCGACTGCTTCGCTGGATAAGACCGTTCGTGTGTGGGATCCGCTGACTGGCCAGCAGTTGTTTGCCCTGCCCCAGCAGCCTGGGAAGGTCGACGCTGTTGCTTGGAGCCCCGACGGCCTGAAGCTGGCCACAGGCGGAGAGAAGCCTGATCCGCAAAGTCCAACCGCTGTGCTGGGCTTGATTCGGATCTGGGATGTGAGCTCGGCGGGAAGTTCTCCTGAGCTGCTGTTGACCATCCCGGCTCATCAGGCGTCGGTCCCGGCGATTGCTTGGTCCCGCGACGGAACTCAAATCATCAGTGGCTCAGCCGACAAGACCTTGGCGATCTGGGATGCCGCCTCCGGCAGAAAATTGCAGAGCTTGCAGGGCCACACTGATGGCGTGACCTGTCTGGCTTTGAGCCCTGACGGAAGCTGGTTGGTCAGCGGCTCAGCCGACACAACGCTGATCATTTGGGATCTCCAAACCGGTCAGCCGCCCCAGCAACTCTCTGGCCATACCGCCCAAGTCATGGCTGTGGCGGTGAGCCCTCAAAGTCCTGAGGGTCCGGGAAAAATGCGGATTATCAGCGGTGCCCGTGCGGCCGCTCGGGCCGACGAGCCAGGAGGTGAGCTGAAACTCTGGGAAGTGGACTCCGCTGAACAGTTGCTGTCCCTGGGCGGTCATACCGATTGGGTCTCCGCTGTGGCCTTCAGCCCTGATGGAAAGCGTTTGGTAACCGGCTCCTGGGATCAGACCATCCGGGTTTGGTAGATGACCCTGCCCACCGGAACTTGGGCTCAATTCTCAGCGGTCCGAGTCAGAATCAACGGCCGGATCGTTCCTCTCTTGGCAAGGATCGCCTCGCTGCTGGCACACCGTTTTCCTGATCAACCTGGCTTTCCTGCTAGCGAGGATCTTTGCGCTGGACGACCTCCAGAGACGCTCTGCAAAGAAAGCCTTTCTGTGCCTTATCGAGACTTGGTACGACAAAGCTTGGAGGAGGAATCAGGATTCCTCCAGAGCAGAGCAAACACCCAAGAGTTGGCCCATTCGAGTCCCGTGGCAAACAACGTTTGCTTGCCTGATCTGTCTGGCATTTCAGGATGGAACTCAGCGATGGATCAGCAAGACACGCAATGGCTGCCCCTTGGCACATTTGCCGTCTCCACCAGCGACAAGGAAGGTGAGCCCACACGCTTTGTTCAGCTTGCTCTCAGCCAGGAGGGAATCGTCAGCGGGACCTACTTCAACGAATTGACCAACATCGCCCAGACAGTCCTCGGGCGTGTCGACAAAGAGACCCAACGTGTAGCCCTTCGGCTTGGCGAAGATGATGAGTTTGTCGCTGAGACTGCCATCTACAATCTCACACTCGATGAGGCCCCGGTGATGGTGCACTTTCCTCCTGACCGAGTTGAATTTTTCCTGCTAAGGAGGATCTCCGCCCCGGAAGACGAGCTCGAATGACTCCCCGCAACGGGTCGCAGCGACCGAGAATTCCCCGGAACGAGCCCGTCGATCGCCCGGTGTCCTCCAGCCGGAAGGAGCAGTCGGCCGCTTGCGGATCATTTGGACAAGTAGACCACCGCGACGACAACCGCCGCGAGGGCAATCAGCGTGGTCACCCAAAAGAGGATCTTCTTCTTGGTACGCAGACCCCAGACAGCCAACAACACAAACGTTGAACCGACGACCGCTGCGATCAGATCTTCGAAGGTGACTTTGAGCTCGCTCAGGCCGAGATCAATCCGAAATACCTTAAACAATGCTCCCCCGACAGTAGCTCCGGCAACACCGAGAGAGGTGTTGATCAGCGGCCCATATCCCCGCCAGCGGAACGATGCAATTCCGCCCACCAGGGACCCGGCAAATCCTCCGACAACCAACCAGAGGATGATTTCTCCAGGACTTGGCATCGTGATCTCCCTAGTGCGTGGATGACTCTTTTTGTGAACTCGTCGGACACCAACCTGAACGGCCTCGATCTTTGCCATCCCCGGCTTTGCCATCCCCGGCTTTGCCATCCCCGGCTTTGGCATCCTCGGCTTTGGCATCCTTCAGCTGGGGGTCGCTGGGCCGAGCAGTCGGCCGCTGGAGTCGGCTGAGAGGGGCGACCAGACGCTGCAAACTCTACCTGTCCCAGATTGGAAATGACAGTGGTCGCTGGGACCTTTGGGGACGGGAAGAAGACGAGGTTGCCCGATTGAACAATGCCAAAGCCACCTTCGGCTTTGGAAGGGAAAGCAATTTCTGGGTTGCAGAGCACTTCCGGTCAAGCCCCTGAGCCGCTCAATCAGTGCGACCGATTCAAAAGAACAGCCAGGCTCAGGCAGCCACCGCCTCATGATCGCTCAGCGTTCGCTGCCATCCTGCCGTTGCAAAGGCCCCCCGAGACATCCGCTGACTGAGGTTGGGGAAAATCTTGCCTCGTTCGGTGGGTGCAAAGGCTGCGAAATCAGCGATTGTTTTGCTGTTCCAGCGTTTTGGACGAGCAAGAATTTTCCCCAAGAGCAGTAGCTGGACAAGACCGAGGCCCATCATCTTGAGGGGTAGCTTGTGCAGGATTCACAGGTATGTTGAGTCTTCATGGTGATAGACCTCGGGGCTATGACCCAGCAACTTGGGTCTCTGCGGTAGACATGGTCGGATTGATGTCAGACATTTGGGTTCTTACGGCCGAGCTTATCGTGATCTTCATCACCCTTTGGCTTCTGTTCCGAATGACAACTCTGGGGGAAAAGTACGATCCACCCGTGGAGGCTCAGCAAGAAGCGGACGTTCCCCTTGAGGCAGTCGCCAACTGACGACACGCCAAGACTCGCTGACCTTACAAAGCCAAAGGCTTTGATGACCAAGCTCCTTGATCTGCCCAAGGTCACCCGACCGAGCCGGGGCAGTGTTCATCTCTGGTGGCTTGCCTTGGACGAGTGTTTTGGCACCGAGCAGGAGCTGGCCGAAACGCTCTCTGCCGAGGAACAGCAGAGGATGCGTCGGACTCGGGCCGGCGTGGTCCGACAGAGGTTTGTCGTGGCCAGGGCGTCGCTGCGAGCGATCCTCGCTGCCTATCTCGGCTGTGCAACCAATGAGGTGCGTTTCCGTTACGGCGTTCATGGCAAACCGGAGCTTGAGGTTGGAGACGACCTGGCTTTCAATCTCTCACACTCAGGGGATGCCGGTGTGTTGGCCGTCGGCTGTGGTCAAAGCCTTGGTGTCGATCTCGAGCGACATCGCCCGATGGAGAATTTCCTGGCTTTGGCCCGTCGGTTCTTCTCCGACCGAGAGGTCGCCGAGCTGGAGTCTGTGGAGCAAACCGAGCAGCTAGCTGCCTTTTTTCGCATTTGGACGCGGAAAGAGGCCTATCTGAAAGCCCATGGCACCGGTCTGGCTGCCCGCCTCAGGGATTTTGATGTGTGTGCTCAGCCGGGATCTCGAGGCTGCCTGGTCGCCACCCGGCCGGATGCTGGGGAATGCCAACGCTGGGCTCTGTGGGATCTCAATGCCCCTGCAGGCATCGCCGCAGCGCTGGCCGCCGAGGGGACCTTGCAGGAGATCCGCTGGCAGAGCTGGAGGCTCCCCCAAGCGCTGATTGGCTGCCAGACCGGGTCGACCAGCCCGCCGATCCGCTGAAATCGTCTCCAACGGGATCGAAATCCCTTCTCTAAAAACAGGCGTTGCGCATGCCGGTTGGCCAACGACCTCTCGTTCAAGGCGTGTTCCCGGCAACAGCGCTCGCTTGAGCCTCATCCCAACACCAAGCCACTGCCACCAAGCCACTGCCACCAAGCCACTGCCACCAAGCCACTACCACCGAGACTGACCATGCATGCTGTGCCAAGAATGGCTGCTTTGATCCTTGCATTCTTTTTGCCAAGAGCAATCACGGCCACGGCAGCGCCGACTGACCCCCCGGTGCCGCCGAAAGTGCCCCCACAAGGAATGGCCTCTGTGATCCCTGAGGATACGCTGGCAGTATTGGCCGTTCGGCACCTGGATGAGCTGATTGAAAAGGGTGACAGTTTCCTGAAGAAGAACAAGATCCAGGGTCTGGGAGGCAATGAGGGAATGCGCCTGGGGACTTTGGTTGAGATGGTGCTTCCGGGGGTCGGCATTCGGGAAGGCCTGGATCGAACTCGTCCGATCTTGCTGATGTTTCCTCCTCCGGTTGTGGATGGCCAAAACACACCCAAGTTACGCGATGCTGTTCTTGCGGTTCCCTTTTCCGACAAGGATGCGATCACAGCTGGATACGGTTTTGAACAAGGTGACGTTCAACCCGGCAAGGTCTACAAGACAGGCCGACAACCCGAGTATTTGGCGATCCACAATCGCTACCTCTATCTTGGTTTGACGGATGTCTACCTGAAACATTGGATTCCCGGGAAACCGCTGGCCAAAGGTATCTCGCCGCCTCGACTTCAAGCAATGAACTCGGCCGATGTCCTTTTGGGCGGGGGCGGTCCCTTTTGGGCAGAAACCACCCGCGAACTCTTTCGGGTTGTGCTGACGAGCGAATGGTTTTCCAAAGACGAGCTAGGAAAATCTGCAGCAGAAAAACTTAAGGTTGCCGCTGAGGCGGTTCGGTTTTGGGCGCTCGGCTTTCATCTGGAGGAACAGGGCTTGAAGATTGAGTCGAACGTCATCTTCGACCAGTCGAAGAAGGACCCCATCGTTGAATTGCTCACAGAATTGCGAGGTGGAGGTGGAGCCAGTTCATTGGCCGGCTTGCCCGCCCCTCAAGGCCGCTGGCGACCCGTGATGGCCTATGCGGCTCGAGGCAAAGGCCAACGCAATGTGGCCTTTGCCCGAGCTTTGTTGAGAATCGGCCTGGCCAGCCTTCCAGGATCCGAGCAGTGGTTTGACTCCCCAAGCCGAGAACAACTGGCCAGCCTCTTCTCCAGTGTCTGGGGCCGCCTCTCCGGCTCTCGAGCTGCCGTCTATATCAAACTGCCCCCGGCCGATGCAGAAAACGCCACCGAGGAACAAGCCACACGCCAGCAGGCCACCCAGGCCACGGCTTTTTTGATTTTGGATCTCGATCCTGAAGAGTTCTTGCAACAGCTTCCCGAGGTCGTCCAGGGAGTGAACGCCACCGGCGCTAGTCTTGTGAAAGACTCGCAGTTCAAGCCGGTCAAATTCCGCTATCAGCCCAACGCAGTGCAGATCCAGGGCCAAACTGTTGGCCATCTGATCATCGAGGAAATCGGCCTGGATCCCCAGGCATTGCAACCACTTCCAAGACTACTGGGAAAAGACTGGCGAACCCTGCGACTGATTCCTGCGGGAAAGCATTTGGTGGTCCAGGCCGGCGGAAACAAAAAACTATTGCAAGATTTGCTGGACAATTTGCAAAACGGCCAAGAGGGATTAGCGTCTGACCCCTCCTATGCCAAGCTCGATGAACGATTAGGTACGACCCGTAAGGTCGAGTTCCATATCGACCTAACAAGGTATGTCCCGCTGGCCTACTCCGATGACCGGGGTTGGCAGGCGAGCATTCCACTCAACCAAGCTGCAGACGCCTCGATGACCTCTCTGGGCCTGACGATCGACCCAGAGCATTTGCAACTAGACATGTGGTTTCCCAATACAGAGGCTGTGGTCATTCTGCGTGCATTGGGATACAAGTGAGAAACGGTCGGCTCACTCAAGGCGGCATAGATCGCTGCCTTGATAGACGATCCTTGATGGACGATTCTTGATGGACGATCCTTGGTGGACGATCCTTGGTGGACGATCCTTGGTGGACGATCCTTGGTGAGGTGGTTTGCCTTCAGCCTGCCTGGTCGCTGAGGAGCCTCAGGGCAACTCAGTCAGGAGATTTGTTCCTACTGAGTAGGTTCAGCGGCTGGTTTGAGAAAACTCAGGTGATGGGCTGCATGGACCCAATTGAGCTTCTTCCAATCTTCCACACTGAGGTTGTCGCAAAGGGCATGGGGAGGCAGGGGTCCGGAAAAGCGTTCAGCCCGCTTGAGTGTTTCAACGCATTGGTCGATGACGGCGGAGATTTCCTCACGAGAGGGTTGTGAGGGCCGAAGAACCTTGACCGTTGGGATCCCTCGGCTCATCCGGTGGGTCTTTAGGACGCTTTGCACGAACCACTTCCCCACCGTCTTGCGAAGGATCCACGGAAGCCGGGCGTTTGTCCCTTCCATACCTCCGGTCATGGTTTTGTCCAGATGCTCGCAGATCTGCGTCAGGCTCCAATTGCCCAGTGGTTGGTAACCTGTCTCTTGCAGTCGCCGGATCTCGGCGATCACCTCTTCCGCAGTTTGAAAATCCAATTGTCGTCGGGTCTCAGGTGCGGCTGTCGTCATGAGTTTGAGAAACCTCTTTGACTCGTGTGTTGACCGTTATCAGGAGTCAGTGGGAGTCACTGCGTCTGGTGGCAGACCAAAACTTCCAACTCCCAAGAGTTGAGACGCCCAGAGGGACGCCTCTCCAGTCGGTTGGCCGTTGATGAGAGCAGGTGACGAGGTCACCCCCAAATCTTTTGGAGATTTCAGCTCAAGCGGAAACCTACCATCAATCAGGCCCTTTCATCAGTGGCTCTGAGTTCACTCGCCGCATTCATGCACCACGACCATGTTATGGCCACGACTGGTCCAGTGAGTGCTGGCCACCAAAACCAGGCGGTCGCCGTTGCTCAGCGTCGCACAACGGCGTCCCCAGTCGTCCACGGCGACAAGCAACTCTCCGGTATCGCTGGTGGGAACGCCCGCCAGAGGTGTGACTCCCGAATACAGGCACATCTGGCGTAGGGCGGCTTGACTGTCGGAGACACCCACAACAGGCACACTGCTTCGCTGTTTGGCCATCGCCAGAGCAGTGGCGCCGGAGTGGCTGGCAACCACCAGCAAGCGTGCGTCCAGATCCTCAGCGATGTCGGCGGACTGATGGACGACCACTTGAGTGATGGGCTCGACACCTTCGACAAAGGTTTTCGGCTTGCCACGGGCGCGACGGCTCAGCAGGGGTTCTGTCGACAGCGCGATGCGGTTCATCATCTCCACCACTTTGACAGGGTACTTGCCGATGGCGGTCTCGCCGCTGAGCATGCAGGCATCGGTGCCATCCAAAATGGCGTTGGCCACATCAGTCGCCTCCGCTCGGGTGGGTTGCACCGAGTGGGTCATACTGTCCAACATCTGTGTGGCGGTGATCACCGGCTTCTGATAATGGTTGCACTCGGCAATGATGCGTTTTTGCTCAGCCGCCAGCCGAGCGACATCGATGTCCAGCCCCAAATCCCCCCGGGCAACCATCACCGCGTCGGCCGTTTGGATAATTTCCTCCAGGTTTTCTAGAGCTTCTCCACGCTCAATCTTGGCAACGATGCGCGGTTTGGGGCCTGGGTGCCGGACCTGTTGCAGCTCAGTACGCAGATCCTGAATTTCTTGGGCGTTGCGGACGAAGCTCATCCCGAGAAAATCAACGCCCAACTTGCAGGCCCAGCGTGCGTGCTCCCGGTCCAGGTCCGTCAAGGAGTGCACGCTGAGACGAACGCCGGGCAGATTGACACCCTGTCGGCTGCGAACGATGCCACCTTGGATGACCTTGACGGCGACTTCATCAGGCCGTTTTTCGGTGACTTCCAGTTCCACAATGCCATCAGCCAGCAAGACTCGGTTGCCGACTTGCAACTCATCGACCAGGCGATCATAGGTAACCGCCAGGCGGTTGGGCGGTTGGCTTTGTTCTCCGCGGATAAAGAGGAACTCCGCGCCGGTTTCACATTCCAAGGGGTCCTTGGGCAGTTCGGTCAGCCGGATCTTGGGCCCGCCCAGATCGGCCAGCACGGCGACAACATGGTTGAGCTGCTCACTGACCTGGCGGATACGGCGAATGAGTGGTTCCTTCGCCTCCATGGTGCCGTGGGCCATATTGATCCGGAAAACGTTAGCTCCGGCCATGATCAGGCCCTGGATGGTTTCCTCGCTTTCGCTTGCTGGACCCAGGGTGGCCACGATTTTGGTCTTGGCCCGTTTCGTTGGTTGCGCAGCATGAGTGAGCACAACGCTGCAAGTGACCATGAGACGTCTCGCACCAGAAGAAGGAGAGTTGGAGATACTGCCCCGCTGCAGATGCCCTTGTCGGTGGCACCTGACTGGCCCCGAGTGTAGCAGTCTGCCGAAGACTGCAGAATGCGCCAGTTCGCCCAGCAACGCTCGCCAGTGCCTTTCGGGGGTAATTGAGACTGTCTAAGCGGATTTTCAGGATCGGGGTTCTTCCACACCCACCCCGTCGAGCGATCGAGCTCAGACTCCCCAGTGGCAGTCGGGGCACTGGGCCGTTTGGGCTCTCTCTGATGCGGGGGGCTTCATTCCTACGACTTCACTCAGTTGGGGAGTGTTTGGGTGGGCCACTGGCCCAGAGGCCTGTTGGCTGCCAGTTGCCGGCTCGTTGGACTGTCCCAACTGGAGCCAATTGCCCCCAAGAGCTTGTGAACTCTGAGATCTTGTGAACTCTGAGATCTTGTGAACTCTGAGACCTTGTGACGCCTGAGAACTTGTGACGCCTGAGAACTTGTGCTCGTTCGGATGTTGCAGCATGGGCCTTTCCGGTCCTGGGGGAGTGAGCCTCCGCGATCGTCTGCAACAGTTGAGCTCGGCGTGTACGCAGAAGAGGTTGACTGAGGAAGAGTGGCGGCTTGCTAGGTCGCCTCACTTGAAATCGTGGGCTCGGTGCAACAGATTGGCCAACACTCGGCTCTTCAATGGTCCTCAGGCGACTGAGTTGAAGGGCCAGAATGTCAACCACCCTTTGCACCTCCAGAGACCCCAGACATTCGTATGGCCGCCTTTCCTGAGATCAGCAAGATCCCCTACGAGGGACCTAGCAGCAAAAACCCGCTGGCCTTCAAGCATTACAACCCTGACGAACTCGTCGAGGGAAAGAGCATGAAGGAACACCTGCGATTTAGTGTTGCCTACTGGCACACCTTCCGGGGGACTGGCAGTGACCCGTTTGGGCCGGGCACGATGCATCGGCCTTGGGAATCGGCCGAGAGTGTGGAGAACGCCCAAAATCGTGTCAGGGTGGCCTTTGAGTTCCTCGAAAAGCTGCAGGCCCCGTTCTACTGCTTTCATGACCGCGATGTGGCCCCTGAGGGGGCGACTCTTGCCCAGACCAATAAGAACCTGGATGCAGTCGTGGCAGTCCTCCAGGAGGAGCAACAACGCACAGGTGTGCAGTTGCTCTGGGGTACTGCGAATCTGTTTAGTAATCCTCGCTACATGCATGGTGCCGCCACCAGCTGTAACGCCGACGCGTTTGCGTATGCTGCTGCGCAGGTGAAGAAGTGTCTGGAGGTGACCAAGGAGCTAGGTGGCGCTAATTATGTGTTCTGGGGAGGCCGTGAGGGCTACCAGACGCTGCTGAATACGAACATGCAGCGGGAGTTGGACCATCTGGCCAAGTTTATGCACATGGCTGTTGATTATGCCAAACAGATTGGCTTTTCCGGCCAGTTTCTGTTTGAACCCAAGCCCAAGGAGCCAACCAAGCACCAATACGATTTCGATGCGGCGGCGTGCCTGAATTTTATTCGCAGTTACGGTCTTCAAGATCATATCAAGCTGAATCTGGAAACCAACCACGCCACTCTGGCTGGGCATGAGATGGCCCATGAGTTGGAATATGCCGGTATGCAAGGTTTTTTGGGGTCCATCGACGCCAACACCGGGGATCTGCTGCTGGGCTGGGATACCGATCAGTTTCCGACCAATCTGTATTTGACCACCTTCATCATGTTGGTCCTGCTCAAGTACGGCGGTCTTGCGCCCGGCGGCGTGAATTTTGATGCCAAAGTCAGGAGGGAGAGTTTTGAGCCGGTCGACCTATTCTACGCGCATATCGGTGGCATGGATGCGTTTGCCCGAGGGTTGAAGATCGCCGCGGCGATCCGCGCCGAGGGCGTTCTGGAGAACATGCTCCAGCAACGCTACGCCTCTTGGGATACCGGCATTGGCAAACAAATCGAGGATGGCCAGGCCGACTTTGCTGCCTTAGAGACCTATATGTTGCAAAAGGGTGAGAGCGACTCCAATGCGAGTGGCCGGCAAGAGTTGCTGGAGAATCTCATCAACACCTATCTGTAACAGTGACCAGCTCGAGAGCGGTTCACGGCCCGCTGAGTCAACGGAGGGTCAACCCTCAGGCATGCCCATCGGCATCTTCGGTCACAAGACTGGCATTGGAGGAGGTGGAGGCTGAGGGCGAGCGTGTGGGCCTTGCGGCCAGTCGAATTCGGCTGCGGCAGGCAGGCGTTGAGATCAGCCAAAGGGATCAACCAAGCAGGCCCCGCGCCGCCCAAGTGTAGGCGGCGCGGGGCCGGCAGCAACAGAAGGGTGGGGGGGCAGAACGCGCCGTAGCATGGCGGATCGCAATCCGACAGGTGAGCCGACGGGCGTGAACGTCACGCGGCGGTGACCCCTACAAGTTGATCCTTTTTCGGCAGCTTTGTCCCTGAGGTCATCAAGGTGAAGGCGTGTCAGCCAACGCTGGGTAACCGCCTTGGCAAAGCCTCTGGTGGCCTGTGGTGTCCCGAGTTGCTTGGGTCTGCTTGTGAGGACACCGCAGGGCAGGGTTGATGTTCGCCCTTTCTTTTTGACAGCCTTCGCGGATTGCTCCCCAGGGCCTCCGGGCCCAACGTGTTGGGGTGTTGTTCTTAGGTCCAGGGACGCTCGGTCGTCTTTTTGGAACAGGCAACGGGGGTTAGCCGCGTTGGTGGATCGTATGGGTTAGGCGCTTTTGCTTTGAGGCTCTTCCAGAGGGAAGAGCTGTTGCTGCCCTTCGACAATTTCCTCAGTGATACAGTAATGACCGCCAGGTGGTTGGTCGGGAAGCTCAAAGAGGATGTCTCGCATGACACTCTCAATGATCGACCGCAGCCCCCGGGCACCTGTGTCTTTTTTGAGCGCTTTCTTCGCCAGGGCGCTGAGGGCGCCCTCGGTGAAGGTCAGATGCGCGTTTTCCATCTCAAAGAGTTTCTGATACTGCTTGATCAGGGCGTTTTTGGGCTCAGTGAGGACTCGCACCAGGGCAGAGTCGTCTAGCGGCTTGAGGGCTGTGACCACCGGCAAGCGTCCGACCAATTCGGGGATCAAGCCGAATTCCAAGATGTCGTCACTGGTGACCTGGCCGAGCAACTCGCCCATCTCGGCATTCCCCTTGGCCTCGTAACCCGAGGAGAAGCCGATGGCGCGTTTGCCCAGCCGCTTGGCAATGATTTGATCGATGCCCACAAAGGTTCCGCCAACGATGAACAAGATGTTGGTGGTATCGATTTGGATATACTGCTGCTCGGGATGCTTACGCCCGCCTTGCGGTGGGACATTGGCAACAGTGCCCTCCAGCATTTTCAGCAGGGCTTGCTGGACTCCCTCGCCAGAGACATCGCGAGTGATTGAGACGTTGTGGCTGGTCTTGCCGATTTTGTCGATTTCGTCGATGTAGAGCACGCCACGTTGAGCAGCTTCCACGTCGAAGTCCGCCGCGTGAAGCAACTTCAACAAAAGGTTCTCGACATCCTCCCCGACGTATCCGGCTTCGGTCAGAGTCGTGGCGTCTCCGATGGCAAAAGGCACATTGAGAATGCGGGCCAATGTGCGAGCCAATAGGGTCTTGCCGCTTCCGGTGGGGCCAATCAGCAGAATGTTGCTTTTGTCCAGTTCCACCCCGGCAGTTTCCGGGTCGTGCATCAATCGCTTGTAGTGGCTGTTGACCGCCACAGCCAGGACCCTCTTGGCATCATCCTGCCCGATGACGTAATTGTCCAAATCGGCGACGATTTCCCGAGGTGTGGGAACCTTGCTGAAGAGAGGTTTGGTGCTGCCGCGGCGACGCCGCTCTTGATCGAGGATACTCTGGCAGAGCTCCAAACATTCACCGCAGATGTAGACATCGCCCGGCCCTTCGACCAGCGGGCCGACATCCCGATAGCTCCTCCGGCAAAATGAACAGTGGGCGTTGCGATTGCGAGTGTTGCCGGTGCGTCGTCCACCGCCGGAAAAGTCCCGTGATTGGGGCATGTCTGCTCCTTCGTTACGCCCTGTGCCGGCTGCCTCGACGAGAAACTTGCCCGCCGTCCAGCGAGCTCAGGTTCCCTTCAGACTGTCCGGTTTCAGGCTTTCCCCTGCGAATTCCGCTGACACGGCCTGGGACTGCAACATCCGCAAACAGGAGTTGCAAGTCGCCAAGCTAAGTCAGCTAGAGTTGCTCGCCAACGGGGGGCATCCATGTCCGCCAGTGGTCAAGCCGATTGGTTGTTCCCAGAAACAGAGGGAGCCTCCGCGCCCTCGTCTTTTGTTGAAACAGCCTTGGCAGTTGAAAATCCCGGTGACTGTCGAGTCACCAGCCTAGAACCGCAAGCCGCTTCTGGTGGATTTGTCTAAGCTTCGTGTTGGTCCTTGCCCTTGGCCTCATCTTGGTGCAGTTCTTGCCGGATTTTCTGGGTCAGCGACTCCCGGATACTGCGATACTCTTCTTCGCTGAGTTCTCCATTTTGGTACATCTCACGAAAACGGCCCATCATCCCGTAGCTGCTGCCGCCGCCATCTTCGGTTGCCTGCTGTCGAATCCGCCGGATGACAAAGATGGCCCCCCACACCATCACGAGAAGGACCGCTATGCCGATGGCCAGTCTGAGGTGGTGCTCTGTGAACATGGACCGAACTCAATCGTCATGGTGTGGGTATCGGCAACGCAGTGATCTACCTGCGGCCGATAGCACCGAATCACGAGGTTGGCTTCGCCTCTGAAGCCGATCAACCCCATACAGGCGTCTTCCCAGCTCCAATCGAGCCGATCCATCAACCCCCGGAACTCTGAGAACTCCCTGGACTCCTTCAACCCAGCTCACGCCCGTCGTTTCGAACAACCCCCACCACCGACCGAACTCAATCCCCCCCGAGTTTGGAAGATCTCTAGCAAGTTCTGTGCGTCTGTACAGGATTGTACTCGTCCAGACCTGGATCACAAGGTTGCTTTTGGTTTGTCCGCTTCCGGCCTCCGGTTGGCAAAACCCTGGCAGTTCGAACTCCTCGAAGACAAGGTTATTTTGGAGCTCACGGTCTGCTGCACTCAATCTCCGGCTGATCTCAGGGCCGCGAGGTTGTCACTGGCCTGGTTGTCACTGGCCTGGTTGCTTGACCGGCTGAATTGTCTGGCTGGTTGTGCGCTGCACCGCTGAACCGAGTGGGGGCTGACCAGGGCCCACCCTGCCGGCGGCGAGGTTATTATGTTCTGCTTTGGCATACCCGTCTAGCTTGTGTTCTTGTGACATCTGTCCAGGACCTTCCAGCAGTTTTTGGGGCTCTCAGCAGTCCATTCCACAAAGTGCAGCTTCTGTGCCGGAGCTTGCTTGCCGGTGGCCAGATCGCGTGACCTAAGGGCGGGAAACAGCGGCGTTCCAACGCAGACGGCGTTGACAGTCGCTTCGAGGGTGGCTTAAGGTCTGGTGCCTTGGGCAAGCTGAGCTTTGCTCGGATGGGGGAATTCTTCAAAAGATGGCAACAATTTCTCAAGCCCGGCATTTCTGAGGCAGACAGTTTTCCGTGCTCCGCGACTCTCAGCTTTCCCGAGGCTTGCCCCTCAAAAACCACACCACCGGTCAACTTCAACTTCGCAAGTCTGAGTTGAGGCAAGTTGAAGCCCTGAACTGTCCATGATGAGCACCTGGGACAAGTCTACCGATGTCCAGCACATTACTCGGCCGTCTGATTGAGGGTGGGGTTGTCGCTGTGGTGCGATCCTCAGAGCCCCAAAAGTTGGTCGATGTCGCCGAGGCCCTCAGGGCTGGCGGGGTCACTGCTGTGGAAATCACCTTGACGGTCCCTCGGGCGTTGGATGTGCTTGAACGCGTGTCTGATCGGTTGGGTGATTCTGTGTTGTTGGGAGCGGGGACTGTGTTGGACTGCGAAACGGCCAGGGCGGCGATTCTGGCCGGAGCCGAGTACATTGTTTCTCCAACGTTGAACCTCCAAGTCATCGAGCTGTGCAAGAGGTATAGCAAGCTTGTTCTACCTGGGGCCTTCACACCGACCGAGGTGCTCTCGGCCTGGCAGGCTGGCGCAGACATCGTCAAAATCTTCCCGGCCGATGTCGGAGGTCCCGCTTATCTCAAAGCGTTACGTGGCCCCCTGCCGCAAGTGCGGTTACTTCCCACCGGCGGTGTGACCCTTCAGACGGCTGAGCCGTTTTTGGCCGCTGGAGCCGTAGCTCTGGGAGTGGGAGGTTCCTTGGTGGATCCTCAAGCGGTGGCCAACGGCGATTACGCCCGTCTGGAGTCCTTGGCCCAGCAGTTTACTGAGATTGTGACTGCCTACCGCCAAGGGGGATGACGGCGCAGCACCCAACGGAAGAAAAACCGGTTCTTGGGCCTTTTGGCTTCAAGCCGAGCCGAGCCTCGGACCGATCGACAGGGGCGGATCTACGCATCGTAACGCTTCGGGAACCTAGAGAACTCCGGTGTCCTTCGACCCTTGTCCAGAGTTGGCCAGGGCTTGAGTTCGCCAACGCTCAAGTTGGCATGGACCCGAGTTCGCCAGAGCTGGTGCTGCGGGGCAGCAAGAAGTCGGCTTGTCCGTCGCCCCGACTGCCAGTTGTCGACTCAACATCGAATTCGGAAGTGTTCAGGGGTTGCCCACAGCGGTCCTTCCTCGGTGCAGGGAGCCCGAGGACTCATCGAACTCTTCGAGATGGAACCCATCCCAACAAACGTCACTGTTTCGGTCTGTCCAAGACAGTCTGTCGGCGACGGGTTCCTCTTCGGGAAGTGTCTCCGAGCAACGATCACCCACAAGGAAGGCGAACCGATGCAGGAAGCACCGCTGCCACGGACACCAGACGCGTGCCAGGGATGGTCGCTGGGAATCGGCAACCACAACGGCTCTTGCCTGACTGGTCTGACCGGCCGGTCTAGCCTGACTAGCCGGTCTAGCCTGACTGGCCGGTCTGGCCTGACTGGCCGGTCTGGCCTGACTGGCCGGTCTGGCACAACCGGCCAAACTTGTTGGACAGGGTTCATTAGGAATCTTGCCAAATTGGGCTTGGTTGCCCTCTCGGCAATGATCCCTCACGCGACTGCCCCGACCAAGGCAGCAGCCCAATTTCCGTCCCCCCAGCAACTACCACTTTCAACTAGGGACGCACCGACTCGTCAACAGGGGTCGGCAGCGGGAAATCCCCGGCAAGCGAATTCGTTCTCCGGTGATCAACATGGTCTTGGAACCGGCGGCCTGACCTCGGCACAGCCCCCTTCCCCAACTCAGCCCCCCCCTTCTTCCCAGTATCCTTCTGCAGGCCGGTATTCAGCGACCAACCAAAATGCAGCGGCCCCTCGCTCTGCTGTCTCAGGTCACACTGGGGCTGCACATCGCACTGCAGAGATAGGGTCCAGCCCATCGGCGGGTTCGTTTGCGGGGCAGCGACTTCAGCCACTTTATCTTCAACAACCGCAATTTCGGATTCCCTTTCAGATCCCCGTGGAACAGGCCTCAGAAGTTCAGCCTCAGTGGGTGGAGTTATGGGTGACCTACGATGGTGGACAGACCTGGACTCTTCACCAGGCCGTTCAGCCCGATGCGGCCGGTTTTGATTACCGCGTGGTTCGAGATGGCGAGGTCGGTTTTATGGTGCGAACTCTCGATCAGCATCAGCAGCGTCATCCCGCCGGTCGGCCTGTGCCTGAACTCCGCGTGGTCGTCGATACCACCCCTCCACAGGTGTACCTGCAGGCTGTGGTTGATCCTCAGGGGAAGCTGATTGTGGATGTGGCTGCCAGAGACTTGCATCTTTCGGGGCAGCCTCCGTATCTGGAGTTTCGCACCGTTGGCCCAGTTCAGCAAAACTGGCGGCCAGTGGCCGTTGGCGGCAACGGTCGCGTGATCCTTCCTGCTGTCGAGAAACCGGTGACCATCCGCGCTCATGTCAGCGATTTGGCAGGAAATGTCAGCGCCGCAGTCGTCGACATCGGTCCGCAGTCTCAAGGCCTCGTGCAGGGGCGTCCGATTCAACCTTCCTATCGTCCTCGGCTCGACCATGCAGGCGGAGGCCCGCGGGAGATGGGCGTCACCGGCGAATTTCGTCTGGCCCATCAAACTGGAGGAATGCATTCTCATGCTCAAAAGACCGATTTTCGCCAACTTGCCAGCGAGACGGCACCCCCAAACCCCTTAAACGTTCCAGGATCCGGTCTGCCAGGTTCTGGCACTCGGGACTCTGGCACTCGGGACTCTGGCACTCAGGACTCCGTCCGATCTCGCGATCAATCCATCGGGGGTCTTCCTCCCGCCGGGATGCATGCTCAAACAGCCCCTCGCTCAGCTACGGCAGAAGAACCAACTCAGCCAACAAGCTCCGATCACCCCGGCAGCCCAAAACATTCGGCACCGGAGGGATTGTTTCCAGGCCGAAATGGGCTGCCCCCTGGAGTCAAACTCATGGCCAGCGATTATCGGAAATTCGACTGGCTCTACGATCCGATCAGCGACGATCCCACTGAGTTGTTGCACGTCGGCTCAGTGGAGGTTTGGGGGACGCCTGATTTTGGACGGACTTGGCAGCAGTTGGGTGTGGATCAAGATCAGCAACCGCCGGTGTTGGTCACCGTTCCACAAGAAGGCATCTACGGTTTGCAAGTCCGGGCCCGCGACGCGGGAGGCCGCTTTCTGCAGCCTACCCCTGTTGGACGAGATTCGGCGGCCATTTGGGTGCTTGTCGACGAGACCCCTCCTCAGGCACGCTTCACCTCCATCGCCCCCGATCCACGCTCGCAGGGACTGTTGATTCAGTGGGAGGCCAGCGACGCAAATTTCGACAAGCAGCCGATCCGCCTCTGGTATCGCCCTCTGCCGTCTCCAGAAACCGCCAATACGGAAACCTCCTGGATCGCGCTTCCGCTGACTGGGGCCAACGACGGACGCTACCTTTGGGAGAATCCGCCTCAGGGGCCGCTGCAGTTCTACCTGCGAGCTGTCGACCGCGCCGGCAATACGGGAGGGGCTGTCTACCCTCCTGAGGAACAATAATCGGCAGGATCGACGCGGCCTCCACGCTGCGGATCATTCCTCAAAGCTTCCCAGAGAGTCGCTGTCGGTTCGCCCTGCCCTTTTCCAGAGGCAACGCAGGCCATCGCTGGTCCACCACCACAGAGCACCGAACGCACTGGCAACGCAAGACAACTTGAGAGACAATAGGAGGTCGGCTCACTATGCCTGCTGGTCATAACTGGCGGTGAATACTGCTCATGATTCATGGGGTAAGTATCTGTCCATGCCTCTTGCTGCACTTGATTACCTGGCTAAGCCCAACAAGTATCCAGCCCAAGCGGTCGTTGTGATCTTTGGCAAGGAGACCTTTCTGCAGCATCTGGTCCTGGAACAACTTCGTGGGCGAATTTGGGGCTCAGGGGAAGGTTTTGACCAGAAACACTTCGACGGGCGAACCGCCGAGATGGCCGAGCTGGTCGATGTGCTCTCGACCAAATCGCTCTTTGGCGACGACCGACGCGTGGCTGTTGTCGAGGCTGCCGACGAGTTTGTCAGCCGGTTTCGGGAGCCGCTGGAGCGTTACCTCAACCATCCGAGCCAATCGGCTGTCCTGATTTTGCTTCCGGAAGAATGGCGAGCGAACACGAAGCTGGCCAAGGCGGTTGAGCAAACCGGACTAGCTATCGAATGCAAACCCCCTTCCGAACGCAAGCTGACAACCTGGCTGATCGAATGGGCCGAGAAACAACACGACAAAACGCTCGACCGTGATGCCGCCGCGGATTTGGTCAGCCTGGTGGGAGCTCAACTGGGGCTGCTCGATCAGGAACTGGCTAAGCTGGCTTCCTTTGCCCAAGAGAAGCCAAGAATCACCGCGGGGATGGTCGGTGAGCTGGTTGCCGGTTGGCGGAAGAGGACAGCCTTTGAGATGCTCGATGCCGCCGTTGACGGAAAAACCGCCGAGGCCCTGCGACTTCTCAGCCGGTTGCTCGAAGCCGGAGAACAACCTGTTGGTGTGCTGGCCCAAATGGCTGCGACGTTGCGAAAATATGCCGCCGCAGCTCGCTTGATTCTTCAAGCCGAGGCTCAAGGACAGCAGCTAGGCGTGATGGATGCTCTTAAGCAAGCAGGCATCTCCTTCAAATTGCCCGAATCAGCCAGCCGGTTGAAGGCACTTGGCCGGAAACGCGCGACCCAACTGTATGGCTGGCTTCGTCAAGCAGATCTTGATCTCAAGGGCGAGAGCCCCTTGCCGCCACGGACCGTCTTGGAACAACTCATCGCCCGGATCTCGGTTACCCCCTCAGGACTTTCCACACGAACTAGCGGAGAGCGTCCCACTGCCAGGCCGGGATGACTTCTCAATCCCGCGAAGCCTTTGAGCGATCGGTGATCTGGCTTGTCCCACCCGGGGTCCTGCAAACCACCAGAATTACCAGCCTCCCTGGAAAGCGTTCTCCGGCATGGGCGGCGGATCCTGCTGGTCGATGAGTCCTGGGTCTTTGCAGGCGGCCGGTTGGCTTGCCTGACTTGCCTGGCTGACCAGGGGAGGCAGTCTCTCAACAGGCGCTGTGCACCCGATGGTCGCTTGAGTGGATGCGGGCATGCCAAGAAAGCTGTGTTGCTCCATTGGCAGCAGGTCTTTATCTTGCCGCTGCTCATCTTCCAAAACCGCTGTCGGCCTATCTGCTGACACTCGCGGAACTCTCAATGGCCGTGGCAGCTTATGCAACTCGGTGGCTGTTGGTTGAACTTACTGACCCCTCAAGGGTTTCCCAATGAACCGCGACCGTGTTCACCCGAACGGTTGTTTGTGGGCCGTTTGCGAATCCCGCCGGTTGGCTCAGGTGGGACACTCCTTGGAAGCTCAGGATTCCTCTTCCTGTTAGCGCCAGCGGTTTTGTCCCTGTTGATCGGCTGTGCGAGCTATCCTCGAAGTCCTTCCGGGCCTCGAAGTCCTTCCGGGCCTCGAAGTCCTTCCGGAAAGGATGTGTTGGAGACCCCCTCGGCCCAAACAAGGACGGCATCGTCGGATTCTCAGGAAGCGTCCGGTTCGCCGAAATCGGATCCTCTCCAACCCCCGAGGACGAAAAAGCGAAGTGAAGAAGCCGCAGCAGCCGAGGCTCAAGCATCTCAGCACTCTTCTCAAGTAGAGGCCTCCAGCGAATCGCCTGAAGAAGGTGTGGTCGCTCAGCAAACGCCTGGTGAATCGAAGGAATCCAAGATGGCCAGTCAGTCTGAAGTGAGCCGACATTCTGCGCAATCTCAGGAAGTGAAGCCGTCGGGCACTGCTGAGCCATCCAGACCGTCCAAGCCATCCGAGGCAGCTCAGGAACCTGCCAGCTCTGATCTGTCCGGTGGTGTGACGTCCAAGCAGGTGCATTTGGTCTCGGCACGAACTGCAGAGAACCCGGGGAGCGTTTTGACACCCCAGCCCCAGCGGTTTCAGGCCGATCGTCAGTCCAGTCCTCTCGCTCGCTCGCCTTTGCAAGTGCTCAATTTGGCGTTCTGCCAAGCGGTTCACGGATTTGGGAGCTGGACCCCTTGGCCGAATCGTGCGATGACCGCCGGTGAGACGGTTCTGCTCTATGCAGAAGTCGAAAACTTTACCAGCAGGGCGCGAGAAGCCGGCTTCTACACACATCTCAAGAGTCGCTGGCGATTGCATGACAGTCGCGGCCGTTTGGTCGCCCAGAGAGAATTCCCAGTTGCTGAGGACGTCTGTCGCAATCGGCGACGCGATTATTTTCAGACCTACCGCTTTGCCTTACCAAATCCATTGCCACACGGAACTTACCTTCTTGAGCTTGTAGTCGAGGATCTTGCCAGCGGGCAATTGGCCAGCGGGTCAATTCCCCTGAAGATCCGACCGACAACGCCCAGCCAGCAAGCTCCGGCTGATCTCACAAGTGACCAAGGGTGATCACAGTCCCGAGTTATGGCCCCCGGCCAAGGAAATTGCGATGTTCCAGGCAGCGGCGGTGGGCAAACTCGGCTGGGGGCGGTTAGACTAAGCCCTCCTCGAACGAGTGAGGCTCTGTCACCCTCAGTCCAAAACCGCCATGAACTCATCTGCCTGGTTGTCGCAACCCTATTTGCGGCGAACTTGTCTTTTTGTCTTCGCAATTCTGCTTCACACAACAAGCACCCTAGAAGCGGTCCCTCCCCAGGACTCACCGGCTCCTCAGCTTAACGAGCTCAAACGAGCAAAGACCCAAGCAGCAAAGACCCAAGCAGCAAAGACCCAAGCAGCAAAGACCCAAGCAGCAAAGAACGGGAGACCAGGGACGGTTGGTCGAGAGGGGGAGTCCGATCTACAGGGCCAAAGCCTCAGCGCCGAAGCAGAGGGTGTGCTCAGGCTGCATTTGATGGATGGGTCGATGATTGCTGGCCGATTGAAGACGCAATCGCTGGAGGTGGAGACCAGCTTCGGCCGCTTGGTGGTCCCGGTAGGCAGGCTGAAGAGTTTCACGCCCGGGCTGGGCAGTCACCCCAAACTGACCCGTGATCTTGCTGTCTGGATTGACGATTTGGGCAGCCCCGAGTTCGGCCGCCGTGAGGCAGCCCAGCAGGAACTTCGCAGGTTGGGGATGATGGCCCGAGAAATGCTTAAGCGACGGGCCAACGACGATGATGCTGAGCGACGCAAGCGGATCTCCGCTTTGTTGGAGGAGCTCGACGAACTCTCGCCCGAAGAAGAGGATCCTTTCGAGGACTCCGCCGGGTTGCCCCTGCCGCAAGGGCCCCTGATCAAGCGTGATACCATCGAAACCACCGAATTTACCATCGTTGGGACGATCGTGCAGCAGGTCTTTGAGGTGGAGAGCCGTTACGGTGCGCTGAAGGTCAAGCTGGCGGACATCCGTCGTGCTGAGCGGCCAAGTTCCGACCGAGGCGAGATTCGGAAGTCACTCAGCGTCGATGGGGCCAACTTAGTCCAAAAGCAGTACAAGGACAGCGGAATCCGTCTGGAGAAAGGGGATCGAGTTCTGGTCATCGCCGATGGTAATCTGGTGATGTCCCCTTGGGGCAACCAAGCAGTTGTCCTGCCTGACGGCGGCCCAAACTACGGTTGGTATCGGCCAGGCCTCATCCCCGTCGGCTGCCTGATGGCCCGTGTTGGCAACTCGGGAGAGGAGATCAAAATCGGATCTCGAGCCAGCTTCAAAGCCAGCCGAGCTGGAACACTCCAATTCGCCATCGCCATGCAGGCAAATTTTGCCAACAATAATTTCCCAGGCAAATACAACATCAGGGTTCGCGTCGTCCGTGGGCCCTAGTACCTTGTTTTCTATGATTTTGGCACTCGGTTGGACGTGAATTCCCCGATTCCACGAGAATCAACTGCCAAATCAGAAGGAAACCGACCACTAGTCTCCTCAGCCAGTCCGTTGCGTCCTGGCCCCGGTGCTGGGAACCTGCAGCGAGTTGTCAGAGGTCCGCTTCTGAGTTCTTGGTTGCCTTGGCTGTTGGGCCAGGTCTGTTTAGAACAGTTCTCTTGTTAGGTTAGTTCTCTTGTTAGGCCAGTTCTCTTGTTGGCTGGCTTTTTCGAGAGTTCGGAGAGGCTCTCAGCGGCGGTTGGACAGTTCTCGAAGGTGGGTTTTCCAAGAGGCCAGGAATTCGTCCTGGTTGATTCCTACGAGTTGTTCAAATCTGATCAGGGGCTCCTTGCGGTTTGCCTGAGAGACATACTCGCAGAGCCGGCGATCTTGGAGAACCTTTTGGCGGAAAACGAGATAATCGGCAAGACCCCAGGCATACAGATAATAGTCCGCTTCTCTCTGGACTTCGCGGGCCTGCCTGAGGGAATACGCTCCGGCCCGACCTGCCCGACCTACACCGGCCTCTGTCAGCTGGCTCTCCACTCCCTCGGCGAACCCCTCGGGATGGGCTGCCCCCTGAGAAGGTTGCTGTGAGTATCTTTGCTGAGAGAATTTTTCGGGTCCTGCCAGCAACACCGTCTCCAACGACAAGGGGCGGGCGCTTTGCAGATGAGCCAGCAAGCGTTGAGCTAACTCAGATCGCCTGGGTGACCCCTCAAGCCGAATGGCTCCCTCGACAGGTGCGTCCTGCACAACCTGGGCGATTCCCTCGTGCAGCCAAACCGGAACTCGGTTCTCGGTCTGCGGGAACACCCTGGTATCTAAGTGAGCATGCAGCAGCTCATGGAACATTCGGCTGAGAGTCTTGTCGAACAAGTTATCGACGGTGCGTTGATTTTGCCGCTCTGCTTGGGCGATCTCACGCTCCAGTCGCTGGACTGACCCCCGAAATGCCTTAGCTCGCAGGTTGAGATAAGCGCGGATTTCCGCAGCCGAGGCCCCTTTTCGGGTGAGTTCGGCGTTGTCCTGACGCTGAGAGTCTCGCCACCGTTGCCGTTCGTCCTCGAGACGCTGTTTCAGCTGGTGATGATGCAGGCGAATCTGCTCGAGTTCCGTCGAGACCTGCTCCAGTTCGCTGAAGGCCACAATCCGGTTTTGGGACCGATTGAAAACCGCCGGAGCCCCGACAGGTCCTTGCTGCCTGCTGAGATACTCTCGATAACTCTCCGCAGAATCCCACAGAATGATCTCCAGCGGTGGGTGCTTTTTGACTCGAGGGGGGATTAAGTGTTCCAGAGCGACCAGCCGCAACTGCAGGCGTCGGGCGACTGCCTCTGCGGTTTCTCGCCGTGCAACGGTGGTCAGCAGCTGGAAACCCGATCCCCGGCAGCGCCAAGTCGGTGGGCCCAGCAGTCGAGTGATCTGAGTGCGGAGGGTTTGCGTTTTGCCCCCGGATCGATGCCGCTGGCGGTATTCCTCATATTGGGCTAAGGCGTCTTCCCGAGTGTGATCTTCCAGACGCTCGACGCTGGCGATCTCACCTTTGGGTAAGCGGCGACCGCGTAGATACGCCCTTTTTCCAGGCCTTTGAACGATTTCCCGCAGCGTCAAATGATCGGACGATTCCTCAGTGATCCAGCCGCGATACACCCGGTCATCAGCCAAACGCACCACGTCAGTCGGCCAAGCAGCGGGCCCTTGCCGAGCATCCTGTCCCCGAGCCGCCCCAAAACGAGCAGGGCGTGTCGGTGATGTCGGATCACAAGCCCAACTGGTGGTTCCGCTGAAATCGATGACAATCCAGGCCATCAACGCCCCACCAACCAATCCAACCCCACGTGCCAACGGAAAACGGACCTGGAAGTCGACCATGAAGCTGGAAGAAGGCAGCCTAGGGGTCATCGCCCGTCTCCATAAAATAGGGTGGGGATCTCAGCGGTCCTGCCCCAAGTCGCCGCTGCAACATCGGGAACCAGCAAGATCTAGTCGGCCGTGACGGTCCCAAGCAGGGATTGGTTCATGCGAGGATTTGTAAACGTAGGGGATGAAAACTTTGAGAGCTGGTGTTCTCAGGTTGGAACGTCTCAACCAGCTCAAGCTCAGGAGAACAGCCGGCATCCTTTGAGGGGAGTTCAAGGGTTTTCAGACCCCGCCAACAACTGCAGACCTCAGTCTCATACCTCAAAGAACGGATTTTGTCGCTGGAGATGTCGGGAGGTCTCGCCTGGCTTGGCTTCAGCCACACAGGACCGTTATTATGGCCTGCAAGGTCTTCCGATGGCAAATGTCCTGGGCTGGCTTTCTGTGCTTCGCCAGCAAGCCTATGAGGAGCAGTGCGTGGGAATGGTGATCAAGTTGGGGAACGCTCCTTGGGGAACGCTCCTTGGGGAACGCTCCTTGGCGAACTGCCGAGGGTGGGCGGCTGATGGCGTCGCACCGATTTTTCTGACGCTTACCCTGTGGTGTCTGCGGCCTGCCGGAGGCCGTCAGCTGGTGAGGACCCAGCGATGGCCAACCAGCGATCACCAGCTGCAAGCCTCAAGGAACCCTAGTGGTCGGTTTCCTTCTGATTGGGCAGTTGGTTTTCGTGGAATCGGGGGATTCACGTCCCACCGACTGCCAAAATCCACCGACTGCCAAAATCCACCGACTGCCAAAATCCTGGGAAACAAGGCACCAGTGCTCTCGGCCGAACGTGGACCAAGAGCACCGGTTGGGTTTGTGTTCCGAAGAGCCCTGCGTTCAGAAAGAGCTGGGCTCTCGGAGATTGACTCGTTCAAAAGGTCGCACTTGCGAGAGAGCCCCTTAGCAAGGAGGTTTCTTTGGAAAGGAAGTTTGCGGTTGGGAGCAGGGAATGTGTGTTGTTCAGGTGTTGGTTTTGACCGCGGGGTCATCGGCGATGTTGACCCAAACGTGGACGTGTGGGCTGCCGCGGAAGTACCAGACGAATGAGGGGCCTTCAAGCCGCCAGTTATCCCAGACTTCGTCGTCGCCGACATCCCGGTCTTGATAGAAGGCAAGCGAGCACTTGTCGAGTCCACCCTGAGTTTCCAAGCAGTTGCGGACTTCCTTCTGGTCGACCTTGCGATAGGGTTCCAGGAGTTTTGCCAAGACCTTTTGGACTTGTTCTTTTTGGTCGGCAGTCATTTCATCAATGGGCAAGCCTGGGAATGTCCCCTGAAGTCCACGGAAACTCACGGCTTGCTCACGGGGGGATTTGGCTACCAAGGCGGCTTTTCGTTGCTTGCCGTCGAGCATTTGGTAGACCTTGTTGGCCTCGAGGGCCTGCGGCCAGAAGACATTGCCTGGATGGTCGGGCTTTTCGACGAAGCCCTGGGCAGCATGGCCGTAGAAGATCGGGCCGCCGAAGGCCACATGTTCGGTGCTGTTGCCGTCACAACGGATTGTGAGGTGGCGGCCGGTCATCACAAATTCGAACTTCTCGCCCCCGGGCTTTCCAAAGATCGCGATGTTCTGCCTCCGGCCGTAACCGCCGGCATCGTCCTTGAGCTGTTGATCGATCTTCTTGACCCAATCGGGGCTGTAGATGTTTTCGAAGATAGCGCGGATGAGATCCTTTTGATCGGCGCTGAAGAAGTCGCTGTTGATCGAGGGTTGGGTAATGTGCCAGTTGTTGGCCACGTGAGTTCGCAGCAGCCCACGCCGGCCGCTTTGGTGATCCCAGTCGAAGCAGATCGCCTGTCGCTGCTTTTCGCCGAAGGAGTCGTAAAGTTTCTTCACGTAGGATTCGGCACTCTTGACCGGGCTTTTCTGATCGGCATCCGGTTGGTCGGCCGCCTGCAACGGGCCAACCAGAGCAGAACCACTGAGGCCAGCTGTCACAGCAGCCACGCCGGAGTTCTGCAGAAACTTCCGGCGGTCGACCGCTGGGCCAACATCATCGAAACCCGGTGTGTGAGACGGACTCTGCTTACTCATTGCGGTTGCCTCCAAGTGAAAAATCGGTTGACCCATTCCAGATCTCGACGATGACTCAGATCGTACTCGACTCAACTCCCGAGAACTGCGTTGCCGAGCATGCCCCGCCAAATCGGCAACGGCTCAGTCAGTGGCACCCTTCTCGAGAATGCCGACTCTCACCAACTTGAACTGAGCAGACTGAGCGGTGCTTTTGCTTTTGGGGGAGACCGTGGTGTGGGTCAGCCCAACTCGCCACGAACCAGCTTCCCAAAGGGCAGTTGCCCAGAAAGTGCCGAAAACCTGAATGTTGGCAGAGAGGAACCAGTTGCGGTGAGACTAGCTCCTTGACCAATCACTCATCCTAAGGACCTGAGAATTCAACACACAAGGCCCCAGGTTGTTCTGCTGTTCTTTGTGTGAGCGTCAGGACGGTGCGTGGGCATTGTGGTTTCGGAATGGTGACCGACGCACTGCTCAGATCAGTCGGTTGGTGCCTCTGGTGAACCTCTGAGGTGAACTCTGCCTGCAAGACCAGCGGGCGAACACCCCGCCGTCGGCAGACGCTTGGCAGGCTGACCATCCACTTTTGTGCTGCTCACACTGCTGTTTGACGCCTCGATCGAAGCGGTGGTTGGGCTGGCCGGAGTTGTCCTTGGCAGAGCGATTGAGGCACTCAGTGCCAGGCTCTGTCTCAAAACAGCCACGTGGCTTCCGGCGGGGGTCTTCCGGCAGCTGGCTTCGAGCCGCCGCCGGCGCCATCGACGGATCACCTGTCAGATACGTCTGAGGATGGGATGCGGCTGCTTCGCCCATCTTGCCAACAACTGGCCCATCACGCGCTCTGGCCGACGAGCGTGTTTTCAGACAGAGCCTCGTGGTCGGTTTCCTTCTGATTTGGCAGTTGGTTTTCGTGGAATCGGGGGATTCACGTCCAACCGACTGCCAAATCAGAAGGAAACAAGGCACTAATTTTCCGGGACGGCTTTGGGCTGACAGGAGGGGCAGAAGAAAGTCGATCGTTGGGCCTGAACGATTCTCAGGATGACTTCCTGCTGACAGGTGGGGCAGTGGGAGCCCGCTTTGTCGTAGACGCGATGATGATTTTGATAGCGGCCGTTTTGATTGAGAGCGTTGCGGTAGGTCCCATCGGAGAGCGTGGAGCCCTCCTTGTCGATAGCCGCTTGAAGGATCTCAATCAGAGCCTCATGAAGACTGGTCCACTGTTTGGGGGTAAGACGATCACAGGGTGTGGTGGGATGGATTCCCGCGAGGTGGAGAGCCTCGGAAGCATAGAGATTGCCGACCCCTGCGATGCCTTTTTGGTCCAACAGGGCGACTTTGATGGATCGGCGGCTCCCCTTGAGTTGTCCAGACAACAGCTCAGGCGTTGTTTCAAGGGCGTCGGGGCCGACCTTTTCGGGGCCGTAACAGGCCAAGAATTGTTCCGTGTTGAGCAGCCGAACCACCCCCAATCCTCGGCGGTCCCAATACAAAAGCTCCTTGACGGGACCACCCCGGAGAAGAAAACGCAGTCGAAGGTGCTCCAGGTCAGGGGGGTCGCTGAGAAGGACGAGTCCACTCATCCGCGGCTCAATGGCAAGACACGCCGAGTCATCCAGGCAGATCAGCAAACGCTTGCCCAGCCGGTCGACACGCTCGATTCGGCGACCTCGGAGCATCCCTCGGAACTCCTCCAAGGGGGGGTCTAAGCGAATCGGCCTGTATTGGCAGGGCAGCCAGAGAAGATCGTCCAGGGTGCTGCCAAGAATGCTCAGCACCCCCCGTCGCATCGTTTCCACCTCAGGCAGTTCAGGCATCGCAAGCAATCGCTTTCATCCCTTGCCAGGACCGCTTCCGAAAGGCCATCGGCACAGCGCAGCACGCTGGTGTGTGCGTCGGCCTCTCCTGAAGCGGTCCGTCTAGCTGCAGTCAGTTGTCCGGTGGCCGGTCAACTTTCCGTGAACGGTCACTTTTTGCTTGGGCAACTCGCCTTTTCTCAAGCCCCTCATCAATGGCTTGTTCCTCAACGATGACAAGCCACAACTCCTCCAGCCAGCAGCCCAACCGACCACCTGTAGTCCCTTCGGGAACCCTGGCCCTGAGCAGTTGCCCTCGGTAGATGCCCTTGACGGTCTTTCAGCCACCCTCACAATCGACCAGAGGCACACACCTCTGCAACGACCTTGTCGGACACTAGTCCTGTCGCTTTCCCAACTAGCCGAAACGACTTGCTGCTTGGTTTCGGGGCTCGGCCCTTGACGCATCCCAGCAACCCTTGGCCAATCCCACAAACCGAAAACAATTAAGCACTCGTCACCCTAAGCACTCGTCACACAAAGCAGCTGTCAACCAGGCTGGTGACAACTCAGCATCAAGCAACTCCGCATCAATCAACTCAGCTTCAGACAACCTTAGGCTCCAGCTATGTCGAGTTTTCCCAGCTCGCCCTCCACTGTGGGTTCCACCGATAGTCCTGCCAGCGCAGAAAAGACCCAACGTCTGAGCGACGCTCCCAACTCGTTGGGGCGGTTCGGGCGATTTGGCGGGCGTTTTGTACCTGAGACCCTGATGCACGCCCTGGACGAGCTGTGGACACAGTTTCAGTCCGCACAACAGGACGATCAGTTCCAGCAACAGCTCAATGACTTGCTGGCCACTTTTGTCGGCCGCCCCAGCCCCCTGTACTACGCTCGTCGTCTCTCGCAGCAGATCGGGGGGGCTCAGATTTATCTGAAGCGGGAAGACCTCAACCACACTGGCGCACACAAAATCAACAATACCCTGGGGCAGGCCTTGTTGACTTTGCGGATGGGAAAGCAACGGGTCATCGCCGAGACAGGTGCGGGCCAGCATGGGGTCGCAACAGCCACTGCTTGTGCCCATTTCGGCCTGGACTGTGTTGTTTACATGGGCGAGGAGGACATCCGGCGGCAGAAGCTGAACGTCTTTAACATGCGGACGATGGGAGCCGAGGTGCGACCGGTGACCTCAGGGAGTCGAACCCTGCGAGATGCCATCAACGAGGCGATGCGTGACTGGATGAGCTCGGTGCGTTCGACGCATTACATCATCGGTTCGGTGGTGGGCCCGCACCCTTTCCCAACGATTGTTCGCCATTTCCAAAGCGTCATCGGCGGTGAAACCCTCCAGCAGTGCCAAGAGCAGCTTGGCGGCTTGCCCAATTGTGTGGTCGCCTGTGTTGGTGGGGGCAGTAACGCCGCTGGGATGTTTTATCCCTTAATCGATTATCCAGAAATCGACCTGCTCGGTGTCGAAGCCGGTGGACGCAGTCAGAGCTCCGGAGACCATGCCTCACCGCTGTCCTTTGGCTCGCCAGGGGTCCTGCACGGCAGTTACAGTTACGTCATGCAGGATGAGGACGGACAGACCTGTGATGTCCATTCCATCTCGGCAGGTCTGGATTATCCGGGTGTGGGCCCAGAACATAGTTTTTGGAAGGACTCCGGTCGGGTCAGATACACGCATTGCCAGGATTCGGCTGCTTTAGAGGCTTACTACACGCTGGCCCGGACCGAAGGAATCTTGCCAGCTCTGGAGACAGCTCACGCTGTCTGGGCGGCCATGGAGGAGGCCAGCCGCCGCTCTCCCGAAGAGACGTTGGTTGTGTGCCTTTCCGGCCGCGGAGACAAGGACTCTTACGAGATCGCTCGCCTGCAGGGAAACAGCCTCGACTGAGCAGGTGCCGATCGATCGAGCTAGGACCTGGCGGAGGCAAGGCTTTGTAGGCTCCCCAGAAATCGAAGAGCAGTGGCGAAGACAGGCTCAGCCTGGAAGCAACTGCACATATGGGACCTTCCTGACAAGATGGTCCTGAAGGTGGCTCGCGGAACCACAACTGCTACCTTCGCACGATCGCCGCCGAAGCTGGCTTGAGGTTTCGTGCACGCAAGTTCTCCCAACTCGTCCTGACACAGCGTTTGTCAGGGACACAGACAGTTTCAGAGACACAGACAGTTTCAGAGACACAGACAGTTTCAGAGACACGGACAGTTTCAGAATTCGTCAGACTTGGAATTCCCGACCGTTGAGACCAAACTGACCATGCCCCCATTGGATGACCAGCTACGAGCTCTTCGGGCGGCCGGGCAAAAGGCGTTGATTCCGTTTATCACCGCGGGGGATCCAGATCTGGAGTTCACCGCCGCGGCCATCCGCTCTCTGGCTGAGGCCGGCGCGACGCTCATTGAGGTGGGTCTGCCGTACAGTGATCCGATTGCTGATGGGCCCGTGATTCAGGCCTCCTACACTCGTGCCTTGAGTCGTGGTGTACGCATCTCTCAGATCATCGAGATGCTCCGTCAAGTGAGGTCGCAAGTGGAAGTCCCGCTGGTGGTGATGACCAGTTATGCCATCATCGACCGTCAGGGGACTGGGCGGTTTCTGGACCAACTTCGGGACGCGGGAGTCGGTGGAGCAATCGTCCCCGACTTGCCAGCCGACGAAAGCCAGGACCTCTATCAAGACTGCCTCAGCCGCGAATTAAGCCTCATTCAATTGATCACTCCGACGACAGCACGAAAACGCGCGAAGCAGATCTTGGAGATCACCGCTGGCTTTGTGTATTACGTTTCTGTCGCGGGCATCACCGGAGAACGGACCGAGCTTCCCGCTGACCTCATCGAGAACGTTTCCTGGTTGCGGGAACAAACGGATCTGCCCGTCTGCGTCGGTTTTGGCATCAGCCGTCCCGAACAGGTCCGTCAACTGCAAAACGTCGCCGATGGTGTGATCGTCGGCAGCGCCTTCGTCCGCCGTATCACTCAGATTAACCAATCAGAACGAGCTCAAGAGACTCAGGACAAGCTCAGCCACAACCACGCACGCGAGAGTGTTCTTGAAGAAATTCGGGAATTTGCCGTCTCGCTGGCCGCGGCGCTTCGTGAGGGCACGATGTAAATCTTCAGCAGCAACGACTCTCGCCCAGGTGTCCCCTGGGAAATGTTTGAGCTCTCTGAGGTGTTCTCCGTTTGCCGACCAAGAGAAATTGCCCTGGCAAACCGAAGTCACCCCCAGAAAAGACCTCCGTCAGTCGGCTCGCAATTTTTCTCCCATCGTTTCGGCGTTTTTGATACAACAAAGAAGACGTAACCTTTTAGGTGAAAGCATCCTAGTGCAAGTTTTCTGACTCCAAGACAAACGCCCGTCCGAAAAGCTGGTCTCAGAAGAAGGGCTCATTCAGGGACCTCCTGCTGTGTGGCTTTGCCCCCCCCTGAAACATCGCCCATAATGCTGAGAAGAAGACGCGAACCAGAACACTTGGCCCTGATTTTCCGAGAGCCTTGGCCCCAGAGGTGTGTTGGTGTCTTAGGGTTTCCTTAAAAAGCAAGATCCTTCAAAATCTCTGGGTTGTTTGGCAACTCAACCCGGTTGGCTGCAAGTGTTCGCTCTGCACGGGTGTCAGTTTGGTGTGCCGAAGCGGTTGTCAACTTGGCAATCGACCAACTTGGGCATCAACCTGCCGATCAGGGTTTCTCTGGTCTGCTGTTGATGGTCTGATCGTTGGGCATCGCAGTTGTCTCTGGCTCAGGAGGGTCGGGGGTTTTCGGTGGCCGAGAATTTGGAGATCCCAAGCTCAGCTGATTCAGGTTCCCCTGCAGCGACACAAGAAGCTCAGCCCATGAGCGGAAGTGGACGAACCGAACACTGAGCCGAATTGACCTGGACTTGAGACCCAACGGTGTCAAAGTCCAGCCAAGTGGGGTCCCGGGCCAGCGGGGTCAGATGAGGTCGGGTCAAACAAGCGGGGTGCCATGCCTGTTCTCTTGGTGGGACATCTTGGGGCAGGCGTTGTCACCAGAACTCGTTTGGCCTCTTCGAGGCAGACCCGAGGCTCTTGAACCTGTTTTCTACCAGAATGAGAACCGACGCTGATGGAAGCCAAGCTTGTCGTCATAGGGGGCAAAGCGAACCGAACGCAGATCTCGCTGAAGCTTCCGACGATTATCGGCCGCCGGAAGGATTCTGGGCTGGTGATCAGTCACAAATCCGTCAGTCGCCAGCATTGCGAGCTGTTTGAACGCGATGGGCGTCTCTACGTCCGCGATATTCACTCAGCCAATGGGACCTTTGTCAATGAACACCAGGTTAAGGAACAGGTTCTTTTTCCTGGGGATAAACTTCGCATTGGGCCTCTGCTGTTTCGGGCTGAGTATATCCCTGTTCGCAGGAAACCGAAATTTGAGGGCAACGTCTCTCCGGCCGAGCAAGCGACAGTCGACCCTGATGTGATGCAGGAGGACATGGATGCCTTGATTCCCGGTTTGACGGGCGGTCACGATAGTGCCCTGGCCGACCCGGCCGACGGACTTGATGAAGAGAGGGGGGATTTTGGCTTTTTGGGGGACGAGGACGAGGCAGCCCCCTGGCCACAAGCACTCAGCTATGGGTCTGAGTTGAGCCAGGGCTTTTCCACCGAGGGGTCCTCCTTACAACAGTCATCTGGTTTGCCGACCTATCAAGGGCCGATCATCCCAGAAGACGACGACCTTCCACACGAAGACGACCTTCCGCACGAAGACGACCTTCCGCACGAAGACGACCTTCCCCCAGAGATTGAGGGGGCTGAGGTTTCGAGTCCTGATGGTTCTGTCAGTCGGCAAGCGGCTGGAGAATTGAACGAAGACCCTCAGGGACAAGTTGACGCTGGCGAGCCTGAAGACGACTCCTCCGAGATGCCCGTTTTCGACGAGGTTGGCTCGGCATCATCTGAGGAGTCAGGCTCTTCAGCCAGTGGGGACGAAGCGGATTTCCTGGGAGTCTTCGGCTCGGCCAAGTCGGTCTCAGAAGAACCCCGTCAGCAAGCTCTATCAGACATTTCGGTCAGCTCGCCCCAGCAAGACCAGCAGGAGGCCACCCCTCCCGAGGCCACCCCGGCCGACATCTCTTCAGGCTACGTTGGCTTGTCGGATGGGGACCAAACCGAGGCAACCATCGCCGATATCAATGACTCTGGTTTGAACCAATCAGGATTTGTCCTGCCCCGAGGGCAGAAGAGTCAGTCCCGGGGTGACGAGGGAGAAGACCGAGTTGCTCAAGAGCAGGAGAGCCAAGGCTTTGTGCCAGCAACTTCCGGCTCGGCGGACCCTGATGATCCTGAAGAGGACTCCAGCCTGGCATCGATCTTCGAGGCTGAGGTTGACGACGGCTTGGCCGATCTTGATCAAACTCTTCAGGGGATTGACCCGGACGATCCTCTGTTTGCCAGTCTGCCAGGCAAGGTCGGCTTTCGTCATCCGGGCGGGCCTTTAGCCCCAGATGCCGAGCCGTTTGGCCCGGTGGAGTTCGCCATGCCCGAGCCCGGGGAACTTCGCGGCTTGCGATCTGCAGCTCAGGAAGAGCTCTATGGTGAAGGAGGTCAAGCCAGTACGCCCGAGGAAGTCACCATCGATAACTCCCGGGCCCCCGGCGGCGACGACGCAGATGCCGAAGACCATCGACTGGACACCCAGGATGAATTTTCCATGCAGTTCGACAAGTACCAGGCGGAGGAATCGGACGAACAGGTGAAAAGCTCCAGCGGAAACTCATCCAAGCCAAGTCCCCGCCGAAGAGATTAAGGCGCCGTTGAACGTGGTTTTGCTCCGGCGTGTTCCAGAAGCCAAGGCCTCCTCTGGCAGTCAAGAACTGCTGAGGTTGCCTCGCGCTCGACTTCTACAGATTGTGGCCGGGGCCCTCTTTGTGGAGAACGGAAAGCCCCAATGGATCAACTCTGGCTGAGCACAAATCCAGGTAAGCACAAAGTCGGGAGGAGCAAGGGCCACATCTGAGACGTTCCGGTCAAGGACTCTCCGGATCCTGCCTTGAGTCCTTTTGGCCCTCGGCGAGACCTGTTGCCCCTTCCAAGAGTTCTCCGAGATGCCGGCGTTCTGGCTTCGGCTTGATTTCCTTGCCGAATTCATCCCATTCTTGCCGAGGCCCGACGGCACGATTGCTGACATAGAGCTGGTGGAATTTCTTTTTGCCGTTGGGCCAAAAGCCGAGCCGCAGTCCATCGAGCTGACCTTTTTGATAGTGCACGCGTTCCCCAACGCTCCCATTTTCGAGGTAGCGTATTTGGATCCCGTGGCGGAGCCCCTCTCGGTAATTGGCCGTTTCAATTTTCCGCCCCTCGGCATCGAAGTACGTCCATTCTCCAGACCTCTTTCCCTCCGAGTAACTGCCCTCAGCCCAAGTGGCCCCACCTAGCGGGGGCACATTCCATTCCACCCACAAGCCAACTTTCTGACCGTATTGGTATTCTCCCTTGGAAGTGCCAGCTGAAGTAAAGTATTCCCAAGTTCCGGTTGCTTGGTCGTGGACGTATTGTCCAGCCGACTTGGGGTTGCCGTCGGCGGTGTAGGTTCTCCAGATCCCCTCTTTTCTGCCTCCCTGATAGGTTCCTTGGCTGGCAAGTTTTCCATTGGGGTGCCATTCTCTGAAATTTCCCTCCTGGAGATCATCAACGTATTCACACTCCGTTGTTTTATGGCCAGATTCGTCATAGGTGATCCACAGACCTGTCTTCCTGCCGTGTTCGTAGAGCCCTTCGGATTCCTTGATTCCAGATTCGTGGTAGTGGACCCAGGGTCCGTGACGCTTGCCTTGTTCGTCGGTCTGGCCCTCCTCCCGAGAGGCATCGGCAGACGAACTGCAACCGGCCGTGGCAAGCCACCCCGCGATAAGAACACCGTACAGGAAGGTGATAGGCCAATGAGCCCAAGCGGAACGAGAGATTTTCTGAGGAGATGAGGCAGGAACGCGCATGTTGAAGTCCTTAGGAGAGAGTACCGTCTTGGACGTTGAGTGACTGTCCGAAAAGTGTCTCTACAGGACAGCCCCTTGTTGTGGTTGCGTCAGACCGGCGACAGCGGTTGTCCTCCGGCCACGATCTCGGACGGATTTCTGAGTCCGTCATCGGGGATGTGGCTCTCTGGAAGGGGAGAGTTGAGGGGCATCTTTTATATAGCAATTCTTCAAGGGTCTCGCCTAGCCCCCCGTAGAGCCTGTCTGTGTGCTGCAAGGCAGCCGCGGCAGATTCTCATGAGGAAACGATGAGCGGGCATTCTTCACACTCTTGATGATGGAATCGACATCGGTGCCCTTAGAACCAGCCAGTTGTGGAGAATACCCGGCAATAGAGGAATTGATTGCTCAATGGACCTGCTTTTGCCTTTCAAGAAGCCGGCACCAGTCGGGCCATCGGCTGCGGGGGTGCACCGATGGGCAAGACGCAAAAGTGCACGGTGGTTCGATCAGCTGACAAAACAGAGGCGCCGTTGGGTTTTCGGCGAGAGACCAGCGCACTGGCCTTGGGGTGCTGAGAGCTTGAATCTGGATAAGGAGTCAGACGGTTTGCTGGAAAGCCTGTTTGGCAGAGTGTGGCCTGCTTAACTCTCGGAGGTGTCTTCAACGGGTCGCCCAAAAATCCAGATGGCAGCAATCAGCAGCGCTACCCCGAGAACCAGCAGCAGAGAAGCGGGCGCCCCGAATGCCACCGGCAAGGTGCCGCAGGCGATCGCCAGAAACCCGGCCAGCAGCGCATAAGGCAACTGAGTCAACACATGGTTAATGTGTCCACAACCGGCGGACTGACTGGAAAGCACCGTGGTATCCGAGATCGGCGAGCAGTGATCGCCGAAGATGGCCCCAGCCAACACCGAACCCAGTGAGCTCAGCAAAATGGGATTCTCCGGTGTCGGTGGGGTCCCGGTTGCCGAGGCAACCAAATCGTAGGACAGCGGAATCACTGTCGGGATCAGCAGCCCCATCGTGGCCCAGCTTGTCCCGGTAGAAAACGCAACAAACGCAGAGAGCAAAAAGATAACGCTTGGCAACGCCAGAAGCATCCATTCCTCCGAGGAACGAGTCGTTTGTGCCTCCAAAATAGATTTAAGGTACGACCTGGTGTAAAGCCGAGTGTCCCGATCTGGGTAACTGTCGTGCTCCAGGGTGGCTTCGACGGTCTGCAGTGCAGGATCAGGCGGCGGCACCACGTTTCCTCCCGTAAGATTGGACAGCCCCGAGGCCAGCCAGAGGATCGCCAAAGCCGGAACCATCAGTTGGGCCCCCTGCGCAGCGGCCATCTCCACTTGCTGCCCATTGAGCACACCTTGCCATCGGACCAGCAGAATCGCTGCGATCAGACCTGCTAGCGATCCATAGAGCAGCGAAACGTAGGAGTTGGCCCCCCCAAAGATTTCCATCAGGGTGATGGATTCCTCCTCACCGAGTTGTGACAGTCCTGTTGCGACCATCAACGCTAAGGTCACTCCGACGGTGACCAGCACCGGGATGACCGCATCTTGCCACCGACCGGCAGGTTGCTCTGGCAAAGGCACCGCCTGAGATCCCAGGTCATCAGGTGGGTCGACTTCCCCAGATAGACGAGCACGTTCAGCTCGAAGCATCGGTCCGAAGTCTCGCCCACTGAGAGCCACCACCAACACCAAGATCAACGCAAACAGCACGTAGAACCGGTAAGGAATGCTTGATATAAACAATTGGAACGCGTTCCAGTCCGCGGCAGCGTCAATCCCTTCTAGCCCCTGTCTGACATAGTCCAGTTCGACCCCTATCCATGTGGAGATCAGCGCCAGCCCAGCGACAGGCGCCGCGGTGCTATCGACAATGTAAGCGAGCTTCTCTCGGCTTACCCGCCATCGATCAGCCAAAGGACGGAGTGTGTTGCCTAACAAAACGGTGTTCGCATAATCGTCAAAGAAAATGAGAAGTCCTAACCCCCAGGTTGTCGTCTGAACCCGGCGGCGTGTGTTGGCTAGCGAACTGACCGCCTGCACCAGGCCAAGCATCGCCCCGGAGGCCCCCATCACACCGACCATCGCGCCCATCAAGAGCGTGAAGGCTGCGATTTGAAGCTTATCGTTGGAAACAAGTGTTTCCCAAATGTGAATATGCAGGGTATCGGTCAGCGCCCCGATCGGTTCTCCCGCGTTGGTCACCAAAGCCCCTAAAAAAATTCCCCCAACAAGAGACATCAGGATTCGTCGTGTGGCGATCGCCAAGACAATCGCCGCGACCGGGGGCAGTAAACTCAGCCAGCCGTAGGGGTGTTCGGTCATTGGTCAAAAACGGCTCAGGGGAGAATCGCGGCGGTTTGAGTTGGTTTCCAGTGACTTTGTGATGCTAGTCAGTTGCGCTTGGGGCCGGTGAGGTTAAGGGCCAGTTACGTTTGGGGCCAGTTAAGTTTGGGGCCAGTTAAGTTTGGGGCCAGAAGCCTGCCGGAGGATTGACTCCGAGGCTAGACCTCAACTCGGTTGAGCGTCAAGCTGGTACCCCGACAGAGAAATCCTCACCTCATCCTCAGGCAGTTCAGCGAACTGAAGAACTCTTTTCAACTCGCCAGCGAAATCCGATGAGTCTTCCCAGCCGCCGTCAATTCCATGCCACAGCCGTTTCAGCAACTGCCGCCCTCACCGGAACAGCGGCCGGACTTGGGTATCACTCTGAGGCAGCTGCCCACAAGCGACCATCACATCCGATAATCACCGATGGGGTGATGTCAGGAGATGTGACAGGCAGTCGAGCGATCATTTGGGCCCGGTGTGACCGACCGGCTCAGATGATGGTGCAATGGTCCCGGAGTGAGTCCTTTGAGGTGGCCCACCGTGCTCGGGGCTCGGCGGCTTTGGAAGTCTCCGATTACACCGCTCGGGTCGATCTGAAGGGACTACCGCCGGGCGAGCGGATTTTCTACCGGGTTTGGTTTGAGGATCTGGCCCGCCCCAAAATCATCAGCCCCGCGGTCACAGGCAGCCTTCAGACGGCCAGCCAGCAGCGTGCAGAAATCCTCTTTGCCTGGTCTGGGGATACTGCAGGTCAAGGATGGGGGATCAACCCCGATTTCGGCGGGATGAGGATCTATCAGGCAATCCGCCGGCAGCAACCGCAGTTCTTTGTTCACTGCGGAGACAACATCTATGCCGATGGACCCATTCCCGAGACCATCACCCTCGACAACGGCAGCCTCTGGAAAAACCTTGTCACGGAGGCCAAGAGCCGCGTAGCCCAAACGCTCAACGATTTTCGAGGAAATTATCGCTATAATTTGCTCGATGAGAATCTCAAGAACTTTCATGCCGAGGTTCCGCTGCTCACTCTCTGGGATGATCATGAGACGACCAATAACTGGTATCCCGGTGAGATCCTCAAGGATGAGCGTTATCAGGTGACCAGCTCCTCTTTGCTGGCAGCTCGTGCACGCAAGGCCTTTTTGGAATACACGCCGATCCGCTCCCAGGGAGCCAGCGGGAGGATCTATCGGTCATTTTCCTACGGTCCTCAACTGGAACTGTTTCTGCTGGATCAGAGGACGTACCGAGGGCCCAACAGCGTCAACAGCCAGCCTGAGCAGACGCCCGAGGCAGCGTTGATGGGCGCCGAGCAGTTGGCCTGGCTGAAGGCGTCTCTGCTGGCAAGCCGTGCCACCTGGAAGGTGATTTGTGCAGATATGCCCATCGGCTTGATTGTTGGTGATGGACCTGGGGTGTTCGAGAATGGTGCCAACGGAGATGGACCAGCGGTTGGCCGAGAGCTGGAGTATGCGGAGCTGTTTCGATTTGTGAAGCACAATCAGATCCACAATCTCGTCTGGCTGACTGCCGATGTGCATTATGCGGCAGCTCACCGATACGATCCGTATGAAGCTCAGTTCACGGAGTTCTTGCCGTTCTGGGAATTCGTTGCCGGACCGTTGAATGCAGGAACCTTTGGCCCCAATCCTCTGGATAACACCTTTGGGCCCAAGGTCGAATTCGCCAGTGTGCCGGCCGGAATGAAACCCAACCGTCCACCCGTCGACGGCAAGCAGTATTTCGGAACAGTCCGGATCGAGCCGACCGCCGATGTGATGACCGTGGAGCTTTGTGATCTGAACGGCAAAAGCCTCTACTCCGTTGAGCTGATTCCTCAGCGGGTCACCCCTTGAAGACCGCCAGCACAAGTGAACAGCCCTCTGTTTGGCTTCCCCACTGCTGTTGGGGAATTTCTTGCTCGTCCAACACGCTAAAACGGCACAAGAGCCGCTGATTTCGCAGCCTTTCGACCAACCGGACGAGCCAAGATTTTCCCCAACCTCAGTAAGATCGCTGCATTCGGTTGATTGAAGAGGATTCAGCTTCAGGCTCCCGGAAGGAACCGCCGGAGGAGATCGCCCAGACCGCCCTTTTGCCGAGTCCAAGGGATTCCCAAGGGTGTGCTGACCACTAGTCATCCCTTGGGTCTGTGGGCTATTCTAGAGGGCTTGTGTACACGACAGCAAAGCGGTTCTGCGGCCCCCCATCTGAGTGTCCCCTTTGGAGAGAATCCACACCTATGGATTTTTGCGCTTTTCTGATGCGAGCTGCGCGGTTGGCTGTTTTCGGCGCGACCTTGGCGGTGTTGTTTTGGGCAAGGCCTTTGCACGCTGCTTCGCCCCCTGTCCCGCTAGGCGAAATGTCGCTTGTGCCAGGTCAGTCCAGTGTCGAAGACCGGCCCGAAAACGAGGCCAGCCGTAGTCAGGGTTCTGCGGAAAGTCAGGGTTCGGCTGAGACAGCTGCCTCGGCGAACCAAGCAGAGGACAAGATAGTTGTTGGTGGATCCCCAGCAGGTCAAAACCCAGCAACTCAGGCGACCCAGGACCAGGCTTCAGGAGGCGAGAACGCCGAGGGCGGGATCCCGGAGGGACACTCTCAACACGGAGAGGCGTTCAATGCCGGTCCGCGTCAAAAAGCCTATCTGATGCGCGGCACTGGCAAGGTTCACTTTGCAGTGACCACCGAGCATCCTGACGTGCAGAAGTATGTTGAGCAAGGCATCGGTCAACTGCATGGCTACTGGTATTTTGAGGCAGAACGCTCGTTTCGCCAGGCCGCCCAGCTGGATCCAGACTGTGCCTTTTGCTATTTGGGCATGGCCTTGGCCAATACCTACAACAGCAAGCGAGCCAAAGGGTTTCTGGCTGAAGCGATGGAACGTCGCGACCGTGTCAGCAAACGCGAGGCGATGTATATCGACACCTGGCACGAATTGGTCAACGGCTCAGGGAAACGGAAAGAAAAGTCACAACGGCATGTCGCCAACCTCCAGGAGATCGCCCAGCGGTATCCACAAGATCTGGAAGCCCGGGCGTTTTTGGCCCATGAGTTGTATCGCCGCCGTTCGGACCTTGGTCGCAGCTATGAAGACGTGGAGAAGGCGATCCAAGAGGTGCTCAAGCGCGAGCCAGAGCACCCTGTTCACCACTACTTGATTCACCTTTGGGATCGCAAGGATCCCAAACGAGCACTGGGCTCCGCGGCGGCCTGTGGGCAGGCTGCTCCGGCGATTGCTCACATGTGGCATATGCCCGGGCACATCTACTCCCGGTTGAAACGCTACGAGGATGCTGTCTGGCAGCAGGAGGCCTCCGCTCGCGTGGATCACGCTCATATGATGCGTGATCGTGTGATGCCAGATCAAATCCACAACTACGCGCATAACAACGAATGGCTCATCCGTAACCTTATCTCTATTGGGCGCTGGCAAGATGCCTTAAGCTTGGCCAAGAACATGACCGAGTTGCCCCGCCATCCCAGCTACAACACCCTCTCACGTGGCAGTGCCGCCTATGGCCGGCGAAGGCTCTTTGGCGTGCTCACTGAGTTCCAGCTTTGGTCCCACTTGGTGCAGCTGGCTTCCCAGCCCTGTCTCGAGCCCACCGACCGTGAGGCCGAACAAGTCAAGCGGCTCCGGTTTTTAGGGATTGCTCAAGTCGAGTTGGGTCACCAACAAGAAGCTCAGGCCATTCTCAACGACCTGGAAACGCGTCTGGAAACCGCGTTGGCCGAAGAAGCTAAACAGGAAAAAGCCCAACGCGAAAAAGAACAACGCGAGCAGGCAAAACGCGAGCAGGCAAAACGCGAAAAACAGCAGCGAGAAAAAGCAAAGCGAGAGAAAGAGCAACAAAAGAAGGCTGAGCAGCAGAAAGCTCAGCAACCGAACAAAACAACTCAAGCAACTCAACCTGAGAAGACCCAACAGGAGCTAGCCACAAACCCGCAATCCCCTCAAGCAGAAACCGACCAAGACAAAGTCAACGGAACAAAGTCCGGCCAAGAGAAATCCGGCCAGGAGAAATCGGGCCAGGAGAAATCGGGCCAGGAGAAATCCGGCCAGGAGAAATCCGGCCAGGAGAAATCCGGCCAGGAGAAATCGGGCCAGGAGAAATCGGGCCAGGAGAAATCCG
>CAZYKP010000001.1:271080-343539 GCA_964648025.1 uncultured Pirellulales bacterium | reverse complement strand
GGCCCGAAAGCTTTCCAACGACCCTGAGCAGTGCAAGCGGATGCCAACGGAGACCTCCCGCGGTACGTGCGTTAAGTTCGAGGACTCAGAGACTCTCCGAAAAGCATCCGGCAATCCACTGTGTTGTGGAGCCCAAGTCATGGTGCAACACGATCCAGGTGGATTCCGGTGCTTTTCGGACAGACTGTCAGCGTCTTGGGAGGCAAACCCAAGCTGGTCTGTCTGCTCGGGCTGGTCTGTCTGCTCGGGATCGGCCGCCACGGCGAACCAGCAACCCAGTTCCAGGCGGCACAGTGTGGGAACGGACTGAAACCACCTCCCGCCATCTCGCCGCAGTTCTCCGAGATTCTCAAACAAGGGTTCGTCAGGAAATCCACGTCGAATAATGTACCGACCGATCCGGAACCCTAAACCAGAGGCCACTTTTTGTCGAATGGGGCGCACCACTGCGGGCGTTTGTGGCAGTTCTGGAAACCAACTCTCTGCGAACTCCAAAAAGAGTTGGGCTGCTCTTCGGGTAAGCTGTTCCCGCTGAGGTTGCTCGGGGTCAAGACGGACCATTTTGCACTGCAAGCGGATGAACTCCGCATGGGCGACCGCAGCCGGATCCCCCGATCGCTGCGGCCAATCGGCATACAGCAGCCGCGGCAGATCGTTCTCTGGATTGCCGGCTACAGCATGCAGTAACTCGGAGGCGTCAGTCGCGAGCATCATTCCCATCGGACGCACCAAGATCAATTCGGGTTCGCCCAGAGACCAGAGAACTGCCTTCGAGCGTGCAAATGCTTGTTCGCTTACTGGATTCTTGTTGGCGAGTTTCTGAGACGAGAGCGCCTGTTACAGAACAAGAGCCTCGCCAAATCGAGACCGCAGGGAACCTTCGGCGTCTCCGCCGGACAGACCGGTGCGGCGGAGTTCCAGTCTGCGGAGGTTCTCCAGAAACGGAGAGTGAGCCAGGGCTTTTCCGCCGACATCAGAGATCCGATTGCCGTCCAGGCAGAGCACCTGCAACTTGGACAGATGGCGCGACCGGGCCAGTGCCCTGACACCGGTGGAGGTAATCCGCTGGTTCGCCAGATCCAGGATTTGGAGATCTCCCAGCTCAGTCGCCTGGGAGATCTGGCTGGCTTCTTCATCGCCGTACTGATTCTCCCTCAAGTACAGCTCCCGGAGTCCCTGAAACAATGGGGAGTCGAGTAATCGGTCCAACGACCGGCCGCCGCGACTGGTCTTGGTCAACTCCAGCCGCACAAGAGGACGTTTGACTTGCCATTTGTGCAGTCCGCGGATCCCCCGTCGACCCAGGGAGGTTCCGCGGATGTGCAACGCCTCCAGTGAGGGGAACTCGGCCAGCAGTGCTAATAAGTTGATGCCTTTTCCCTTGGCTCCCAGTTGGCTGAAGGTAAGTTCCTTGAGCCCAGCCAGAGACGACCCGGTTGCCAGGTCTTCCAGTTGAGTCGAACTGAAGCTGGGCCCAGAAAGCGCCAAGCGATGCAATCCAGCAAGCGCCGGGTGGTTGACCAATCCGCAGAAGGCATTGCGGAATGCTGCGGCGTGTCCAACGGACTTCCCACGCATCGTCAAGGACCGGATGCGTGCCAGGGCAGGCCAATCCTGGAGTTGGACCAACTCCTGACCGGAACTGTGGGAGAGTGACAACCGATGCAAGGTGGGGATTTTCCGAAACCAGTGTTCGCCTTCTCGCAGAATCTGGCTGGTTGTTCGGCCGAGTGGTTCGGCTAGGCAGCCACGCTCCAGCAAGAACAGCGGTCGCTGGGCTAGGATCTCTCCAGGAATGCGGGTGGTTGGATACGGCACGGCAATGGTCTGCCAATCGGCCCAGCCTCCTAGGGATGGGTTGGCTTGGCTGAGGCTCACTTGAACGGAGCCCACAGGGGGACCGAACCACTGCCTGGCAAATTGTGTGACCAGGGCGACGACCCGTTCCCGCAGCAACGACCGAGGCAGCCAAGGGCGGGCTGGGGGCATCGTCGCGATCCGGCATTGCCCGCGGATGAGTTCTGCTCGTGCTTCTTGGCTTTCTCCACCCTGCTTGGCCAACCAGTCGGCATAAACGAGCCGCAAGCCGTCGTTCTCCGGATCGGCAGCAATGGCATGCAGGAATTGTTCTTCTGCTGTGTTCATAGCTCGCCGTTTCCTGTCTTGGTCGCTCGGATGGCCCCGAACTGGCACATCGTGCGTCTTTGACCGGAAAGACAGAACGCAGCAGAAAACGGTTCGCCTGACCCGACAGGGTGGCCGGCAAATCACTCCAAGCAAGGGCTCGCAAGCGACTCGTGCCAGGCCAGGCCAGGCCAGAGCAACGGCGTTTGCTGGGGGACCTACTGATTCCCTGAAGAATCTTCAACGAAGTGGGGCGTTTGGTCCGGCAATCCGGGCTTCCATGGGTCGCCCTGGGTCGAAGACTTATCCTCGGCTCAGGAGTTGCCCATCAACTTCGGCCACAGGTCCAGTTGCAGGGCCTGCCAAGTGAAGTATCCAAAGAAGGCACAGCTCCAGATGAGCATGGTAAATCGCAGAGGACTGGGCGCTAGACTCCGTGAGAGGATTTTCATGTTCATGTATAACAATAGCACCGAGTAAATGAGCATCACAGCGCCGTTGATTGTGGAGGAAATGCGGAAAAGCAGCATCGTCTGTCCAAAGGTGTTGTCAATGGCGAGTGCCAAGAGAATCCCGGAGCCTAAAAGGATCTGCCCCCAAAGGAAGACGAAGTACAGCCTGCTCTCGGACCAAGTCTCACTCTCCCGAAGGAAGTTGACCTTAATCAAGTCGCTGGCCACCCGGCTGGTCACATCCAAAATCCCCAACTCAGTGCTCAGCAGCATGGCGGCGCCCATCACCAGAAAGGCAATTCGTGCGGGATCTGAGAGCAGCCGGCCAATCAGGACTCCTTCGGCCCAGAGGAAATCCAGATTTTGGCCGAGCCCTTCGGTGCCTGGCTTGAGCTGCCCTGATTCGTCGTAGAAGAGCGAATAGGCAACTAACTGCAAAAGGATCAGGCAAATCAAACAGGTGGCGAAAAAACTGAAGAAGTGTTCGATATTGGCTGCCCGCCACCAGCGGCGCCATCGAGCGACGTTGGTTGGGGTATGCCGAAAGTGATAACCGATCTCGCTGGAGGCCTCTTCTTTGCCGGTGACGGGGCTGGTCAGCCGGCCAATGTAGGTGCCCATCCCGTAGCCTTTGTCTTTGAGGAAATTGCTCTGCCCCAGATTGAGTGTTCCCCCGGCCCCGGCGAAGGCGAGTGCACCGAGCAAGGCCATAAAGCCCAGGCCTGCCTCCGGCGGCGGCATTTGGCCAATGCTGATAGCCCCCTGGCACATCGCCCAGACCGCGTAAGGATGGACCACCATCGCTGCCAAGATCACCAAGAGCACAAAGATGACCGCGACCAGAAACGTCTGGATGCGTTCCACGGTGTTGTAGACCACCGGCCCGGCTGTCAACACAATGCCGACGGCCACCAGCCCGCCGATTCCCAACAGGTTGGGAAGAATTCCCAAGTCCGGAGCTTGCGGGACGGTCACCTCGGCAGCCGCTGCCCCCGGGGAAGCCACAAAGATCCAGGCCAGCAGCGTGCCTGCGCCGGTGGCCCAGGCTGGCCAAACCCAAGCCAGCAAATTGGCCAGAAAGAACACCGGCGCCCAAAAGCGAGTCAGACGGCAGAACCCCACAATCGCACTCTCCCCGGTCACCAGCGTCCAGCGAGCGATCTCCATATTCAGGAAGAACTGTGTTGTGACACCAAGAATACAAGCCCAGAAGAACAGAAAGCCCGCTTGATAGGTGATCTGCGGCCAGAGCACCAGTTCCCCGGATCCGAGCCCCAAGCCGGCCAGCAGGATACTGGGCCCGATGAGCTTCCACCAAACGGGAGGTTCCGGGAGGTCACGATACCGCAACGGAGGCAGCGTTTGGTGAGGGATCACCTCATCGGGGACAAGTTCTTCGCCAGGCTCACCAGGGGAGTTTTCGGCCGAATGATCAGGAAGTGAGCTGGATGGGTGAGAAGTGGATTTTTCTGGGGCCGGGAGTGTCATCGGTTCCCTTGACCTGACCATCGAACAAACGGGCGGAACGGAGCACCAGGGACGAAAAGGTCCCTTCGGTTATGTCTGTGCCGAGTAGACACCCATCCGGCGGTGCTCGTCAACTCACGGGTTTGTTGTCAGCAGGCGGGCTTCCCTGTCAGGATCGACAATCAGCCATCCCAAACAAACCGCGACCTCTGATCCCCGGTCGATGGATCTGGAGCCTTGGGAGGATACGAGCCGACAGGCTCCAGCAGGATGACAACGGATGAGTGTGTCAAAAACAAAGCTGCAGGAGGCTTTTGGAAGCTCCCTGCAGCTGATGAAAGTCAATTGGGTCGACGCGGGTGAGGCGGACAAACTGAGGCTCGGCGGTGCGTCTCACTTTGCTCATCTCGCAAGCTATGGTGAATTCTAATAGCGCAGAATCCAGTCAACGTAGAGACGATTATCGAGAATATCCTCACGGCTGGTAAGGGTGTTTTCCCAGCCGATTCCCAGTTCGGTTCCACGAGACGGTTTCCACTTGAGGCCGATCGCGGCGGTGACAATGTTGTTGCCGGCCACATTGGTCGAGCCGAAGTTAAACAAATCGACCCCCTCCACCCCATTGAGGGTTGCCTGGTTGCCGGAGTCCAACCAGTGGAACCAGTTGACCTCTAGGAAGGGGTACAGGCCCCAGGCGAGACGTCTGTCGAAGTGGTTGGACCAATACAGAGAGGTGCTCTCCTCGTTTCCGTTGGCCGGTAACCGGAGGCCAAAGGCGCTGATCCAGTGGTAATTCTCGCCGATGCGTTGCCCGGCGGAAAGAAATGGGTGGAAGACCCCGTCACCGTTTCCTTGCAGCGCCCGGGTGCTTCCAACGGGGATTTCAAAACTCAGACCACCCGAGAACAACGTCCCGGATTTCCGATCCGCGTAGAGGTTGTATTTCAATCCCACGGTGACATCCGCCCAACCGTCATCCGGCGGAAGCAGTGGACTGGGTTGGCCGACGATAAAGCCATCCTTGGTGGCAATGATCGAGAGGCGTTCAGAAAGGGCGGCGCGAAGGTGCAATGCATACAGTTGCACATCACCTCCGCCGAGCGAGTCCGGAACTTCGTTGTGGACAAAGATCGCCCGCGCTTCTGTCAATGTCCGCGGATCTTCAAAAAAGGCAAGATTGGTCATCGGGCTGATAAAGTCGTCAAAACCACACATTGACGGCTGAATAAAGCCCAGCAGCGGCCCCGGTTTGCAACAGTCCGTCAGGCAGCAATCACATGTTGCCGGGAGGCAGCTTCCGCAACTGGTCCCGCTGTCGGTTGGCGCCAAATCGCCCAGACCACAGTCACCCAAGCTACGGTCACCCAAGCTACAGTCACCCAAGTGGTGGTCGTTGGAGATGGTGTGTGTCTGACAGCTGGAAACAGCCGCAGCAACCGAAGGAGCAGGCTCGTGGCCATCATCGAGTGTTTTCGGATGCTGGCTGGTTGCAGAATCTTTCCTGCTGGCAAACTGAAACTGGCTCAGTTGGCCGGGAAGCTGGCCGCCAAGCAAGTCGTCTTCAGCGGCTCCCTGACCGGAGCTGCCTCCGACGGCAAGCAGGACTGCCAGGACAACGCTGGTTCGTAGAATCATTCCGGTCCTTCCTTGGCGGGTGTCCGTTTGGGGTGACAGGGAATCTTGGGTGATCAGGCGATTTCTCCAGCGATTCATCACCGCGAGTTTTTCGTCTTGACACCTATGCCAACACCATCTTTCCCCCAGGAAGAATCGGCCTGCGGTCACGTCCAACTTTAGGATGCATCCTCGCCTTAATCGCCACACTCTCCCGGTTTCCTCAGATCTGCTGATGTCTTCATCTCAGCGGCATCCCTCATTCAACGATATCTCCGCCGATTGCCAGTTGTTTCCATTTGTTCCAGGGTGTGCAATTTGGCTAATCTGCTGGCTCTATCGGACTGCCGGGCTGAAGAAAACGTCAAGCCCAATGTGCTGTTGTTCATTTGCGACGACCTCAACTGCGATTTGGGCTGCTACGGGCATCCACAAGCGAAGTCGCCGCACCTCGATCGTCTGGCCAAGCGAGGGGTTCTGTTCAACCGTGCACATTGTCAGTATCCGCTCTGCGGGCCGAGCCGAGCGTCCTTCATGACCGGCCTCTATCCCGATCAGACTCTCGTCCGCCGCAACTCGATTGACATTTGCGAGCATCTGCCCAATGTGCAAACTCTCTCCCAGATGTTTCGTTCTCAGGGTTGCCTGGCCACGAGAATCGGCAAGATCTACCACGACAGAGTTCCCAGGCACATCGGCACCAGCGGACACGACGATCCCTATTCCTGGGACGACACGATCAACCCACGTGGACGGGATATCGAAGATGGACGGCTGATCTTTAGCCTGCGGCCGGGCAATTTCGGCGGGACGCTGAGTTGGCTGGCTGCTGAGGGAACCGACCAAGAACAAACCGACGGGATCGCCAGCGATGAAGCTGTGCGTCTGCTCAAGCAATACGCTGGTGCGAAACGGTCGTTCTTCTTGTGCCGCTGATCATCGCCGGGCCCGGACTGACCGCAGTCGGCAGTGTGACCGATTCGCCGGCTGAGATGGTGGATTGTCACCCGAGTCTGGCTGAGTTCTCCGGTCTCAAGCCGCCGCGCTACGTCGCCGGTGTGAGTTGACTGACCTTCGGACAAGTTTTCGACCTAGGGCTTTCCGTCTGCCCTTGTTTGTGATGACCTTAAGGGAGCAGCCTGAGGCTGATCGGAAGCCCGGATTGTCGGACGAAAGGCGCCCGCTTCATCGAAGACTTTTCAGGGAATCAGGAGTTCCAATCCAGCGTGATGCCAGCGCTAGGCCGCGTCAGGCAGCTCGGACACCGTATTCCAACGGCTCCAGTCTCCGCACGTCACGTTAGCGCTACACCGAGTGGGGCAAAGATGGGTCAGAAGGAGTCGAGCTCTATGACCATCAAACGGACCCCCAAGAGCTCAAGAATCTCGCCAGCGACGCGCAACAGGCTGACCTGGTCGGGCAGCTCTCGGCGTTTCTTCGCAAGCGGATTGCTGAAGCTTCGCAGCGTCCAGCCGGAGTGGAGCAGATTCGTTTTGAGAACCGCCGACGCGTCCGCTGAGCTTGCGGACGCACCAGGCCAGGAGGCATTATCCCCGGCGTCGGCGACGCCGGCCCCACTCCGGTTGGCCGATTCCCCCTTGGATGGTCCCATCTTCGTTTTCTTGGACGGTCTGACCCAAGATGACATCGAAGTTGGCTGCCAGCTCACCGATTTTGGAATCCGCGATGGGCTTGAATTCGGCCAGCACAGTGGCTCGTGCTTCAGCAGTGGGGATGTTCCGAAAGAGGAAATCTCGGTTGTTCTGCGGATGCCCCTGAATCAAAATCTGGCTTGTAAAAATCCGGCGTCCATTGCGACTGACGGCAATGTGGATGTGAGGCGCCCGTCCTGGGTAGGAAACAGGCTTAATCGTCCGGAAGTAGTAGTTGCCTTGGACGTCCGTTAAAAACCGCCCATAGCCCTGGAAGTTCTGATCGAGAGCTTGGCGGTTTGCGCTGCCGCTGTGGAGGTAGGAGCCATTGTTGTCCACCTGCCAGATCTCGACGAAAGCATTGCGAATCGGCTTGCCAGCTGGGCAGAGCACTCGTCCGCCGAGATGGGTGATCTCGCCGACGGCGGGCGTGATCGCATCGTTGACGATCAACAGGTCGTTATCGGTATCCAGCGGCAGTTTGTCGGGGTAGAAGGGGCCTTCGGTCATACGAGCCGTTGGAGTCAATTGCTCGGCAAAGAGCCCGCTGGTGGTCAGGAACGCCGCCCCAAAGGCGGCTTGTCCCAGAAACACGCGACGCCCGATTACAGGTAACATAGGTCTTCTCCCAAAGGATCATTGGCCAATAGGATCATTGGCCAACAGGATCATTAGCAAAGGGCCTTGCAATCGTAGGCCGAAGCCTCGACTTCTTGCAACACATCTTCGGTCCGGGAGTTTCGTTGCATCGGCGGTCCAAAAGTTTCGACCAACCGCCACCAATGCACAAAAAGCCAAAAAACCCGGAGCCAAAGCCACCGCCGGTTCCGAAGACGGCCGGCGAAAAGAGTGCCTGGACGAACTCGGTAACGACGGCGCAACTTGATCTTTGGAGGCCTCAAAGTGAGGGGGAAAATGTCGACTGCCACCTCCTGCTGGCTTCGGAAAGTTGTTGCTAGTGCCTTGTTTCTTGTGGTTTTGGCAGTCGGTTGGACGTGAATCCCCCGATTCCACGAGAACCAACTGCCAAATCAGAAGGAAACCGACCACTAGGCCAAACCACGCGAGCTGCCGGAACGACCAGTGATTTGGCAGCGGTTGATCGACCGGCCTTTCCGCTGTGCTGGACGAGCTAGGATTGTCCTTAACTTCAGTAAGCGGGATTCTCGCCTTTGGGGCGTGTGATCAGCGAGACGCCAACGAGCGTGAGAAACCCTAATGGGATGGTGACGATTCCCGGTTGGCTGAAGGGGGCCAAGGCGTCCGTTGCGGAGAGACCATACACCTTAGAGAAGGTGTCACCGCTTAACAGGATCCAGCCCAAGGAGGAAATCATCCCCACAGTCACACCCGCAATGACCCCTTGGCGTGTGACACCCTTCCAGAAGAGCACCATCACCAGCGATGGCAAATTGGCTGAGGCGGCGATGCTAAAGGCCCAGCCGACCAGATAGCCAACGTTGAGCTTCTCAAACAAGATCCCCAACACGATCGCGACAGCTCCCACAATGACCGAGGCGATCTTGGCCACTCGGACTTTCTCATGGTCGGTCATCTCGATACGCAAGAAATTGCTCATCAGGTCGTGGGTGACCGCTCCGGCGGAGGCAAGAATCAACCCGCTGACGGTGCCCAGCACGGTCGTAAAGGCAATCGCCGAAATGATTGCAAACAGCCACTGGCTGATGCTTCGAGCCAAAAGGGGCGCAGCCATATTGGTGTTGGTCACATCCATGGCACCGCTGGTCATCGCCCCCAAGCCCAGATAGAGGGTCAGCACATAGAAAAAGCCAATACTGGCGATGCCCACGATGGTGCTCTGCCGAGCGCTTTTGGCATCCTTGACCGTGTAATAGCGGATCAAGATGTGTGGTAAAGCAGCGGTGCCACAAAAGAGAGCCAACATCAGCGAGAGGAAGTTCAGCTTATCCTGAGCTTGACCGCTGCGAATGCCGGCAAATCGCGGATGCTCGCCGGGCCGCAAGATCTGGTTGCCTGGAGTGGGCTTTTGATAGAAGACGGTGAGCTTTCGCTGGTCGAGATCGGTGACCTGCTGGTTCGGCCAAAGCACAACTTCGCTTTCCTGCAATGTGCTCAGGAAAGAGAGAGGCCCTAGAGGGCCCGTCTCGGTCTGATCGCCCGGCAGCTTGCTGATGTGGCCAACGGGATGCAAATCCGGTTCACCCTTCTTCGTTCCTTGAATCTGCCCGTTGACAATCGTCCTGCCATCGTCTGCCTTGGCAGTCGTCTGGGCCTCCAGCAGCAGCATCTGGCCATCCCCATGAGGCCAGAGAGTCCAATACGAAGGCCGGCCCAGGGTCGCATCGGAAAACCGAATGACCGGGACAGCGTTTTGGGCCGTGGAGGTCAGCTTTTGTCCATCGGTCAAGTAAGAAGGCAAGGGCCAACTGTCCCAATCGGCCTCGGCCTCAAAAGGGCCAAGCTGGCGAAAGGTGTGTCCGTCGATGCCGCCTTGTTTGGCCTCCAAGCCACGATCCAGAATCAGCACCGTCAGCAGCAGGCTGAAGACAACCAACAGCGATCCCTTGAGAAACTGCACATAGGTTGTGGAGACCATCCCAGCGGTGACCACAATGATGATCACCGTGGCTCCGACCAACAGCACACCAACCCAATGCGGAAAGCCCAACAGCGGCGTGATGAGCACCCCTGCCCCGACCATTTGCGGGATTAAGTAAAACACACTCACCACCAGTGTGCTGATCCCAGCGACGAGCTTGATCCCTCGAGAACCGAACTTGGCATCCAGCGCATCGGCAAAGGTAAATCTCCCCAGGCGTTTCATGGGCTCGGCAATCAGAAACAACGCCACGATCCAACCAGCCAAAAAACCAATAGAATACAAAAACCCATCGTAGCCATAAAAAGCGATCATCCCGCAGATGCCCAGAAACGAGGCCGCCGAGAGATAATCCCCTGCAAAGGCGATGCCGTTGACAAACCAAGGGATCTGACCATGAGCCGCAAAGTAACCTTGAGTCGATTTGGCCTGCTTGCCCAAATAAAAACTTAAGCCAAGGGTGACGCCCACAAAGAGCAGAAAGACCGCAACGGCAACAATCGAGGGCTCGTAGATCATCAGCGGTCCTCCTGCGTGTGATCAATCTGCGTGTGATCAATCTGCGTGTGATCAATCTGCGTGTGCTCAATCTGCGTGTGATCAATCTGGACAGGCTCAGCCTCTTCCTTCGACAGCCATCCGTAGATCAACGCCAGCACCACAGCCGCGATGATTAATCCAAATCCGTAGAGGATCGCTAAGTTGACACCAGCAACAGGAGTCAACTCCATCGTTTCGGCGGAAAAGGCGTTTAAGAACACAAAACCGCCGTAAAGGCTGAGATAGATAGCGAACAACAAAAAGCCAAGCCGGGCGTTGTGAGTCTGCATGGGCATCACCAGGTTGGTGGTCTCGCGGAACGTGACAGCTCATGCTGGAAGTCGGCAGCCGATGAGTTGCAGTTCTCGCCGGATAGGTCAGAAAGAGCGGCTGTTCTCCGAAACTCGGCAGCGACACGGCCGGGCTGCGACGGATTCCTGCGTGAGGACAACCTTTGCACAAGGCCACTGGAGATCGCCAGTGGCGAATTCATTGCTGACTTGAGAGCAGGTATGATCGCATCCTGTTTTCGTAGTTGCCCTTGGGCTTATTGGCAGCCACTTTAGGCAGCAAGGTCTTGCCGTCCTTGCCCATCCAGTCGACCATGTTGAGCACCTTCAAGGTGGCATAAGAGCCCTGGTCCAGCAGTTGGCCGAGGCACGCGTAACACTTTTCCTTCTCACCAAGACGATACAAAGTCCAGGCTGCCATCGCTCGTACTTCGTGCGATTGATCAGCCAGGAGGGCCGTCAGAGGCTCTTTGGCAACGGCAGCATCGTCCTTCAACAGAAAACAACCTGTTGCTCCCCAGTAGCGAAGTCCTGGGTCTTGGTTTTGCAGCAGATCGAGCAACTTGGGAAGGTTATCTCGGCTTTGAGCCAAGGCGAGATCCGCCGCATTCAGATAGGCCGGCAGATCGTAGAGTTTTTCATTACGGACGAACTCATAAGGGGTCACATTCTTCTCCCCAGCAAGGCGATCCAGCTCTGACTCAGGAATCAACGCAGAATCGTGAATTGTCAGTTGCCATCCTCGCAACGCTTTGCGCATCTTGTCAGCCACTTGAGCATATTGCGGGTCGTCAATCAGGTTGTTGACATTGTCAGGATCGGCCTGAGTATCGTAGAGTTCTTCCACGGCCGGTTTGGGGAGAAAGAATCGGCTAGTGGTCGCATCCGTTTTGCCAGCCTGAAAATGCTCCTGCCAGGCACGTGTGGCGGCCATTTTCCAAAGGTAGTTCAGATGCTGCCCGGCAGGCGCAAAGGGCATGTAGTTTTTGATGTACAGATAACGGGTATCTCGCACAGCACGCACGTTGTCCATCCGCTCATCCATGCGGCCCCGCCAACTAAAATGAAATTTTCGTTCGGGCTCGGTCTTCGGGCCCAGAAAAATCCTTCCCTGCATGACTTTGGGGACCTCGGCGCCGGCTAAGCTCAGCCAGGTTTTGGGCATATCGATAAAGCTCACCAAGCGTTTGATCCGTGAGCCTGTCCTGTCCGCCGGCCACCACGGCTTGTATTGTTCCGGGATACGAACGATCAGGGGGCAGTGTGTCCCGCTGTTGTAGAGAAACCGCTTGCTGCGGGGCAGCACGCCCCCGTGGTCGGAGCAGTAAACAACGATTGTCTCTTCCGCCAAGCCATCTTTTTCCAATTCCGCCAGAACCTCTCCGATCTGCTGGTCCATTTTCTCCACAGCATCGTGATACTTCGCGTAGTTCTTGCGGATCACGGGCAAATCGGGATGGTATTTTCGCAACGTTGTGTTCGCCGGATCATGTTTGGTGTTTTCCACGCTTCCCTGGGCACGGCTCTCGTGAGAGGTGGTGATGTTAATGATGCAGAAGAACGGCTGCCCTTTTTGGCGTTTTCTCCATCCATATTTTTCGGAACTATTCCAGCAGTCGGAATCCTTCCGTCCCCCGATGTTGAAATCCGTCTTTCGGTGATTGGTCACATAGTAGCCAGCTTTTCTCAGATAGTCGGGATAGTACTTGATCTGGCCATGGGGGATCAGTCGCCGACTCCGCATAGGGTGTGTCCCCGAGGAGATCGCATGGATCCCGGTGATCCAGGTGCTTCTTGAGGGAGCGCAGACCGGGGCATTTGCATAGCAATGCTCGTAGAGAAACCCTTGCGAGGCCAGTCGATCGATATTCGGGGACGTCGCTTGCTTGTTTCCGTAGCAGCCCAGCCAAGAGACGCTGTTGTCTTCGCTGGTCAGCCAGAGGATGTTGGGCTGTTTGCTCCCGGCGGCTGCAGACAACGGCCCAGCCGCGAGAATCAGCGTCAGGACAACCGCCGAGGTTTTCAGCGAAATGGATTGGGGCATCGAAATCGCACCTTGTTTTCGTCGAGGAGTCATCAGGCGGACAATCGTTTTCATTGGATGATTCGATGGGAGCACACTATAGCGGAAGATTCTCGCCCTGCGCAGACTCTCGTCAATCGTCGGCCTGGAGAAGGGTGGCAGGAAACCTGGCGAAGCTCACGTTTCTTGCAGCCTCGTCGCTCCATCCATACATTGCGCAACGGAGGTTGTACTGATTCCCTGAACAGTCTTCGACGAAGCGGGCGCCTTTCGTCCGACAATCCGGGCTTCCGATCAGCCTCAGGCTGCTCCCTTGAGGTCATCGCAAACCAGGGCAGTCGGAAAGCCCTGGGTCGAAAACCTCTCCGAGGGTCAGTAGGGCGAGACCGTCACCTGCCCTGGGACCAAAAGGATCCAAGCACAAGAGGAACGCGGATGATTTCAAGAATGACGCTGGGGATTTTTGCGTTTTGTTTGGGCGTCTTACCTTCGCTCGGCGGCGATCCCAAGGTGCAAGGACGATTGGCCTTGGTATTGCGAGGGCACAGTTCCTGGGTGACCTCCGCCGCCTTCACGCCCGACGGAAAGTTGCTCGTTTCCAGCAGTGACGATGGGACCGTGAAAGTCTGGGACACCCGTCGCGGCCGGGACCTGCTGACATTGCGTGGGCACAGTTCGGCAGTCAGTTGTGTGACGATCAGCCCCGATGGGCAACGGATTGCCTCCGGAGGCTGGGACAACACCTTAAGAATCTGGGATTTGCCAACGGGCAAGCTGCTCATGACCTTTCGCGGTCATGAAGAGAATCTCACCTCGGTGGCCTTCAGCCCTGATGGCAAGTGTCTGGTCTCCGGCAGTGGCGACGATACTCTCAGGCTTTGGGATGTGCCGACCAGCAAGGAACTGGCGACGCTTTCGCAAGGGAACGAATACGACGTGACCTCGGTGGCCTTCAGCCCTGATGGCAAGCAGGTGGTTTCCGGCGACGGGGAGAGCATGGTGAGGATTTGGGATGTGGACCGCCAAGAGGAGTCATTGGCTTGGAAAGGGCATGCCGCCACAGTGACGGCTGTTGCCTTCAGCCCGGACGGCAAGCAGATCCTCTCGGGAAGTTGGGATGATACGCTCAAGGTGTGGGATGCCAAGACTGGCCGGGCGTTACGCACCCTTCGCGGCCATCAAGGAGACGTCACCTCGGTGGCCTGGAGCTCCGATGGTCGGCACATCGTCTCGGGCAGCGAGGATCAGACGGTCCGAGTGTGGGAACCTCAAAGCGGCCAGTTGCTGCTGACCTTGCCAGGACACCCAGACAATGTCACCTGCGTGGCCATCAGTCCTCACGGCAAACGGATCGTCGCTGGTAGCAAGGGCCTTCTGAAAATCTGGGAACTCGAACAACCGACGCTTGCCCCATCACCAGATTGAGCTTCTGAAACTGGACCAGCCTCAAGAACGGTCTTCCGCTTTTCTTGCGGACGAGTTCTCGAGGAGCCCAATGTACCGATCTTGGTGAGGTGGTCGTCAATCCGGCAGCAACAAGCCGCAACGGCTGGCGTCAGAACGACCGAGGCGAACAGTCAAAGCTTGGGGGGTAGGCGCCGGTTTCTCCTTTTGGCGAGCCGGTTGGCCAATCGTTTCCAGCTGTGTGCGAAACTTGCGGGGCCATTCCCCTGATTGTGTCCTTGGGCATTTTCCGAGGATTTTGGCAGCAAAAGCAGGCTGTGGCTCTTCAACTGGGCCTGAGGGAAAGCACGCTCGCGTGAGAACGATCGGATCTGACTGTCATGCAGCATGAAGAAGAGGGAAGCAATACGATTGAGCAAGAAAAGCAACGAGCCCAAGTAAGCCGAAGATCGTCGCTTTGGCCCAGTTTCAGGAACTTGGCTATGGGACTTCTCATCGTTGTGCTGTTGAGTGCCAGTTACGCTGGTCAGCTGCGGCGTCAAGCGAGCCTTGAGGAACAAGTCGTAGAAGCTCGCCGATGGGCTACGCAAGAGCGTGAAATTACAGAGCAACAGGGCCAGGTTGCCGACCAGCAACGCAGGCGAGTCAAGGATCCCCTAGGGCGGAACGCAGCCCTCCAAATGAACCTCGCTCAGAGAACTAACCAACTCCAACAAGCTTTGCTCTCTCGCTACGCCGTTCAACTTGGTCAAGTTCTGGAACCTATGGGGCGGTGAGAACATCGCTCCAGCTCAATGGGTCGTTCCGCCAATACGAGCTGGTGAGAGAGTTGGGGAGTACTGGTGTGCCCGCTCCCTCAATCGGCCCGAGGCGAAACCATTGTTCGGATACGTCTTACATGCAACTGAGGTGAGTCTGAGTCGAGATGCAAAGCTCGTGGCAAATGGGTCTTTTGATGAGGCAGTGAAAGTCTGGGAAGGTTCAAGGCTCATCTCTTCGGGGTGGCTGGCCACTTGGGTTTGCAAGATACTTCCCTCGCCAGGACTGGTTCGAGATCCAATGTCTCGTTGGGAGCCAGTGGATTGCCGGGCAGCCCGTCAGACGCTTTCATTGAGCCGCGTGCTGCGGCGCAGGGACCATTGCCGGCGTAGCCACTTTTCGATTCCGACAATCACATAGGCGGCGGCCCCGGTAAGCAAAATACGCCACCAAGCATCCCAACCGATCGGTGCGGTGTGGAACAAGTAGTTCATCAGCGGTACATAGGTGAACGCGAGCTGCAGCGTGATCATTGCTGCAACCCCGGCCACGATCCCGCGGTTAGTGAACAACCCCAGAGCAAGCATCGATTCGTTCAGCGAGCGGCAGTTGAAGAGATAGAAAATCTCGACCATCACAAACACGTTGACAGCCACTGTTCGTGCGGCCGCGTCGCTTAAGCCCTGCCCCAGCGCCCATTCGAACGACCCGAAGGCGCCGATGACCATGATGATGCCAACGATGCAGATCCGCAGGATGAGCGTGCCATCAAGGATGGGAGTCTTTGGATCGCGGGGCGCACGGCGCATGATGTCAGGTTCTTTCGGTTCGAAAGCCAGCATCAGACCCAAGAGGACAGCCGTTGTCATGTTGATCCACAGGATTTGGACCGGCAGCAACGGCAACGTAACGCCCGCGAAGACAGCCGCCAAAATGACCAGCCCTTCACCCATGTTCGTGGGCAGTGTCCAGACGATGAACTTCGTCAGGTTGTCGAATACGCCGCGGCCTTCCTCCACGGCGGCTTCGATCGTGGCGAAGTTGTCGTCGGTCAGAATCATGTCGGCCGCTTCCTTGGCGACTTCCGTGCCGCCGACACCCATCGCTACGCCAATGTCGGCCTGCCTGAGAGCGGGTGCGTCGTTGACGCCATCACCTGTCATGGCCACAACGTGTCCGTTGGCCTGCAGTGCCCTCACGAGGCGAAGTTTTTGCTCCGGGGTGGCGCGGGCAAACACGGCGACCTGATCAGCAACGTCGATCAGTTCCTGGTCGCTTATTTCTGCCAGATCTTGACTTGTCATCACCAGGGGTGCTTGTCCCATGTCGGAGGCGGCTCCATCCAAGCCGAGTTTCTCGGCAATGGCGCGGGCCGTTCCCGGATGGTCACCCGTGATCATCTTAATGTGGACTCCTGCCCTCTGGCACGCCCGCACGGCATTGATCGCCTCCGGCCGTGGCGGATCGATCATACCTTGCAAACCCAGAAACGTGAGATCGGCGATGTCGTTATGTCCGATCCCCGTTGATCCCGCGGACAATTCTCCCCGCGCGAATGCCAACACGCGTAGCCCTTGCGAGGCCATCTCTCCGAGTTGGTCGTGGACGGCGGAGGAATCTAGCCTCACCCTCATGCCGCTGGCGTTGAGTGCCGAATTGCATTTGGACAGCACGACCTCAATGGACCCTTTCACATAAACCGCTGGCGAACAATCGGCTCCTCGGTTGTGGAGTGTCGCCATGTATTGATGCTGCGATTCGAAGGGAACGGAATCGAGCCGCGGCAACTGCTGGAGTTGCTCGTCGTCCAGTCCCGCTTTGCGTGCAGCGGCGATCAACGCTCCCTCGGTGGGATCGCCGTTGACGACCCAACGTCCATCCTTCTTCACGAGCGTCGAATCATTGCAGAGCCATCCCGCCAAGATACATTCACGAGCCGCGGCATTCTCAGCGAAAGCCGTTCCGTCGCTGGGTTTGATCTCACCGTCGGGACCGTAGCCGCTGCCCGTCAGCGCCAACTTTTGTCCCGCGGCATAGATTTCTCGTACAGTCATCTGGTTAACTGTCAGTGTGCCAGTTTTGTCCGAGCAAATTGTGGTCGTGCTGCCGAGTGTTTCCACGGCAGGCAATTTGCGTATGATCGCACGCCGCTGCGCCATGCGCGAAACACCGATGGCCAACGTGATCGTCACAGCAGCTGGCAATCCCTCCGGTATTGCGCCGACCGCCAACGCCACAGCAGCCATGAACATGTCGAAGGCCGACTGACCTCGCAGTACACCAACGACGAACGTCAGCGCCGCCAACGCCAAGATCACGACGAGCAGTAGGCGGCTGAAGCCAGCGATCTTGCGCGTCAGCGGTGTTTCCAGAACATCCGCCATTGACACCAAGGTGCTGATTCGACCAATTTCCGTCTTTGCTCCTGTAGCAAAGACTACCCCTCGCCCTTGCCCGTACGTCACCAGTGTCGAGGAAAACGCCAGGTTGCCTCGGTCGGCTAGCGGCGTTTCGGGGGGCAAAGGGTCAGCGCCTTTTTGCACCGGCACGGATTCGCCGGTCAGCGTCGATTCGTCGACCTGCAAATCGCGGCAGCGAATCAGGCGCAGCTCGGCCGGAACCTTGTCTCCGGATTGCAGCAACACGATGTCGCCTGGCACAAGTTCGGTCGAAGGGATCTTTTGGATTTCGCCGCTTCGCAACACGCGTGCTTCCGTGATGGTCGTTTTCGCGAGCGCTTCCAAGGCCTTGGCTGCTTTGGATTCTTGGAGAAACCCGATGATGGCGTTCACGAGAACGACGGCAAAGATCACTCCCGCGTCGATCCATTCATGCAACGCTGCGGTAATCCCAGCCGCGACCAGCAGTATGTAAATTAATGGTTGATGAAACTGCAACAGGAACGTGATCAGCAGTCCATGCCCGCCGCGCACAGGAATGTCGTTCGGACCAAATCGCTCCAGCCGCGCGCGAACCTCAAACAAATCCAGCCCTTTGTGCGGATCGCTATCAAGCAGCGTGACCGCTTCATCGGCTGGAATTTGGTGCAGATGTTTTTCGAGCAATAATTCCATAACTGTCTTTCGGATCTTTCGACACAAACAACCCACGCACGTTCAGACTGCACGACCACCATCGGAAGGATGTTCTTCCCCTGTATTCCCAAATCGGTGAGCATGTTGGCGGATTGGTTCGCTGGCATCAAGCGGCCGGGAAAACAGTTTCCGGGACTCGTGGGAAAGAAAACCTGGCCAATGGTCAAGAACGATTGAGAACGGGTGGAGATCGCCTAATCGCACTGAGGAGGGGATCGCAGACTTGCATGCTGCAGGCCGGCACACACATGACGGAATGACTTCGTTATGGGGCATTGCTGCCAGGGGCTCGCAAGCTGGCCGGTCACTCCGACATCAAGATGACGATGCGTGACACACAAATCGGTATCGACGATCAGGCGAGAGCTGTGGCGGTGGTCCCTGTTTTGAACCTGCAGCCTTCGACCGAGAATCAGCAGAGCGGCGCGCTGCCAATGCGCAGCATTTCGGGCGGCACAAATGGTCTCGGTCACCGGGGGACTTGTGATCAGTGGCCCAACCGAGTTCCAACGTCTCGGGACTGCGGTAGACTGGGCTCTGTCTCAAAACGCCGATCTGGCTTCGTGCGGCTGGATTGAGCCGCTGGCGGCGTCCGGCTGCATCGACGAATCTTTTGGATTCGCCTGCTTCGCTCTCCTGGCCAGCGACTCGCCCATCTCGCCCTCTGGCCGACGAGGACGTTTTGAGACAGAGCCTAGAGCTGTCTGTTCACGCGTTCTCTTGGGACCTCTCAATGTCGCGGATCGAAAACGAATACCAATCGAGGATGGCCGCCCTCTCGGGACGAGAGCGAGTGTCTCGATCTCTCGCCCTGCTCCAATGGTCCCATGAAATGCTGGCCGGGCAGATCCTTTCCGAGAAGGGGAGAATGTCCGACGAACGGCTCAAATGGGAAATCGCCCTGCGGCGCTACGGCGGGCAAGCGCCATTCGTCGGATGATTGAAAGCAAACTGGCCGATGTTTCCGATTGATGCGTTTTGCGCAACGCTTGAGAAGGCCGTGGCAATTTTCCGAGATCACGGAATTCGGTTTCACCTGATCGGTGGAATCGCCTCGGACGAGATGATTTGATCAACGTTGGTGGTGGGTCGAACCCACCGTTGACGTAAGTCCCCCAGAAAGCCACTTGCAGATTCCTGCACTTGGCTTTCGCGTGGAGGCGGCGGGCAGCCACGATTGGCCACCTCAACCCTTGAATTACAAGGGCTGAGGAAATGAGCAGAACTGATTTGGCCACTGATTTGGCCACTCACTGCGGTCGACTGAGCCTCAGAGAAGTCTTCGACCCAGGGACGGAAGCCCGAATTGCCGGACGAAACGCCCTGCTTCGTCGAAGACTTCTCAGGGAATCAGGAACTGGCCACAGTTGTTGAGAAACTTTCCTACCTCACTCCGCCGGCATTCGACCTGATCGGCCCCTTCTTTGCAGGCACCCTCTTTTGAGGGGGTGTGATCCGAGCGGTGATTGTTCTGCTCACGTTCCTGGCAAGCTACCAAGATCAGTGGGAAAAAGGGGTGAATCCGCTGACCGTCTTGCTCCGAATGCGGCTAGGGTCAATTCCCGACCACTTTGGCACAACTTCGGTTCGGCAGTCGTTTGCACTTGCCGAAGAGTTCCCCCGTTTCAGGAATGATTCCATGAGGAAGACCATCGTGCACAAGACCAAAAGTTGCCTCCAGCTCCACGCTTTCGCCCCAGTCCTCTGGCTGGTAGCGGTGCTTCACACGTTCTCCCCCGGGATGGCACAGCAGGGTCGCCAGAACGAACAACGCGAGAACACACCACCGGCCCAACCCTCCAAGGATGAGCAACCTATCAAGAACCCTTCCACTCAAGAATTCCTGGACATCTGGTTCCTCAACGCCTCACGTGAGCGTCGCGACCTGATGTTGGATTGGTTGGACCAAGCGGATGCCAAGAAGTTAGGCGAAGATGCTTACTTGATCCCATTGGCAGATTACGTCTACGGGGATTATCGAAATCGCCCGATTCGAGTTCTGGAGATGTATGACCACTTTGTTAAACTGGAGAAAACCCCTGATAGCCTTCGGCAGCTTCGAGGCTTCGTCGGCCGGTTCATTTTGAGGCCTCTGCTGGCGGAAATCCAAGACGGCGAGTTGAAGAATGTCTTACCCATCGCCAAGGTCGCTGCCGGGACCGGCGATCCCTACCAAAGCTATGCCCCCATTGGAATCGCCCTGCGTCGATCCAACGCCGAGGGTGCTGCCGAGGTGTATGCCAAACTGGTTCGGATCGCTGCGGTCGATCCAAAACTCGGCCAAGAGCGGTTTGCCAAACTCCTGGAATTGTGGGGACGGATCACACCAGACCAACCCGACGGCTCTGACGAAGGAGCCGACCGGTTGCCTCAACCTCGAGGTGGCCGCGGAGATCCCAGCAGCGGCCGTGGAGATCCCCGCGGTGCCCGAGAGGATCGCAGCGGCAACCGTGCAGAGCGTCGTGCCATGCGTCAGGTGAAGCAGGTCCCGTTTGTGTCCTTTGAAGGGCCTGACTTAGATGGCAACACGATTTCCACCAAAGACTTTCGAGGCAAAGTGTTGCTGATCGATTTCTGGGCCACTTGGTGTGGGCCGTGCTTGAAAAAAGCCCCCGAGATTGTTGCCCTCAAGAAGGAATTTGCCGACCAAGGGCTGGCGGTTCTCGGCGTGAGTCTCGATAAGAACGATCAAGAGCAGCGTGTGCGAGAGGTGGCCGAGAAGATGGGGATGACCTGGCCACAGATCTACAGCGGCGGTTACTATGAAAGCGAAGCTGCTGTGCTCAACAACGTTCAAGCGATCCCCGAGGTGATCCTCTTGGACCGCCAAGGCCGACCCCGCGCACGAGGCCTGACCGGCGAGAAACTCAAGCAAACCGTCCAAAAGCTCCTCCAGGAAAGCCGACCTCAACAATCCTCGGGCAAATCTCTCAAAGATCGGCCCAAGCCAGCTGAACAGGGCCAGCCTGGGGAAGAAAACCAGCCCTAAGAGAACCAATCTCAAGAGAATCGGTTGGAACGTAACTGAGCTGAACCGAACTGACCACAGCAGCGAGACTTGCAGTTCGCAGTTGACGACCTGGGTCGGCCAATCAGCTCCGGCGTTGACCGATGTCGATTGGACCAAAGGGGAACCGATCAACAGTTTTGCTTCGCAAAGGTTTTCATGATCGAAGACTTTTCGGGTAATGAATAAGCCTTCAAAGGGAGGGGTCTGAAACTATGTCTTAGGACTCGAGAATGTTCTCTTTGTCTTTGAGGGTAAGAGCTCATGAACGATGAGGCTGCGTTGCTTCGCGCTGTGGTCGCTTCACCTGAAGAAGCCAGGCCGGCCCTTGTGTATGCGGACTGGCTGGATGAACAGGGAGATGCCCAGCGGGCTGAGTTCATCCGGCTTCAATGTCACATGGCCAAGCAGGTGGTCCCAGACACCGACGCTCGATTGCGGAGTTACGACTTGCTTGACGCCCACAAGCACCTATGGTTTAAGGATTTCCCAGAATCAGAGGAACTCCGGGCGTGCAGTTTTCGCAACGGCTTTGTGTCGAAGGTGAAGTCTCAGACGCTGGAAGCGTTCCGGGGCCTCGCCACAGCGCTTCAAGGGACGACCAGCCGCCAAGCCTGCGTTGAAGAGGAGGAAGGCCACCTGCCGCCGGACTGGCCGCAGTGGTCGGAGATGGCGGGAATGACCGGACTGGAGTTCGCTTCCTGGGAATTCGGACTTCCCGAGATGTCTCTGTTCGCAGAATCCCCCCATATCTCCAGCCTCCGATCGCTGGCGATCACTTACTCGGGCTTCGACAACGACTCGATGTCTGTGTTGGCCAGTTCCCCTCGATTCGCGAACGTCAGACACCTCGACCTCACGAATCACCTTCTCTCTGCGGACGGTGTCCGCACTCTGGCACATTCGCCGGTTTTGCACTCACTGCAAACACTTGAACTTGGCCACGACGAGCTGACCGGCCCTGACCACAACCGGTTCCACACCGACGCTGTTGTCGCTCTCAGTCAGGCGTCGAGTCTTCGTCACTTATCGCGGTTGTCGCTCTGTCCCTACGAACTGACCACAAAAGCTTGCGCGGCGGTGGCTGAATCGGTTTACCTGACAGGACTCCGCTCATTGAGTCTCTCCTGCAGATGGGACTTCGATGCGAAGCTCAGTCCGCTGCTGGGCTCGCCGGCTCTCACCGGCTTGGAGTTGCTCGACTTAGGGAATCTCCCTCTTTCGACTGAAGAAGTGGTGGCTCTTGTGCGCTCTCCGCGTCCGTCAAGACTGCGGATTCTGGTGTTGAGTGTCGACCGCTGCGGCATCAAGGGGGTCGAGGCGCTGCTTGGGTCACCCTGGGCGGTTGGATTGCACGAACTGGCACTGACGACTAGTGCGGCAGCGTCGCTCCGCGATCCTGATGCCCCATCGCCGCTGTTGGCCTTGAAAGGGGCCGACTCGCTTTCTCAGCTCCGTGAGCTCTGGCTTGGGCAGATCCACTTAGGAGACGAAGAATTGGCGGCGGTGGCTGGCTGTGAGCTTCCTCGATTGATCAGTCTCCACCTCGGCTACTGCAGGTCACTGACCAGCGCTGGTTGGCATGCCTTTGCCGTAGCTCCCGGGCTGTCAAATTTCAGACGTCTCCATTTCGCTGGCAGTGGGTTGGGCGGGCTTTTGGTTGCGGGGTTGATCGGCACGCCCCTGGCTTCGCAGCTGGTTGCCGTCAACCTCCAAGGTCAACGGCTCTCTGGTTTTGATGTACTGCCCTTCCTCAACCGCGGCCAGTGGCCCAATCTGATCCGCCTCGAAATAGGTGCCAATGACGCCCAATGGGGTACAAACGACTTGGACGTTGAAATTAGAGAGGCCTTGCGTCGATGTTGGGGATCAGCTGTTCGCCTGGACGAGCGATGGGCGCAGTACAACTGGTACGATTGATGGCCTATCAGGCTGGGCCACCGATGACCTTCATGGTTGTATCCCCGGGAGTAGGCACCCTGAATGCGGTTCCATCAATCCGTCCGCTGTGCCCACCTGCAATCTGTTGCCTCCGTGCGTCCCATTCCAAACTGATGATGTGGTTCATCTCGACAGCAAGAGGCTCAACTGGTCGAGAGCCGTCTGGTTGACTTTGACCGGAAGTCAGATCTTGCGCTTGTCGAGTCGCCCATGCTGCATCCCCGATCCATCGGTTCCCCACAGAAACCCATTGACTATTTCCGAGGTCGCAAATCCCCCAACCATTTCTGGTGGGAGACGGCCAATGAGGACGTGGCTCGAATGCGTTCTGCACGGGTGCCCACCGTTTCCGATCCGAAGGACATGCTCTCTGGGCACCTGCATGTTGTTGAGGCCCAAGCTCAGCACACCGTGTATGGCTAAGGCAATCAACGGACCTTTCGTCGGTTGCCGTCGCTTGGCTGCTTTTCGCGCACCCGCTGACATCGACTTTGGTCGGGAAGCTCTGGAAAGTCAGTCTCGGGCAATCCGCTCGGTCGGGCGGCCCTGGATCGATTGGTCAAGCCGTTGTGACTGGCGATGACGGGCCAATCCAGTCAGCACCCTCAACTTCGTGAATCCCTGGTCGGAGATCCACGTCAGCGCCGGGCTTGCGACGCTCGTATCCCGGTAAGTTCACCAAATTGATTGTCAGGCGATCCGAGTTGCTCGTCCAGCCACCTGGCCGAGAGAGCTGCGGGGCTGACTACCAAAACCACCAGCCAAGATGCTGAGCTACAGTCAGGACGACGGAATTCTCTGTTACCCAGATATCAAAGAGCTGCCATCTCGGCTGCTTTTTGGCCTATCAGCTTGAGCCGTTGCGAGCCTGAAATTCCGGCCTGGCCGCTCTCCCTGTTCCTGCAAGTCCAGACCACCCCAACAAAAGACTTGACTCAGGGGCTAAGTAACGGTAACGTTACCGTTGCATGCTCTTTTCTTGCTAGGAGGTTCTCTGATGAAGTCCGATTCGCTGCTGCGAGTTGCACTTGGGGGCAACGCCGCTTTCTCGACACTGACAGGGGTCAGCATGCTCCTGGGGGCTGGTGCACTGGCTTCGCCGCTTGGTTTACCGTCAGCGGCGTTGGCCATTGTTGGCGTGGGGCTTTTGCCCTTTGCAGGAGTCGTCGCCTGGCTGGCGCGAGCACCTCAGAGGCGACGTGTCGCGGTGTTGGCGGTCAGCCTTGCCGATCTGGGCTGGGTTGTCGGCACATTGGTGTTGTTGGCAACTCCCTACCCCGAGACCGGGCTTGGTCGGGCCCTGGCGGTGGTTGTGGCTCTGATCGTCGCCGCTTGTGCGGCGGGACAACTCTTGGGATTGTGCCAAACCCGAGAGGGCACGCTGCCTGAGGGGGTGGTGTCTTCGACCTAACAAGAGGTCTTTATGTCTGCACAGCCAGCACGTCAGGCGATTGTTGAGGCCGCCATCGCCGAGTTCTCAGCGCACGGCCTGGATGGTGTCCGACTTGAGCACGTCGCACGTCGAGCTGGATGCAACAAATCCTTGATTTACCGCTACTTCACCAACAAGCAGGGCCTCTTCGAGGCCGTCTTGGAACATGCCCTCAACCGACGTCTTGATGTGCTCAACCAACAGCCGCTGACGCTCGGACCGGCGCTGGTCCACTGGTTCTGTGCTAACGCTGAGGATCCAGACTTTCTCCGTCTGATTCAGCGAGAGGCCCTCAACGACGATGGCGGCCAGTTGGTTTGCCAAGATCAACGCTGTGCTTACTACGCCCGGCAGATCAAACAACTGGAGGCTCTGCAGGCTCAAGGCATCGCCCCAGAAATCCCAGCGGATTTGCTATTTCTTAGTTTGCTGGCCCTGACGGTTTATCCGTATCTCATTCCCACGATCTGCCGGCTGGTCACCGGTGAGACCACCAACTCGGAGGCTTTCCAGAGCCGGTGGTCGACCCTCCTGGAAGGTTTGGCCAAGCGGCTTTGCGTGGATCTTCAAAAGGAGAATGCCCCGGGGCAGGACTTCTTGAAAGGTAGGTCTTGAGAACGTCACTGTAGGGACTGGCCGGCCAGATAAACTGCACTCGAGAGCCTCATATGGCTTTTTTCCTCGGGCTTTCCGTCTGCCCTTGTTGGTGATCACCGGAGGGAGTGCAGCCAACTCAGGCGAGCGCAGCCAGCGGCACCACCGGAAGCCCGGATTGCCGATCGTGCCTCAAGGATTTGCTCAAGAACTTGTCAGACAATTAATAACTCCCTTTTTTGGCAACGGCTTTTTTCTTGGCTGGGGTCTTTTTGGTGGCTTTTTTGGTCGCCTTCTTTTTGGTAGCTGTTTTGGTGGTCTTTTTGGCGGCCTTTTTCGCTGTCTTCTTTTTGGCAGCCTTTTTGGAAAGTTGGCCTTTCTCAATGCCCTCTTTGATGAGTTTGTGTGCTTGCTCTTGGGTGATCTGCTCGGGGGTGAGATCTTTGGGGACTGTTTCCCAGTAGCCACCGCTGCTGACGAAATAGCCGCCTTTGCGGCCGGGCATCAGAGCCACCGGTTCCTTGGTGTCCGGCGAGGCCTCGTAGGTTTTGACCGGATCTGGGGCACCGAAGCGACGTTTGGGCTTGGCCAACAGCTCCAGGGCCTGGGGCAGGGTGACCTCCATTGGTGAGAGATCGGCCGGCAGCGAGCGATAGTCGCTGCCGTGTTTGATAAAGGGCCCAAACCTCCCGATGCCAGCTTGGACCAGGTTGCCGCTGTCTGGATGGTCGCCCAAAGTTCGGGGCAGCTCGAGCAGTTTGAGGGCAATCTCCAGAGTCACATCCTCAAACTGCATTCCCTTGAGCAAGCTCGTCCGTTTGGGTTTTTCTTCGTCGTCTGTGCTGCCTAATTGCACGTAGGGACCAAAAGGGCCTTGTTTGACATAGACTGGCTTGCTGGTGGCTGGGTCGTGGCCGATGGGTTTATTGCCAGCAGCTTTTTGCTCGAGGAGTTTCAGGGCGATCTCAACGGTCAGCTCATCCGGTGGCAGATCGCCGGGAACGTCGGCTCGAAGTTCCTCCTGAGTCAAATAGGGACCGTTCTTGCCCACACGCAGGATAATCGGCGTGCCATCGTCGACTTTCAGAGTTTTGACTCGCTTGACCGACTCGGCGTCCAGGTTGTTCTTCTTCGCGTCAATCCGCGGTTTCAGCCCCGGTGGCCGTTCCGATTGATCCTCCGAAGACGTTGTGTCTGCCTTCGTCTCGGCACTCTCTGCGGTCTGGGCAGCGCCGTTGTCTTGGGTGTCGTTCTGAGGCGGAACTGTTCCCTCGGCTGAAGCAGGCTTGAGTTCTGGCGCCGCCGAGGCTGAGTCGCTCTGGGTTGATAAGGAACAGGCTGGTCTGTCGCCAAAGTAAAAACGCCTCAAGTAGGATGTTTGGTCGCGTTCACCTCGGCTGATGGCATCCAGATCTTCCAGCATCTGGGCGGTGAACGCGTAATCGACCTCAGTTGGAAATTCTTGTTCCAGCAGCTGGATGACCATAATGGCTTTCCAGGTCGGCACTAAGGCGTTGCCTTTGCGGAAGCCGTAACCACGTTTCTCTGAAAGAAGTTTATTGATGGTTTCGGCGTAGGTACTCGGACGGCCGATCCCGCGTTTTTCCATCTCGTCAACCAACGAACTGTCGGTGTAACGAGCGGGCGGCTGCGTGGTGTGGCTGACATTGGTCAGGTCGCGGCAGTCCAACGCTTCGCCGACCTCCACCTTGGGCAGGATTTTTTCTTTATCGGCCAGCTCGGCCTCTGGGTCGTCGCTGCCTTCGACATACGCCCGCATGTAGCCCCAGAAATCAATAGCCTTTCCGGCGGCCCGAAACTCGGCCCCACCGCCGGCAACTAAGATCGCCAGCCGGCGGATTTTGGCATCGGCCATCTGACAGGCGACCGTTCGCTTCCAGATCAAGTCATACAGTTGCAGCTCATCGGAGTTGAGCTGGCCTTTGAGTTGTTCCGGGAGGGTGAACTTCATCGAGGGGCGAATCGCCTCGTGGGCCTCTTGAGCGTTTTTCACCTTGGTGGTGTAGAGCCGAGGACTGTCCGGCAGATACTCCGGCCCGTATTGGCTGCGGACCAAATCACGAGCGGCGGTGACCGCCTCGTTGCTGAGGGCAGTCGAGTCGGTCCGCATGTAGGTGATAAATCCACGCTCATAGAGAACCTGGGCCACCTGCATTGTCTTGCGTGCAGAGAATCGCAGCCGGCGGTTGGCCTCCTTCTGCAGGGTGCTGGTGGTAAATGGGGGATGGGGGCGGTTGGTCTGCGGTTTATCCTCTACGGCGCTGACTGTGAAGCTGGCCTCCAACAAGCGGAGCCGCAATTCTTCGCACTGCTCTTGGTTGAGTTGCAGCAGATTCGGCTTATTCAGTTGCCCCGTCTCAGGGTCAAAATCCTTGCTGGTGGGGATCCGTTTGTCATCGACGGAGCGTAACTCGGCTTCAAGAGAGGCCCCCTGAGGCATCTGCTTGGCGAACAAGCCCAAGAGGTCCCAGTAGGTTGCTGAGACAAACCTCATTCGCTCTCGTTCGCGGTCGACCAGCAACCGAAGGGCCACGCTTTGCACGCGTCCTGCGGTGTTGGTGTTGCCCTGTTGGAGGCCATCTCGAAGCAATTGCGAGAGATCATAACCATAGAGGCGGTCGAGAATCCGCCGCGTTTCTTGAGCGCGGACCAGCGATTCGTCGATGGTCCGTGGATTGCTGAGGGCTTGTTGGATCGCCTGTTGCGTGATTTCGTGAAAGACCATCCGGTGGACAGGCACCTTGGGCTGCAGGATCTCCTGCAGGTGCCAGCTGATCGCCTCCCCTTCGCGGTCTTCGTCAGTGGCCAGATAGAGCTCTGAGGCCTGCTTGACGAGGTCCTTGAGCTTTTTGACCTGTTCCCGTTTTTGAGTGGGAACAATATAGACTGGCTCAAAATCCGACTCAACGTTCACACCAAGGTACGCCCAGGGTTCCTGCTTGTATTTGGCAGGTAAATCACGCTTGCCTTCTGGCAAGTCGCGGATATGGCCGATGCTGGCCTCGACATGGTATTTGCCGCCTAAGAACTGGCGGATGGTGTTCGCCTTGGTCGGGCTTTCGACGATGACCAATGGCTTCCCTGCTCCAGCGGTTGGCGGATTGCTGGAAGTTTTGGGTGCCTGCTTGGTGGCGGTTTTCTTGCCAGAAGTTGTTTTGCCAGGAGCTGATTTGCTGGTGCCACCGGCCTTTTTCCCGGTCGAGGCTTTCTTGGGCATAGGTCGAGGTCGGGCTGGGGGCGTTTTCCCGCTTTGGCGGGGATTCTTGTGGAAATTTCGATAATCCTAGGGAAGTTCCGGCTTGGGCTCGGTGAGATCCACTGCCATTGCAAAGGACCCCAAGGCCCCTACAATCGTCGGAGGTGGCCCAGCCCGAAGAAAATCACTCAATACTACTCCTGGCAAAGCTCTGTCAAGTCGCCAGTTGCCGAGCCTGCTGCTCTGACATTGATCTTGAGGCAGCGGAATCTCCCCGGCAGAGGACAAACCCGGCAGAGGACAAACCCGGCAGAGGACAAACCCGGCCAAGCAATTTCGACTCCAAGTCTTCAGTTGTTTTGAGAGTGAGCAAGGCCCAGGACATTCAGTTGGCAGCCAAAAGTGGTGGAACTGGCAGCGATTATTGGTCAGGGAGGCTCAACGAGTTGTCTCTGATAAGTGATCGAACGTCCAGTGCTGTTGGATCATTTTTCCAACGGTTTCGATCCGCACGTTGGTTCCGTGGCAACTCATTGACAAGCTCTTGTTTGCAAAAAATTGCGTGAACGGGTTTTTGTTCTGAGGAGTTGTGTTGGTTCTTCGACGACCGAGCCTTGCGGCTTTGGGAAAAAAGCCAAAAACTTGTCCAAAAGCAGGCAAGAGGGAGGCCAGCAGCCGGTGACCATCGGGGCGCTCAACCTGTTGTCCAAGCGTCATGGTCAAACCTTGTGTGATCCCTATTGTTTGTGCGGCAATCAAGATTCGGCAACTGGTCATCGGCAACCGCTGAGGGTGGGCGAGGGGGAGCCAATTCCAGGCCATGCCAAGCGTTTCTCGACGCGAGCCAGTTCACCGACACGAGTTGTTTAATCGATGCGAGCTGTTCAACCGACTCAACCGACGGATTGTTGATGGCTAACCCGCTGAAATTCATTCGGAAATACCAAGGTGTGATCTTGGCGGTCTCCGGGACCATCTTGATGGTTGTCTTTGTCATCGGCCCGGTGCTTCAGCAGATGCCCAACCAAGGGGGCCCAGGCGGTGACGGGATCGTCTTTCGCACTCGTTTCGGCAACTTGACTTACGAGGATATCCGTCGCCGCGTCTGGCGTCGAAACTTAGTGCAGGCCCTGGAAGTTCGGCTGATCACAGTGGCCGACCCCATTTTGGAACAACCAGAAAGTCGGCAGGAGTTGGGCCAACGGGTGACCGCGCGGTTTCCCACCTATGCCCCCAATCCGGATGTCCGGGACGAGATGGTCCTGACAGTGTTTCTCCTGGAAAAATTTGCTGACCAACTGGGAGTTGAGGTGACCCGTGAGGCTGCCAAGCAATACATTGCGGATCGTTCGCGGGGGAATTTTCAGACCGAAGAGCTGAATCAGTTTGCCCAGAATACTCGCAGGCTGGAGGGGAATCGAGCTGGGACCCTCCCTCGCGAGGTTCTGGATGCCCTGGCGGAGGAGCTGCGGGTGGCAGAGATGGCCCGAGTTCTGGGGCTTTCGCCTCCTTGGGTGATTGACGCGGATCTAGAGGTCAGCCTGCAACGCAGGCAGATGTTTGCTCGGATGGCCGAGCAGCAGGAAAGCATCCAGCAACAGCGGCAGCTGCTGGCCAGCGCTCGTGCCCCGATGACGCCAGCCCAAAAATATGAGCTGGTCCAACGATTGCAAACGCAGCTGACCACGCAGGCCATCCCCATCTCCGTAGAGAAACTGGCTGCCCGAATCGAGGCCCCGGAAAGCGAGGATTCCCTTCGGGTCTTCTTTGAGGACCGCAAGGATCAGCTTGCTTCGCCTGAACGCGGCATCATCGGCTTTTTGCGGCCATTCCGCATGAGCTTCACCTATCTGAAGGCAGATTTTGACAAGTACGTCGAGGCCGCCTTGATCACCCCGGAACAAGTCGAGGAATACTACAAATCCAACCGGGACCAGTTCCGCGATGAGCCGCTTCCAACTCAACCCGGCCAAACACCTGGTCCATTCACTCCCGAACAAGAGACCCCGCCAGGAACACCACCCGAAACAACACCACCCGAAACAAATCCACCTGAAACAAAACCACCTGAAACAAAACCTGGGGAAGATGTAGAGATTTCCCCTAAGCCGATGCCAGCCCGCCCAGGAACCTCGGCTGACAGCTCCCAACCGCCAGTGGAGCAAACTGCCCCGGATGATCAAACTGCCCCGGATGATCAAACTGCCCCGGATGATCAAACTGCCCCGGATGGTGCAGCGGCTTCCAAGGACTCCGCACAGGAACCGCAAAAGCCGGAAACTTCTGGGGACGCTGACGACTCGGAAGGGAGCCAACAGGTTCAACCCGTTGACGAGTCTTCCGCTCTTCCGGCTGGTCGTGTGTTCTCAGCAGGCGTTGCCTCAGTGGTCCTCCCAGGTCTGTTGCTTCAGGCAGACGAGACGCGAGAAACAGACCCCTCAGCGGAGAACGCCGCCCAAGGATCAACCGATTCAGCAACAGGGAAACAATCGGACGAGCAGTCTTCGTTGCTACCTCCAGCAGATTTGAAGACCCCGATGTCTACCCAGCCAGGGTCTCAAGCCCCAGGGACTCCGCCGGTCTTTCCACCGACGGCCATCCAACCGCCGGCCATCCAACCGCCGGACTTTCCGCCACCGGACTTTCCGCCACCGGATCCGCTGGCCCCGCCGGGCGTGGAAACGTTGGTGACAGTTCCTGATGGTCCGATGTCATTGCAGCCCGGGGCTCATGCTGAGCAGTTGCCGAGACAAGCTGAGGAAACGGACATTGTTTTCTCCGTGGAGCCGATTGAGACGCAGACGTTGGTCTTGCCCTCGCCTTATCTTCCGGAGATTCGTTACAAGAGCTTGGAGGTCGTTCAAGGCGACATTCGCCGGATTTTGGCAGCCAAGACCTTTGAGTCAGACACCCAAGAAGCGTTTCGCAAGGTTCAAAAAAGCATCAGACGCTATGGGAAGGATTACGAAGTTTGGTTGAGCCGACTGAAGGAAAACGAGGACAATCCCGATGAGGTTGGCCCGCCTCCCGAGATGCCCGCGGAGGCTCTGGATGAGGTTCGGGCTTTGAGCTGGATCGAGCTTGTGGAGACCGGACTGGTTTCCAGACGCCAGGCGCTTCTTGACCGCATTCTTGGCAGCATGATGCTCTCTGACGGGCAAACTCGTTTTCCAGCCTTCGCCTTTGCACGCAGCGAGCAACAGGAGACGGACTTATCGTTCTTCGCACCTCAGGAGACCGAAATCCTTCCCTCCAATCAGATCGTCGGTGGCAAACCAGTCAGCGATCGGGCGTTGATTTGGAAGACAGACCAACGACGTCGGGAAACTCCCACCTTCGACGAAATTCGTGATGAGGTCCTGGCTGCTTGGAAGACGCAACAAGCACGCCAGCAAGCCTTGAGGCTGGCCGAGCAGCTGTTGAAAATCGCCAGAGAGGCCGACAGCCTTGAAGAGGTGCTGCAGGGCGAAGGGGGCGAGTTGCTCCAGGAAGCTCTGGGGGAGGACGCACCTCAGGAACTGACCCCCCAGGCAACGTTCCCCTCTCTTCAGGCCAACCCCTTCACTGGGGTGAGCACCAGCGTTGTCGAGGGAATTGAAGACGCCGGGGGAACGTTCATGGCTGATGTCTTCCGACTCCAGCAAGCCGGGGATATCGGCATCGCTGGCAACACCCCCCAAACGTTCAAATACGTCGTGAAGTTGCTCAAGCGTGTTGATCCGCCAGCTGAGGCCCTCCAGCGACCACAACCCCCGCCGGGCTTGACTCGCTTGAGCCTCGACCTCTTGACCGCTCGCGAACAAGCATTGGTCCAACAGCTTCGCGTGCTGGCCGAAGTCCAACGGGTTCGGCCTCAATAGCCATGATGGTCATCCAGCCTGCTCGCTCAGCAGACATGCTGGAAGACCTCTGGCGATCGATACGATGGTGAAGCAAGAGACAAGGAAGTCTGCAGAGAACCAAACTCCCTTGGGATTTCACCCAAATTGCGTACCTTGCGACGAGTTGGACTGTCCCAGATGTGGCCGTTGCCCACCAATATGGTGTTGCATGGATCTGTTGAGTGACTGAGAGGTTGGGCCTCTGCCACAATCTGGAACAGTCGAGTTAGTTGGACTGTCCCAGATGTGGCCGTTGCCTACCAATATGGTGTTGCATGGATCTGTTGAGTGATTGAGAGGTTGGGTCTCTGCCACAATCTGGACCAGTCGAGCTAAACAAACCTTCGAAAGTGATCGTTGTGGACGCTCGGGATTTTGAGCCATTCGATCACGTGACTTGGAAAGGGGCAACGCGCATGAACGTTCAGACACCCGAACAACTTCGACAGAAAAAGTGTTTGCCTTGCGAAGGCGGAGTTGATCCGTTGACTTTGCAACAAGCTCAGGACCAACTCACATCCCTGAAGGGGTGGTCTCTGTCGGAGGACGGCAAACGGATTGGCAAGAAATGGGTGACCAAGAATTTTATGGCAGCGGTGGACTTCTTCAACCGGATTGCCACAGTGGCCGAGGACGACGGCCACCACCCCGATCTGCATCTTGTTGGCTACCGGAACGTGACCATCGAGTTGTGGACTCACGCCATCGACGGATTGAGCGAGAACGATTTCATCGTCGCTGCCAAAATCGATGAGTTGCCCGTCGAGGTGCAACAGTAAGATACTCTGAGGATCACTGCGAGATCAGAGCCTCGGGTTGATGGACTCTATCCACCAAAGAGCTCAAGCCCAATCAACGTTGACAAGCACCCTCGATGAACAACGCTGTCAATAACTCAGTCATAGGCAACTGAACGGAACGAATCATTCGTTCCGTTCTGATTTTGGCAGGCTGGTTTTGGCAGGCTGGTTTTGGTGAGCTGGTTTTGAAAGGCCTTTGCACGGGCGAGCTTTTTGTTGAAGTTGCCTTGCTTGGGAAGAACCGGCTTATCGCTTCTTGAAGGACAGTGGCTTGACGAGCTCGATATCCACATCCTTGGCGATGATCTGGTTTTCTTGGTATTTCTTGCCTTTGACGTGGAGTTTGGAGCCTGGTGTGGCAAAGCGGTAGTCCGCCAGGGACACGTTGATCTGCGGGCTTTCGCTGAGTTCGGCGGTGATGATCCGTCGTTTGGTCCCTGGAACAGGCAGGGTTCGGATCTGGAGGGTGTTGTCGCGGAACTTCAACACCTGACCGTAGATGACTCCCTCGGTGCCTGCCGGGGCACTCTCATAACTGCCTCCGGCAAACGGGGTAAAGAGTTCCAAAGCCTCAAGCTTGCTATCGACCTTTCCTTCTGCGTTGGCGGTGGCGGTGAACTGCACAAAGCTCTTGGGTTTCAGAACGCTGGTATCTGCAGTTCCATGCATTTGCACCTGAGCATCTGGCGGCACGTAGATCAACATGGGTTGCTTGACTGCGTTGAGCGAGGTGAGCAACTGAGGACGAACGTTTTGCAACTCCCCCTGAAACTCAATGTCCTTCAACTTGGAAAGGTCCGGCAGCCGGGGTTGCCGGCCCCGTCCCGGCCAAAGCTGCCCTTGAGCGGTCGCTCCGAAAATCGTGAGACAAAGGACCCATGTGACGACAGCGGCGTTTTTGGGAAGGTTCTCAAGCATCAACGGCATGGCACTCTTTCCGGTTGCGGGCCCAGATGGTTGTTCACTTGACTTTCTTGTCTTGACGATAACCCCTCGGTACCCACTTGGCCAGAATTCTTCCGGATTTCCGCATCCTCGGCCGGAGATCTGGTTGGCCGGAGATCTGGTTGGCCGGAGATTTGGTTGGCTGGAGATTTGGTTGGCTGGAGATTTGGTTGGCTCGTTCCGAGCAGTTCGGTTTCCCTTTCTCTTTGGCAAGGGATTGTGCCGACGATGGGTATGCCCTCTCACAACGGCAGTCCTTAGCGTTGCAAAGAGCGGCCTATCAGATGGAAAGCTCCACAACCTCTTCCCAAGCCTTTGCCTGAGCTAACTCCGACTTCGTCAAGGTGTCCGTGCAAGACTACGCCCTGGATCGCTTTGTGCGGACCTTTTTCCTGGAGGTTGGCTCTCTGGGACTCGCCTGTGGCGCTGGATCGTTTCGCGAGCTCACAGGCTCCCCAGGCGAGCTCGCTGCCTCAACGCACACTCTTTTCCGGCCAGCAACCCCGAGTCAGCGGAAGCCACAAAGCTCGGGTTGTCCTTTTGGCAGTCGATCCGGAGAATACATCGCCGTCCCGGGGAGGACCTGAATCATCGTTCCCATGGAACTCAGCCTCAAAAACCAAGAGGCCCCGTGGGGACTCAGAACACAAAAACTTAAGCTGGTATGTCCACCCACACCCCAATTATTCCGGCCCTCACGACTCCTGAATCTGCGAACCCTAGTTCTGCAGCTTCATCTCCGGCCAATCCAGAGAACGCTCAACCAACGCCTGCCCCTCTCTCTGGCACGTCCCCTCTTTCAGAAGCTTCTTCTCTTTCAGAAGCTTTGGAGGAGGCCGAACTTGTCGGTTCACCCCCAAGAAAGGCAGAGTCTCCCAGCCCGGTCGGCTCGACGACTTCAAGGCCCAGCAGATCCTCAGAACAGGCCAAGCTGGACCTTGGGCATAGTAACGGTCGGAAGCCGATTTCCATCAGTACCTTTGCCAATCGCAAGCGATCTGGGCGAAAGATCACGATGCTCACCGCCTACGACTTTCTGACAGCCAAGCTGTTGGACGAGGCTGGCGTCGATAGCTTGTTAGTCGGCGATAGTTTGGGCAACGTTGTACAAGGCCGAGCCACAACAGTTCCGGTGACCCTCGACCAAATGATCTACCATGGTGAGATGGTCGCTCGTGCCGCTCAGCATGCCCTGGTGGTCGTCGATCTGCCTTTTGGAACCGTGCAACTGGGACCCCATGAGACGTTGAGGGCGGCCATCCGGGTGATGAAGGAGACCGGCTGTGCCGCGGTGAAGCTGGAGGTCACCGCTGGTCAGGCCCCGGTGATTGAGGCTGTGGCCTCAGCAGGCATCCCAGTGATGGGACACTGCGGGTTTCGGCCTCAGGCGGTGCATCAGTTCGGTCGTCAAATCGTCCAACGAGACGCCGCTGTGTTGGCTGATGCTCGAGCTGCTCAGGAAGCAGGAGCGTTTGCTGTTGTCTTGGAATGCGTCGGACAAGAGATCGCCAACGCGGTCACCAGTGCCTTGTCGATTCCAACAATCGGGATCGGGGCCGGCAACAGCTGCGATGGCCAAGTCTTGGTGACCCCCGACCTGCTGGGGCTGACCGCCGAGCCTGGACCGAAATTTCTCAAGCGATTCGCCGACCTACGTGGCCAAATCCTCTCAGCGGTGGGACAATTCTGCGAAGAAGTCCGCAACGGCTCTTTCCCTGACAGTGAGCACTCCTACAAATAGGCGAATCCCCCCTCCGGCCAACAGCCCCAGCAACGAGAAAGCCTCAAGAGGACAACAAATTCCTTGGACAACACAGTCCAGACAGAGGCACTGGCCACGAAGGTCACTCGTTGCAGGGACCAATCGTCCCAGAGGCACTTGTCCCAGAGGCACTTGTCCCAGAGGCACTTGTCACAGAGGCACTTGTCACAGGGTCAGTGACGGGGGTTGGCTTTGTCCGGCGGTTGCAGCTTGGCAAGTTGCTGCTTTTCTCCAGCTGGCCTTGAGGTCCTTGTCTTCAAAACGCCGAGGCTGGCCACGGAGAGTTTGCCCAGGCCAATGGATCAGGTTGAACTGACGGCTGATCTTAACAAACCTTCCACTTGGATCCTCTCGGGACCCTCGAGGAGACCTCATGTCCAATCGCCTGTCCCAAGAGACAAGCCCGTATCTTCTGCAACATGCCAACAACCCGGTGGATTGGTATCCCTGGGGGGAAGAAGCTCTGCAAAAGGCGGCTGCCGAGAACAAGCCGATCTTTCTCTCGGTTGGATACTCAGCCTGTCACTGGTGCCACGTGATGGAGCACGAGAGCTTTGAGGATCCGCAGATCGCTGCCTTCCTCAATGAGCATTTCATCTCCATCAAAGTCGACCGGGAGGAGCGGCCTGATCTCGATCAGATCTACATGAACGCGGTGCAACTGCTGACCGGCCATGGCGGTTGGCCGATGTCAGTGTTTCTCACACCACAAGGGCAGCCATTTTACGGAGGCACCTACTGGCCGAATCCCTCTCGGATGGGAATGCCGGGTTTTGGCGAGATCTGCAGGGCTGTTTTGGACGCCTGGACCGAACGCCGCGACCAAGCCATCGAACAGGCAGGCCGGCTCACCGAGGCCGTCGGCCGACTGGCCAACCATGAGTCCGACTCTGGGCTAGGACAGCCTGCCCTCTCGCGAACGCTCCTCGACCAGGCGGCTGAGCGGCTCAAGCAAAACTTCGACGCGACACACGGCGGATGGGGGACGCAACCCAAGTTCCCCCATCCTATGGACATCCGGTTGCTGCTGCGGCTCTGGGCTGGCCACCAAGAACGCCGTGATTGGCTGGAGATGGTCGAGCTCACTCTACAGCAAATGGCCAGTGGTGGGATTTACGATCATCTTGGGGGCGGTTTCCATAGGTATTCTGTAGATCGAAAGTGGCTGGTCCCGCACTTCGAGAAAATGCTTTACGACAACGCTCAACTGGCCGTCTGCTATGTTGAGGCTTTTCAGATCACCGGCAATCCTCTCTATCGCCAAACAGCTCGAGAAACCCTGGACTACATCCTCCGCGAGATGACTCACCAGGAGGGAGGGTTCTTCAGCACACAAGATGCTGATAGCGAAGGCGTTGAGGGGAAATTCTACGTCTGGACCCCCGAGCAGATCGCCGCGGTCCTCGGACCAGAACGAGCGGCCACCTTCTGTCGGGTCTACGATGTGACCCCGGAGGGAAATTTCGAAGGGCGAAGCATCCTGAATCTTCCTAAGATAATTCAACAGCAAGCTCGCATCCTCAGCCGATCCGTTGCCGATCTGCAGGCTGAGCTCGACCAAAGTCGGGCAGAACTGCTCGCTGCTCGGCGGCAACGCATTCCACCGGGGCTGGATGACAAGATCCTTGTCAGCTGGAATTCGCTGGCCATCGAGGCCTTGGCCCTTGCCGGGGCTGTCTTCTGGGAACCTCGCTATGTGGACGCTGCGAGCCAAGCAGCGGAGTTCTTGCTTTCCAAAATGAGCCAGAGCACAGGGCGGCTGTTGCACAGTTGGCGTGACGGGCAGGCCAAGTTTGATGCCTACCTCGACGACTACGCGTACTTCGCTAACGCCTTGCTGACCCTCTATGAGGCCACCTTTCAGCCACGATGGGTCGACCAAGCCGGACGTCTGGCCAAGATCATCTTGGAACGATTCTCCGACCCCCAAAACGGAGGGTTTTTCTACACAGCTGACGATCATGAGCAACTCATCACCCGCAACAAAGAGTACCAGGACGGCTCAGTTCCCAGCTCCATCTCGGCGGCAGCCACCTTGTTTGGTCGTCTGGCCAAAATGACCGGGCAAGGAGAGTTTGCTCACGCCGCTGAGGGGACCCTCCAGTCAGCAAGCTCTTTTCTGCAACAGTTTCCCAACGCCTCGTGTCAAATGCTCATCGCCCTCGATGGGCGGCTCTCTCCTTTCCGAGAATTCGTCATTGCCGGATCGCTTGACGATGCAGATACCACCACCGTGATTCAGGAGGCTTGGCGCCAGTTTCTTCCTCACCGGTTGATCGCACTGGCTTCTCCCAATCAAAATCCACCTGGGGGGAGTGAGTACTTGGCAGATCTCTGCCGTGGGGCCCAAGAGGCCAAGGAACACCCCGCCCTGTTTGTGTGCGAGAATTTTACTTGCCAGCAGCCAGTTACGGGGGTGGAGCCGGCCGTCAGCCGACTCCGCGAACTGGGCATCTCCAGCGAGCAAAAACCGGAGTGAGGACAAACCAAGCAAGCGAGAACCAAGCAAGCGAGAACTCAGTGAGCGAGAACTCAGTGAGCGAAAACCAAGTGAGCCACGATGAGCGAGTGGATCGATTGTGACGAGCAATGGGCTTATTGGATCAATCCAGAGACCTTCCGGATGCCGCGTGTCAAAGGGCGAGTCCCCCTCGGTGTGGTGGTTGTGGTCAAATCCCGAGAGGAAGAGGACGGCCGCTCGTTTGTGCAGACACAATATTCTGTGGCCACCTCAGAGGGTCTCCAAGGGCTGGAGGGCAAACGCGAGGCCAGTGAGAAACTTGCCGAGCAGATGCTTGCATACATGCAGCGGACGGGCAGCTACCCGCCTGGTACTCACATCAAAAAAGCTCACAAAAATGGGAACGTGGATCTTTCCTATGCTCCCGGGGATTACGACACATTCACCCTTCGTCTGAGCCCAGCTTTGGTCGGCCAAGATCCAATCCTGTTGCTCGATAGCCTTACGGAGTTTGTCGAGCAGGCTAGCCCACAGGTCAAACCGTGGCGAGTGGAAACCGCTCCCAGCGGTCGCTCCACCTGCCGGAGCTGTGGCGAGAAAATTGCCCGAGGCGAGCTCCGATTGGGCTTTGCAGATGCCTCCGGTGACTACGATGTCTATCGATGGCACCATCTCCACTGTGCCGCCGGACGAATCAACGATCCAGAGGCCTTGATAGGGTTTGCCGAGCTCACTGACCAACTCCAACAGCAAGTCCGAGAGTCTGTTCAGTTCTGAGAGTCCAGCCAGCTCTGAAAGTCCGTTCAGTGAGAAAAGACCTTTGGGAAAACCAACGTAGCTGCAAACCAAGCCTTGGCCACAATCCAAAAGTTGGGACAGATGGTGCAGCTTGGTGTTCCCCCAGGCAGAGCTTGCTAAAATTCTTCAGCTTTTGACTGATCGGAATAACACCTGTTACCGCAGGACAACTCGACCAGACCAGGCCCAACGCGATCAAACTAAACGCGACCAAACTAAACGCAACCAAACTAAACGCGACCAACTAAACGCAACCACAGCCAACAGGAGCGAGAGATGAGCTTGGTGATCATGAGGCGAGTCAAGTTTTGTGCTGGCCATCGCCTACATCGCCACGGGGGGAAGTGTGAGTTCTTTCACGGTCACAATTACGTGGCTGATTTCTACGTCACCGGCGAGGAAGTCGATTCGGTAGGCCGTTTGATTGACTTTTCCGATCTCAAGCGGCTCTTCAAAGGGTGGATTGACGACAACTGGGACCACGGATTTCTGCTTTTTCAGGAGGACGAGAACGGGATTGCCGCTGCCCGGATGGTTCAGCCGAGTAAATACTACGTCCTGCCGTACAATCCGACTGCTGAGAACATGGCCCGCTACCTGCTGGATGTCGTCTGCCCCAAACTCCTGGAAGGCACCAGCGTTCGAGCCTCCAAGGTGGTCATTTGGGAAACGGATGACTCCTTTGCCGAGGCCTCCGTGCCCATCGCCCAGCCAGAGCACCAGCTGGCCGCCTCCGAGCACCAGGATTACACCTGAACGATCCGGAACACCAGATCTTCTGGTGGATCCCCTTAAGACTCGCGCCGGAACCCACCTGAGAATCAGCCGCAAAGAACCGAAGCAGCCTGGGCTTTGTCCACAGGCTGCTTCTCTTTTTGGTCTTGTCATCTTGGTCTTGGCATCTTGGTCTTGGCATCTCCTGGCCGAGCAAGAGCGGAGACGACGCAGGTGGCGCGAGCAGTCCATTCCCCGCTGTCTGAGAGACCAGTTGTGGAAGGACCGGCTGTGGAAGGACCAGCTGTGGAAGGACCGGCTGTGGCAGTCCGGTTTTCGGCGGCTTTGGGTTCGTCCTTTGGCCGAGCTGGGCTCAGCTGTGCTAAGACCACCTCTGGCAATCACAACTTGGGCAAACCTCTTGGCAAGGCTTGGTTACCCCTGGATGACCATGAGCCTGCTCCTGAATTCTCCGCTGAATCGCTAGTGTCTTGGCGACTTTTGTGCAAGTTTTCAACGTTTTTGTCTCGACCAGCGTCGTCTGTCAACGTATCATGAAGCGGACGCCCCCCAATTAACGGAAAGCCTACCCCACCCAAATGCCAGCGTCCGCGTTGCTTGGGTGGACCCAGACACCCTGACGCTTGTGGAGAATCAGATGAAGGTCACGATCACGGGCGAGCATGGCGAAGTGTTAGAGACGCTGAGCTTTTGCACACGGGACATTCCCTCGGATCCCGACTGTGAGCTCATCGCTCGCCAGATTCACCGGGCTGTCAGCCGGGCGTTGGCGCTTCAAAAAGGTTTCGCTGGCATGTGGGACAGCTATCAAAACAGCGATTTTGGGAGTGATTCCGTTAGTGAGATCGAGCGGCAGCTGATTCAGCTTTCTCGGGCTCGACATGGGTTGAGGACGCAGGCCGCCCAAGCGTGTCGGTGATTCGCTCGACGTCATAGACACAGCCGCCCCAGGTCCCACCGCTGAGTTGCTGGAGGACTGCCCACAAACGTGTTTCTGGAGGGAGCTGATCGTCTGGGGCCAGGTCATTGCGGGCTGGCCGATTCGCTAAAATTCGTGCCCCTTCCTCAGGGTCGAAATCACGCTGGCTTCCGTCGGCAGTCAGCTCCCCCACCAAATCGACTGAGCCAGTCAGATGAACTCGATCGACGACGATCTGGATTTGGTCTCCTTCTCGGATTTTACTGATCGGGCCGCCAGCCAACGCCTCGGGTCCGACATGGCCAACACAAGCGCCGGTGCTGACTCCGGAAAACCTCGCGTCGGTCACCACCGCGACGGTCTTCCCCCACGAGAGGTGCTTCAGGGCTGAGGTCACCTGATAAGTTTCCTCCATTCCCGATCCCAGCGGCCCTCGGCACATCAACACAATCACATCACCTGGCTTGATTCCCGCAACCGAGGTGTCCTTGATCGCCGCGATCGCATCAGGCTCTCGCTGAAACACCCGGGCTCGGCCTCGATGACGGTAGACCCCATCAGAATCGACAACGGAAGGATCCAAGGCAGTGCTCTTGATCACCGAGCCCTCGGGAGCGAGATTCCCACGCGGGAAGCAGACGGTGCTGGTAAGCCCTTTTTCAGCTGCTTTCTCAGGTGGCAGGATCACCTCATCGGGATCGATGCCATCATGCCGCCACAAGAGTTGCCGCATCCGTTGCCGACGAGTGCTGCTTTCCCACCAAGTGAGCACTTCATCGAGAGTCTTGCCGGTCACCGTTTGTGCCTGGAGCCTCAACAACCCTAGCCTGCGGAGATGGAGCATGACCTCGGGCACACCACCGGCCAAAAACACCCGGACCGTTGGGTGGCCAACTGGGCCGTTGGGCAAGGCGTCGACAAGACGCGGGACTTTTCGGTTGATGTCTTCCCACTGTTGCAGGGTGGGCCTTGGGAGCCCCGCGCTGAAAGCAACCGCAGGAATGTGCAGCAATAAGTTCGTCGAGCCGCCGACGGCAGCGTGCACCACCATCGCGTTGTACACAGAGTCTTGGCTGAGAATATCTGCGGTGGTCAGTCCCTCCCGGTTCAAGGCCAGCACCGCACGGGCGCTACGCCGAGCCAGGTCCAGCCACACTGTTTGACCACTGGGTGCCAGGGCCGAATGCGGCAAGGCCAAGCCCAATGCCTCGCCAACGATTTGACTGGTGGCTGCGGTTCCCAAGAATTGGCACCCACCGCCCGGCGAACCACAGGCTCGACATCCTAAGCTGGCAGCTTCCGCCAGCGAGATCTCTCCATGAGCAAAGCGAGCCCCGATTGTCTGGATCTTGCCGGCATCCTCGCCTTGGCTGGGCGGCAGAGTCACGCCACCGGGAACCAAGATACAGGGCAGATCCCTAGTGCCGGCCAAAGCCATCATCATCGCCGGCAAGCCTTTATCGCAGGTGGCCACTCCGATGACTGCCCGACGGGTGGGCAGCGAGCGGATTTGTCGTCGCATGAGTTGGGCTGCATCATTGCGGTAGGGCAAACTGTCAAACATGCCCACAGTCCCCTGAGTTCGGCCATCACAGGGGTCGCTGCAGAAGGCGGCAAAGGGCACCCCGCCGGAAGCTTTGACTTCCCGAGCGGCTGCCTGAACCTGGAGGATCACTTCGTAGTGGCCAGTATGAAAACCTAAGGCGATCGGCGAGCCGTCTTCCGCCCGCACACCACCGGAGGTGCTGAGGATGAGGACCTCAGGACCAAGCATCTCGGTGACCGGCCAGCCCATCCCGGCATTCTGCGTTAAACCAAACAAATCCCCGCTGGGCCACTCCTGCAGCATTTGCTCTGTCAGAGGCAGTTGACCTTGAGGACCGGGAGCGTGGGTGACTATCTGGTAATTGCTCTGCGCGTCGGCCTCCAACAAGGTGGTCAGTGACGGCAGTTGGGAGGTGGCAGGGGATCTGTTGGGGGATGTCATCGTCTTGCAGTTTGCAGAGCACCAACGGGAGGTGGGAGGCTTCAGGTCCAGCACTGAGACTGTCCAGGTCCAGAACTTTTACTTCTGGACCGTCCTGACGGAACCTTCCCCAGGCAACCAGTCCAGAACGAGCGCTTGAACTTGGAGTGTACGCCAGAGTCAGAGCCGCCGGTATGGCATGTGGGAGTCTGCAACCGGGAATGAGGGAGCGTGAGGAAAGTGTGTGGCAAGCGCGGTCGAGCTGGGCAACGGCCCTTAGTGAACTACCGATGCCAACCGGCTGGTTTCTCAACCGGCTGGTTTCTCAACTGGCTGATTTCTCAACTGGCTGATTTCTCAACCGGCTGATTTCTCAACCGGCTGGTGCTGCCTCGGTGAGGGGCTGATGGGCTGTGGCCTTGCCGCTGGCCGACGCTTGTGGGCTCATCACCGACTTTTCTGGCGCTTACACTCCGGGGGGGGATCAGCCTGCTTGCTCAGCATCTGGTCGCTCAGCATCCGGTGACTTTCATGGTCAACCAGCGGCCTCCTTGAAATCGCAGCAGACAGCCTATTCCGAAGACGACCAGGTAGGCGGTGATCGCCAGAAAGCTCACCATCAGGTTGCCTGTCAGATAGGTGTGGTTGATGTATGTTGGCAAGACCAACAGCAGCAGGCCGGCGGTGAGGGTCAGGCCGACGACGAAACGGGTGTCGCCAGCTCCGCGAATGGCTGAGCTAAAGACAATGGCCATTGCGTCAAAGATTGAGTAGACAGCGACAAACCGCAGCAGGATGACGACCTGCTGCCGGAGGGCCGAAAACTGCTCGGCTGATTGCTGAGCAGCATAGGGAGCCAAGATGACATCCGGCAGCAGCACATAGATCGTTCCCCAAAAGAAGACGTAGACCGCTGCCACGCGGAAGGCCAACCAGGTGGTGCGGATGCCCATCCAGGCGCGATTTTCGCCGATTCGTTGGCCGACTAAGGTGCTGACGCCGATGCCGAGCCCAAAAAGCGGGATAAACACTAAGGCGTTGAGGTTAAAAGCCAGTGTGGTGGCTGCGAGTTCGGCTGTGCCAGCGGTCCCGATAATTTGAACAAACCAGGCAAAACACATGATCTCCACAAGCATGTAGAGACCGTTGGGGACGCCGTAGTACAACAAACGGCCAAAGAGCGGCCAATCCAACTGCCAGTGTTTCCACACCTCATACCGACGGCTTGCCTGAGTGCAGCAAATCAACCCCACAAAAAGTCCAGCTTGAACCAGGTAAGCCCCTATGGTGCCGAGACCTGCCCCCCAGATCCCCCATTCTGGAAACGGTCCGGGCCCGAAGATCAACAGATAATCAAAGACCACGTTGGAGAAGGCCGCGATAGCGTTGACCAACATGATCACCGCCGTTCGACCTCGGCCGCTGTAGAAACTGCTTAAAGCGGTGGCCAACACAAAGAGGCCGCTGCCAGAACAGAGGATTTCAAAATACGTTGCCTCCAGGGCAGCGACGTCGTGATCCAACAGTCCAAAGATGATCGGCGAGAGGGGAGCCAACGCCAGCATGGTCAGTCCCACGGCCAGGGAGAAGTGCACCCCTTGCCACAAACTGCGGGCTACCCCGAGACGATTTCCTGCACCGTCATACTGGGCCACAAAGGTATTGACATAGGTGGCCACACCAATGGGAACCCCCATGATCACCCATTGCAGCATGCCAGCCGGAAGGGCCGCGGCCATCTCAGCACCATCCCCGTCGGGGGAGTGCCAGTAGAGGAACATCCGGTCCACAACAAGAGCCAAGGTGAACATCCCATGGCTGAGCACCAGCGGAACAGCGACCCACAAAAGCTCACGGAGGCTGCCAGCTGGATAAGGGCTCAGCTGATCCTCTCGAGAAAGAGTGTCAACCAGCGGTGTCTGGACCTCTGTCAGAGAGCTGGATGCTTGGCTTGTTTCAGCTGGTTTGTCAGAGTCTGACTGACCGGCAACCAGTCCGGAATCGAGCAGACCAGTGCCTGGCGGGATTGATTCCACAAAGTCGCCTGAGTCGGGGTTCGGGGACGCAGCCATCGGGATTCGCTTCCAAGGCTCCCGTCATTGGGAGTTGAGGGAATACCTGAGCGATCAGTCAGTCAGGCTAGCCAAATGGGGAAAGACGGGACAAGATCAATCGGGTGTGCACTGCAGCCAGTTGCCGGTTGACTGTTGCCAGTTGACTGTTGCCGGTTGACTGTTGCCGGTTGACTGTTGCCGGTTGACTGTTGCTAGTGCCATGTTTTTTGGGATTGTGGCAGTCGGTTGGACGTGAATCCCGCGATTCCACGAGAACCAACGGCCAAATCAGAAGGAAACCGACCACTGGTGACTTTTGTGTCCCTGGCTTCGGCACGTTAGCCGTTGATCTCAGACGGACAAGCCCGATACCGTTGGGGTTCGCTGCCTTCGGGCACTCCAGCCCACCTGTGGGCAAGAGGTGATCAATCACTTGCCCCTGTTTCAAGGGGGGTTCGAGGACATGAAACGTCTGAACGAGCTGCCGCTGAGTTATAGTGCTCCGATATTGCTGACATTGCCGGTGCTTGTTGTGGCAGGGGCCTTGTCGGTGATTTCGCACTGGCAAGGCCGAGCTGCGGCCAATCAATTGGCCTGGCAGAACATGGGGCAAGTTCATGATCAGATCCGCGGCCATGTTTGTGATCTGCTGCAACACCCGCAGCGTATTGTGGCGCTGAATACCTCGCTGCTGAGAAGAGGGGTGCTCTCACCGGACGACGCGGGGCAGTGGCGGGACACTTTGGTCGACCAGTCGCAGGCATTTGGGATGCTCAGCGCGATCACCTGGGGCGGCGAAGACGGCCAATCCACCTGGATTGCTCGTTACCGAGGCGATGAAGAACAGGTCTTTTACGCTATCAAGGATCGTCATGCGGATAAGCTGATGGTCCAATATCCCCTGCACCCTGACGGCCAGGTCGACGAGGAACAAGAAAGCTCTTTTGAGTTCGATCCACGAGTTCGCCCTTGGTATCGAGCTCCGGTGGCGGCAGACCAACCAACTTGGAGCGAGCCGTTTGTTTGGGTCGGTGGCAGCGATGGGAAGCAGCCCACCTTGGGCATTGCATTTGGTCGTCCTTACAAGGACGGCTCGGGCAAGCTGGTCGGAGTTGTTGATGCGGATCTGAGCTTGCAAGATGTCTCGATTTTCCTCTCGGAGTTACAAATCGCCACCAACGGCAAGGCGTTTATCATGGACCGCCAAGGCAAACTGATTGCCTCCTCCACAGGCGCTCCGCTTGTCGATGGCTCGAAAAAGCGGTTTCTGGCCACACACTCCACAGTCCCCTACATTCAAACCGCTGCCCAAGCCATCAGCCAAAAAGGAATGGCTCTGGCCGAACTTTCTGGAAATGAACAGTTTTCCGTGGATGTCTCGGGGGCAGCTGAGCTGGTGATGGCCTCGCCGTTGTCGCTTCCCTCGGGCATCGAATGGGTGATTGTCACCTCAGTCCCCCAAACGGATTTTAGCGCACCCTTGGTCGCTGGTCAGCGTAGGGCATTGCTCTTTGCTGGGCTTGCCCTGTTAACCACGATTGCTCTGGGGGTATGGCTGAGTCACTTGATGATTCAGCCGATGCTGGCCTTAGTCGATCACGCGAGGCGGATCGGCAGCGGTGACCTGGAAGGTAAGATCGAGCTTGACCAATCGCCAGAGCTTCGGCTGCTCTCCCAGGAAATCAACCAAATGGTTGAGGGGCTCCGCGATCGGCTTCGTCTGCGTGCTTCGATCGCTCTGGCTATGGAAGTGCAGCAAAATTTGCTGCCTGATGATACTCCTGTTGTAAAGGGACTTGATATTGCCGGTCATAGTACCTATTGTGATGAGACCGGCGGCGATTACTACGATTATTTAGAAGTAACTGGTCTCTCGGATGAGGCCGCCGCCATTGCGATTGGTGATGTGATGGGCCATGGCATTGCCGCGGCCATGCTGATGGCCAATGCCCGGGGTATTCTCCGCAGCCATGCCCTGCAAGCACACGGTCTGGGCGAACTGCTGACTCACCTGAATGACTTACTTGTTCAAGATACCCGCGGCATGCGTTTTATGACCATGCTGTTGATCATCGTCGATTCAGGGCGTCGGGAGCTCCGCTGGGCCTCTGCCGGCCACGACCCGCCGATTGTCTACGACCCAAATCGCGATGTGTTTCTAGAATTGGGAGGCGGCGGACTCCCGCTTGGTTTGATCGAAGACCAGGTCTATCAAGAAGAAGCCGTCACCGAGGTGGATCAAGGCTGGCTGATTGTCACCGCGACTGATGGCTTGTGGGAGACTCGCAACATCGCCGGGGAGATGTATGGTCGAAATCGGCTTCGCGAGTCCATCCGCCGGCATGCCTCGCTAGATGCCCAGGCCATCTCAGATCGGTTACGTGAAGAGCTGCAAGATTTTCTCGCTGGCACAGCTCATGACGACGACATCACCTTTGTCGTGGTCCGGGTCACTCGCATCGACGCCTTCCAGGAACAGGCCGTTGGAGCTCATCTGACTTCCAACCAGGGCGATCTGCTTGATTACGGAGGATGTGGCTCCGAGACACCACAGGAAGTGCCTTCAGAGCCAGCGATCTAACAAAGGTCTGGCAATCCCCAGGAGTCGTGAGCTCATCGGAAGCCTCAGCAGCTCCCTGAAACTCACGCTCAAGCACATCCGGCACGAGATCGATCGTATGGGGCTGGGCCGGAATCGGGACGGGTGTGTTAGACGAAGACATCCTTTTGGCGAGGGCGTGAGTTGCTCACCAAGCCGTCTCGGAGGGCCTCTCGGATGATAGTTTGGCTGTCTTCCCGATAGGCGTAAACGACCTCACCGGGGCTGACGTGAGCGTTCCAGTGTTTTTGGAAGATCGCAGCTGCGTCTCGATTGCGAGCAGCAGCCGAAGGGACTGCGTGCCAGGCGGCCAATTCCTGCTTGTGTCTCTGAAAATATCGCCCCAGCAAACCCGGCAGCACTCGGCTCAGCCAAGTATGCTCAGCCTTGGTGACTTCGCGTGGGATGATGTACCGGGCCTGATCAAGAGGCCCAAACACCTCCGCAAGAGCCTCAGCAAACCTCTGGCCCTCCTCCTCGGGGCAGTCTTCCAGAAACAGCCGCACGAAACCGCCTGCCCGAGGGTTCACCTGGACCTGCGTCTGGGCCGAGATCAGTTGCAGCTCCTGGAACGTGGCCTCAACCGCCCGTCCGACCGCCAGCGACAGCGACTGATCGTTCCAAGGGTCTCGTATCTTCGCAAAAGGCGGAAAACTTCCCGGGGGCCCAGCCGGAGCCTCCAATTCGATGGACTTGCGGGGAACAGCCTGAAACGGCTCACCGATCTTCCACAATTTGCGTGCTTCTTCTCGCTGGGCTGCTCGCTTGAGCATGGTGTCGTTCAGGGCGGCCACGGCCCCTTCAATCAGCTCCGGATGGGTTTCGTCCAAAGCAGCATGGACGTGCCCGACACCTTTTTCGATGGTCCCATCGTCGGTGACACCATAGAGCGTGCGATGCTTGGCCAGAAACCGTCGATAGTCTTCCAACCCCCGTGCAAACTCAGAAGCCAGACAGACGACGTCCCAGTTGTTGGCCACCTTGTGGGGTTCGTCCGGATCCAAACGGATCGAACGCCCTCGGAGCTGGTTGACCGATGTGCTTGTTGTGACAGCAGTAAGATCCACCAGCACATTGACGGTGTGAGCGTCCCATCCTTCGCCTAAAAGTCCCCGAGTGCCGACCAAACACTTGGTGACCCCTCGTTGAAAGAGTTCTGTAATCAGCTGGATATACAACCGAGGGCCCCATTGGGAGCCACGACCTCTCAGCACAGTCAACCCAGGCTGCTCGGTCAGCGAGAGCTCGACGTCGTAGGCGTTGGCCTTCAGCCAAGTTCTGGCCTCATGGAGGAATGTTGGAGCCAGGTCATCATCGACCAGCACGGTCGATCCGGTGACCAGAACGGGGTCGAGGGAGTCGGTTTGTTTGTGGGAAATCAGCGTTCGGAAGGCCGCCACAGCTCCGCCGCTTTCGGAATCCAAAACCCCTTCAACCTCAGCCGAAACGGCGCTGGCGGTCTCAAAATCCGTCACCACAATCGCCCGGATCCGTTCTCCCAATACTTGCTCTTCGGCAGCGAGAATGGGAATCAAAGCCTCGGCCTTGCTGTTGGCATAGGCCAACACTCGGCTGACCGGCGAGGCACACGGTTGGCTGCCGGTTTCGGTAATTTGCACACCGAGCAACCGCAGCTTGGCCTTGGCCCGCTGGGCACGGCGGTGGTCGAGGGGATTGGCCGAACGCATCAGCCGATGGCGGATATAGCGGTCGACCACAGGAATGACGCTGGTCATGTCACCTTGGTCGGGTTGATCGGCTGCGAGTTGAGGCACCTGGTCGGGCAAAGGGCGTCCTTGCCGCAGGAGAAATGCCCGAGCGGCATCGGCAAAGGCCGGATCGCGTTTGGCAAAGGCTGCCCAGTTTCTCACCTGACCTGTTGGCAAACGCAGTTCCTCTAACGTCTGCTCAACCCACTCCACCAGCGGCTCGGCCGGCTGCAGTTGAGCTTCCTTGTTGGACTGCGACTGTTGGGCTGGTTCTGCCCTCTCGGCTGGCTGTGCAAGCTCCGTCGTTTCAGCAGACGGTCCGGATTTCCGGAGGGGCACGAGCCCATCCCTTGCCCGTGGAGCAGTTTCATCTTCTTGAGAAGGATTCGCTCCTTCAGCAGTTCCGAAGGTCGCCCCCTCGGGTTGGTCTTCGTGGGGATCCGAGGACTGGTCGCTTGTGTGGGGGTCGACGGGACTGTCGGCTGGGTTCTGGTCCTGCTCTTCGGACTGCTCGGGCAGGTGGACCGGATCTGGCCCAGCAGGTTGACAAAGCTCCTGGATTAACTCGTCCAGTGCCTCATCAGCCCGAGCCACATAAGCGAGTTCATCAGCCGAAGGACGTACAAAATACGCAAGGTCCTGGTAGGGTGCCAAAAACCCGTCTTTGACCACAGCAGGGACAGGTACCTCGTAATCAATTGTTCCTAGCAGATCCTTGTAGCGTTGGAATGCATCAGGCTTGCAATCGGCCTGATCTGGCGGGGTAGCGGTCAGACCGATGACCACGGGTTCCTCAAACAGGTCTCCGGCATCGAGCAAGACACGTCCCCAGTGACCGAGCAGATGGTGGCATTCATCGACGATGACCAATCCGACGCTCATCTGGTGGAGACGGTCGAGTGTTTGCCGGCTCGACCGGTGCAGGGTGGAAAGGGCGTCGCTGGTTTCTTGCTGGTGCAGCCTGGCCTGTTTACGGTAGATGCTGATTCGCTGGCGATAATACTTAGGGTTATGGTCTTTCAGATTGGCAATCCACTGGGCGGCTTCGGCTTGATCCAGAGCTTCCCCTTTTTGGAGCAGGCTTTCTCGCCAAATGCCCAGAGCGGCCTCGTTGAGGTCATCCCCGCCGCGTTGGGGCAAGGTGACGGACTGATAGGTCAGGGAGGTCAACAGGGCTGGTTGTTCTGGGTCGGTGCTGACCAAAGAGGAGACTTCCAGCGGCCTGCCATTCTGATGAGCTGAGAACAAACTGGCCCTCTGAGCCCATTGCATCTGAATGGCGGTATTGGGTGAGAGCACCACGGCAGGACGGCGGACTTCCAGCGCCCAGAGGTAGAGCCCGAGGATCGTTTTGCCTGTTCCTGGCGGCGCGACAACATGCAGTCGCCGTTTTCCTTCGGCCAATTGGCGACGAGCAACCTCGACAGCGGCTTGCTGAGATGGCCGCAGGTCTCCGGTCCAGTGAAACTCCGGGAACGGCTCGGTCCAGGAGGCAAGCTGAAGAGGCGTCTCTGCAGCCATCTCGAATCATCCAGAGAAAGGGGGGGAACTCAAAAGGGAAGACTGATGAACACTGGGGAGATCTCGATCGTCTGAAACCATTCTTTGCCAACAAGAGTATTCCCAGGCACAACGACCGCAGATGCTTGCAGGGGGTCTCTGATCATAACTGGACCGACCTGAGCAAGTTTCCAAGCCCAAGTCACCCAAAAGCCGAGGGATTGATGCCTGCAATCGAGATTGTCTTGCTGGTGGCCTTGCTTGCCGGCGAGCCAACCCAAGAAAGTCCTCGGCTTGAGCCAGGCGACCACAAGCGTACTTTGACAGTGGGCCAACGAGAGAGAAGCTATCTCGTTCACGTTCCTGCCAACTACGACCCTAACAAACCGACCCCTGTTGTCGTGGCCTTTCATGGCGGCGGAGGCAATGCCACAAAGATGATTCGGTTCTCCGGATTGAACCAGAAAGCCGACCAGGCAGGCTTTCTGGTTGTGTATCCCAATGGAACTGGGCGGCTGGGGTTTTTGACTTTCCATGGCGGCAACTGTTGTGGCTATGCCATGAAAAATGATGTCGACGATGTCCAGTTTACCCAAGAGGTTTTGGACGATCTTGCCAAAGTTGCCAACGTCGATCCCAAACGTGTCTTTGCCACGGGCATGTCCAACGGTGCGATCATGTCCTACCGCGTTGCCTCTGAGCTGTCCAATCGGATTGCCGCAATCGCCCCTGTGGGTGGTCCGATGGGAATGGAGACCTGCCAACCTCAGCATCCCGTCTCGGTCATTCATTTCCATGGAACCGATGACCAGTTCGCTCCCTTTGCTGGGGGCAAGGGCCGCGCGGCAACGGAGTTCTACTCAGTGAAGCACTCCATTGAGAATTGGGTCAAAGCGAACAAATGCCAGCAAGAGCCCGTCGTCACAAAGCTCCCCGACACCACCGACGACGAGATGACCTCGACGCGTACAACTTACAGCCGAGGAAAAGAAGGTGCTGAGGTTGTGCTGATCTCCACTGAAGGGGGCGGACATACCTGGCCTGGTGGCCCTTCGCGAGCCTGGTTTCTCGGTAAGTGTACTAGGGATTTTTCTGCCAACGACCTGATGTGGGAATTCTTTCAGAAACACCCCAAAAAGTAGCACTTCCTTTGACAACCAGCTCACCTACTGCTGTTGGGGAAAATTCTTGCTCGTCCAAAACGCTGGAGAGGCACAACAACCGTTGGTTCCGCAGCCTCTCCACCAACCGGACGAGCCAAGATTTCCCCAACCTCGGTAAGAAATCGTGATAGCCTTCAGCCAACGACTGACCTTGGGAGAAGTTTTCGACCAAAGGGCTTTCCGTCTGCCCTTGTTTGTGATGACCTCAAGGGGGCAGCCTGAGGCACCACAGCAAGCCCGGATTGCCGAACGAAACGCCCCGCTTCGTCGAAGACTTTTCAGGGAATCAGGAGTCTCGATCAGCGATCGCTTGCCTCAGGAGGCGTGAGGTCAAGATCCGCCTGTCACTTGTTCGGCTTGGGTGGCAGGGCGAGATCTTCTTGACTGAGACCAACATCGGCTCCGCTTTCGGGGAGGTCGACCTTGGCAGTCCAGAGGATGGCGTTGACGACCATGCGGCGAAACGGCTCTTTCTGAAAATTTCGGTAGAAGTGTCCCAGCGTGGTTCCGTAAGACCTTCCGCCATCAGGACGCTCGAACGCCCAGCCGACGACAACAGCCTTTTTGCGGACGGTCACCTGCAACAAGGGGGTCGCCTCGGTGATGGTGGGGTTGAGATAGTATTCGTCGTGGATCTGGAAATCCGTCCAGCCCTGGCAAATGGGATGGTCGGTTTTGATTTGCTTGAGGGTCGAGTCTCCTGTGTGCAGGCCGACGTTACTCACCCAGGTGCCGCCCAGATAGCTGAACCATCGCGGCCCAAGTCGTTCGAGGTTTTGCTTGCGGACTGCGGAAGCCCAGTGGATGGTCACCAATCCCACCCCCTTTTTGATCTGGGCATGAACTTGCTGGCGATGTGGTCCATCCAAGAGCAGTTCAGCACCAGGGTTGGTGTAAACGACAATTGTGCTGAGGTCTTGGAGCGTCTCTTCATCGGTCGGCCAACCTTCCGAAATCACTGTCTCGACTCCCTCGGCTCGGGCGAGACACTTGGCGAGCATGCCGCAGGTATGCATGTACATGTGTGTGCCAAAAGGATGATCGGGCTTCTTTCCAATCAGCAACACCTTGGCTTTGGCTGCTTCACAGGGCGTGCTGCTCATCACAGCCAGCGTGGCCAAGGCAATCAACGTCCCACGCAACGCTCCAAACCAAGCAATCTTCATCATCTGAGAATGTCTCTGGGAAAAGGCCAGCGAGTGAAATGGTTGCGGATGTGTCCGAGCCACAATCTGGGGCCATTCGAAGGCAACGATCCATCCGCCGAAGAGGCCTTCGACCAATCAAGGTCCAACGCGAAGCGATATTCTAGTCTGCCGCCCGACCAGGTGGAGAGCCTCTGACTGTGGCTCTCCGACTCGTTCGCATCCTTGGTGGCCGAGGGAGCCCTGATCGATTGCCGCTGAGTTGCCCGAGGAGCCGAGCGTGGATGATGCCCAAGTCCCCGCTCCCAAGTCCCCGCTCTTGGGCACCACCGGCAGCCTGGATTGCTGGTCGTTTCTCAAGGACTTGCTCAAGCACTATTCAGGCGATCCCTAGGAACTACTGCTGTTGGGGAGAATTCTTGCTCGCCCACAACGCTGAAACGGCACAAGAACCGCTGATTGCGCAGCCTTTCCACCAATCGGACGAGCCAAGGTTTTCCCCAACCTCAGGAGTTCGACTGTTCCAGATTGTGGCAGAGTTCCAACCTGCAGGGCCCTCAGCAGATTCATGCAACAACATATGGGTGGGCAACGGCCACATCTGGGACAGTCCAAGTAGGGGCTGTCATAATAGACCCGTCGGGTCCGGATGGAAGTAGAAACGCAATCAGGAACTCACCAGCAGCGATGACCAACGATCCATCAAGCACGCAAAGCCTCCGCCGCGTCTTCACTGAGGGCTTCTCTGCTGAGGATATCGCCGAACCATTGGCCTCCTTTGACGCCTCAGCCAATGCGGCGACAGTGCAAGCGGTGATGGAGCGACGAGGGTATGAAGTCGCGGGGGTTCGGGAAGATGGCCAAGTTGTCGGATATGTTCAGCGTTTCGACTTAGCGACGCTGTCTCATGATGAGTGTTGCGTCAAAGCCCTCCGCCCCTTGAAAGGTCTCGGTGAGCTGCCCTCACAAGCTGTCTCAGAAACCGCTTCGGCTGCGGCCCCCGAGGACCCGGCTGATCCCCAGGCGGGAATCGTGCTTGGCTCGGCTCCCTTGGCCGAGGTGATTGTGGGTCTTCAGGAATTCCCAAGGCTTTTTGTGATGGTTTTTGGGCGTGTGGGAGCGATCGTCACACGAAGCGATCTCCAAAAACCACCTGTCAGGATGTGGCTCTTTGGAATGATCACTCTGATTGAGATGAGGCTGAACTCGTTGATCACTCAGGGGTGCTCTGAGCAAGAATGGAAGCCGTTCGTCTCGCCTGCTCGCCTGCAAAAGGCTGAGGAGTTACTCGCAGAACGGATCCGGCGGAATCAGCATCTGGGACTTTTGGATTGCCTCCAGTTCGCCGACAAGGGGCAGATCGTCGCTCGGAACGAACAACTCCGCCGCCACACCCGTCTTCAGTCACGCAGACAGGCCGAGCAGATGGTCAAGCAACTGGAGAAGCTTCGCAATAATCTCGCGCATTCCCAGGATATCGTCACCGGTGATTGGGAGACGATCGTTGAGCTTTCCCAAAACCTGGATCAACTCATTGCCGGTCCGCCGACGCTGCGAGGCTAAAGAGTCCGCAAACCAGCAACGTCTCTTGAGAACGCCTCTTCGGAGAAGGCCTGGTGCTTCCCTCCTGACTATCTCGTGGTCAGCATGGATCTCTCCATCAGCCCATCAGCATGGATCTCTCCATCAGCATGGATCTCTCCATCAGCTTGGGCTCCTTCAGGCCGACTGATGGTTGTTCCTACCTTGAGTGTTCCAGATTGTGGCGGAGGTTCCACCTGTGGGACCATCCACAAACCCTGCAACGACATCTACTGATTCCCTGAAAAGTCTTCGACGAAGCGGGGCGTTTCCTCCGGCAATCCGGGCTTGCTGTGGTGCCTCAGGCTGCCCCCTTGAGGTCATCACAAACAAGGGCAGACGGAAAGCCCTTTGGTCGAAGACTGATCTGAGGCTCAGTAGGCTAGTCCAACTAGCTAATGTGGTTGAGAGCTTTTCGGGGAATCAAGAGAGGCCACCGAGACGCGGAATCGGCCTTGGCTTCCAGGACCGAGTTTGCTGGTCAGACGGATGGTGATTTTGGTTCCTGAGGGAGAACCAAAGGGCATCTGAGCTTGGAGAAAGACTTGGCGTGAGAACTGGTGGCTCTCAGCAGTCCTCGGTTGCACCAACACCACCAGTGGCCCAGGCCGACCATCACAAAGAGCTTGGGCATCTTCCGGGGCGATTGCCTGGAGCAAAACCTTGCGTGGGGAGCTGCCCTGAGCCTGGCTTTTGCTGTTTTGGTGGGAGCGTTGGTGACCATCCAGCGTTTCGACTTCAACCTCAACTTCGTAGAGTGTCCATTCGGGGTTGGTGGGCCCGAGTTCGGTTGGGTTGTTCTGGGGAAGGGCTTCAAATTCTAATCGCAAACGCTGAAGATCGCTCAGCCAGGTGTAACCCGAAACTGTGCAGACCACCATTGTCTGCGGCTGGGTGCTCACAACGGTGGACCCATCGGATTGAGGGATCAAGCTCATCCGAGATCCCTCGACGGAATCGGGGTGGATCACCAGCCAGCGGCCAAGTTCTCCAGGAGCCAGACCGAGGGCGGTCTGCCGGCTGTCAGTTGGTTCTCCGGAGCGGTCTTGGCTGTTGGCCAAGGGGGCAGGTTCTGCCAGCGGGTCTAGCCCGGTTCGCGAGGGATCAACGCGGAGCGAACCGAACCAGAAGATCGCCAGCAACAGCAAAACCACAACAGCTCCTGAAAGAGCGGCCGCGGTGAAGGGAGCTCCCCAAAACTGGACGAACTGTCCCAGAGAGGTCTTGGACGATCCCTTCAGCTCGGCTGTTGGAGCAACAACAAACGGGCTTGCTTCTGCACTCTGGGGAAGTGTCCCCGCAGGCGAGGAAGGTGCCGTGCCCACCCCGACCGGCTCCGGATGAGCCGCCCCAGAGGACGTCAGGACACCCGCTGCCGGACGAGTCGCTGCAAGAGCCACTCTGACCGGTGCCACTCTGACCGGTGCAGGGCTGGCCGGTGCAGGGCTGGCCGGTGCAGGGCTGGCCGGTGCAGGGCTGGCCGGAAGTGCAGCCAGGGGAACTTGTCTCCCAGACTGGGGTCGGCTGGGAGAGTTTTGGCTGGGTGAATTCTGGTTGGGTAAGAGTTGACTGAGTAACTGTGGTTCCAGCAGACGTCGGCCTGGGAGATCCTCTGGGGCAATATCAGCGAAATTGGGGGGCAGCTCGCCGTAGTCGAGCCAATGATGTAACTGCTCGGCGACCAATTTGGCCTGTGACTGTCGGTCGGAAGGATGTTTGGCCATCATCCGCATCATAATTGCCAGCAACCCTGGAGGCATCTCAGGCCGCAACTCGCTGACCGGTTGGGGCAGTTCGTGCTGGTGCTTCATCAAGCGTTGGGTGACTGTTCCGCTGGGGAAAGGCGGTTGTGCGGTCAGCAAAAAGTAGAGGGTACACCCCAAGGCGTAGATATCGACTCGGCGGTCTACCTCGTGGCTGTTGACCGCTTGCTCTGGGGCGAGATAGTCAGCGGTGCCCAGGACGTTTTCGTTATGTTCTAAAGTCAGCGACCGCACCTCAGTGCCCAGGTGGACCAGGCCCAGATCCATGACCTTGATGATTTCCTGCGAGTCGACCATCAAATTGGCTGGCTTCACATCGCGATGAATCAGCTGCTTATCGTGGATATGTTGCAGGCCCAAGGCAGCCTGCCGGATGTAGTCGGCGGCCTGCCGGAAGGAGAGCGGGCCTTGGTCGCTCACCAGACGCTGCAGATCGGTCCCCTGGATGTATTGCATGACGATGTAGTGCACATCGTCCTCATTATCGACGCTGTAGGCCTGCACAACGTTGGGATGATCCAACGAGGCAATCGCACGGGCCTCGCGGAGAAACCTCTCAAAATAGGTTTTGCGGCCCACAAAGGTCGTCGGCAACACCTTGATGGCCACCTGGCGGCGCAAGGTAGAATGCTCTGCCAGGTACACCTTACTCATGCCGCCACTGCCCAAGTGTTTCAGCAGCTTGTAGCGGCCCAGCAGAAATCCTTTCGTATGTCCCTCAAGAAATTTCTTGTTTTGCCACTCGGTGAGGATCCCGGCGTTGAGGAGATACTCAGAGACTGCCTCCAGGGTCATGGTGGCGTCGGTGCCACCGGATTTGAGGTGGTCCTTGCGGAACTGCCGGATGTTTTGGCGGAGGGTCTCGGAATCCACCAAACCGCTCTTGCGAATCCGTTGAAGATAGGCGGTCAAACTCTCTCGTGACATGGGCCTCACTACAACAGTCTGCGGGGCTTTCTGCCGTCTGGGCAAACGGATCTGTCGTGCAGGGCACTAATGAGCCTTGCAGGAAACGACCAGCCGCGGCGGAGTTCAGAAAGCTGGAACCGGAGAATCTGAAGAAGTGTTGGGGGGTGGCATCAAACGCTTCAACAGTTCGGAGCCTGTGGATCCACCAGGCGGCATCTCAAGTCCTGAAGGATCCTGAGCCTCCCAGCAACAAACTTGATCAGTGAACGTCTTCTTGTGAGAACCCACTGCTTCCTGTTGCCTTGTCTCAGGAAAATCATTCGCTAGTCAATCGAATGGCACTGGTCAGCGGAAGGTTCTTTGCCAGGTGAGGGGGCTTCTTCCAGGTTCAGTCTTTTCAAAGAGGTGGTCAATCGAAAATGTCCCTTGGGCTCGATTTCTGAGTTGAGTCGTTGTGTGCTCTCTCCAGACTCCTGATTCCCGGAAAAGTCTTCGACGAAGCGGACGCCTTTGGTCCGGCAATCCGGGCTTTTCGGTGGTGCCTCAGGCTGCCCCCTTGAGGTCATCACAAACCAGGGCAGACGGAAAGCCCTGGGTCGAAAACTTATCCGAAGGTCAGTCGTTTCGCCGCTGGTTGTGCCTGTGCTTTGGGTTCGTTTGTTCTGGGGGTTCGTTTGTTCTGGAGGTTCGTTTGTTCTGGAGGTTCGTTTGTTCTGGGGGCTCTTTGCTCTTGGCCGTTTTGAAGATCCTTCAGGGAGACAGTGATGGTCGGTCCACAACGACCGATCAGCTTTGCTCAAGAGAAGTTTGAGATCTCCCCCTATGGTACGCTGTGAAACCAAAGGGGAATGCTTGAACTCGGAGGCGGTTTTCCGGGGCGGCTTCGCCTTTAGAATTTTCATGATACTCCGGGCGAGCCTGACTAATAAGAACGTGCCTAAGGTTTTTTTCGCCCTTGCTTGCAGAAAGCACCCAGCCAGCTCTCAAGGGCAAAGGCCTCCAACGGGAAACCCAGGCAAAGCAGTCCAAAAGTGGAGAAGCTTGGACTCGCCGAGGCTGACTGACCAACGGCTGTCTCTTCCCCCCGATCAAGTTAAAACGCCCCCAATCATCTGGGGCACGCAGATCGTAGGCCCAGAACAACTTCAGCCAGAGAGACTTCAGCCAAAGAGACCTGAGCCAGGGCCAAACCCAACGCCCAGGTGCTCGACTGTTTTGGCATTCGGGGGGTGAGGAAAGTGTGTGGCAAGCCCTACTTTTCTGACGCTCACACACTGGCTAGTGCAGTTCGATTCCCACGAGGGAAATGTCATCTCCGACTCCCTGCAATCCACACCACCGCTCGACAGACTGCAGCAGTTCCTTGAGAGAGTCTTCCATGGAAGCGGAGCCGGTGTTGCGGATCACCTCCACCAAGCGGTGCTGTCCAAACGGCTCTGCTGTTCCGTTGGAGGCATCGACCACTCCGTCGGAGTAAAGGCAAAGCCGGTCTCCCGACTCCAAGGGGATGACGTGTTCCTCAAACTCCAGCGTCGGATCCCAGCCGATGACAAATCCTTCGCCGTGGAGAACCTGAGGCTCCCGACCTTGACGCCAGTGGACCATCGGGGGATGACCGGCCGAGACATAGCGAAACTCTCGCTTGGCCAAATCGAGCACCCCGTAAACGATCGTAAAGTACTGATCCCCAGTCTCTTCCATGGGGAACCGGCGATTGAGCTCCTGCGCCACCTCTCGAGGCGGCACAACCCGCACTCCAGGAGGCTCTTCTTGAGGTTCAATCACCAAAGAGCGAGCAGTGGGCTCCGGAGTCAGCATCCGGTTGATCGCAACGCTCAGCAGGCTGGCGGCCACACCGTGGCCTGAGACATCGGCCACATAGACACCAACATGCTCTGGGCCCAACTGAAAAACGTTCAGAATATCCCCAGCTAGCTCATGACAGGGGCGGTAGTGCCAGGCGAACTTGGCTTCATGAATCGGTGGAGCAGTACGCGGCAGCAGCGATTGCTGCACCCTCGCTGCCGCTTGGAGATCGTGGGCCAGCCGCTGATTTGCGTTCTTGAGTTGTGTTGCGGCGTTTTCCAGAGAGTCCATGACACGGTTGTAGCGCTCGGCCAGCTGTCCGACTTCGGTAAACGGCTCCACGGGAACACGCAGGCTCAGATCACCGCTGCGGGCCTGGCGTTCCATGGCCTGAAAGAGGTCCAAGATCTCAGTTGTTGCCCCATGTTCGGCAACGTTCAGCCCGACGTGTTCGACTTCAGGCGAGACCCGCAGGGGTGTCAGACGATTCAAGAGAAGCAGCACCAGATAGGCTCCGCCAAAGGACCACACAGCACAAACGCCCATCCCCAGGAGCTGGGCGACCACCTGCTCGGAGCGACCCAAGCCGGTGCCCAATTGGTCCAGGTCGCCCCACAATCCCACCGCCACGGTCCCCCAGAGGCCGGCGACGGTGTGCACGGGAAACGCACCGACCACATCATCGATCCGCAGTCGCTCAAGCAATCGCTCGGCCACAAGTGTGGTGGCTGCCCCGATGGCCCCGATGAGCACAGAATCCCCTGTCCCCACAGCATGGCAACCGGCAGTGATGGCCACCAATCCTGCTAAGCTGCCGTTGATCAGCGAGGGCACAGCCGGCTTCCCGCTGGTGATCCAACCCCAACCCAATGCAGTCATCAGGCCGGCAACGGCCGCCAGCATCGTGTTGGCCAGAATCAACGGAACTTGGTCGTTCATCGCTAAGGTGCTGCCGCCGTTGAACCCAAACCAGCCAAGCCAAAGCAGCAAGGCCCCCAAACAGGCAACCGGGAGGTTGTGCCCTGGGATTGCTCGGGGAGGGCCTTTCTCGGGAAACCTCCCGCTGCGAGGCCCAATGACCAGCACCGCAGCCAAGGCCACCCACCCGCCGACGGAATGCACCACCGTGCTGCCAGCAAAATCCACAAAGCCCTGCTGAGCAAGCCACCCGGGATTACCCAGGTAATCCGCCCCCCAAGCCCAGTGGCCAAACACCGGATAGATCAACCCAGAGAGCACCGCAGCGGCAACAACATAGCCTCGGAACCGCATCCGCTCAGCCACCGCCCCCGAGAAGATCGTGGTGGCGGTCCCGCAGAACATCAGCTGAAACAGAAAAAACGCTGCCAGCCAAGCCTCTCCTTGTTCGAGTCTGGTGCAAAAATGGGTCGTTCCCACCCAGCCGCCCCAGCTGGCCCCAAACATCAGGCCAAACCCAAACAGCCAATAGCAGAAAGCCGAAACCCCCAGGTCGGTCACGTTCTTGGCAGCCACGTTGATGCTGTTTTTGGAACGTGTCAGGCCTGATTCCAAACACAAAAACCCCGCCTGCATCAGGAACACGATCCCTGCGCAGAGGATAATCCAGGTCAGATCCAGCAAGCTCGGTTCCACAACACGCCTCGATTCGTCAGGGGCCCCTCTGATTCATCGGGAGCAACCTTCCCTGTCGCCGAAGATGGGCCAGATGAGACAAACGCCCGCAACACTACCCCGCAAGGAGGTCCGCCGGTCATCCGGCCAACCCCACCGGCTGACTCTGGGCCGGCTGACTCTGGGCCGGCTGACTCTGGGCCGGCTGACTCTGGGCTGGCCGACCAGTCACTTGTCTTCTTGAAGGCCAAGACAGCGGCACAAACGCCGGGGCATCCCGACCGGCGCAGCATTGACCTAGTGGTTGGTTTCCTTCTGATTTGGCAGTTGGTTCTCGTGGAATCGGGAGATTCACGTCCAACCGACTGCCAAAATCACAGGAAACAAGGCACTAGATGTGGGCAAAGCACCACAACTGATTAGCTCGACTGGCCCAGATTGTGACTCAGGCCCAACCCGCCGGGCCACATCTGGGACAGTCCAATTCGTGAGAAGATTGTTGTGAGAACGCTGATTGAAGAAGACCTGCGGGGATACTCTGGGAATGATCCGTTGAGGCCTTTCCAATCTCGCTGATGGGTGTTGGAATCGGCTGCCCGAAACTGGTAGGCAGAACTCCCATTCCGATCTGCCAGCAAGCACTTTTGGCACACTTGAGCAAGTGTGGCTGAATCGTTCTCTCAGGAACTTCAGTGGACGCGAGGTCTTCTTCGGCTTCCCACGCCATCTGCCCCGATGTGGTGGGATGATTTGCAACGACGCCAGCCGATCAGCAGTTCTTGGAAAAACTGTTAACGCATCGGCCGATCCATACTATACCTATCTGCGGAGATGGGGAAAGCACCCAGAACGAGCTACAAGCATATCGGCCTTCACCAGCGGGGGTTCGGCGACGATGGCTCTGGGCTTCTTTCCAATCGGAGGGGATCTTGGGCCGACTGGCTGCGAGACCAGCGTGTTCTTGGGACTAGCTCAACAGTAACTGGAGGTCCTCGGCTGAGAGGTCAGCCAGCACGCTGTTGTCCTCGCTGACGATGGCCTCAGCCAACTGCCGTTTGTCGCGTTGCAGCTCGAGGATTTTCTCTTCCACGGTATCGCGGCAGATCAACCGGTAGGCAAAGACTTTGCGGGTTTGCCCGATACGGTGGGCCCGGTCGACGGCTTGGGCTTCCACAGCCGGATTCCACCAAGGGTCTAAGATGAAGACATAGTCGGCGGCTGTCAGATTCAGGCCAAGCCCACCGGCTCGAAGTGAGATGAGAAACAAGGGGCAGTGTGGGTCGGTCTGGAACCGTTGGACCCGTTCGGCACGCTTGCGGGTGCGGCCGTCGAGGTACTCGTAGGTCACACCATCTGCCTCCAACCTCTGGCGAACAATCGAGAGCAGGCTGGTAAACTGCGAAAAGACCAACGCTTTGTGGCCTTCGGCAATGACCTCCGAGAGTGTCTCCGAAAGAGCTTCCATTTTGGCCGAATCGTCCCCGCGGCGATTCGGATCAATCAGCCCTGGATGGCAGGCGGCCTGGCGAAGTCTCAACAACGCCTCCAGCACCTGAATCTTGCTCTTGTTGAGGCCATCCTGCTCAACTTTCTTCAACAGTGACTGCCGGTAGTGGAGCCGCAGCTCATCGTAGAGTTTGCGTTGCTCACGGCCCAGTTCACAGTACATCGTCTGTTCGAACTTCTCAGGCAGCTCCGTCAGCACCTGCTCCTTCGTTCGGCGGAGCAAGAAAGGACGCAACGCCTTGGCTAAAATATTTAGTGATTCATCTTGCTGAAAAGATTCGCCCTTATCTGAGGAAACACAAGAGTCACTCGAATTCTTGAGATCGCCAACAGCCACATTCCCCTGGGCTATTCCAGGTTCAACTTGGTGCTTGGTCAGCTGTTGTTCTGTCCCGTTGGCCGAATGGGTTGTTTCGCCAGTCGGCTGGCCTGTTGGATGGGGCGACTCGGGGGCTGCCAGTGAGGCGGACCTTCCTAAGCTGGCTATGCGGCGAAGGCTGTCGCTGGCCCCCAACATGCCGGGGTTCAGAAATTCGAAGATACTCCACAGCTCACCCAGGTGATTCTCGACTGGGGTGCCGGTCATTGCTAAGCGGTGACGCGCCTGAACCAACCGGCAAGCTTTGGCAGCTTGGCTGTTGGGATTCTTGATTGCCTGAGCTTCATCCAAAATACAATAGTCAAAAGGCTGGTCTTTGAGCTTGGCAATATCCCGCCGCAGAGTGCCGTAAGTGGTCACAATGACATGGTAGCGGTGAAAATCCTTTCTGAGCGAATTCCGTTGCAATCCTGTATAGTCCAGCATTTTTAGCTGCGGAGTAAAGCGAGCAGCCTCCTCCAGCCAATTCTGCACCAAGCTTCGGGGTACCACCACCAAGGTCGGAGCCTGAGGACTCTCTGACGGCCCGCCTCTCTCAGCGGAGGCTCTCGGCGATGTCTCGCTTTGGCCGGGCTGGCCATCAGCTGGGATGCCTGAGGAAGGCTCAGTTTGCTGGTGTTCTTGTTGCTGGTGTTCTTGTTGCTGGTGTTCTTGGCGTCGAGCTTCCAGCAGGGCGAGCACCTGAATGGTCTTCCCCAAGCCCATATCGTCGGCCAGGCAGCCGCCAAAGCCGAATTCCTGCAAGAAGCCGAGCCAGCCAAGTCCCTCCCGCTGATACTCTCTCAGGGTCCCGCAAAAGCCCTGCGGTTCGCATTCCGGGCGGACTCCGTCAAAGGCTCGCAGTTTCTGGCGGATCTGGTCGAAGACGACGTCAACGTCGACCTCAGGCTGGGCTTGCAACAGGGTATCGAGCAAGGCCGCTTGATTGGCCCCAAACTTCAGCCCTCCTCCGTCACAAGTCCCTAAAGCTGCGAGGGGAACGTAGCTACGCAGCCATTGCTCTGGCAGCATCCCTTGAGTGCCGTCGTCGAGTTTGATCAGCCGCTCGCCTCGCTCAAGTGCACCCAAAAGACGGGGCAGCGGTACTGAGAGACCACCAAAATCGGCCTCAGCGGCCACCTCGAACCAATCCTGCTGACTGCTGACGGAAACCCGAAATCCACTGGCGGTGCGAACGCGGTGGCCTTCGGCTTCCACCTGCCAGCCGCACAGCATGAGCTCGGGAACGATCTGCGGAAGAAGTTTGGCCGGAACGGTGACATCGCAGCGGTCTCGCAAGTAGCCAGGCGCAGGCTTGACCCCATGCCGCTGCAGTTGGACCAACCAGTGGTGTTCTTGGCGGCGATCTCGCACAAGCACCCGTCTTCCGGCCCGGTCGACGATCGCCGCCTGAAGGTGATCCGCCCCGATAGAATGCCCGTCGTAAAGGAACTGCACACTGCCGCCTAACTCGGGTGACCCCCCATCAGCTTGTGCCGACAGACGGGTGAAGACGACTGCCGGCTCAGGCGAGACTTGGACTTGGTCCCAGCGGAGTTCCTCCGGCAGAGCCACGGGGGGGAGTTGCGGCATCTGCCAGAGTTGCTCAACAAGTTCTTGTTGCTGATCTTGGGGAACGATAATTGGGCCGCTACTGCGTAACAGGCGGATCCAGCCGGAGTCGGCTCCCGGCTCCAACCGCCCGACGCGGTCACGGAGCAACACGATGCCTGTGGAAACCGAGCCTGTTCCCCGGGAGATCGCTCCCATCAGCAAGATCACCGAGTCCAAGGGAGCGATCTGGTGGCTTTGCTGACCATGTTGGTCCGGTGGGCTTGTTTGCCGCAGACGCCCATCCAGACGCCAGGTGCCGGTTTGCTGGCCTGGCTCGACAAAGAGCTCAAAACGCCAGGCAGGGCCATCGTCATAGCGAATCGGCCGGGGCTGATCGCTCCGCTCACGACGGCGGTTGGCCCGGCCCTGGAGGGGATCGGGATCCTCGTCGACCCAACTGACACGCCCGGTGCGGCACAAGCGAGGCAACAAGGAATCGTACAACGGGGCGCTGAGGGCACACTGACGGACCCCGCGAACGGTGGACAAATCCCGCAAGAGCCCCATAGCCGAGGCGTCGCTTTCCGGTTCGCTGCCAGCGAGAATGGCAAGCAGCTCTCGGTCCTCGTTGTCCTGAAAGAGCTCGAAATCCTCGGTTCGAAAGGGCAGCGGCTTGAGCTTGCCCCACTGGCCGTTCTTTTTGGTTTCCTGATAGTGCAGCTGCACAATCAGCCGACCACGAACACGGCTCTCGGCGGCATCGATGATGTACCAAGCTCGCCGCTGGCGAGCCTCAGCGCGAGTGTGCGTTCCCAGAGGGTCGGGCAGCTGCGAGGCCGAGAGATTCCGCACGGCCTCCAGCTGGACTCTCCAGTCGCCTTGCGGGATTTCCTGCGGGGTCTCATCCCAATCGGCCAGTTCTTCAGGGGCCCACTGACCAGCCAGCACAGAAGCCAGCTGCTGTCCACGACGAGCGACACCTCCTCCGGCACTTTCGGAAAGACCAGGTCGCAGAGGCTGGCCAGCCTCTTTGGGCCCAGGCCAATCGTCGGCTGGGCTTGGGCAGAATGGGTCGGAAACCGGCTGGCTGGGGCTGCTAGAATTCTGGCTTGGGGGGCTGGCTGATTCATGGTCCTCAGTCAGCAGCGTCAGAGGCCCGGTTCCGGAGATCTCTTGGTTGAGGTCGTATTGGTCGCACTCCAGCAGGACAGCCCAGGTGTGAGGGCAGATGGGGTCGCACAGTTCACCATCATGTGTGCATTCCACCAGCAGGCCGGGGAGGGTTCGCTGACCGTCTTTCCATTGCAAATAAACCTCGATGACTCGTCCTGCCGGGTCAACAACACTGGCCAGCAGAAACGCGTCTTCTTCATCAAGAATGCGGACACGGCCCGACCGGTGAAACTCGGCCCCGCGCTGGCGGAGGGAATCCGAAAAGAGATGGCGACAACGTTCAGCCAGAGACAAGATGGCGCCTCCGCGCAGTTGGATCGACTTGTCCCCCCCAACTGACCGCCAGCCGTGGTTGCTTCTCAAGGTGCTGAAAACGGGTCGCCAGATTTCAGTGCCAATGTCACTGCCGGATTGGAAAGCCCTTCCCGACGGTCAAGGTATCTCAGTGATGCAGCCAGATCATGTTCCTGGCAAGCAAACTGACTGTTGTGCCCATCACCGGCTGCCAACCCTCAGCATCCCTGTCAGGCCGTTTCAGCTGACGCTCTTGTTGATGTGCAAGAGTCAGGATGCCTTGGTTGAGTTGTGTGACCGGATGTAGCTCCCGTTGACGTCGTCCCGTTGATCCCTTCAGGTGAACTCACTCTGCCAGAACTCACTCTGCCAGAACTCACTCTGCCAGAACTCACTCTGCCAGGCTCACTCAACTGGTTTTGCTCAGCCAAGTTCAACCGGCTAGGTGAGTTGGGAACACATCAACCAATCAGCGGTGAACCGGCCAGGGACCAGTTAGTGCGTTGGTGTCTTGGGCGACCCAGAATTCAGGACTCCTCCCTGAGGACAAGTCAATCTGCATTGAACTGCCCCTGCCCCAGATTGGCAACCCGAGGTCAGCCACTCCGTCTCAAGTATCTTGCCAAGCATCAACGTGGCTTGATGGGATCTGCTGGACTTCGTTTCTGAGTGCAGCTAGCTTACAGGTGAAGTTTGTCTTCACAGGTTGAACGAAGAAACCTGGGTGAGGGAACGCCGACTTCAGCAACCTGGAAGGTGATCTGTGTGGTTGCCAAAACTGGGCACTCACAACACTTGCCACCAACACTCCTGGTAGCTCTGGCTGCCGGTTGCTGTGTTTGATGCTTGTTCCCTGTTCTCCGTTCTGGAAGAGATCCATGCGCACGACACACCTGCCTCTTTGGGGATTCGTTGTAGCTGCAGCAAGTTCGGCATTCATCCTGCCCACGTCCTTGGCAGCCGCGGAGGTGAACGTTGGGGATCCGGCCCCTTCGTTTTCCGCCCTTGATGAGACTGGCAAAACCTGGAAAAGCGAAGATCACGTGGGCAAAAAGATCTTGGTGGTCTATTTCTACCCAGCAGATTTTACTGGAGGATGCACCAGGCAAGCCTGTGGTTTTCGAGACGACATGAAGAAACTGACAGCCCAAGGCGTCGAAGTGGTCGGCGTCAGCGGAGACTCAGCCTCCACACACGCCAAGTTCAAAGAGGCTTATAAGTTACCCTTCACGTTGCTGGCCGATTCGGAGGGCTCAGTTGCCAAGGCCTTTGGAGTCCCTGCCGGCAAAGGCGGCAAGATCACCCGGACCATCCAAGGAAAAGATGAAGTCCTCAAACGAGGCGTGACCATCCGACGCTGGACCTTCGTGATCGGCAAGGATGGCAAAATCGCCCTGAAGAATGATTCGGTCAATGCCGGCAAAGACAGCAAGGCCGTCCTGGATTTCGTGAACAAGCTCAACGCCACCAGGTGAGCGGTTGCCGACGGTGCATCTTTGTGCCTCGAACGCTTTGCACGAGAATCGCCCGGCAAGATGCTGTTTTTGCTCGTGTTTATTCGGCGTGTATTTATCAGTTTTTTTAATGCTCAGACAAGTCCTCAGGTGGTTCTCCACTGGCAAGCTCTTCTTTAAGGGATTTCTCATGAGGGATTTCTCATGAGCGGCCAGGCAGGCGACGGGGGGGCAGGCGACGGGGGGGCTGGCGACGGGGTCAGCCTCCGCCACGATGCCGTGGCGATCTGGCAGGCTGGGCTGGAGGCAGTCCGCAGCCAACGGCTGGTGGCCGCGGCCCTCAGCTGGGATGCTGATCGCCTCCACCTCGGATCGTGTTCGCTTGCACTCTCGCAGATCCGTCGGGTTGCCGTTGTTGGGGGTGGTAAAGCTGGTGCCGGCATGGCTCAAGCGGTTGAAGAGCGGTTGGCGGCCCTCCAAGAGCAATGGAGATCTTTGGAGGTCTTTGGTTGGTTGAATGTTCCAGCCGACTGCGTGAGCCCCTTACGCTGGATTCATCTGCACCCTGGCCGTCCCTCGGGGGTCAACGAGCCAACGGAGCAGGGCGTGATGGGGACCGAACGCATCCTGGAGCTGGTCGGCTCTTTGGGGCCAGGCGATCTCTGCTTGGCTTTGCTCTCAGGTGGTGGCTCGGCACTGCTCCCTGCCCCTGCTGGCGGCCTTTCTCTCAACGACAAGCTTGCTGTCACTCGGTGCCTCAGTGCCGCCGGAGCCAGCATTGAGCAGCTCAACACCGTTCGCAAGCACCTGAGCCGTTTCAAAGGAGGCGGCTTAGCCGCTGCGTGTCGGGCACGCTGGCTCGTCTCGCTGATTATCTCCGATGTGATCGGCGATCCTCTGGAGATCATCGCCAGCGGCCCAACCACGCCTGACTCCAGCACACCGCAACAAGCCCTGGCCATCCTGGATCAGTTCGACGCTCGAAACAGTGGTGTCCCCCTGCGGGTCTGGGACTATCTCAGGCGGCAAGAAGCCAAACCCCAGACCCGAAAAGCATCCCCAATCTGTGAGGTTCATAACGAAATCATCGGCAATAACGCCACCGCTGTGCATGCCGCCGCTGCCGAGGCAACCCGTCGCGGCTATCAAGTGCAGACTCGCTTGGCCACAAGCCCGGAAGGACAAGCCGAACAGCTCGGCCGTCAGCTTGCCCAAGAGGCGCTGCAGTTGCAGCAGCAAGCTTGCACCACCGGCCAACCGATCTGCCTGATCTCCGGTGGCGAGCCAGTGGTTACCTTGCCCCCCGCAGAATCCCGAGGCCAAGGGGGACGAAACCAACATCTGGCGCTCGCCGCCCTTGGTGTATGGCTTGACTATCCTGCTAAGCCGGTCTGCCTCGTCTCTGGCGGGACCGACGGAGAAGATGGCCCCACCGATGCTGCCGGAGCTATTGTGGATTCTGCTCTTGTCAAGCGCGTTGGCCAGAACTCCCACAGCGACCCCCGGCAGGCAGCCGAGGAGGTTCGCCAGGTGCTGGAGCGTGCCGATGCCTACAACTACTTTCGCCTTCGGGACGCGTTGCTAATCACCGGACCAACACACACAAACGTCATGGACGTGAGGGTAGTGGTGGTTGGCCCCGAAGAGCACGCCATGGCAAGGCACACGGCAAGGTAAAAGCTTTCTTTCACCGGTTGCCCGGGAGATCAACCAGTTCGTTGAGGCCTCTGCGGATCCTGCAGGTGCGTCTGAGAAACTGGCGGATCGCTTGCTGACCAGCCCTCATGATGGGGAGAGACGGGCTCGTCAGTTGCTATGTTCGTCAAGCTTTGTCGCTAGTGATAATCGTGAAAAGAATGAACTACGGTCCTGTGCCTGGCGATACTGCCAGTGAGTCGTTGATCCGCTCAAGGCCGACCAACCCTTTGGTCAATTCACTGTGGAGCAGTCTGCCGGCGATCTGCGGCCTCAAGCGACCGCTGAGCAACAGGCCGGCACTGGCTTTGGCTGCAACACTCTGACCAACCGCGAGGGTGGCGTCCAGCGACAAAAGCCACACGATGGAAGCCGAAAAGGTTTGCCAAGACAATCGCGTGCAGAACGGAAGACGCAGGAGAGGGTGTGCATTCAAGGACAGGGAGTGTTTCAGGGGATTGCCGGAGCAAGCAGCCAAAAGGTCCATGGCCGCTGTTCAAACTCGCTGAGGCTTGCCAAATTTTTCGCGTAGGCGTTCGGCAACCAAACGAGGGACAAACTGGGCGAGTTCCTCGTCGGAGCCCAGCACAGCAACTTGCTTGACCAGGGTGCTGCTGATGTACGAGTACTCCTCACCGGCCATCAGAAACACCGTCTCAATCTCAGGATCGAGCTTGTGGTTGGCCATCGCCATGGTGAACTCAGCTTCCATGTCCGAGAGCGAGCGAACACCTCGCAAAATCAGACGTGCCCCGCATTGACGGACGAACTTCACGGCCAACTCATCAAAAGATTCCACCACCACATTTCCCAGAGGCTCTGTGACCTCACGGACGAGCTCAACTCGCTCTTCCGGGCTAAAGAGTGACTTCTTGTCCGGATTGACGCCGATGCCGACAACCAACTGGTCCACCAACTGACTGCCTCGCTCGATCACATGAAGGTGACCCAACGTGATCGGATCAAAGGAGCCTGTGTAAACAGCAATGCGTGGGAGTGGCTGGACCATAGGTCAAATGTGGGCACCGGGAGAACTGGGCACAGAGCCAGAAGCAAAAGAACACAGAAGCAAAAGAACACAGAAGCAAAAGAGCAGGCCAAATTGGTTTGGGGGCGTCAAAACGGGTGTTGTCGCCGACGGCTCCCTATGATTAAACATAGCCGCCAAAGCGGCAATATCGCTAAAATTGTTCGTGGCGGACTGCTGGTATCTTCTGTGGCAATGGTTCCAACAACCACAAACCCAACTTCAGAGAGTTCAAGGGCCCTTTTTTAAGCAACCCGTCTTGTTCCCATGATCGATCTCCCACGATCAATTATGGCGACACTCAGCGACCTAACAGCTGAGGCTCTCAAGAGGACATGTCTTGTCAAGTCAAGACCCGATAAAAAGAAGGGTTCGCCAGGGGGAGTTTTCGGATGACGGACACTCTGGAGCTGCGACGGTCTCTCACGTAGCATCGTGAAAGGCTGCCAACGGGAATGCTCATTCAGGGACTTGTGAGAAGAACGAACACATAGTCACTCAAGCAATCCGTCATGCGCAGGTCGGTTGTTCAGGTCGGTTGTTCAGGTCGGTTGTTCAGGTCGGTTGTTCAGGTCGAAGGGGTCAGCAAGATGACCTCTTCCTATCACCGTGGGTCTTTGATGTTGCAGGCCCTGGCACAACCGTCACGATGAACTACACTTGATCGCCATCATGCATCACGCTGGGATTGTCTTACGGCTGGGGTCAACGATGTCCAAGGGCCTGTCAATCGCCGGTCTGGTTGTGGCGAGTATTCTCTTTTTGGTCTTCGGACTCGACCTTGCGCTGCAGATCCCCTTCAGCCGGCCGAGCTTCATGCTTGATTTGGGCTTGGTCATCAGTTCGCTGATTTTGGGGTATCTCGCTCTGATGACTTACCTTGAGCAGAAGTAGTCACGTTGCCAACGTTGGACTCTTCTGGAAGCTCTCAGGACATCAGGCCAAGGCACGCCGTTTTCGTGGACCCGTCTCGAAGAAAGACGCCGCAAAACCCCAAACCGGTGGTCACCTGATGATCGTCGCGCTTCCAGGTCTTGGCTGGTCACCCTGACTGACGGTTCCGTTGCCGGTAGCCCCCGGTGTGAGCGTCAGGAAAGTGGGTGGGAAGAGTCCTCAAGTTCGCCAACAGCTCTCAGCAAACGACCCACCTCGGTCGTTTGGTGCCTCTGCCGACTTTGCTGACGCAGACACCAGCTCCCATCGGTCGTAGCGACCCAGCTTGGCTCAACCTGGTTGCGCCCCGCCAAACTGCTGCCTCGCCCCAAGAATGGCCTGGACAACACCTTGCATGGTGAAATGTCGTGCCTCAACAGCTGGTTCGTACCCAAATTGCCTTAAGGTTTGGCTGGTAATCGGACTGATACTGGCCATTTGGGCCGAGCGGAGTCGTTCTCCGAATAACCGGACGAGCCCGCCTGCGATGGCGCTGCTGGTGACTGTCACCCAATCCACCTGGCCGGCCTCGATCAGCGCAGAGGCCTCCGCAGTTGGCTGGTCAACATCGGTACTGTTGTAGACGACCACTTGGTCAACTTGCCAACCTGCCTGAGTCAGCCTCTCAGCAAGCACCTCTCGTCCTCGGCTGGCTCTGAGAAGGAGCACTCGAGTGGGGCTGGGTCCGCCCATTTGAGATAAAGCATCAGCAAGTGCCTCGGCACGCGATTGCTCGGGAACGACATCGGCCTTCAGATGCCAGCGACGGAGCTCCGCAGCCGTCCCAGGACCAACAGCGGCAAACTTGACCGATCCCAATGCTCGCAAGTCCCCTTGGCCTTCCAACAAACGGCTCAGAAAATAGCGAACGCCGTTGCTGCTGGTAAACACTAACCAGTGAAACTCCCCTAATCGAGAAAGGACCTCATCCACAGGCCCCCAGTCGGGCGGTGGGCTGATCTCGATGGTTGGCTGCAGAACAACCGAAGCGCCGAGTTCGCGAAAGACTTCTCGCAGTTCTCGCCCCTGCTCAGCCGGACGGGTGATCATCACGGTTTGTCCAAACAGTGGCCTCCGGGTGAACCAGCTTGCTCCGAGACTCTGGCGTGGTGTATCGCCTGAAGCGGCTTCCAAGTTGGCCACAGGGCCGATGATCACCAACACAGGTGGGCGGATTTTGTCGGGCTTTCGTTGATTGAGAGTCTCAGCGACTTCATCCAGCCGGCAACGATAGATTTGCTGGTCGGGGCAGGAACACCGCCGGATGATGGCAACCGGGGTCTCAGCCGGCTTGCCAGCTTGGATTAAAGCAACGCTCCACCGACCAGCGGTGGTCACGCCCATGTAGTAGACCAATGTTCCTGGAAAACGGGCCAAGGCCTCCAGTCCTGCAGGCGAGTGGGGACCAGAGGCATCAGCGGCCTTCTGCTCGGTCTCTTGGCCGGTGATCAGAGCAACTGAAGAGGCCCAGTGCCGGTCGGTAATCGGCAATCCAGCGTAACTGCTGGCAGCTAGCAGAGCGGTGATCCCTGGAACGATTTCGTAGGGGATTTGAGCCTCTTCCAAAGCAGACAGTTCCTCAGCCAAACGCGCAAAGACCGCTGGGTCACCCCCTTTCAATCGCACAACCGTCTGTCCCGCCTGAGCGGCCTGCACCATCCGCCGATTGGCTTCCTGCTGGGTCATCAGCCGCCCATGCCCATGCCGGCCCAAACAAACTTTTTCTGCCGCCTGGGGGGTGTGCTCCAGCAATTCCTCGTTGGCCAGATAGTCATAGATCACAACCTCGGCACGACGTAAGCACTCCAACCCCCGGACCGTCAACAGCCCCGGGTCTCCTGGGCCAGCCCCCACAAGATACACCCGAGCTGATCGATGCCAGGGACCTAACGACGTCGAGATGCTCTGGTCCATTGTTTCTGAGGTCTTCTCTCCGAACCTTTCCAGCCTCTGATCTATCCAGCAAAAAGAAGAGGGCCAGGACGAAATGGTCTGGTCTTTGAACTTTGCAAACCTGTGAATTCTCAGGCCCGGGTGAGCGTCAGAAAAGTGGGTGCAGGGCCCGCGATCGCCGGCCAACAGCCCGCTGGTTCTCGCAGGCCAAGTCCCCCGAAAGGGCCCCCAGGAGTTACCAGCCAGGAGCTACCAGCCAGGAGCTACCAGCCAGGAGCTACCAGCCAGGAG
>CAZYKP010000001.1:164270-270980 GCA_964648025.1 uncultured Pirellulales bacterium | reverse complement strand
TACCAGCCAGGAGCTACCAGCCAGGAGCTACCAGCCAGGAGCTACCAGCCAGGAGTTACCAGCCAGGAGTTACCAGCCAGGAGTTACCAGCCAGCTGAGGCCGGCAGTGTGCCGAGGACCGTTGGCGAACTCGACCGCTCTTCTCCCAGTCACTTTCGGGACGCTCACACTCAGGCTCTGGCCCTGCTGAGCTTGGCTACTCGCTTGAGCGGTGGTGTGATAGGATACCAGTTATTCGTGTTATTTCGCCCTGATGGGGGCAGCAGTTGGGCAAGCTCAGGCAAGGATTTTTAAGCCGGCTGCCCAAAGGTTGACGGATCATCTTAGGCGATTGGGGCAACCGTTTTCCGGTCCAAGGCACCGGCAAGCCACACCAACATCAACGGTTCCTAAAACCCTGTCTGGAAAGTTGGGTCTCATTCAGTCGTCTCCCTGGGTGCCTCAGGCCAGAAACCGGCAGGGAGCAGCCCAAAGCTGCTGTTGGGTCTTGAGGCTTTCAGCGGCTGATGAGAATCAACCAACACCGGACCATCAACGAGAGGGCACACGAGCATGGCTGGTGGTGGGACCTCCCCGATTGGCCCCAGCAGGGGTCACCAACTGCCGCCTGGCACTGCAAACCCGGCTAGAGATCAAGCAAACTCTGGCCAGCAAGCAAACTCTGGCCAGCAAGATTCTGGCCGGCAAGATTCTGGCCAGCAAGATTCTGGCCGGCAAGATTCTGGCCAGCAAGATTCTGGCCGGCAAGATTCTGGCCGAACGGCTTCTCCGCCAGATCCGCTAGCAACTGCCTCGATCCGTGCAGCCGTTTCCCCACAGCAGCGCAAGGCGTTGCAACAACGTCTTGATCACGCACTCAAAGCGATTTCTCTGAGCAACTACGACTACGCTGTGGATCTGTTGGGGGGATGCTTGCTGATCGACCCGGGCAACCGGACTTATGCTGAGCACATTGTCTCCAGCTTGCGAAAGAAATATGGCAAGAAAAAAGGCCAAACGCTTGCGGGGTTGAAAACGGCCCGCAGCCGGGCGTCGATGAACGCTGCGGTGGTTGGCAAAAAGTGGCTGGAAGTGCTTCGGCAAGCCCTGGAGGTCATCAAGGCGAATCCAGGCGACACCGGTGCGCTGCTTGCGGCCGCTGGTGCTTGCGAGAGTTTGGATTGCCCCCAGACAGAGCAATGCTTCTGTGAGGCCGCTTTGCTGGCTGCACCGGAGAGTGTGGATGTCAACCGCAAGGTCGGCGAGGTTTTTGAACGACTGGGACTGTTTCAAGAGGCCGTCAAGTGCTGGCAGCGGATTCAGCGGGCCAAACCCGACGACCAGTCCGTCCGCCGGAAGATCAAGGATCTTTATGCCAAAAAGAACCTTGTTGAGGCCAAATACGATCAAGCGGAGACCGCCCAGGACCTCCATTCCGAGACTGGGCTGGCCGCTTCGGCTGCGGCTGAGCAGAACGCCCCAGAGCAGGAAGTCTCCGAAGAGCAGCGGCTTCGGGATAAGATCGCAGCCGAGCCCGAGCAGTTGAGTCCGTACTTGGAATTAGCTGATTTGATGCGAGATCGAGGGGATTTTGCTCAGGCCGAAGCAACGCTTCAACAGGCGTTAGACGCCTCCGGCGGTGACCTTGGTGTCCGAGAACAGCTGGAGACAGTGCAACTGGTCATCCAACGCGATCGGCGAGCCTTGGCTCAGCGGCTGGCCGAGCAAGAGCCGACACCAGCACGCCAGGAAACGTATCAACACGTTCAGGCAGAAGTTCTAAAATTCGAGCTGGAGTATTACCGCGTTCGAGTGGACCGATACCCAGACAATGTGCAATACCGGTTTGAGTTGGCCACGCGTCTGGAACGTTTGGGCAACCACAAGGAGGCCATCAGCAGCTACCAAAAGGCCAAAGGCGACCCAAGCCATCAGGGGTTGGTGCTCTTAGGTCTGGGCCGATGTTTTCAGCATATCCGCCAGTTCCCCCTGGCGCTGAATCACTACCTGCAGGCCACCGAGGCGATTCCTGCCAATCAGCTGGAACTCAAAAAGGAAGCCCACTACTTGGCTGGGCGTTTGGCCCTAGGTCTGAAGAAACGAGAGGTTGCCGAGACACATCTGACCGAACTTGCCAGCATGGACTTTGACTACAAGGACGTGGCAACCCTCCTAGACAAACTCTCCGCAGAAGACGATATTACGTGAATTGATCGATCGCTCGGAGAACCCCTCACCTCGCGTCACTGCCAGAAAACCAATACTGGCAGAAAACCAATACTGGCAGAAAACCAATTCCGAGACTGCCAATTACCCCCCCGGCAGGTCTCGGTTTTCTTTTAGCGGTTCTCTTTGTTGGCAGTTTCCCACAACCCTTGGATGGTATCTGTACTGCAATGCCGAATACCCGCAGCGCTAAAAAACGGCTCCGGCAAAACGAGAAGCGGCGACTGTTAAACCGCGGCCATCGTTCGTCCTTGCGAACGGCCGTCCGGAAACTACGCGAGGCAATCGCCGCAGGCGATCAGCAAAAAGCTTTACAACTGTATCCCGCCACGCAAAAGAAAATCGACCAGGTGGCTGCCAAGGGGATCATCCACAAAAACGCAGCCGCCCGGCTCAAAAGCCGCCTGGTCGCCGCGATGAAAAAGGCAGCCGCCTAAAACCCGAAATCCGCTCTTGAAGAGCTGGCCATCTGGTCCTCAAAAGTTTTACCCATGATGGCACAATGGCCCCTGGCAACCTAGTGGTCGGTTTCCTTCTGATTTGGCAGTTGGTTCTCGTAAACTCGGGAGATTCACGTCCAGCCGACTGCCAAAATCAACCGACTGCCAAAATCCTAGGAAACAAGGCACTAGGTCGGCTGATGGCTCTGGTCAACTCAGAACCAGTTCCAGTAGCCCCAAATCCTGCCCCCCAAAGGGAATTCTCCAGCAATAACCTTCTTGAGCCAGGGGGCTAGCAAATCTGGCCCACCGCATCTGGGCTTCTTGCTTGAGGGCCGGTCCATCTCTCCCCCCAAAAGGCTGGCACACGCTGGAATCTGGGGAAGTCTTACCGGTTGATTGAGCATTTGCCGGGCGAGCGGGGTGCAAAGTCGGATAGAAACTCCCAAGCCGCTGCTGTGAGGCGGATTCTTGGCCGAAAGAGTTTGGACAGAGGGCAATTTGTGTGCTCTCTGAGACACTAAGGCCCACTAAAAAGGACGTTTTTTCGTGGTGCCTGGGAGAGAGCTCTCCCACACAAACGAACTCTTGGCTGATGGGGACTTTTGGCTCGCTAGTTGTCTCCGAGCGATTTTGGCCGCAACTGGCCGACTTCGCGGAAGAAACGGCGAACCAACCAATTCCGCGTGCGGAGCACCTATCATCCTGAAATCGATGGGGCGGAGCCTGGAAGCCGGAGACTCCTGCAACCAGCAGGACGACGCTTGAGTGGCTGTTGTAGCTGCTGGCCGTCGCCCAGCTGAAAATTCTAGGTCCAACCGCCAATGGACAAACGGTGTCAAAGAAGCCCTCAACATCGAGGAAACGGATCTCTGAAAAGGGAACCGGAGACTTCTGGGGTCGAACTCACCCGGTGGGGCTTTCGGCGACGGACCTTCCAGACAAGGGACTGAAGGGAGATGATGAGAGCACTAGGATTCGCTCTGCTCGTCGCGGCGGTCGGCGGGTTTGTTGAGCAACAGGCTGTTCAAGCCCAATCTCAATACCGCTATCTGCCCACACAACCTCGAGCAACCGCCAACAAGCGGAACGCCCCAACCTACCAACTGGCTGGTCAAGCGCCGGCCGGCCACCAACAGGGTGCCCTGCAGCAAGTTGGGCATGACCAAGACCCACTTTATCAGAGCGTGCTCCAGCAGGCTGGCCACCAGCAGGAGACCGTCATCCTCCACAAGGAGACCTACGAGCCGCCCCCGCTTCCCCCGTTGCCTCAAGATCACCAGGAACATGAGTATCAAGTGATCGAAGAGCACCCCGAGCAGGAGCACGAGCACGCAGTTGTTGAGTGCGACACTTGTGAGGAGGAAGAAGCCGAGTGTGATGCCTGCCAAGAAGAAGAACAAGAATGCGCCTGCGAGTGCGAAGATGAGGGTTGCGGCTGGTGCAACATCGGTGACCCGATTGACTTCAGCAATCTGCTTCTGGGCGAAGATGCGGCCTTTGACTTCGGCGGTTGGGTGGCCTTCGGAGGGTACCACACCGATGACAATCTCCAATTCTTAGATCAGCCGGATCGTTTCAATTTTACTCAAGTCTGGGGTTACATTGAGCGGAAGGCCGACGGCTCGGAGGGGTTCGATATCGGTGGCCGTGTCGACATCATGTATGGTATCGATGCTGATGATACCCAAGCTTTCGGTGGCCCTGCCGGCACATGGGACTTCCTCAATGGTTGGGACGCCGGTGGTGGGTACGGTTGGGCTATGCCACAGTTGTATGGTGAAGTGGCCTATGGCGACTTCTCTGTCATTGGTGGTCACTTCTACACCCTGGTTGGTTATGAAGTGGTGACCGCCCCAGACAATTTCTTCTATAGTCACTCCCTGACGATGTTCAACAGCGAGCCGTTTACCCACACGGGCGTGTTGGCATCCTACAGCGGCATCGACAACGTCACCCTCTATGGTGGTTGGGTCGCCGGTTGGGACACCGGCTTCACGCAATTTGCCGACGGCAGTGCCTTCAAGGGCGGTGCCAGCTTCCAAGTGGGCGACAACTTGAGCATCACCTACATCTTCCTGGCCGGCAACTTGGGTTTCCGGGGTGAGGGTTACAACCATAGTATCGTGGTGGATTGGCAGATCAGTGAGAGGCTCAACTACGTCCTGCAAAGTGATTTGGTTGCCACCGACGGATCCTTCCCGAACCCGGCCAATCAGAATGCTTTCATCCCTGGTGTGATCAACGACCAGGATGGCATTAACCAATACCTGTTCTACAAGATCAACGATTGTCTGAGCGTGGGAACCCGGTTTGAGTACTGGAATTCCGACAGTGTGGACAATTGGGAGTGGACCTACGGCTTGAACGTCCGCCCGCATGCCAACTTGGTGATCCGACCCGAAGTGATCCATCGCGACGTCGAGACGCTTGGAGGCAACACAAACAACACCATCTTTGCCGTCGATGGTGTGCTGACCTTCTAAGGTTCCGCTGCCTCTCTTGCAGCCAACCATCTCGCGACACTCAGCCATCCGGATCAGATGATTCGGATGGCTTTTCTCATGGAAAACCCTTCTGCTGATTCCCTGAAAAGTCTTCGACGAAGCAGGGCGTTTCGTGCGGCAATCCGGGCTTGCGGTGGCACCTCAGGCTGCCCCCTTGAGGTCATCACAAACAAGGGCAGACGGAAAGCCCTGGGCCGAAAACTTCTCCGAAGGTCAGTAAGGCCAGTGGATTTTCAGGGCATTCACAGATCCCATCAAGCTCGCCCCGCAAACCACGAAATCCTCCTGGCCCTGATTCACGCGGCATCGAAGATGGATTCATCAGAGACTATTCTTGATTGATGCAATGGACCACATGGTCTGTGATTGAGGAACCTTTCTCCCTGAACCAACACCCGACCTGCTCCCACAGACTGCAGACTCCTTGGGCCCTCGAAGGATTGAACAACCTCTGAATTCTCGACCTTGCCAAGTGTGATAACCGAAGCGATGCTGGCCTGGCGCACCTTTGGGGGCTTGTGAACCGCTGAAAGCTCAACCGCCACTGGATGACAAACCGTCAACGACGCATCTGACCAAATTCATGGAAAACTCAAACCGTCTTCATTAAAGAATCATTTTGTTGAGTACACTACATGAGCTTAAGGTTGCAGGCTGTCAAGACGACGCTTGTGCTGCGTGTCTCCCCAACACATCCCCAAGCAACTCTCTATTTCCCGCTTTCGAAACTCTCCAACACACAACTCTTTGTGTTGTTTGCGGTTCATGTTTTACGCCCCTTTCCAGAAAGGTCCCTTCCATGCTCGCACGACAAACGAGCGTCTTGGCCATGATGTTTGTGGCCGCCTCAGCAAGCGTTTCGTTCGCCCAGCTTGGCCTTGTTGAATATCAGGCCCCGATGGTCACAGCCCCGGGGGTTCAATTGCCACCTGGAACATTCCCGTTGGGGGTCACCGCCACCAACATCTCCGCCACCAACCCACCGGGAACCGAACTGAACGGGTCCCAGCAAGACACCATCTTGGCGGAGTTCTCCGGTGGGCCAGTCGAGTTCACTTCCTCGCGGATGAACGAGGGTGACTTCGCCATTAACGTTGGTCCCAATCCTGGCGGTTCCACCAATCAACCGCCTAGCGTCTTTGTGAACAATTTCCAAGAGGGGAATGGGCAGGACCCGGGCTCGCAGGTCTTCCCTACGACCAACGCTTGGCGAGCCAACCACAAGATGGGCATTTGGCTGGCAACTGTCCGGCAAAACGGGGTTGGTGAGAACAACACTGTCAACGGGAACAGCGTTGAATTGTTTGGAACTGCTCAGTTCACCAATACTTTCGCCCAAGGCTTTGGCTACAACATGGTCACTGGGGAATATGCCAATGGTGATGGTGGTGCCACCGATGATAACGGTGCTGTCGACCTCAACATGGGCATCGCTGGCTTCAACACGAACGCGGGAAGCACCGAAGGTGTGTTTGACACAGCAGCTGCCTTCTTCCCCTACGGCCAAGATGAAGGAACCACTTCGGGTTGGGTCGGAGGTTATGTCGAGGCCAACGCCGCAGGCGGTCAAGCCCAATGGGTTGGGGGAACCTACGATTCCACTGATCCGTTCGATCCGTCGAGTCCAGACGCCTCCAAGCTGCCTTCTTACAACGTGAACTTCTTCGGGGAGAACGGTCCCCCGGTCGAATGGATCTCCCCTGGCAACGCGATCGCTCGGCTGGAGTCATCTCAGTTCAATCCCGAAGAAGGCATGCTCTTTCTCAATCCCGCTGATGGCGACAACAACAACGAGTTCGCCGTGAGCAACCCAGACAGCACCGGCTGGGAGATCGCCCTGTACTCCAACGACAATAACAACCTTGCGGACCTGAACGCCCGCGAGGACAGTGGCAACTTCTCCTTCCTGTTTGTCGACTGGGATTCGCAGCGACTGACCGGAGCCCTGGTCGACGGGGCAACCGGCGACTCCATCGAAGAGCGAGAAACCGGACAAACTTTTGATCTGACTCGGCTGGACGTTGGCACCTATCAGCTGGCCATCGATGGAGTCACTCCCGAGGACGGGGCGCTGATTCTCTCGGTTGCCGGTGGGGAGCCTGCCTTCCTTTCCTACGAGGACGATGGTAGCGGCAACTTCATCATCGAGAGCCGCTTCGTCGACAACGGTGACCTGGTCGGTGGCAACTCCTCGTTCCCGCTGGTGGATTCCGACTTCTACTTCGCCTATGTCGACTTCACCAACCCACTGGCTCCACCACTGGCTTCAAATGGTGGTGGACCAGGTGATCGAGTGATCCCTGAGCCCTCCACGGTTGCCTTGCTGGCTGGCGGATTTGCCCTGACTTTGGTCCGCCGCCGTCGACAGGCTAACTGAGCTGACAATCTTCTGACTCCGGTGAGAGAAGCTGAATCGAATTGTCAGCGGCTCGGCCAATCAGAGTTCAACACAAGGGCCGCTAGGATCTTCCTAGCGGCTTTTTGCTTTTGGGGTGGGCAGCGGGAAAAGCTCTCCAGAACGGTTTTGGCACTTCGAGATAGTCGGCAAGCGTCTCAGAACCAAATGATCTGGCACTTCGGCAGCGATTTGCGGAGTTTTTCGGCTGCTGCTTCAGTGATGAGTGTGTCCTGGAGGTCCAGCCAAACGAGCCTCTTCATGCTTTGGAGATGGACAAGCCCAGCATCGCTGATTTTGGTATCGGCCACTGTCAGGTATCGCAGAGCGGGATACTTGCTCAGCTGAGGGAGACTCACATCAGTGATCAGGGTGTCGCTGAGGTTCAACGAAGTGAGGTGCTTCAGTTCTGCAAGTTGGGCCACCCCTGAGTCCGTCACTGGAGTCTTCGAGAGATCGAGCCGAGTCAACTGTTTCAGTCCTCCGATGGCTGCCAGCCCCGCATCAGCGACTTGGGTATTTTGAACGAATCACTTCGTGAGATGGCGAAGTTGCCCAATGGTCTGCATGCCTCGACTCGTCAGTTTTGTATGGCTGATATCGAGAGATTGTAATCGGTTCAGTTTTTCCAAAGACTTGACCCCATCATCAGTCACTTGCGTGTCACTCAGACCCAGCTCTCTGAGCTGGTCAAATCCTGCCAGCATCTCAGATCGACCCTGCTCTTGGCGACATCGACGGCTCCGGCCCACAGCGTGAACTGGTCAACGACTGAGCTTGGGGAATATCTTGGCTCCTCCGGTTGATGGAAAGGCCGCCAGACTCACGGTCAGTCCGGTGGTTGCCGCCTTTGGTGACGAGCAAGAACTTCTCCCAATAGCAGTGATCCCTCAACACACAGTTGGGGCCAGAAGCCAAGAAGATCGGCCAGCAGACGCAGGAAGTGACTTCACTAGGTCTCCTAACTACGCTTAGGGAAAATTCTTGCTCGTCCAAAACGCTAAAACGGCACAAGAACTGGCGATTTCGCGGCTTTTCCACAAAACCGGACGAGCCAAGATTTCCCCCAACCTCAGTCGGTGATTGCCATTGGCTCACCGGGCTACCCCAGAGCGTGTTCTTGGAATGTTTCCCGGAAAGCTTCCCGAAAAAGCGCGTACGCCGGGTGGCAATCTCTCTATCTTTCCGAAGTCTTTTTCACCTTTGTGAAAACCCTCTTGCTTGCCCAATCGCTCGTAGACTGGTTTTACTGATTCCCTAAACAGTCTTCGACGAAGCGGGGCGTTTCGTCCGGCAATCCGGGCTTGCTGTGGTGCCTCAGGCTGCCCCCTTGAGGTCATCACAAACAAGGGCAGACGGAAAGCCCTTTGGTCGAAAACTTCTCCGAGGGTCATTAGTGTATTTTGCAGGATAATTTCTCTAGCGAAGGCTTTCCTCACTTCGGACCAGCACCAATAATCAGAGCGGTTTGACTCTGCCTCCCTCCCAACCTAACCTCGAGACCCGCTGGTCAGAAACTCACCGCAAGGTCGGTCTTTTCCTCAAAAAACACCCCTTCGGTGACTTGTGACCGCCTGTGAGAGATTTCTATACTAAAGCTTTATAAGAATCCTAAACTTGAGGGGCACCTTGTCCCCCGGTCTGATCCATTTGCCTCGTTTTCTGAGCAAGCAGGTTGTCCGGAAGATGCCAAGTCGCAGCAACATGTCTTAAGTGCCCAAAAAGTTGCTTGTGTTGAGACAACACCCCTGGACGACCTGAGGTCGGCGTTTCTCCGCAGGCCTGTTGAAAGACTGCTTGAGAGCTGTGTGGTCCCTGAACCAGTTGCTCGGTCAGCGAAACCCCGAGACAACCCAAACAACCTCCAGGCAAAGGGTGTTTTGGCCCTGCTGGCTGCCGACAACGGGACCATCAGCGGTTCTAACTCAAGCGGAAAGAGAATTTCTCCGTCAGAGGCCAAGGACCGCGTGAGAAACAGCGACAACGACACGTTTGCCCACACGATGGCTCTTGACCTGTCCGGTCTCAGGGCGAGTTCGCTTTGTCGGCCCCTTTTCAGTGCCCACAACTCTTCAACGAGTCATCACTCCGTCGGTCACTTGGCCGCAGAGGTTCACATGCAGCACCCAACAACGACCGCCGCAGCTTCGCCATCGCTGGCCTGTCGCTGGCCGGTTTTTGGCTGGCCGGTTTTTGGCTGGCCGGTTTTTGGCTGGCCGGTTTCTGGCTGGCCGGTTTCTGGCTGGCCGGTCTGTTCTCGGAAAGCCTTTACCCTGGTTGAGTTACTAGTCGTCATCACGATCATTGGCATTTTGATGAGCCTGTTGATGCCGGCTGTGCAACAGGTTCGAGAGGCGGGACGTCGGGTGCAGTGCACCAACAACATGCGGCAGATCGGCCTGGCGATCCTCAGCTACGAGACCTTGGGTGAGCTGTTGCCTCCAGCAGGGGCTGTGGAGCCGGCGCCTCAGAACACCGGAGGTTACGTTTACTTCAAATTTCGGACAGGCTCTCAGCTGAGCTGGGTGGTGTTCATCCTGCCACAACTTGAGCAACAAGCTTTGTATGATCATTTTGACCGGACAGAAACGGTTTATCAGCAACCCAACGAGCCTCAGGCTCAGGAAGTGCCGACCTTTCTTTGCCCGACCGATGCTGCTTCTGGGCGACGATACGAGTACCAAGGCAAGCAGTTCGCCAAGGGTAATTATGCAGCTTGGACCAGCCCGTATCACGTCGACTTTGGGAACTTCTGGCCCGGGGCCTTGATTGGTCACCGCCCCCATCCGATGGCTGCCATCCGCGATGGCGGGAGCCAGACGTTGCTCTTGGGGGAAGTTCGCACTCGGGAACATCCTCAAGACGAACGCGGTGTCTGGGCCTTGCCTTGGACCGGAGCCAGCTTGCTTGCCTTTGACGCTCATCCGACCCCAGGCGGGTACCCAGTGAATGGACAAAAGCAGCAGATTTACTATTACGACGGGGTTTACAGTGCCGGCTTCACTCAAGTTCCCAATAGCTTCGGGGGCCTGCCGACTGATGTGCTCTATGACTGCCCTGATTCCGCTGGCGCTCAACTGGAGAACATGCCCTGCAGCCGTTACAGCGGCTACTGGTCGGCTGCCCCTCGAAGCCTCCACCCCGGTGGAGTGAACGTTGTGTACCTCGACGGCCACGTCGGCTTCTTGCCCAATGGCATCGATGAAACCACCATGGCCAATCTTGTCTCCGTCAATGATGGACAGATCACCGAGCTGCCCGAGTAACTCGCTCCAAGGTTTCGAGTCTTATGGGCAATGGACCTGAAGCAACTTCTGCGGAAGAGATCGGAAACTGCTGACAGAGCGTATTCTCCGGAGATCGGGCGATGAAACTGGCTGCTGTCCTGGCGTGTAGCCTCCTAGGGATCACCTTGGTTGTGATCGGCTACTGCCTGCCAACCTGGGGCTCAGGAGGGTGGACTGAGGAAAAACAACAGCGGATGAACTTCGTCGGCCTGAAGATCCAGGCGCTGCACTACGCCGGGAAGGATCACACACACCCTGTTCCCCAAGAGGATCCTGCAAGTCAGGACCCTGTGAGTGTGGCCCCTGTGGGAACTGGTCAGTCGCCGGGCGGGTTGGCCCCGAACGCATCGGTTGCTGAGCAAGAGGCCAACCTCCGATCTGAGTTCGAACAGCTCCGTCGGGACCTGCGTGCCGCTCAGAACCAAAGACGACTGCTGCCGGCAGCCCTTTTGTGGGTGGGGATCGCCTCCCTGGGGGTCGGCTTGGTGATGGGCCTGACCATCCGGAGCAACTAAACCTTCCTGAAACCGGCTCGCCTTAATGGATGGAAAGCGTGTTTCCCCTGGCGGGCAATTCGGGCAACCAGCTCTGTCGAGCAATCCCAAAAGACCACCAGCGTCCACCGAGCCATCGAAGACGAGTGGGCAGGTGTCAGCGCGAGCAAAGTGGGTGGTCAGCCTGCCAGCTTCGGCCAATGGTACGGCGGCATCCCGCTAGTCTTTCGGGCAGAGTCCAGCCGAAGGAGTCAGCGGAGGCACCTCCTAACGTTCACACAACGGAAGAGTGATCCCTCAAGGCTATGGGAGTTGCTGGCTGTTACGGGTAAACTTTTCTTAAGAAACACGCAACTGTGCGGAGCCAAATGCATAAATTGGGTGCCCTTCTGGCAATCGGGCCCGATAAAATGCAGCTCAGGCCACTGCCGAGACCACTCAGCTGGGATACATCCGTCCCAGCCCATCTTGGCCCACTGCCCGGTCATGCTTGGTGAGGAATGACCGAAGCCCGGCTGCCCGTGAACTTGGCCCGCCCGTGAACTTGGCCCGCCATGAGTGTTTCGCGGGTCCCTGCAGAGTGCTGGTTGTGCAGAGTGCTAGTTGTGCTGAGTGCTGGTTGTGCGGCGTTTCTTCTTGCTGCTCCCTTTTGACTGATGCCTGACTGACCAGGACGGAACATGAAAGATCTTCTCAACCAAGTCCGCCGAGTGCAGCGGCACCTGATGTTTCAGCGGCTGCTGACCACAGCCAGCTGGGCATTGGCCATGGGCCTGTTGCTTTCGGCTGTTCTGGTTGGCCTGGACCGTTATTGGTCGTTTGCCGGATGGCCCCCTGGGGTGTGGCTGGGCGGGGGAGCTTGTTTGAGTTTGCTGGCAGCGATGAGCTGGGCCTGGCTAACTCGTCCTTCTTTGGTCGAGGCGGCTGTCGATTTGGACTTACGATTTGGCTTGAAGGAACGAGTCTCCAGCGTTCTGGCCCTCTCGCCACAAGATCTGGAGACACCGGCAGGGCAGGCGCTCCTTCAAGATGCCACCAAACGTGTTCGACGGGTGGAAGTCAGCCAGCGTTTTCGCCTGGCCCCCCGGCCGATTGCCTTGCTGCCGTTGATTCCTCTGATCGCCGGTTTGCTATTGGCCTATTTGATCGAGCCGGCTGCCAGACCCGAAACTGCCAAGGCAGAGCAGCTCGCAGCCCGAAAGCTGACCCAAGAGGAAAAGCAAGAAATCAAAAAAGTCCGCCTACAATTTCAGAAACAGCAGGAAGAGGCCCGCAAGCACGACCTGAAGAAGACAGCTCAGTTATTCGATAGGCTCAAAGAGAAGCTTAAGAATATTGAGGAATCCTCGGCCAAAAAGGACCAGAAACAACGCCTCAAAGACATCAACAAGCTCGCACAGGACATCAAAAAACGTCAGAACGATCTGGGCGACCCCAACTGGCTGAATCGGCAACTGGCCAAAATGAACGCCTTCAAGCAAGGACCTGGAGAACGGCTGGCCTCGGCCTTACGCAACGGCAACTTCCAACAGGCTGCCAAGGAACTGGAGGCCCTGAAGAAAAAACTCCTCAAGGGCAACTTGAGCGACCAAGAGAGGCAGCAACTGGCCAACCAGATCAACGCCCTGAAGAACCAACTTCAGCAGATGGCCCAAGCTCAAGCCCAAGCCAAAAAGCAGCTCCAGCAACAAATGGCCCAAAACGCTAGTAACCCCGCTGCCCAAGCCGCCGCCCAGCAAAAGACGCAAGACCTCAAAGTCATCGACCCGCAGATGGGCAAGCTGCAGAAACTGGCCCAGCAACTTGGCCAAATCGCCAATAACTTGAGCCAGAAGCAACCAAGCGGGAACCAGAACCAATCAGGCCAAAATCCAACTGGCCAGAATCCAACTGGCCAGAATCAAAACAGCCAAAGCCGGACCGGTCAAAGTCAGACTGGCCAAAACCAAACCGGCCAAAACCAGCCTGGCCAGAAGCAGCCTGGCCAGAACCAGCCTGGCCAAAACCAGACTGGCCAGAACCAGACTGGCCAGAACCAGACTGGCCAAGGCCAGCAGGGCTCCAGCCAACAGAATCAGGGGCAGAATCGCCAACAGGGCAACATGGGCATGCCGAACCTTCCCGGTTTGCCGAGTCCGATTGGATTCGGGCAGCAGCCAGGTCAACAATCCGCAAGCCAACAATCCGGCGGGCAACCACAGGATCAGCAAAACGGCGGTCAGGGGCCGCAGCAAGGATTGCAGCAGGGAGTCGCTGACGCTCAGCAGACGCTCGCTGAGCTCTCAAAACAGCTCAAAGAGTCGCAAATGCTCTCTGATGCGATGAACCGAATCAACAACGCCAAAAGCGCGATGTGCCAAGGAGGCCAGCCCGGACAAGGAAATCAACCAGGACAAGGAAATCAACCAGGACAAGGAAATAGGCCTGGACCAGGAAATCAACCTGGCCAGATAGCACAAGGGCGGGCCGCTCAGGCGAACCAGCAAGGGCAGTTGGGCCAAGCCGGTCGGGGTGGACACAAACCCGGGGTCGGGGTTGGGCCTGGCTTAGGACCATCTCAATTCATCGATGCTCGGACCCGCGATAGCAACGTCGCCTCGGAAAGGAGATCCCCCGGTGGCGAGGCCACTGTGGTTCGGTATGTCGACGGGCCCAATCTGCCAGGCCAAGTCACCGAAAACATCGCCTCCCAGATCCAAGCAGTCAAGAAACAGGAGGCTGATCCACTGGCCGATCAACGGTTGCCTCGTAAGTATCGAGAACACGCTAAAGAGTATTATGACGCCCTGCGAACCGGTCAGCCCTGATCTATCAGGATCGCCAACTCAAACGCAGGCGAAGCAAGCTTCCGTCGACAAGTGGCTCGCAGGCTTGTTTGCTTCGCGAGACAGGAAACACAATGCGTCTTGCCACTTGACAGTCGGTAGTTGCTTTTATGTCGGACACCTCACCGGACGCCGAACTCCCTCAGGATCCCCAAAGTCCTCGAAATCCGCAGGCCTCTCACCAACCTGAGTCTCAAAATGCTCAGGCTGCGGATGCTCAGGCCTCCCAAGCCCCGCAGCAAGAGGCCTCCACCCAGGAACCGGCAACCGAGAAACCGGCAACCGAGGAACCGGCAACCGAGGAACCGGCAACCGAGGACCCAGAAACGCAGAAGCCGGCGACGGAGGATGCCAAGGAGCCGGGGGAGTTGTCGTTGGCGGAGTTGCTCCATCCGGATCGCTTTCCTGAAAACGTTCCGGAGATTCGCGGCATGCTTCCGGAGCGAGCTGAATGGATGAATTCTGCGGAAGACGGTGAAGCGGTCTTTTCGGCCTTGAAGCGTCTGGATGTCAGCGGCGGCTGGCCCTGCGTTGGTGGGGATTCTCCATTCCGGCTGCTCTTGCAGTTGTTGCTGTTGGATTCCCCCAGAGAGGTGACCGAGTATCTGCGGCAGAATGCCCTCGACGAGGTCATCCGGATTATCAAGCAAGGCTTTGAGAGAGACGACCTGTTTGTCGAAGAGGCTGGCGAATTGCCCATCGAGGATCTTCTTCTTGGGATCAAGACGCTTGCCCTCTTTGGTGATCAACGTGCCGTCACTTTCTTGCAAATCGCTGCCAGCCGAGTGCCCCACAGCTTTCTGTGGAACACGCTTTTTCGAACTTATACGCCCGACCATCCCCAGTGGCGTCGGGTCATCGACGCCTTTCGAGAGAACCCCCCCCCAGGCTTTGCCGGCGTAGCCTACCTCGATCTGGCCAACACCCTCAGCATCCAGGGACACCTCCGCCGCCACCCCTTTCATAGCCCTACAGGTCGCCGCCGCTTGCATGATTGGCTCTGCGATCCTGACCCCGAGCATGCCAGCTACGCCCGTTCGGCCGTGACCGCCTTGGCATTCTTGCCCACCGAGGAACCCCCACCACCACGGACCCCACTCGGGCTGTTCCCAATAAAAGTCGCTCCTCAAGAAAACCAACCCGAAGAAACCCAGCCCGAAGAAACCCAGCCCGAAGAAACCCAGCCCGAAGAAACCCAGCCTGGCAAGGCGAGCCAGCAGATGCCTGCTCAGCAGCAGCCGGGCGATCAGCCGCAAGTGGTGCCAGCCCCAGACTTCCAAGACCAAGACCTCAAACCAGCAGCTGACAACCAAGCCACTGACCACGAAATCCCAGGCAAAGAACTGATCCTTCAAAAAGGGCCGGGGGACAAGCCTTCATGGCAGAGCGATGCTCAGGCGGATCAGCATCACAACGGCCATGCCCAAAGCAACGGCGAGATTGCCAGGGAGTCTGCCGCAGAGGGGTCGAACGACCAGGCCATTTCACCGGCTGAGGATATTGTACCGGCTGAGGATATTGTACCGGCTGAGGATATTTCACCGGCTGAGGACATGCCGGTGGCCCCCTTGCGATCGGAGTTGTTGAGCCTTGCTCTGAAACATCCCTCAGACCTGGTTGCGTTGGAAGGAGCCTGGGCAGCGGCCAAGCTGCGAGATGATCAGGGAATTGAGTGCCTCAAGAGTTATGCCACCGATGTTCGGCATGCCGAAGTCGCGCGGCGATATCTTCTGGAACTCGGGCTGACCGACGAACTGCCGGCTGCGGCCAACGACCCCGATTTTCGGGCCCGGGCGCAACTATCCGCCTGGTTGGCCCATCCCAACGAATACGGCCGTCCCCCGACTTCGATCGAGGTCGCTGACACCCGGACCCTCTTTTGGCCACCCACCGACGATCAGCGGCAGCTTTGGGTGTGCCATTACCGCTACGATGACGTCGATCCTCAGGCGGAAACAGCCAGTCAGGCCGAGCCAACAAGCCAACAGGACCAGAGCAACCAGCAAGAGCCGCCGGATGAGGCTGTAGATTCGAAGGCCAGCCTTGGGCCACCAGGTGAGGGTTATGGCTTGGTAGGTTCGATCACCTTTGCCCTCTTCAACGAAACGGCAACTCTCCAGCGGCTTGAGGATATTTACGCCATCCACTGCTGCTGGGAATTGCAGGTCACCCAAGATCCCAGAGCCCCGGCAGAGCGGACTGTTCAAGCCGGTCGGGAGCTTTTGGGTTGGGATCGGCCAACTGCCGGAGCTGCTGAGCCAAGTGAATCTGAGGGACCCAGTGCTTTTGAGCAATCTCGGCAAGCTACGCAAGAGGTCTCTGCCGAGTCTCCGGAGGAGCCAAAGTCTCCCGCGCAAGGCAAAAGCCAACAGGAAGCAAGTCAACAGGAAGCAAGTCAAAGCTCTCCAGAGACGAGCCCTTCTGACAATCAACTGACCGGAGACGAACTTTCCGAGGGCGAGTCTTCTGACGAGGGGCCGGCGGAAGGCAACTCTTCCCAGGACTCTTGAGTGCTGGGAACGATTGCAGAGCGAAGCTCTGCCGCTGGCAGACTTCGTTGATGGTCAGCTTCCGATGGTCGCGGTCTTTTTGAGAACTGAGGACCGCCACAACAGCCCAAAATCCAGCGAGTCTAACGATCCGCGGGACTTTGCCTGTGGCGTTTCTGCGGTGTTGGAGTTTTTCAGCAGACCGCTGGGCTTGACTCTTGGCCTCCGAGACTGAGCCTGCAAAACTTGGCCAGCAGCAGTCGTTTGTTTTCCGTTGGGTAGGAGTGTGGGGCCATGTGGGGAACGAAGCGTTACGAGTATTTGTCCGGGAATCTGGAACTTGACACTCGGGTGCAAGGCGGCGAACCTTTGCGTTCGGTCCTTGACGAGATTCTCCTTCAATGGAAGCCCGGCAACGAATCCCTGTGGGACGATTATGACGCCGAGTCGCTGATCGATACCGAGGAGAAGAGACGGGAAGGCGTTAATCAGCTGCTCTATTCGCGGTTGACGATCTACCGGGCCCTTTGGGAAGCAGGCAAAGACATCCGAGGTGAGGATCCCTTCTTGTTCGTCGACGAAGTCCCAGAACTGCTGCAAAGCCTACGGGAACGCTTCCCCAATTCCCTGCCGGTGATCGATTACGAGCGAGGCTAGTCGGAATATCTTCGGCGGAGTCTCAGCAAACATCGGCTGAAAGCACACGAATTCCAGCCGTCCTATCCTCGGTTGGCCTATCCTCGGTTGGCCTATCCTCGGCTGGCCTGTCCTCGGCTGGCCTATCCTCGGCTGGCCTGTCCTCGGCTGATCCCTCTGAGCAGCTCACCGATTGTCACAGTTCAGGCAGCCGCACGGCATAGCCAATGCTCACCTTGGACCGGTCTCCCAAAATCCGCACGGACCGAGCGATCATTGCTGAACGAGAGCATCGCGACCAGCCGCGAAGTCCGCTTACGAGCCGAGAAAGATCAACAGAGTCCAGGAGATTGTCCCGGATGTGGGCTTTGCCCCTGAGACCTTGTGCCCACCCAGATCTTCTCGCACTGGCTCTCTGGTCCCGACAGAGCTGGTCCCGACAGAGCTGGTCCCGACAGAGCTGGTCCCAAGGGAGTCAGCCTCCGCCACAATCTGCGACAGTCGAGCTACTGGGCAGTTCCTGATGGTGCCTTGTCAGATTGCAGGTTCTTAACGCAGCATTGCCGCACCAGAGCAGCCCAGAGCAACTCGAGATTGGAGAACGCTCAGGCTCCGAGGAAGGACAGCATCACCTTCAGGGGATCGGCTTGCGAATAACACTGAGCGATCTGGGCCGAAATCAGACAGAGAAAGCCCGCTTCTAATGCCAGCAGGCAGCCAAAAGCGAGCATCCCTGTTGCAGCTGCCCCAAGTACCCGGCCAAGGCTCGGTGGTGCCACGGCCTGGTCCGTGATAGGCAGATCCTTCTTTGGCGGTAGGTTCTTGAGGATCGTCTCTGGTTGTGTCTCTGGCTTGGTCAACTGAGAGGCACTTGGGCCTTCGGAAGCCTGGCTATGTGCTGCTGGCGAGCGGGATGGCCAAGCCGAATCCAACCACCTTAGGTGAGCCCCGCAAAGTGGAGGATCCGCGGGTTGGCCGGTTGTTCGGCTGAAGCGATTCCATCCTAGCTGGGGTGCGATTCCGGAGATGGGATGCATGGCGGTTGTCCCCTCAAAGCCCAGGCAGCCTTCGGCCGCCGACACCAGTTGGCCTCCTACAAAGGGCAAACGGTCGGTCAAACGAATTGTCAACAGGACCTGCCTAAAAAAGCGAGTCCAAACAAGAGAGCTCAAACAAAGGAGCTCAAACAAAGGAGCTGAAAAAAATCAGCCCGACACATCCGGGAAGGATCCCGTTGGTGTGTCGGGCGGTTTTGTGGTTCCGACGACGCCGCGAGCCAGCGCGGGGGACTTTCACTTGGCAAGTTTTTGCTTCTGACAGGTTGTTGCTTTTGGCAGGTTGTTGCTTTTGGCAGGTTTCTACTTTGGGGCGGAGATGTCGTAGCAGAAGAGCAAGTCCTGGTCTCGCAGGAACAGCTTTCCTTGAGCGACGACCGGGTGGGTCCAGATTGCCCCTCGACCTCGCTCGAGTTTGGTCTCTTCGGGAATGGTCAATCGCCCGTGTTCGGTCCAAGCCTTAGGGGTCGGCTCGACCAATGCACAGGTTCCATCATTCTTGCTGTAGCAGTATAGGCGGTTGTCGGCATAGATCAGTGAGCCCTTAGGAAGCTTACCTCGCCGCCATTTCATTTCGCCGGTTTGAAACTCCTGGCAACTCCATCCGCCGCTGTTGGAGTAGCCGTAGATGTAGCCCTTGTGCAGAATGACACCTCCGTGGTGGTTTTGCATTCCCTTATTGAAATACACCTCTTCAAAGTTGACCGATTGTTGCTTGTCGCCGGGTATCAATTTGACCAGCCCGCAGCCGGTCCCATAGCCGCTAGTGCTGTAGACTAGTTCTTCTTCGATGATCGGAGTGGGAATGACGGCCACGCGGTTGGCGGTCTTGGGGTACTGGAACTGCAGCTGGCCGGTCTCAGCGTGCACTGCGACCACTCCGCCGGAAGTCATACTGATATAAAGGGGAACTCCGTGAGCAACAGTTTTTACGAATGACGCATAAGCCGCTTGATCATCAAGTCCTTGAGTCGCCCAGATCAACTCACCATCGTTCTTGTTCAGCGCCACCACACACTTCTTCCCGCCGGGTTTGACCACCACCTTTTGACCGTCCACCAGTGGGCTTTCGGAATAACCCCAGTTCGGGATTTTTCCTCCAAAATCGTCGACCAGATTCTTTTTCCAAACGATTTCACCAGTACCGCTATCGAGGCAAGTCAGATTCCCCTGTCCGGCAAGGGCATACACCCTTTTGCCGTCGACAGTGGGGGTTGTGCGAGGTCCTCCTCCCCAAGCGTTTTCGTAAAAGTCACCAATAGAGGTGATCCATTGAACCTTTCCTGTCTGGAGGTCGATCTTGATGGCTGACTCCTTATCCTCGACGAAGCCCAGCGTGTACAAGCTGTCTTGGACAACCGCCGGCCCGCTGAATCCTCGTCCGACCTCGCGGCAGGTCCACAAGAGGGTCGGGCCTCCTTCGGGCCATTGCTGAAGCAAGCCGGTTTCTGGGCTCTTGCCGTCACGATGGGGACCCCGCCACTGAGGCCAATCGCTCAGCTGGGCAGCGCTTAAGGAAGCGTTGCCTTGGACATCTCCCAGCGCAAAGGCCAGCAGGGAAAGACAAAGGGGAATCCAGCGTTTCATTGCGTTCACGTGGTGAGTGTTACTGTTGGCAGATTGTGGTCACAAAGCCGAGCACGTCTTGAGCTGTGGGCATCTCTTGCTCTCAGACGCAGGGAAGTTCTCGAGTGGTTCTCGAGTGGTTCTCGAGTGAAAGCTCACTGTCGGCTGATAGCCAGAGGCTCACCGGAAGCCAGCTTGCCCAACAACCAAGAAGACTTGGTCGAAAAACTCCTGGGCAATCAAGAGTTGCCCTCACACAAGGAGAACAGTATGGGATCGCTGCGCGATGCCGGCAAGCAGCTGACAAGCAGCCGGCAAGCAGTCTTGGTGCCCGCGTGGCAGCTGCACTTCTCAAAGCGACAAACCCGGCACTTGCAAGAGATACTCTACCTGAGGGGGGGTTAGCTGTTGGAGGGCTTGAGGGTCGATCTTGGTTTGGCTGTCCAACCTGGCCCGCAGGAGTCCATCAACTGGATGATGCGTCACAAAGGTGGCCCCAAAGAGCGAAGCACCTCGGAAGTCGGCCCCGCAAAGGTTGGCCCCACCAAAATCTGCTCCCTCAACATCAGCCCCACCAAATTGAGCAAGACGCAAATCAGCCTGCTGAAGATTTGCGTTGGAGAGATTGGCTTGTTGAAAACGGGCTGACTCCAGACGGCAGCGAGAAAAATTAGCATTCCGCAGGATAGCCCCCTGAGCGTTCAGGCCGGTCAAATCATGGCCGGCGGCGACCAGGCTGGTGAGGTTCTGCCCGGCACAATCCCGAGATTGGATCAGCTGGGCGGCTTGTTGTTTGCTGAGCGTGGGGGCGACATAGCGTTGCTGTTGCCAGGGATCAGCCACGTTGTGATAACCAGCAGTCGCCTCCCAGTACCCCAAGCGATCCTCCTTCAACAGCTCAATCCGCTCAAGCCATTTCAGGCTCTTATAGAAGTACCGACCGGGCACAACGGTCCGCAGCGGTCCCCCATGAATCTCCGCAAGAGGCTCACCATCGACCTCCCAGACCAGGAGAGCCCCCAACTTCAATGCATCCTCCAACAACAGCGAAGTCGAGTGGCCCCGCTGGCTGCGAGCCAAAAACGAGATGTAGCGTGCCTCCGGTCGGACCTGAACCAACGAAAGCAACTCGGCTAATGCCACCCCGGTAAAGACTGCCCCAAGTTTCGACCAACGGGTCACACAATGAATGTCCACGCTTTGCTGAAGAACCGTCAGTTGCCGTAATTGATCCAAGGAAAACTCCTGCGGCGCCTCGACACATCCTTCCACCCTGACCGACCAAGGACGCTCCTCCAGGAGAGGCCTTCTCTCCCCGATGGCCGGCCATTTGCCGGGCGCCACCAGTTGTTGCCCAGGCGGCAAGGCGGTCTCAGGCTGACTTGCTGGCTCGGACGAAGCTGACATCTGCAAACTCCCAAAATGATGAAATCCACCGGACGAGGAGACCAGCCCACGGAACTCGCTTCATGCCACCCATTCGATCTAGAAAACCGCTCCCTGTGGATGGGAGGAATGCGTCAACGAAGGGATGAAATTCGGATCAAGCGTGTTAAGATTGGAGGAACCCCAGCAGACAGGATGAAGCAGATGAGCCCAATGATCAGACAGCACACTTGCCAGTCAAGGCCAGGTCGCCCAGGGTTTACACTTGTCGAGCTATTGGTCGTCATCACGATCATTGGCATCCTGATGAGTTTGCTGCTTCCGGCGGTGCAGCAGATCCGTTCGGCAGCACGTCGGATTCAGTGTGCCAACACGATGAAGCAATTGGGCCTGGCGATTCACAATTATATGGCTGCCAACAAGGAGTCGTTTCCTTTAGGCAGCCGAGGCAACTCGGGGCATGCCTTGTTTTCCGCCCTGCTGCCTTACGTTGAACAACAGGCGATTTACGACCAACTGAATCTCAACGGCAACACGCATACTGAGGAGCACCGGTATACGCCGGTTGTGACGTACACTTGCCCAGAATGGCCGGACGAAGTCGTGGTGCAGAATAACTCGCTGCCTGGCTATATGCAGGGAGCGGTGACCACCTACCAAGGGGTGGGAGGCGCGGTCATCACCGGCGGTGTCCAGGGGTTCGGCTCGGGTTTTGGGGATATTCCCCAGAACGGCATCTTTGCCGCCGAGAAGGTGCAACGGGTGGCCACTGTCAAAGACGGTCTGAGCAACACGCTGATGGTGGCAGAGTTTGTTCACCGGGACTTTGCCGGGGGGACTTTCGCTCAGCCTCCAGGCAACGTTCGTGGATGGATTCTCGGAGACAACGGCAACAAGGGCCTTTACGCGATCAAGGTGGTTCAGTATCCGCTCAATGCCAAGCTTGAACGAACCGCTGACGGCATCGCCTTCAACCACTTGCCCATGGGCAGCTTCCACTCTGGCGGAGCCAACTTTACCCTCGGCGATGGCAGCGTCCGCTTCGTCAACGAGGGAATCAGCATGGAGATCTACCAAGCTCTGGCCACAGCCAACGGCCGGGAAGTCGCCCAGCTTCTCGACTGACCAAGCGCTTTCTGCTCTTGGCCTGCCGGCTGATCTGTGACGAGGGCTTCTCTAGGTTTGTCTGGCCAGGTTTGTTTAGCCGGGTTTGTTTAGCCGGGTTTGTTTAGCCAGGTTTGTTTAGCCAGGTTTGTTTGGCCAGGTTTGTTTGGCCGGGAACAAGTTTCTGCTGAGGAAGGGCTGGCTGGGCTTGGAAGATCTCCCCAGGGTTCGTCCAACTCAACCTCACCACGATCTCCTTGGACTCCCCAATGACTTGCCGAAACCAGTTGATTGTTGGTTCTGGAGGGGGCTGGTCTCAAGCTCCGGCCCGAACGCTTCTGTGCTTGGCATTAGCGGCCTTAGTTCAGGTCGGTTGCAATCGTCTTGCGGAATTGGCGCCAGCTCAAGGAAAGGTCCTGCTTCCCAACGGTCAGCCTCTGACCTCCGGGGTTGTGCGATTCCAACCCGAAAGTGGCCAATTTGCACGCGGCACCATCCAATCTGATGGGACCTTTCAGTTGGAGACTCGCGGGCGTGGACCGGGAGCGACCGTGGGATGGAACAAGGTCGCGATCGTGGCTACTCAACAGGTTGCAGTGAGCGAAGACCAGGAAGTGCCGACCGGGCAATCCTTGATCCCCAGAAAGTATCAGTTCGAGACCACCAGCGGGATTCGTTTGGAAGTCAAATCGGCCAAAAGCGGTGAGGTGAATGACTTTCTGATCCAACTGGAACCGCGATAAACTGAAACCTGCCGCATTGCGGGATTGGCATTGCCCGGCCTTGGTGGGTCGGTTGTCGCTGAGTTGGCCAACTGCTATGCTCAAACTCTTGAAAAGGATCCCTTGGAAACAGCGCCCGGGTGATAGGCCAGAGGTACCACCCGGGCTTTTGCGTTGTGGGGGAACAATCTCTTCTGCTATGCGGAATACGAAGACTCTTGCTAGTCGAGACTCTTGCTGGTCAAGACTCTTTGTAGCCAAGAGAATCCTCCTGTGAGTCTCTCATTGTTCAGGCCCAGTCAAGCCCCAGGCACTCAAGCCAATCTCTGATGAGTGAACTGCATCACGAATGTGGCGTAGTTGCCGTCTATCACCTCTCGGCCAAACACCGCAGCCCACTCTGCTCGGGTGACACCCCAGAGGACGTCGCACGGCTGGTCCCGCGGATGTTGCTGGACATCCAAAACCGGGGGCAACTCTCAGCTGGGATGACCTCTTGGAATCCCACTCGGCGGAAACTATTGGCCAATCACCGCGATCTTGGCGGTGTCAGCGAGGTGTTCAAACTCAACCGCAAGGACGAAAGCGAGCAGCTGATCCGTGCTCACCTCGGCCGGGCGGCCATCGGCCATGTTCGTTATGCCACTTGCGGGGCTGAGGACGTCGATTACGCCCAGCCGTTTGAACGAACACATTATCTGCGGCATAAGTGGTTTACCTTCGCGTTTAACGGTGAGCTTGCCAACTACGCCTTACTTCGAGAAGAAATCCTTAGCGATCGGAACTCCTACTTAGCCAGAGAGACCGATACCGAGATCATTCTGCACGAAATCAGCCGACAGTACTCCGGGGATAAGCATCCCTCGTTTGTGGAGGTCTGTGCCCGGCTGGCCGAACGCTTCGATGGCGGCTGGAGTCTGGTGTATCTGAACGCCTGTGGCCAGATGATGCTGGCTCGTGATCCCCTGGGGATCAGGCCTCTATGCTATGCCCAACAAGAGGGCCTCTTCGCTGCGGCCAGCGAAAGTGTGCCCTTGCTGAATGCTGGCTTCGACCCAGAGAACATCTTCTCGCTGGAGCCCGGTTGCAACTTGGTGATCACACCAGATGGCAAAGTGCAAAAAACTCGCTTTGCTAAGGCTGCTAAAATCGCTCACTGTTTCTTCGAATGGATCTACTTCGCTAATGTGGCCAGCACCATGGATGGCCGGAGCGTCTATCTGTCCCGCAAAAAGCTGGGCGAGGAGTTGGCCGACCTGGAGCGTGCCCGGGGACAAGTCCCGCTTGATGACAACACCATCGTTGTTCCGGTGCCCGATACTAGCAAGGCAGCTGCCGATGCGATGGCATTTCGCTTGGGGGTCCCCAGTTTGGAAGGGCTCATCCGCAATCGGTACACCGGTCGAACCTTTATCGAGGGCGCCGACGCTCGGCGGCTCAAAGTCTCCATGAAGTATACCCCTCTGCGAGAGGTGCTTGAGGGCAAACGGGTGTTGTTGGTCGAAGACTCCATTGTCCGCAGCACCACGATGAGTGTCTTGGTGGAGCGGATCCGCGGTGTCGGGCGTGCCGTTGAGGTTCACATTCGTGTCGCCTGCCCGCCTATTGTGGCACCTTGCTACTACGGCATTGATATGTCGGAAATCGAGGAGCTGTTTGCCCCGAAATTTCTCTCCGGCGGGCAACTCCCCTCCTCGGGTCGGCTCAGCGAGGATCAACAGGCCGAGATGGCAGCGGTTCTCGGGGCCGATAGCTTAGCTTATTTGCCGGTGGAGAGCATCGCTCGTTCGATCGCCATCCCGGCGGAGCATTTGTGTCAAGCATGCATCACCGGAGTTTATCCCACCCCGGTCGGCCAAGATCGCTATCAATCAAGCTTGAAGAGCAATCCATTGAAAAAGCCCCCCCCTCGGTCATCGTGTTAAGCTCTGGAACAAATCCAACCGAAGGTTCTGTGCCTGCTTGACGATTCACTGGTGAGCCGAAGCGGCACTCACTTCAGGCCCAAGCAAGTCTCCGCCGGTCACCTCATGACCAAGATCCAGAATTTTCTTTAAGAAATATCGCTAATCGGAAGCTGCTGGACCCGAGCATGAGCAATCGTGAAGCTCGGCAGGGGAGGTGATTCCACAGCAGTCTTCAACAGCCGCCCGAAGACGGCGGCGGGCCCGCAGAAGACGGGCGTGCAGGGCATTGGAGTTGATGCCCAGGCTGTCGGCAACCTCGGCAAGCGGCTCTCCTTCCAGAATGACCCGCCGGAGAAGATCACTTTGCCGAGGCTCTAATTGATCCAGCAAGACAAGACCACATTCACAGAGATGGCCCCGCTGCGTTCGACCGTGATCTGTTTGATGGGGACTTTCTGCCCAGCCGTGGACAGACTCCGCCGGAAGCGGCACTAACTGCGACCTTTGAACAACTTGTTGCCGTTGAGCGTCGGTGAGAGTGTGTCGCAGAATGCCATAAACCCAAGCTCTTGCCTGACTCGGATTCCGCAACTGGTTGGACCGCTGAAGGGCCTTCAAAACGGCTGTCTGCAAAATGTCCTCAGCCTCTAAAACCCCCTGCACCCGTCGCTTGAGATACCCCAACAACTCCCCCCAATCGTCGGTCAACACCCCCAAGACCGCAGCAAGCTTTTCTCGGTCAGCCGGGGTGCCGGAGTTGATCAGTTCAGTGCTGGTCGATCTGCTTTGGCGACACGGATCGTTTCGTTTCTCAACGTTCCCGCGGTTCAGGTGAGTCATCGGCTGAGGATACTTGGTCGCTGGTCATTGGGCCTGTGCACACCCACAAGATGTTGGGCAGCTACACTGTGTTCCGCAGGTGCAGTTTTCACCACAGCAGCACTTGCCAGAACCAGGAGCCTCACCTTGGCAGCTACAAGCCGTATTGGGACAATTTTTGCAGGTGCAAGTGTTTGTGACTTCTGACATCATTTTAACTCCCTTCTAGTGCCATGTTTCCTGTGATTTTGGCAGTCGGTTGGACGTGAATCCCCCGATTCCACGAGAACCAACTGCCAAATCAGAAGGAAACCGACCACTCGGAATCAGGCGAAATCTGGCCAACATACCAGACTTCCACCAGGAAGACGCACACCTGAGGCTTTGCTTACGGCCTCACTGCGGCTCAACTGGGAAAATTTTGTTGCCGATGGAATCAGCGAACTCGGTCTTCCCAAGAGTTGCTCATCGCCTCGACTCATCAGCGTTTGTCAACGCTTGGCCCCACGACAAAAACGTGGCTGTCGGCAGACTTTTCCGCAATCACAAGCAAGTGTTACCACAAGAACACTTGCCAGATGCCCCTTCCAGATGAGAAGGAGCTACTTTGACGGATCTGATGAGCGAACTTTCTGGTTGGTCAGGCTTGCTGATTGGTCGAGCTTGCTGATGAGTTTGGGTCGAGTATAGGGCCCTCCGCTGACCGAGTCGGGCTGAGGAGGTCTCAATCGACAAATCTCCGCAAATTGCCACACGAAATGGTTGGTCTTCTGTGGATCTACGTAGCTTCTGGAGGCGATGAGGTTTGCCTGAGACGCGGAAACTGGCCTCGACCGTTGATGGGAGGGTGAGTTAGGATCCGTCCAGAAAAACGCGTGGCTCGGCTTGTGGACCAGCAAGCCGGGCAGTTGGCCTGGCGTGATTGCAAAGACTTGAACCGACCCTACACCGAGCAGTGGAGGCTCGGCACCATGGGTATCTTTTCGGCGGGTATCTTTTCGGCGGGTATCTTTTCGGCGAGTACCTTTTCGGCGAGTACCTTTTCGGTCGTGAGTTCCGCCGCTTTTGGATTGGGCGATTCACAAGCCCGTTAGTCAGGGAGGACATCAGCCATGCTCTGCAACGCATCCCAAACGGCGGTCTCGCGGGTGACCTCAGTTGTCGCCCCGGTGGCCCTTGCGTGTGGGTTCTTGTTGGGTTTGCTCGAAAACCTGGGCCCCAACACCCTCGGACTGCCCGCCGCGCAAGGACAGCCCCGCAAGCCCATCGTCTATCCCAACACCAACTCGATCTTGCGAAGCCAGTCTGGATCGACCTCGCCACAATCTTCTCAGCCAATCCCCACAGCTGGAACTGCCCCCGACAGTTCCTCCATCGAAGATCGATTCACGCAACTGCGTGATCGCCTCGATCTTCACACAGGATCTCAGAGTCGGTCCTACCAGTTTGGAGGTGACCGACCGCCCTCTGGGCAAGCACCAAATCAGGGGGCGGGCCGGCAGGGCCACACTTCCCCGAAGTCGATGAAAGATCTTGGTCCGACTCGTGGATTGGATCTCGACGCGAAGTTGGCTCCAGGGTCAGTTCCTTGGCCAGCTCAAGCCAACCAGAGCCTGCTTCGGTCTGCTGCCGAGCAAGTTTCCGAAGACAAGTTCGGGGATGAATTGCTCCGCCAGCTGTTCCCGGATGCCTTTCGAGAACTTCCAACCAGCGAAATTCGTATCCGTGGGGTCACCGGCAGCCAACAGCTCAATGCCCAAGAACGTGCCTATCTGAAGAACACCCTCTTGAACGATCTTCCAACAGCCCAGCAGTTGGTTGAGGGCTTGACGCCTCCCTCTTCGGTCAAGCCCACCTCGCTTCGCTTGCGACCAATTGCCGCCAAGAAGCCGGCAAATGCCTCGGCTGCGTTGCGTTCCTCTCCACCGGATATTCAACAGACGACGCACAAAACACTGGGCAACCGCTGGAACTCATCAGCATCACGGTCCGTTGAACGCCAAAGGGCCACCAGTGCCCCAGCAGCATCTGGCCGGCCAACCAATCAGCAGGCAACACCCAGTCAACCAGCAAACCGGCAACCAACCGCCCACCAGCCAGCTCCTTTGCCTCTGGGAGACCACCCGGCAGAGGCGCTCCGCTTGACCCCAACGGGGCCAAACGCGTCCTCCACGGACCGGTCGACGCCTCCGAATCGTTCAGCACCTCAAAAGCCTGCAGTATCCCGAGATGGTCCACGGCAATGGCGATCTCCCCCCGGACCATCAGATCTCAAAACAAGTGTCAGACCTGATCGCGCCCAGCAAGGTCCCTTCCCCGGAATGTTGGCCGAGACTCAGGCTTTTGGAATCTGGCGGTGCCGGCCGGTCTCCGAGGCAGCTCCTGTGGGGCCGGGCGTTTTCCGGCCGCACTGGTCTGGGCCGGGTGTGTCTGGGCCGGGTGTGTCTGGGCCGGGTGTGTCTGGCTGGGGTTCTCGGAGACGGCGCCTGCCCAGTGAGGGCACTTCTCGGTTGGGTACTTCTCGGTTGGGTACTTCTCGGCCGAACTCCTCTGGGTCGGTTGGTACGACGACGAAGTTGGTTGGAGCAGAGATTATTGAGGAGACAGAAACGGCGAGCTTCAACCAGATCGAAGCTGGCAAGACGACCGCCAAGCAGCTCAATGAGCTTTGGGATCCGCCCAAGGAAGTCCAGACGATTCAGGGGGTGGAGCGGCGTGTTTATCGAATGGAGCACTTTGACCGAGTGATGGTCGACCTGCAAGACGGCCTTGTTAGGGCGGTGATGGTGACTCTGGAAGAACCGGTTCAGGCTTCGGTGTTGGCCAGGGATCTGAACATGGACGACTTGCCGGCGGTGGTGGTCACCAGCCGAGAAGGCGAACTGCTCGGTCAGGCCTATCCGGAACGTGGGGTGCTCTTTACTTACAGCCCTGACTCAAACGACGTCTCGCGGCCGCTGGTCAAGCAGATCGTCTTGGAGGCCGTCCAGCCTGAGCCGTTTGTGCTGCGTGCTGAGGCCAACCTCCATCGCGACTTGGAGCAGGCAATGGCCGATGTTCAACAAGCCTTGGCGATGGCTCCCGATTACGTCAGGGCTCATTGGGTGCATGCCCAATTGATCGCCGCACAAGGAGACGTGACCGCATCGCTGAAGATGCTCAACCAAGTCATCGCCCAAGACCCCAAGAAGGCTCTCTATCGGATCACCCGAGCCGAACTGCGTCAGCATATCGGCGACCTGGAAGGAGCCGTCGGTGATCTCGAAGAAGCTGTCAACAACGCCCAGGACGAGCCGCTGCTGCAAGCGCGAGCGTTTGGCCAACTCGGTGATCTTGTGGCCAGCAAGCCCCAGCCCGACTACCGGCAGGCCATGACCTACCACCAACAGGCGCTGAAACTGACGCAGCCGCTGATGTCCACCGACCGGCCCTTGGGGACTCGCATGGCCGCTCAGGAGGTGCTCGTGGATGCCTATTTGGGAATCGCCGGCGATATCGCCTGGGGGAGTTGGAACGGAAAAGCCAAGGCCGTCCCCAAATGGTTAGAACAGGCTCGTGTGGTCATTCAATCGCCGGGCGTTCCCCAGGAGATGCAAGCGCCGTATCGGTTCCATTTGGCCAGCAAAGCGCTCTGGGCTTATGTGGGGATGCAAGAACCGCTGCCTGATGACACCTGGCCAAAGATGGCCTTAACAACGGGAAAGGAATTGCTGGCCTCTACGGAGGATCCTGTCCAGCAAGGCCAAATCGCTTGGCAGTTGGGGGCGAGCTTACACGATGCTCAGCAAGTCTATCTCTTGGATTCTGATTTCGAGCAGGCCGGTTGGTACGGCCGCAAGGCTGCTGAATACCTGGAACAGGGTTATCAGCACCAAGGAGTCTCCCCCACCGCCGATCACCTGCTGGGACGCTGCTACTTCTGCCTGGGCAGCGTTTATGCCCTGGGCGAACAGGATTACCTCAAAGCCGCCGATTGGTACACCCAGGCGATGCCCCTGCTCACCAACGGCGACCCCTCAGGAGCAGCCGCCGATCTCGGGCACCAGGGCGAAACCTTTGTCAGCATGGGCGTCGCCTTCTGGAAAGTGGATCAAAAACAACGCGCCGTTCAGACAACCGAACAAGGCCTGGAACTGATCCGCAAGGCCGTCGACAACGGCGAACTCTCCCAAGAAGCCCTCAAGGTCCCCTATCGAAATCTCGCCAACATGTACAAGGCACTGGGCAACACCGTCCAAGCCAAAACCTACAAGCAGCTCGCCGAAGAACTCACCAAAGTCTCCCAAGATCAAAGCTCCCAAGATCAAAACTCCCAAGATCAAAGCTCCCAAAATCAAAGCTCCCAAGATCAAAGGCCCAAAAAGCAAGGTCCCAAAGAACAAGACCTCAACGATTGAGCCCTGGCAAGGATTTCCGACAGAGGGCTCTGCGTCTGTCGCCGGGGGCAGCCAAGATGTTTCCGTCCCAATGGGGGCCAGCCTGGGGTTGATCGAGAGCCCGGATCGTCCTGGTTTCGAGTTTGCCCAGACGGGAGGAGCTTCTGGATCGAACAACTCTTGGAGAATCCAGCTTCAAAAGCCAGCTTCAAAATCCAGAAGGACTTGCCGGCGGGAAGCTGAGTTGGGAAGTTCGGCATCAATGCCGTCCGCCTCGACCGGAATCGAAGCCCATCTCAGAGGTCCCTGATGATTCTCGCTGGCAAATACTTAAAGTTCTGGGTCTTGTTGGCCACTGCAATCGCAGTGCTCCTTCCCAGTCTGAGCCGAGCACAACCACCCAAGCAGCCCAACATCTTGTTGATCTTGGCCGATGATTTGGGATACGGCGATGTGGGCTGCTACAACCCTCAGTCAAAAGTTCCTACCCCCTCGCTTGATAAGCTTGCTGCAGAGGGCATGCGTTTTACCGACGCTCATAGCCCTGCGACTGTGTGTACGCCGACACGATACTCGCTGTTGACTGGGCGGATGGCTTTTCGCACAGGCTACGGTGGCGTGTTCACCGGAATCGGTGGGCCGTGTCTGATTGAAAAAGAACGGCTGACTTTAGCCTCAATGCTCAAGCGAAAGGGCTATGTCACGGCGATGTTCGGCAAGTGGCACGTTGGCCTGACATTTTTCGATGCTCAGGGCCAGCGTATCCGCCAAGGCGGTGTCAGGGGCGTCCGGCAGGTTGATTTCTCCCGGCCGATCCCAGATGCCCCGATTCACCGCGGGTTTGATCACTTTTACGGCACAGCCTGTTGCCCCACGACCGATTGGCTGTACGCCTACATCGAGGGAGACCGCATCCCTGTGCCTCCATCGCTGACTGAGACCCGTGATCGTACCACGTTGCCCAAGCACCCCTATTCTCGTGATTGCCGAGCTGGGCTCATCGCGCCGAACTTCGACCTGGAAGAGGTCGATTTGGTGTTCCTGGAGAAAAGCCGGCAGTTCCTTCGTCGGCATGTTCGGCAGAATCCCCAAAGGCCATTCTTTTTGTTTCACTCCATGCAAGCGGTTCACCTGCCGTCGTTTCCCGCGAGCCAATTCCAGGGAAAGACAAAAGCAGGCCCACACGGTGATTTCCTCTACCAGATGGATTGGATCGTCGGCCAGCTGTTGGAGACCCTTGAGAAACTCGACCTGGCCGAGAACACATTGGTGATCTTTTGTTCAGACAATGGCCCGGAGGTCACCTCGGTCTTCCACATGCGCCGGGACCATCAGCATGACGGGGCACGACCCTGGCGCGGAATGAAGCGTGATGCCTGGGAAGGTGGACATCGCACCCCGTTGATCGCCCGTTGGCCAGGTCACATCCAGGCAGGAATCACCAGTGACCAGCTGGTGAGCTTGACCGACCTCTTCGCCACCATCGCGGCGATCGTCGCAGCAGAACTCCCAGAAGGTGCTGCCGAAGATAGCTACAACATGCTGCCGGTGCTGTTGGGAGAGCAGGGAGACAAGCCCGTCAGGACCTACCTGCTGCAACAGACGATGTCCGGCCGGCATCTCTCCATTCGCCGCGGTCGGTGGAAATACCTCAACCATCAAGGCTCAGGAGGCAACCCCTACAAGAAGCACCGGCTTCTGAAGGCTGACGCTCTGCCTGAGAGCAACCCGCAAGCGCCCGCTCAGCTCTACAATCTGCAGCAAGATCCTGGGGAAAGGAACAACCTGTATGACCAGCACCCCGAAATCGTCCAAGAGCTGAAAGCCCAGCTTGAGGAGTTTGTCCAAGCTGGCCGCAGCCGACTGTCAGAACGCCGATGATCGGATGGCTTCTTCGGGGGAAGGCAACAGGAAGTCAGCAAGCGGTCAATCTGGGAGGCTCACCACCTCGCCCCGGGCGCGGGTTCCCAGTTCGTTGTAGAGCCGATAGTCGATGGACTCGGGGAAGAAGTGCACACTGGCATCGGCCAGGCAGAAGTTGGCACCGCCGGGATGCTGACTTTTGTAACCGCATGCGATCCACCAGCGGCTGGATTCGCTGCCGATGTTATCTTCCCGAGTGTTAATCGGGATCTGCGTACCGCCCAAGGGGAAGTTGTGGTGGTAGGCTCCCTGGAAACTGCATTGGGAGGGGATGGCCTCGCCGAGCATGATGGTGTTGGAGAGACCATCTCTGATGGAAGCAAACCGCACCGCATGCGCGGCGCGGTCAAACAGCCCCACGCCAGGGGCTTTGTTGTTCCCGCAACAGCCGTAGTCGGCGGTCATCGCACAGCAGTAACTGTCGTTTTCCCAGGGCTCAGGACAGAAGGTGCAGGCTACCGAGGGGCTTGTGCCATCCCGCGTGGGGCCCATGCAGCCGGGGTACCACAACCCCAGTGACTCTCCTGGATTGTGGGAGCCGGACTGGACACGACCTCCCTGAAGCGCGTCCTCGCCCGAGGCATCGGCAGGGCAAATGTAGGTGGGGATGATTGTCCTGACGGACACTTCGTTACTGGCATCACCCATGCGGACGTTGAAATTGAAACGGTCGTAGACAGCCTGTTGCTCCATCTGAGGCAAGATCATCGCCGGCCAGGTTCCCCCCGTGCTGGTGGGAAAATTGGCCCCGTAAGGCAAGGTTTGCAGATTGGTGTGGTAGTTGTGGAGGGCTAAGCCGATCTGCTTCAGGTGGTTGGCACACTGAATGCGACGAGCCGCCGCCCGAATCTGTTGGACCGCCGGCAGCAGCAAACTCATCAGGATGCCAATGATGGTGATGACCACCAACAATTCCACCAAAGTAAAACCGCAACGAACCACCTTGCGGGGACCTCGATTGAGTTGCCCTGCTGATACGTTTGGCCTGAGCATGCGGCAGCTCCGCTGTGGGTGTCTTTTCCCGAGTCAGGCAGTCCAACTCAGGATCGCTCTTTCGCGGGAACACTCCTGAGGGGACGTTGCTCCCCACAGGGGAGTTTCATTGTCGCATCAGAGATTCACACAAACTACCCACAGATGGGGAAAATCCCATCAGAAAGCCACCCAAAACGAGCTATTGATGTCCTCCCGGCAAGCTCACTGAAGACGATGAGATCCAGACCTGTGAACCCGTAAGGCCTGTTCATTGCTCCAGTTACGGCGGCAACGATGCCGCCGAGGGATATTGGCGGCCTCTTGCCGCAAGGATCAACCGACGGACAAAAGAACTTGGTGTAACTGGAGTACTTCACGAAAGACCCATGCCGGAACAGTTTTCCGTGTCGAGGGAGGCAAGAAACTCAAGGCGTCCGAGAAAACCCGATCCGGCTCTGGGAGACTATTCAGGGGCGAGTTCGGAGGAAAGCTCGGCCTCTGGCCCAACAGGGGAGAGGGATTGTTTTGGTGGGGCAGCCGGTAGGAATGGGGCCTGGTCAACCGCTTGGCCACTGGGATCACCTAGGGGTAACGCGAGGTCGATATGTCTGGGCAATTCTACAGAAGGAGAAAGCCTGCGAGCTTTGCGATAGGCCACGAGGGCATCTTCTGGTTCGCCGGTGACCTCAAGGAGTCTGCCGAGCCACCGCCAAGCTTGGGCCTTCTTCGGCTCTTTCTTGGTCCAGGCTCGAGCAGCCTGCAGGGCCTCGGGCCAGCGATAGGCGTAGTACAAAGTTTGGGTTTTTTGTTTTGGGGTTGTGGCGCGTTGGACCTGTTGGTCGAGGGCAGCCCAGACTTGCGGGGTCAATTTGGCCTCACGGGTGAGGATTCCCTCGCGGGCCACAGGCCAGTATCGGCAACTGACGATCAACCAGCGGTCGTTTTGGCAGCGGAGTTGGTAGATCTCTTGACCTCGCTCGGTGACGCCCTGCTTCCAAACGACCTGATGGCGTAGCTCGGCGGTGTTGCCTTCGATCGAAACTTTGACGTTCTCAAAGGAGATTTCGCCGTTGCCGTGCCGGCAGGCGGCGAACTGTAAGCGACGCAACGCTTCGAGTTGTTTGCGGCCGATGGCAACATCGTATCTGTCGGGTTTCTCGCCACGGCCCTGGACAAGACGGGCATCGGTAGCCCAAGCGGCCATGTATTGGTCGATCTTTTGCTCGACCCAGCCGGCCTTCTGAGACTTCTGCACAACATCTGCGACCGCTTGTTCCGGGGTGACGTTCTTCTTGTCTTTGGGTGTGTCCTCGTCCACACGCTTCACACCTTTGTCCTCAAAATAAAAGGGACGGTCGTCGTTGCTGGTCCTCATGTGGGAAATCGGCCCGGAGATCGCCAGCTGAGCGAGCAGCCAAGAGCAACAGCCCAGCAAGAGGGCGACCTGCACGTTGCTCCCCAAAAGACCCGACAGGCGGCAACTCTTGGCCTGTCGTGCTGATTGGGACGAGCGGCCGGGTTGAAAGCCGTCCGGAGAAGAACCGCTGCCCAGTGAGGGCGGATGGGGGAAAATCATCATTGGCTCCCGAGGATTTGGTCAACTGCACAACAGCGTTCTGCAACTCGAATGGCCCAGATGCCGCCCACCGCACTCGAGCTTTGGCTCTAGACGCTCGTTATCAGATCGCTCCCAAAAACCCAAGTCAAGTTGCCCGATGCAACTCGCCTCCCGCAGTGGGGCGGTCAGGAAAGTGGTTGGCAAAAGTGGTCGAGTTTGGCAACGGTCCTCGGCAAACTGCCTACGTCTGCCGGTTGCTATCTACACCGGTTGCTGTCTCCGGTGACCCCGTCAACTGAACTCGACATCTGGCGATTGCTGCAGGCGGATGGAAGCAGGACTGAGAAGGTGTCACCAAAGAGGCGACGCGGTCCAGAACACAGAGAGTCTGGGTTGTAATCGACGGAGTCACCTTTTGCATTGGTGCTGAGTGTCAGTTGCTTCTGCGGTGAGCCTGAGCTTTCCTCGTGGCGGAGGAGGACCGTCGCAGCAGCCAGCTGCAACCTGCCTGTCGATCCAGGTCTGGCCCAAATCGCAACCTGGGACATAGCTTTTGATGGCAGACAAGTTGGACTGACAGTCTGTCCGAGAAGCACCGGAATCCACCTGGATCGTGTTGCACCATGACTTGGGCTCCACAACACAGTGGATTGCCGGATGCTTTTCGGAGAGTCTCTGAGAACTCAGAGGCCGAGAACGGCTAAGCCAAGATTTTGTGGATCACTTCTCCGGCGACATCGGTCAGGCGGAAGTCGCGGCCCTGGAATGGGTAGGTTAGCTTCAGGTGATCAATTCCCATCAGATGTAAGAGCGTGGCATGCAGGTCGTGGACCGGGCAGACGTCCTCAACAGCATTGTAACCCAACTCATCGGTGGCCCCGTAAGAGAGGCCCCGGGCAAATCCTCCGCCGGCAACCCAGTAGCTATATCCTTTGATATGGTGGTCGCGGCCGTTGCCCTGGGCCATCGGCGTCCGGCCGAACTCGCCACCAAAGAGCACAATGGTATCCTCGAGCATCCCTCGCTGGCTGAGATCCTGGATGAGGGCAGCGCTGGCTTGGTCGACTTCCTGAGCAGTCACCTTGACGTTGTTCTTAATGCCGCCGTGATGGTCCCAAGCTCGGTGGTAAACTTGGACAAAGCGGACCCCGCGTTCGACGAGCCGCCGAGAGAGCAAACAGTTCGCAGCAAAAGAGCCGTCGCCTCCTCGCGTGCCGTACAGATCAAGAATCTGCTTCGGCTCGGTGGAGAGGTCCACGAGCTCTGGCACGCTGGTTTGCATCCGGAAGGCCATCTCATATTGGGCGATCCGCGTGGCAATCTCCGGATCGTCGACCAACTCAGACTGCAGCTGGTTCAGCTGATCAACAGCTTCAACGACATCTTGCTGCTTTTGATGATCGACGCCCTGGGGAGAGGACACATACAAAACCGGATCTCCGGTGCTGCGAAACTCCACCCCTTGAAATCGGCTGGGCAGGAAGCCGCTATGCCATTGTCGGCTGGCAATCGGTTGAGCCTGTCCGGCTCGGCCGACGCTTGTCAGCACTACAAATCCTGGCAGATCGTCGCTCTCGCTGCCCAAACCATACAGCAGCCAGCTGCCCATACTCGGCCGACCGCTGATGGTCGTTCCGGTATTCATAAACGTGTGGGCCGGGTCGTGATTGATCGCCTCGGTCTTCATACTGCGAATGATCGTGAGCTCATCGGCGATCTTGCCCATGTGCGGAAAGATCTCGCAGATCTCCTGCCCGCTCTGGCCCCATTTTTTAAACGGATGTTGAGGAGCGAAACAGTTGAGCTTCCTGCCCTGCAACTGGGCAATGGGTTGACCTTTGGTGTAGGACTCCGGCATGGGCTTGCCATGCATCTGAGCTAACTTCGGCTTGTAGTCGAACGTCTCCAGATGACTGGGGCCGCCGGCCATGTACAGGTGAATGATCCGCTTGGCTTTGGCCGGAACATGCAAAGGGCGGACAACCCCACGCCATCTCTCGGCCCCTGCCGAATCCGCCTGAGAATCTGACTGAGAATCCGCCGCCTGCAGACGACGCCCCAGCAGATCACGTCCCAACAAGGAGGCCAGGGCCATCCCGCCAATGCTCGCGGTTGTCCGCCCCAGAAAAGCACGGCGAGTTTGAGAGATCAGAGATGCTCGCAGATCCTGGCGAATGCTTGGCTTGTGATCAGTCATAACGCATCTGGCCAAATGATAGGGTGTGTGGATCGATCGGTTCCATGAGTCAACCCGGCAATCATGAGTCAACCCGGCAAGTGGTCCTGTCTCAGGTGGGCAGGACCAAAAGAGCCCCAGCCCCCTTGAGGCAACCGTTCAACCAAAGACGCTGACCAGCCGCTCAATACCGAGTGATGGTCTCATGCAGATTGAGGATCACACGGGCGACAGACGTCCAGGCGGCCAGTTCTGGCTGAGGAAGATCCGCCGGGATCTCTCGCAGGCCGACTTTAAGCAACTCGCCAACGGCTTGCTCGTTTTGCTGGTAAGCCTGGAGGTGTTTCTTATACAGGGCCAGCAGGATTTGTTGTTCCTGTGGACGTGGGTCTCGCTGGAGAGCTTGGGCAAAAGCCCAGCTGAGCTGTTGACTTGGCTGGTCGGGACCCTCTCTGAGGATCCGCTCGGCAAACGCTCGGGCAGCCTCCACAAAGGTTGGATCGTTGAGCAACACCAAGGCCTGCAGCGGGGTGTTGCTCCGAGGTCGCTGCGCGGTGCATTCCTCTCGGGTCGGGGCGTCAAAGGCCGCCAGGGCTGGTTGCAGGAAGCTACGCTGCCAGTGCGTGTACAGGCCACGCCGCCATTGGTTCTTGTCTTGAGAGGACTTGTATTTTCTCCTGGGAAAATTGAGGTGTTGCCAGTACCCCACCGGCTGATAGGGAAAGACACTAGGCCCGCCGATCTGGGGAACCAGCAGCCCGCCGACCGCCAGAGCGTTATCGCGGACCAGTTCGGCCGTCAGCCGCCAAGAGCCCTGACGGGCCAGCCATTTGTTGTACGGGTCTGCCAGGAGTTTTTCCTGGGAGACGCTGGAGGACTGCTGATAGGTATTGCTGGTGACCATCAGCCGCACGAGATGTTTGATATCCCAGCCGCTTTCGATGAACTCCACAGCCAACCAGTCCAGAAGCGCCGGATGCGTCGGCCATTGCCCTTGGCTGCCAAAATCTTCCAGGGTGCCTGCCAGACCACGCCCGTGCAGCAACATCCAGAGACGATTGACAAAAACACGAGCGGTCAGAGGGTTTTGAGGATCAACGACCCACTTGGCCAGATCCAAGCGAGTCGCTCGCTGGTTGCCGGGGACCTCCAGCGAGCCCAACGCCTCGGGAATCGCCGGCTGCACCACCGGGCCGGAGTCGTCTAACCAATTGCCGCGTGGCAAGACTCGCATGGTTCGTGGGGAGGTGGTCTCGGTGATCAACGTCGTCGGCAGTGACTTTTGAATTTGCTCCCGCTGTTTCTCGAGCTTGCTGACCAACACGCTGGGCCGCTGGTGAGCAGGCAGTCGCGTGCCCAAGAGCCGGAATTTGCCGATGGCATGCCCACTGCCATAGTTGAACTGGACCGTCACAGTCAACTTTGTCTTGGCCGGGCTTGTCTGATCGGGACTGGCCGCGAGGGGCTTGGCCAATTCGAAGGTGGCTGCGTTTGTCCGCCCTGCCTGAGGCAAGATCGCCCAGCCGGTGTTGGCCTTTCCGTCAATCGCGTGGCCAACAGGATAACTGCCTTGAGAGTGCGTTGCCGAAGCGGCCGAGAGCTTGACCGGCCCGCTGGCGTTGTTGACTGAGAACTCGCTGAGCACAAAATTCCCGTTGGTTGCCCGGCCGGGGCCACCAGCGGGAAGCTGCTGATCGGTGAGCACTTCCAGCCGCAAAGCTGTGGTTCCCGCCTCAACCGGCAACGAGAAGGTATAACTCTCCGTCTCGGGCGTTGGTCCGCTTGCCAACACACTGCCATCGGACTGCAGTTTCAAGGCAGCCCCGCTTGAGGCCTGCAGATCCGCCGGCTTGAGGACAGCCCACTCAGCCGACTTTCCTGCTGCGGCATGGCTCTGCCTCAGTTGGGCGATTTGCTGCTGAATTTCTTTTAGCTGTTTTTGCTGCTGGGGGGTTGGATGCCGAAAATTCTGAGGTTGTCGGCCGACGGCTCGTTCCTTGATGTCTGCAAAGAAGGAGGCAAAGCTGTAAAAATCCTTTTGGGTCAGGGGATCGTACTTGTGATCGTGACACTCGGCACAGCCCATGGTCAAACCGAGCCAAACTCCTGAGGCATTCCGCACGCGATCAGCAGCGTATTTGGCCAGATATTCCTTGGGCTGAGCTCCACCTTCTTCGGTTGTCTGGAGGACCCGATTGTAACCGCTGGCGATTTTTGCCTCGGCAGTTGGTTCCGGCAGGAGGTCGCCGGCCAGTTGTTCTAGGGTGAACTGATCAAACGGCTTGTTTTTATTGAAGGCCTCAATCACGTAGTCGCGGTAGAGCCAGAGTTGGCGTGGGTTATCGCTGTGGTAGCCGCAGGTGTCGGCAAAACGTACCAAATCGAGCCAATAGATGGCCATTCGCTCCCCGTAATGAGGATTGGCCAGCAGCTTTTCGACGTAGCGGTTGTACGCCTGAGGGCTGGGATCAGCGAGAAAGTCCTCCACGTCGGCAGGAGAGGGCGGCAAGCCCGTCAGGTCAAAGGACAGCCGTCGCGCCAGCGTGCGTCGATCGGCTTTGGCAGCTGGCTGAAGACCCTGTTCGGTCATCCGCGAAAGCACAAATCGGTCGATCGTGTTCTGGACCCAGGCCGCGCCGGCCCCCTTTGGTACGGGCGGTAGTGCAGGACGGGTCGGCGGCAGAAGCGACCAGTGCTTTTGCCAAGGGGCTCCCTGAGCGATCCACTGTTTGAGCAATTCCACCTGGCGCTTGGTCAGGCTCTTGCCGGTTTCCGGTGGGGGCATCACCGTGAATTCATCTGTGCTGGTGATCCGCTCGAATAGAGGACTTTGCTCAGGCTTGCCAGGGACGATCGCCCGGTCGCCGCTCTCCAGCTTGGCTGTGGCTCCCTGCTGCGTATCAAACCGCAAACCCGCCTCCCGCTGCTTCTCGTCCGGGCCGTGGCACTGAAAGCAGTTGTTCGAGAGGATCGGGCGAATGTCCCGATTAAAAGAAATGTTGGATTGATCAAGAGATTCAGCTTGCAAAATCTGGGGTGAAGACACCCCGCCTGCCAGAGCCAAGCTCAAGCAAGTCAGCAAGAACAATCGAACGCTTGGCGCAATCATGGTGAAATTAGGTTGTTGTTGGTCATTCAGAGTTGGGTGTGTCCGCACAGCTGCCATCAAAACCCATCAACGTTGGTCAATGGGATTTTACCGCATGAGAAGTCCTGGTGTCGACGGACCCTTGAGGGTAGCGGGACAAAGCGTGTCAGCGGAGGGGAAAGTGTGGAAATGGTGGACCAGTTGGGCAACGGTGGTTTGGGCGAGTGATTAGGATTTCTGGGTGGCCTGCCGCCAGATGGTACGCCAGAGAAGGCCGACAGCCAGCACAGCGACCCCGACACCCCAGACCTGCCAGGGGATCCAGGCGGTCAATCCCAGACAGGCGATCAACCCCGACCAAGCGAACACTCGTGGATAGAGCCTTTCTGCTGGCGGCAACCGCAGGGCCGCCAAGTTGGTCAGGCCATAATAGATCAGCACGGTCCAAGCGCTGAGCGACCACGTCCAGCTGACATCGCCCACCAAGACCAAACCACCCACAACGACTGCGACAAAGATCACCGCAACAGTCGGCGTCTGGCCCTTAGGGTCGACTTGGGCAAAGGAATCCGGGCAGTCTCGGCGGCGTCCCATTGCTAAGGCGACTCGGGAGAGACCGAGAATCAGGTTCAACAGGACTCCCAGCATGGAGGTGATCGCCCCCAGGGCCACCAACTGCGGCAGGCCAAAGACACCAAGCCTTGCGGACAACACTGCCAGGGGGGCTGCGGGGCCTTGGGCAAGACGTGCGTATTCCGCGGATCCAGCAATCGAGACCGCTGAGCAGACAACCGCCAGATAAACAGCCGCCGAGATCAACAAAGTCGCCAAGATCGCTCGAGGAATCGTCTGGCGTGGTTGGCGGACCTCTTCGCCGAGTGTCGCAATGCGTCCATATCCTGTGTAAGCGACGAACGCCAAGGCTGTGGCCTCAAGAAATCCGCTGACAGGATCACGAGTCGGCCTGGGCAGAAAGAACGGAACCCAAACCGATTGTTCAGCCGGCAGGCCAACAGGAGCTCCAACCGGCAAGCCACGCTGTGGGCTGAGGAACCAAACGGCCCAGAGGGTACTGAAACAAAAAGCACAGAGGGTGATTAAGGTGATCGAGACGATGACCAGGTTCACCAAAGATGACCGCCGCAACCCGCCAAGCACCAGCAGAGTGATCGCCAGCACGGCCACCAGAGCAAGCCCCAAGCGGAGGATCAGGCCGTCGGCTCCCAGACTCAGCACCAGATAGCTGGCCACGCCGAGAGCTGCGGTTGCTGCTGAGGCCGACTTGGCTGCCAAGAACATCCAGCCGGCGGTAAATCCGGCCATCGGGCTGAGGTATCGGTAGCCGTATTCATACGTACCGCCACTGACCGGATGAGCGGCTGCCAGTTGGGCGCTGCTCAGGGCGTTGCAGGTGGCCACCAGAGCCGCCAACGTCACGGCCAGCACAACCGAGGGCCCCGTGGCTCCGGCGGCCAGAGCGAGAGACACGAACACACCGGTGCCTAAAATCGATCCCAGCCCGAGGCCGGTGGCTCCCAGAACCGAGACCTCGCGGCGGAGTCGCGCTTCGGTGTTCTGGGGAGTCATCCAGCCCTCGCGGACGCTGCTGAGATGTTCGTCCCCGAGGCGGGCTCTGTTGTCAGCATCCAGCAGCGAAGCAGTTCGGCAACGCTCCAGGCCTGGGCAAAGCAGCCACGCGGTGGATGAGGCGGTTCGCCATCGAAGACCTCGCTGACGGTCCCCAAAGCGGCCTCCTGAAGATGCCCGACCAGGCCAGCCAACAGTCGGCGAACGCCGATGCGGTCACCGGGGTACACGGCCAACCACACATCCACGAATGGACCAACCAGCCAGGCCCAAACCGTTCCTTGATGATAGGCCGCGTCACGAGCTTGCAGATTGCCTTGGTAACGGGGTTGATAGGCCGGATCGTTCGGGGCTAGCGAGCGGAGTCCGTAAGGCGTGAGTAACCTCTGACAGACAGCCTCCAAAACAGGACGCCATCGGTCACCGGTGAGAACGGGATGAGGCAACGCGATGGCCAAGAGCTGATTGGGCCGACAAGCAGGATCGTTCTTCAGCTCTCCCGAGTCGGTCGGGCAATCAACCACATCAAACAGGCTGCCGGTTTCTGAATTCCAGAAACGCTCATTGAAACCTCTGGCGGCCTGCTCGGCCTGTTCTTCAAAACCGGCAGCGGCTGCGTCCCCATCGGCCCGGCGGACCCAACCTTCCAGTGATCGCAGAGCGTTGTACCAGAGGGCATTGATCTCCACAGCCTTGCCACGGCGAGGAGTCACCACCCACTGGTTGACCTTGGCATCCATCCAGGTCAATTGCAGCCCCGGCTCACCTTGACTCAGCAGACCATCGGTGGGATCCACGTGAATCCCAAAACGCGTCCCAGCGGTGTGCAGCTCAATCGATTCCCGCAGACGAGGGAGAAGCTCTCGCACAAGGTCCCAGTCTCCGGTTTGCCGGTGGTACTGGTCGAGTGCGTGAAAGAACCACAAGGTCGCATCAGCGGTATTGTAGGCCCCCTCACCTTGACTTTCCGAAAAAACGTTAGGGATCAAACCCTCCTGAAAGTATTCAGCAAAAGTCCGTAAAATGGCACGGGCCTCATCGGACCGGCCGGTCGCCAGGGTCAGACCCGGCAGAGCGATCATCGTGTCCCGGCCCCAATCGGTAAACCAGGGATAGCCGGCGATGACGGTTCGATTGGGCCGGCCCGCTGCACCTGCGGCAGCGGAACCACTCATAGAGAAACCACTGCCGGGTACACTGAGGCCGGAGGATCCACTGGATCCACCAGCCCCGGAAGACCCAGAGCCGGAAGAACCAGAGCCGGAAGAACCAGAGCCGGAAGAACCAGAGCCGGAAGAACCGGCACCAGAACGACCAACAGCTGCGGGACGTCCGACAGGGGAGATCAAAAAGCTATCGGCTGCCAGCACAAGCGTGCAGGCCACGGCATCGTCGGGGTTGACCGAGGCCTGCAGGAGGAGTTCTTTGCGGCGGTGGTCTTCGGCTTCTTGGGCGTCTTCAAAGCTCAGCCCGGAGATCGTTTTCCAGTCTTCGGTGGTGGCCAGGAGGGTGATCGGACCAGCGGCCAAATCGGCTGTCAAGGAACCCGGTTGAGCCAAACGCCCTACGCAGCTATATCCGACACTCTGTTCAAAAGAGAAGAACAACTCCTCCGAAAGCCCCCCTTCTACATCCAGCGGCACCGTCCCACCACAATCGCAGCGTACTCGAACTGGGTTCACCCCAACGCCGAACTGGGCACCTTCGCTCGCCCCCGCCTCGGCCGAGTCCGGCCACAGCTCAACACCCTCAGGGGTGGAGTGAGCGATCAGCTTAGGGACCGGTGTGTCGACGGGGTGTTGGTGGTTGCGGCTGTGCATCCGTGGCCGCAACGTCAAGAAGAAGGGACCAGGCTCTTGGGGGGACTCCAGCAGACGATACCGCACGATGATGGTGTTTTGCCGGTGCGGCATGACCATGGTTTTTTCGACAACCAAGGGGCCTAGCCGATAAATCCAGCGAGGCAATCCGCCGACCAGAGCGAACTGTGTGCATTGCTCAGCGGAAAACAGCTGAGGATCCTGTTGATACACCCATTGGGCACCTAACCTCAGGGTGGGCCCGTTGGGTTGGGCCAGCCATTCCTCACAATCGGCCAAAACCAGGGTACGTCCTTGAGGAGGTGGCAAGGCGGCAATCAGCCAGCCGTGATGTTGGCGTGTTAACAGGCCGGCCAAGGTGCCACAGGCGTAACCGCCCAGCCCGTTGGTCAGCAGCCACTCCCGTTGGAGCAACAGCGACCGCCACTGCGTGATGTCCCCTCCAGCGTGTTGGTCCCGGGTGAGTTGGCAACGCATCAGCGGCCCATCTCCTGGGCGATCGAAGCCGAGCGTGCCGATCTGGTTGTTGGGGTGGTCAGTCACGTTCCGGAACGCTTCTTGGTGGGTGATCGGGGACATGCCTGCTTGAGCACTCGGAGTTGCGGACATTCTCCAAACAGGATGACCGTCATCCGCGTCAGCGGTCGGTTCATCCTCGTGATTCACTCTTGACAGTGATTCCTTTCTGGCAGTGATTCCTTTCTGGCAGTGATTCCTTTCTGGCAGTGATTCCTTTCTGACAGTGATTCCTTCCTGACAGTGAGCGGAACTCCTGGCCGGTTCACGGCAACACTCCCGCTTGGATGACCCAGCTGAGTTGGACTGTCCCAGATGTAGCCGTTGTCCAACGATCTGTTGCCTCGGTTCTTTCGGGTCCCACATAGACGGGCCTCTGCCACAATCTGGAACAGTCGAGTTCCTCAAACTGGGCTTGTCTGACTGGGCTTGTCTGACTGGGCTTGTCTGATTGGGCTTGTCTGACTGGGCCCGTCGCAGTCGACCAGTTGAGCGTCAAGTTGGCAAGGGATTGAACGCCAGGACTTGCTCCCCAAGGGATCGACCCGAGTGTTCTCAAAGCCGCTGAAGCGAGCAAACAACCGCATGGCCAGTGAAATCTCAGCTTGGCTTCTTCATGACAGTCAAGAAACAAGGGGACTGGGCCAACCGCAGAGAGACAGCAAAGCATTGACCTTAGCAATTTGCTTCCAAACTTTTTCATGTTTGAACAAGTCACAACATCTGGGAATCCCAGCCAGCGATAGGTCTCTGGTTGGTTCTCTGAGAGTTGCTGAGAAGCCGCTTAGAGGTCACTGTGGGGCTGCTGGGGTTGGAAGAGCCAGAGGGGATCCGGCAGGTCACTGGCCCAGAGGCCAGTCGCAAGCATGCAGGGAACAAGCTTGGCAAAGTTCACCACCGAGGCGTGAAACCAGCGGATACGCATTGTTGCTTGAGCAGACGGCGAAAATCGGTTGGGTCAGACAGGGACACGATCTTAGCCGATGCGACAGGCACTGCGGGGGAGAATGTTGGGAGATTTCCCGTTTTTCGGGTCCATCCTCTGTGACGAATCGGCCTCAGAGGGGAAGCTTGGGTTGGTCCGGTGACCCCATTTTCCGAAAGACGTTTTGTGACCCAATCAGGCCTACCTCGTCGGCTGCGTTTGTCTGTGCTGATTTCCGGCCGAGGGCGGACGTTGGAGAACCTGTTGACCCGCTCGGCCGACGGCCGATTGCTCGCGGATGTTGTCCAGGTCATCTCCAGCACCCCCCGAGCCGAAGGTCTGCGCTTTGCCAGCGAATTCTCTGTGGCAGCCGAGACAATCTCCCCCAAAAAGTTTTCCCAGCTGCGGGATTTCAGCCAGGCCATCTTTGCTCGCTGTGCGGAGGTCCAAGCCGATTACGTCGTGATGGGGGGCTGGCTGAAATTGCTTTGGATTCCGCCGGAGTTCGCCCTACGTGTCCTCAACATCCATCCCTCGCTGTTGCCGGCCTTCGGTGGGCAGGGCTACTACGGAATGCGGGTCCATCAAGCCGTCATCGACTACGGGGTCAAAATCTCCGGTTGCACTGTCCACTTTGTTGACAACCAGTTCGACCACGGGCCGATTATTGCCCAAAAGGCGATTGCAGTTGATGAAGATGAGACCCCCGAGACGTTGGCCTTGCGAGTCTTTGGTGAGGAGTGCGAGTTGTACCCTGAGGTGCTCAATCGCCTTGCCCTCGGCCAATTCAGCCTCGCTGGCCGGCGAGTCCGGTTATCCCAACGGTCCGACCGACCATTGGATGAAGTCCCCTGACAAGGCGGCCCGGCATCCTGCCTCAGCCACGCCGTTGAACCTGCCCCCGGCCGCTGACTAAGCTATGCATGCCAGAGTCCCAGGAACACTGTGGCACTTCGATTGGTTTCTTGGAGACACTCAATGAGGGGTCTGTGTGAGAGGGTCCTGTGTGCTTTCTGCTTGATGGGGTGGGTTCGATTCGGCCGATTGCTTGGTATCCCCGGCAGGTCGTCTTTTCTGGTCACCCTCGGCGGGCTCTGTGTGGTGCTGACAGCTGGCTGCCTGAGCACACCGGCGATCGTGGAGCGGTCCGATCAGCAAGCCACTTCGACCTCGGATCCTGAGACGGCCAAGCTTGATTGGGAGGACGAACTGCTGCAGCTTGGGGTGACAAAGGCCCTTGGCGATCAAAATTGGGAAGACGGCCCTCGCAGTTTTGACTTCGAGCAAGCAGAGACCCTGCAGCTTGCAGAGCGGTTGGCAGCCATCCATCAGCACCGGGATCTGCTCGACGCTGAGCACCAAGGACGCCTCGACGAATTGGACCATCGCCTTCACGTCCTGCAAACCGCTTTGAAACAACGAGCCTGGGAGGCATGGTCTCAGCGTGTTGACCAACTCATCAACGCTCGGCAGTGGCCGGAGGCCGAGGCAGCCCTCAAGGAAATTCCCCCGCCACCTGTGGAGGGTTTTCGGGTGGCTTACTATGTGGAAAACTTTCGCCAACGAATTGAGCAGGGTCAACAAGAAGAGCGTCCCCTGCGGGAGGCCATCGATCAGTTGGCCTCAGATGAACCGGCGTCTCGCCAAGGATCACAAGAAGTGCTTTGGCAAAATCCTTCACTCTCGGCAACTCTGTTGGCCGAATCGCTGAAGAAGGCCGCCCTGCAACTGCAAGAGCCTGCTTTGGACCAGCTGAACTCGCATCAGCCGGGTTGGGATGAGCCAAGTCTGCTCAAGCAGGCTGTGTTTTTGGGGCGTCTCCGGCAACCAGGCCCTGCTGTGCAAGTGGTCACAAGTTTGCTTGGCCAGCCTGACGGAAGCCCTCTTTGGCCGGCCGCCGTCCAGGTTTCCACCGGCGGAGGGCCTGAGGTCGGCCGAGCGTTGGTCACCCTCATCGGCCGAGCTCGCACAGCCGAACAGCAAGCAGTGATCTTGGATGCGTTGGCTGCTTGCCAGGCCCCGCCTCCTGAGGCACTGTTGGCGGTGGTGCCTGTTGTGCTTCGTGACTCCCCAGCCTTGGCCTCGGCCTTGCAGGCTGCCACGAAAGTCGTCTGCACCAACAAGCAAGTCGATGTGCTCAGCCGCCGCGGCCTGGGTCGAGAACTCAACCCCATCGACCACAGCCGATTGGATCAGCTGCCCGACCGTCTCCGAGCGTTAACTGATCCGCAGACTGGCCCAGAGGCCGGCCCGCAGACCGCTGTGCCGCTCTCCGTGCGTCAGGCAGCCATTGCTCTCTCGGTGGCCATTCGCCTGAAACAGCCGCAACCGCTTTCCGAGGTGACCATCCATAGCGTCAGCGGTGAGTCACCTCAGTGCCCGGCGTCCAATCTTCTGGACGGGGAGTTTGCTGCCACAGCGGTGGGCGATCAATGGTGGGATCGGGATTCCCAGTCCTTGCCCTGGGTGGTGTTCGATTTGGGCAGCAGGCGGAGTGTCGCAGCGGTGAGAATTGGAAACGTGAATCACCCAGATTCCTTGAACCAAGGGCTCCGTGATGTGGCCGTCTATGTTGGAGACAGTCCCGGACAACTGCGGCAACTCGTTCAAGGGACAATCCAGCGAGGAACCGGCCAGCCCCAGCAAGCCAGCCAGCGGCTTCCGAATCAGTCAAGCAATTCGCTGGCTGCGGACTCCAGGACCGTTCTGCCTGTCCCTCTTTTTCGGGGACGCTATCTGCGGATTCAGGCTCTCAGCACCTGGGACGGGAGACCAGAAGGCGGCCTCTGTGAAGTCCAGGTGTTGGGGTTTTGAATTGGACTTGCCTGAGAGCTGGCCTTGCCTTTGAAAAAGCCTGAAGGTTCACTGGTCTTCCGAACTGAGCATGAGGCTTTGGTCTCACAATGCGATCACGCATCGGGCGGCTGGGCATCGGGCGGCTGGGCATCGGGTGGCTGGGCATCGGGTGGCTGGAACGAGCCGCTGGCGGCGTCATCGACGAATCTCCTGTCAGAGGCGTCTGAGTGTGGGATTCGCCTGCTTCGCCCTGCTGGCCAGCAACTCGCCTCGGCCGCCTTCTGGACGAAAAGCGTGTTTTCCGATCGAGCCTCATTGCTGAGAAGCCCATCGACGGACCCAGCGTGAGTTCTGCCCAAGTGCTGGTTTTTGGGCCAGGGCTCCCGTTGGTTCCCTTGAGGCCCAACTCTTTCTGGGGCCGAAGAACCTCAAAAGTTGCTCAGCAATTGCTTCCATTGCTTGGCCAGTTCCAAATCCAGGGGGCCTGTTCTATGGCCACGACAAGCACCTCCACGGACTGCCAAGATGTCTGGGTTGAGGGGTAGGACTCCGGCGGCCGATTCCAGCCGGAGCGACCCGGCCAGGGCAAGGGTTTTGCCAGAGCGGCGAATCTGCTGGCAGAGGTGATCGAGCTGCTCGGCAGGCATCGTCTGGAGCAACCCAAGGCCGTCCTTGATAAAGGTATCAATCAGAACCACCTGGCATCCTGCAGCATCGGCGACAGCAAGAGTTTCCTGAGGAGAGGGGGCGTCGGCGCGTTGCCAGTCAGCATAGATCACCCCCACTCGTCTGACCTCGGCAGGCCAGCTTTGCAAAGTTGCCAGATAGCGTTCCTGCCAGCAGGATTGCGATGCACAGCCGGCCAAACCGAGTTTCAGATAAGCAACCCCCAAGGGTGGCGCAGCGATCGGTGTCTCCTCAGGCAGATCCCCCAACGCACAGCTGACGGGAACTTGGTTGGCGATGACTTTCAAACATATCTGGACTATCGTGGAGGAGGGTCGACCAAGAGAACCAACCTCAGGGTTTTTGATGTCAATGAAGTCGGCCCCTGCCTGAAGGGCAACGGCGGCCTCTTGAGGATCGCGGATGCTCAAGAGCAGCCTTGGCATCCACGGTGCTGGCGTACAAAGTGCTGGATACAAGGTGCTAGATACAAGGTGCTGGCGTACGGTGCTGAATACAAGATGCTAGATACAAGATGCTGGATAGAAGGTGATCGTTGGTCAATGGGTGACCTCGGCGTCGGTGCTTGACGACTTCCAGCTCGGGCGACTAGGGTAGAAGCCCTTTTGTCGTTGTCAGGTGGCGTTTTCGGTGGCGAGTCCACCAACACGACCAAACTCCTGCAGAAACAACGGACATCATCCGGGAGCATAGACATCACCCGGGAGCATAGAATTCACCCGGGGGCATAGAATTCACCCGGGGGCACGGACATCACAACAACTGGACAACGACTGCTCAATTCAAGCTCAACTCTCTCACTCCCAAGTTGAGCTTCTGTCGATTCTCTTGTGAGCATGCCGCCCAAACGGGCCTCGGTCAAACGGGGCACGGTCAAACGGGCCTCATTCAAACGGGGCCACAACACAGGCGGGAAAGAGAAGCCACAAGGGAATAGGCTTTCAGAGAACAGTCACTTGAGATCCTGAAGGGGAGACCTCCGGTTCATCGGTGCCAATGAGCGACACATACGACCAAGGTTCCCCCTCGAACAAGCCTGCCCAGAAACATACCAATCAGGGCGAGCACGACAACCGGTGGCTGATCCTTGGGCTGGTGGTGACCGTCGGGGTCTATCTCGTAGCCTTCTTGGATGGAATTCCTCAGAAGGGGACGGAATATCTCATTGCCTCTGAGCAACAGCTCGCCAAAGAGAAAGCTCACACAGAACACAGCCACACAGAACACAGCCACACAGAACACAGCCAGGGCGAAGACACACACCAGAAAGATACACACCAGAAAGATACACACCAGGAACACGCACGGCCTCTCCCCCCGCCGGCCTGGACGGTGCTTCCCTTTGTCTTGCTCTTGGGTGCCATTGCTGCCTTCCCGTTGATTCCCGCGACAGAGCATTGGTGGGAACGCAATCGCAACAGGTTGTTGGTCTCGGTCCTGCTTGGCAGCATTACACTGTTGTACTATCTGCTGCTGCACGAAAGTCCCGTGGAGAAGCACTGGCTTGGACACGGATTAGCAGAACCTAACACTCAAGGGCCAAACTGGCGTGTCGCTCAGGCGGTGCTGGAGAACGCCATGTTGGAGGAGTACGTTCCGTTTATCGTGCTCCTGTTTAGCCTGTACGTGATTGCCGGAGGCATTTGGATCGCCGGCGATGTCCCTGCCCATCCCTTAACCAACACCTTGTTTCTTGCGGTGGGGACGGCCTTGGCGAGTTTTATCGGCACCACAGGGGCTGCGATGGTGCTGATCCGGGCGTTGCTGCAAACCAACAAAGAGCGACGCTACAAGCGACATACGGTGGTCTTTTTCATACTCACTGTGTGCAATTGCGGAGGGTTGTTATTACCCATTGGCGACCCACCGCTGTTTTTGGGTTACCTCCGAGGCGTCCCGTTTCTGTGGACCTTTCGGCTCTTTGGCGGCTGGCTGTTAGTCAACGGCATGTTGCTTGTCATCTACTATCTCTGGGATCACTACTGGGCTTATCCCAAGGAGCGTCCCCAAGACATCCGAGCCAATGAAGAGCACGCCGGACATGGTCTGCGGTTTTATGGCTTGTGGAACTACAATCTCTGGTTGATTTTGGGGGTCGTGCTCAGTGTTGCTCTGTTGGACCCCACCAAGACGCTCCCAGGGACGGACTACCACCCTCCTGTCTTCCTCAGAGAAATCGTCCAATTGACCCTTGTCTTGCTGTCCCTGTTGAGCACACCCGCTGGCGTGCGAGAGGCCAACGGTTTTAGCTACCACGCGATCTTGGAAGTTGCCGCGTTGTTTATCGGCATCTTCATTTGTATGCAGCCGGCGATGGAGAGTATCGGGTATTACGCAGCCCAGCTGCCGGAGGAATTTCGCTCTCCCACGGGGTTCTTCTGGTGTACTGGTTTGCTGAGTGCGATGTTGGATAACGCTCCCACTTACTTGGTGTTCTTTCAGGCTGCTCAGTCGCTGCCCGCTTCTGAGGCCAGCAGATCGTTGGGCCCGCTTGTGGGCACAACCGGTGTTCCTGCCAATTTGATCGCCGCTATCAGTATGGGCAGCGTGTTTATGGGCGCACTGACTTACATTGGCAACGGGCCCAATTTCATGGTCAAGGCCATTGCCGAGCGAAACGACGTGGATATGCCTTCATTTCTGGGATACGCGATCTTCAGCATGGCGGTGCTCGGCCCAGTTCTGATTGTGGCCAACGTCCTTTTCAAACTGATCGGCGCCTGGTCCTTCTAAGGTAGAATTCAGAAGCATCTCCGGTCGACCGAGCTCACCATGCTTTGGCGGTTTGACTGGGACCGCCTTCCACTCTCCTACCTCGACTGTTGCAGATTGTGGCGGAGGCCCAATCTGGAGGGTCCTCAACAAATCCAGGCAACAACACCTTGGTCAGCTGGGCCACATCTGGGACAGTCCCAGTAGGACCGTTCGGTTCGCCAATGACCGCGGCTGCCGCACTTCGTGCAAGCTCAAGAAGGCCAGACCGAAAGCCCTGGGTCGAACATTGATCCGAGGCTCAAGAGCAACCAAGTCCGTTCTTGCCAGAGCTCCAGAATCTTCAAGACTCACCAAGAATCATCCTTCCCCCCTCTGGTACTTTGCCGCCGGGATGCCAATGATGATCTCTAGATGAAGATCTCGCCAGGCAGGTCAACATAGAACCCCCAAGCAAAAACCTGCAATCTTAGCTCCGGTCGGGGGGCAGCTGCCTCCCCACCAAACTGGGCAAACAGACGCAGGTGAAAGAACGCAGACGCAGCAACGCAGACGCAGCAACGTAGACGCAGCAACGCAGACGCAGCAACGCAGACGCAGCAACGCAGACGCAGCAACGTAGACGCAGGCGTGGGGGGGACGCTGTCCAGACGAGCAAATGCTTATCACTCGAGTCAACGCTTGCCAAGTTCCCAAAACGTGATTGGACCATTGGACCAACGGGGTGATCACTGTGCGTGCCGTCAGTTTGGACCTCTATCAACGCATGGTGGACTTACGACGGGACCTGCATCAGCATCCTGAGCTGAGCTGGCAGGAGAATCGCACAGCCGCCAAGGTCTGTGAGTTTTTGGATTCTCTCGGAGTTGCCTATCAGTCAGGCGTTGCCGGAACGGGAATTGTCGCGGAGCTTCCCGGCCGCCGGCCTGGCCCAGTTCTGGCCCTACGAGCCGATCTCGATGCCTTGCCCATCCATGAAGAAACCGGGTTGAGCTTTAGCTCTCGGGTCGAAGGGGTGATGCATGCCTGTGGGCACGATGGCCACACCAGCATGCTCTTGGGGGCAGCGGCGTTGTTGGCCCAGGAGAGCTTACCGGTTCCCGTTCGGCTGATCTTTCAACCGGCCGAGGAAGGAGGCGACGGGGCGCTGGCGATGGTCAAGGCTGGTGCCCTGCAAGATGTGGCGATGATCTTTGGTGGCCATCTGGATCGCCATTACGATGTGGGGACCATCGCTGTGACAGAAGGACCGGTCAACGCCTCATCCGACCGTTTTACCGTGCAGATCACCGGCCGCGGGGGACACGCTGCTCGGCCTCATGAGACCGTCGATGCGGTGGTCGTCGGGGCCCTGTTGGTCATTGCCATCCAGACGATCGTCTCTCGGGAGGTGAACCCCGCTCATCCGTCGGTTGTCACAGTCGGTCGGTTCGATGCAGGCACTGCCGCTAATGTCATCGCCGGACGTGCCACCTTAGAAGGAACCATCCGAGCACAGGACCTGGATGTCCGCCAATCGCTCCAACGTGCGGTTCGCCGCATCGCAGAGTCAGTGGGGCAACTGCACGGAGCAGCGATGGCCGTCACGATCGAGGAGGGAACCGCACCGGTGATCAATCCTGAGGGGCCAACAGCACTGGCACGTCAGGCAGCCATCGAAGCTGTTGGCCAAGCCAACGTCGTCCGGATGGCCGTGGCCAACATGGGCGGTGAGGATTTTGCCTCTTACCTCAATCATGTCCCTGGCTGCTACGTACGGTTTGGCTCCCGAACTCCTGGCACCGAGGGCTTTCCGGCTCACTCCAGCCGCTTCGATTTCGACGAACAAGCCCTCAGTGTTGGGGCAACTTACTACTCAGCGGTGGCCCAGGTCGTCGGCCAACACCTCGCTGACCAACACCTTGCTGACCAACACCTTGCTGACCAACAGCCTCTTGAGAGGACCGAACCTCTCACTCAAGACTCTTGAGCCCCGGAAGAGTTTCCAACACTGAAAAGGTTTCTCACTCAGGCCGAAGCCCGTCCGGGAGCCGCGTGCCGAACTCTTTCGCCAGAATCCTAAAAAGGCCCCGGTCGCCGGCCGAGCCGCCAAATCCACGAGTATTTGGCCCAACGTCACGCTGCTCTTCGGCCTGCCCAGTTCCAGACAAGTGAGGCCTCGACTCAAGCGTAAGATCAGAGAGGTCTGACTGATTCCCTGAAAAGTCTTCGACGAAACGGGCACCTTTCATCCGGCAGTCCTGGCTTCGGTTGGTCGCCCTGGGTCGAGAACTTCTCCGAAGGTCAGCAGATCAAGTCATTCTTGGACGAAGAGGCCTTCTTTCGCGTTGACTCACAGGAGGCAACGATGATCCAGATCCGGCAGGCCGTGGAGGCGGACGTTGACCAGATCCGTGAGATCTTCTTGGCATGTTACGGGACGGACTACGCTTATCCGCAGTTTTACGACACTCAGCTTCTCAAGAAGATGGTCTACTCCGACCATACGCTGTTGCTGGTTGCCGAGGATCCTCAAACAGGTCGAGTGTTGGGGACCGCCTCGGTCTTGGTCGAGACAGGCGCGTATGCCGATTTGGTGGGCGAGTTCGGCCGGCTGGCGGTCCATCCTGACGCCAGAAACCGGGGGATTGGCAAGCAGTTGATGCAGGGCCGTTTGCAGGCTGTGCAAAACCGTTTGCACTTAGGGATTGTCGAACCTCGGTTGGTTCATGCCTATTCCCAGCGTATCGCTTTGAAGCACGGTTTTGTGCCTCTGGGCTTTCAGCTGCTCAAATGGCGACTCAGCCAACGAGAAAGCGTGGCCCTGGTGGGCCAATACTTCGGCGAGGCACTCCGTCTGCGGCGAAATCACCCCCATGTGATCCCTGAGGCTTACCCCTTGGCAGCGCATGTGCTGCCTGCCTGTGGCATCAAGTGCGATGTCATCGTCGACGAGGAATCCGCGCCGTATCCCCACTACGACGGCTTTCAGCTCGATGAACTGACGACCGAGGGTTACTCCACCCTGTTGCGGTTTCAACGCGGCCGGATTCGCCGACGGGAGATCTTCGGCCCCATGCGGCTGCATTATGGCCTCTTCAAACTCAGAGCCCGCAAGTCAGATTACTTGATTGCTCGTGAGCACGGGCGCATTGTCGGGGCGGTTGGTTACACGGTGGATACCTTGGAACGGGTGGCGCGGATCTTTGAGTTGATTTGCCTGGAGGACCGGCCCATCCGGTTTCTCCTGGCGGAATTGGAGCGAAAATGCCGCCAAGAGTTGGGAGTGGAGTACATCGAAGTTGACGTCAACGCCGACGCCGCACGGGCCCAGCGGACCCTTCTTGAGCTCAATTTTCTGCCAACAGCCTACATTCCAGCGATGGTCTTTCATGAGGTCGAGCGACTGGATGCGATCCGCATGGTCCGCTTGACTGTGCCGGTGGACCTCAAAGGACTGGATCTTGTTGCTGAAATCGAGGCTGTCGCAGAAATCGTGCAGCAGCAGTTTCTGGAACACGACGTCTCGCCGCGGATTCTCGAGGCCATCCCCAAAATCGCGATCTTTTCCGGTCTGAACGAGGAACAATCTCGACGTTTGGCTGGGCAAAGCCTGATCAAATGGTTCGAACCTGGGGAGAAGCTCCTCGTGGAGCGCGAGGCTGGCGGGTCCAACTATCTGGTGCTCCAGGGTGAAGTGGATATCTCCCTCGGCTGTCCTCCTCAATCGGTGGGCAAGATTCGTCCCGGGGAGATGCTCGGAGAAATGTCGTTGCTCTTAGCTGGACACCACACCGCAACCGCGACAGCTCTGACGCGTGTCGAAACCGCAGTCCTCAGCCAACCCCGCCTGCGCGAGCTGGTGCGGCTGCGTCCTGACATCGGGGTGATCCTCTATCGGAACTTAGCCATCGGACTGGGCGAGAAACTCAAACGTTCTGCGGCTCAGTTGGCGCAAGCGGGTACCGAGGAACCACCTGCGGGACAATGGGCAGAAGAAATCTGAACTCGCGAGATTTCGATCGTCACCAGGCCACTTGAGATCACCAAGAAAATAGGCCTGCCGGCTCCGGAGCCAGCAAGCCCAGCTTGTGAATTCGCTTCAGAAGAGACTCGGATTTCCCCCCGGGACAGTCCAGCACAACAAGCTTGGCTGCTTCAACGGCGGAGACGACTGGCCCGATAGCCGAGGCCGCAGATACTCACGATTGACCACAGTGCCAAGCTGTGCGGTTCCGGGATAGGCGCAGCCCCGGAGTTGAATTGCCGAATGATCAGGCCGTTGACCGGGACCTCGGTGTCAGCCGCTGCCGAGCCATCGAACAAAATCGAAATTGGGTCGCTGCCGTTGCTGGTGATCCCAAAGGTGGCTGTGTTATTGGCCAGCAGGTCAGCGGTGTTCAAACCATTTACATCGCCGTAGTCAAAGCTGGAATCTCCAGTGGCAACGGATTCCATCACGCTGTCGGCATCGGTGACCAACACATCGATCGCCTCGCTCTGAGTGAAGTCAGCGTCGGCATGGAAGGAGAGGACCTGGTACTCACCGGCGGCCAATCCCGAGATGTCAACCTGGACAAACCCAGCATTATTTTTGAAGTGATCTTCGGTCAACAAGACAAACTGCTCTGGGTTGTTGGAATTCCCACGATCCCGAAGATCGATGCTGCCAGAGTTGCCACCGTTGCTGACTTGGACCTCAAAGGTGCTGCCGTCAGCGGCAGTGACTGTCGTCAGGTCGGTGCTGGTGACAGCAGAACCACCGGCCTCGACCCGCTGACCTGCCGAACCAAAGTCGACGATCGCGTAGTCACGAAGCCCAGGAGTTTCCGCCGCGGGCGTGAACTGCAGATCTAAACCATTGAGGGGGACCTCGGTATCGGCCGCAGACATCCCGTCGAAACGCAGGGCCACAGGGCTCAGACCATCCGAGACAAAGCTGAAATTGGCCGAGGTGCCACTCACGCCTGCGGTGGTCAGGCCGTTGACTCCACCGAAGTCGACATTCGCGTTGCCGGTTGCACCTGTGTCGGTATTGCTGCCGACGGCGTCACTGACAAAGACCTGGATCGCCTCGCTTTGGGTGAAACCTGGGTCGGCGTGGTAACTTGTGGCCTGATACGTGCCTGCTGGCAAGTTCCCCAGACCCACGATCACCGTGCCGCCGTTGTTTTTGACAAAATCTTCCCCGGTCAACACTAAAGGATCAGTGTTGGTGGAATCACCGCGGTCTCGCCAGTCGACGGTGGAGATTGTCAGCGTGATGGGTTGCCCGCCAACGTTCAGGCTTGAGATCGGATACGATTGACCATTGGTTCCCGCGGTCGGGGCGGATAGCAGAGGGGTCGCCCCAGACTCGACTCGTCCGCCATCTGGTTGGATGTCAATAAAGCCGAAGGGGTCGGCTTGTGCCTGAGATACCACAAGTAAGAAAGCCAGAACACAGCAGGTTGGCGCGCAGCAGAGGCGTAAGAATGGTAGCGTCATCGGTTCAATCCTTTGGGTTCTTGAACTCAGGAGGCCTGCTTGACGATCGCAGATTGCGCCCAAGCCAAAACGGGGCACAAAGGATGGAGCGAATGCAGCATCCTCAGAAGGCCTGGATCCATCTGAGACAGTCCGACAAATGTGAGGTTGGATGGTTGGAGGGTACGTGGGCCCCCTCGAGTCGGGGCAAAGATCGAGGCCCAACCATCTTCATGGGAGTTTCAGATTATCACACGGCCAGTCCATTGCAAGCAGTTTTCCCTCTTGCCTTCGTTGTCACAGAAGGACCGGAACGCAGGGGGCTTGCCAAGCAGACAACGCCTCAGCGAGGCGTTGCTCATGGAGTTTCGGTAGCACTCTGGAGGTCGACCTCAGATCGGCAGCTATTTCTTCTGCCATCTGTCTTGGTCTTGCAGCACCTTGCCAGGTGCGGGGCCCTGGAGCCAACTTGTGGCTTCTGGGTCACGGCGAAGGTAAGCGTCCCAAAAGGCGGTGCTCAGAGCGAGGATAGCGCGATGATGGTTGGGATTGCGTCTCTGGGTATCACCTGGCAGACGGCGGTCGCCAAAAGCGGAGTGCTCAGCGTTATGTAGGACCACTTCGTATTTGTCACCAGAGGGTAACGCCGGATAGACAGCTAAGCGTGATTTCAGCGTTTGGCCGCCGATGGGGGCGGTGTCCTTGGTCCCGGTCATAAGCAACCAGGGAATCTTGACGCTCTCAAAGGCGGCTTTGGGATCGCCGCGACGGGGGCTGCTGGGGCTGAAGATGACCGCTGCTTTGATGCGTGAATCGGTGAAGCGTGCCCCGCCGATGGCAGCCGATTCGCCCGAGAGCGCCTGCGTTGTTCGCGCACCAAAGGAGTGGCCGGACATGCCGATACGTGCCAGATCCAACCGCTTTTCCAAAACATGGTCGGACTGAGCGTTCCATCGGGCCAGTTGATCCAACACCACAGGCACATCAGAGACACGTAGCAGAAAGTTCTGCAGCGAAGCCGCCTTCTTCATCGCCGCCATGCGTTGACCCAGGGGCTGGTTTTTCCAGACCGAATCGTCGCTGCCAGGATGTTGTAAAAAGACTGCCACATAACCACGGGCGGCCCAATGTCGGCCAAGATAGGAGCAGCCTTCGCGACTGCCGCCAAGCCCATGGCTAAAGAGCACCACCGGCTGAGTACTCCCCGGGGCAGGCAAATACACCTTCAGAGGAATCTGCCGATTGCGAGCATCATCCTGGACGGTCAATTGGATTGATTCTGCCTGCGAAGATTCCGCCACCGACAGCGGGTCGTATTCGGCCGCTTGAGCCGGCAAACCGCTCAGCAAGCCCAGAATCAAAAACCAAGACGCCTGGATGTTGGCAGTGCTGATCGTCATGGGACCCCTCCGAGTTGCAAAGGTTCTTCTTGCGCCGCCTCGAACAATCGCCATCAGAAATCTGCTGGTCGCGAATTTCTTGGTTGCGACTCTCTTAATCGCGAATTTCTTGATCGCGACTCTCTTGATCGCGAATCTCTGGGAAGTAGTTGGTTCAGGAGACCTTCTCCAACACACCTTCTTCAACACACTGGGATGTGAGAAGTTTCGCAAAGGAGCAAAGTCACGTTGTCTCAAACGGCGCCTCGGTTTGTTGGCTGGCGATTGGCCCGGCTGGTGACTGGCCCGGCTGGTGACTGGCCCGGCTGATGACTGGCCCGGCTGATGACAGGTGAGAAATGCAGAGAGGCGTATCGTTCTCACAGGGGTAAGCGACAGACTGCCGGAACCTCGCTCGGATGATTGGCTCATGATCAGTTTTCCCACAACCAACCCTCCCCAAGCCCCGGCAGACTCAGTTGAGCAAATCGCAGAAAACGAATCATCGGACGTCCCTGCCGAGCAGTTCTGCGGCTGGAAGGGGGGGACAGTTGGCAGGTGATCGACAGCCGAATGAAGGCCCTCGTTTCAGAATTCACTTGGGTCGAGCGACTTGGCATCGTCTCAGATGTGCAACAGTTCCTAAGAGAACTGGTCCTTGGCCGCCTTCTGGATCCCGGGAAAAACCTCTGAACAAAGGCCTGGACAGCCCGCCTGTGGGAGAGAGCTGTAGCCTTCTTCTGATCCCTGTATACTTGTAGGGGATTTAGCTCTTCGAGAACTCGGCAGTGCGGCGTTGCCGTTGTCCAACAGGGCTGTTGCCGAAACTTGCTGCTGCCAAACCTTGCTGCTGTCGAAACTTGCTGTTCTCTGGCGGCTGCAGTCTCCTGTCGCTGCGATCCATTCGCGGCCCTTCATTTGAGCATGTCATCCCTACGATGTGTTGGAAGGATCTTGTCAATGAACCAGCCAAGAGCGGCCAAACCAGATGGCAAAAAGCAAGTGAAAGCACATAAAAAAGCTGCCCAAGGCTGTCTTTGCTTGGCGAGAAATGATGTGATTGCCAGTTTCCTGGTCAGTTGGGTGATTTTTGCTGTTCTGGTTGTTTGCAGTCAGGAGATTGCGGCTGGGGAGGCACCGGTTCGGGAGGATGAGCTTGGTGATCGGCTTCCCCGATTTGCTGTGGCCCGTTTTGGCACACCGCGTTTGCACCACGGAGCCGGGTTCACCCTCACGGGGTTTTCCCGAGATGGCCTGGTTGTGGCCACAGGTGGCCCTCCAACACACGACTATTGTTTTGGTCGATCCTCTTGGGAGATGGATCTCCTCGCCACGACCGTTCGACTGTGGAGTGTCAAGGATGGCAAACACCTCGCTGATTTGGTTGGACATCTCCGGCCTGTCGGCGCCTTGGCGTTCTCCCCTGTCGCCGATCTGCTCGCCTCCTGTGATGGCCAGGACATCATCCTCTGGGACATCAGGACCAAGCATATCGTCCGACGGTGGGAAGCTTGGCCCGTTCGCCAAGAGGTCTCCGGGACGCAACCGGTGTTCTCGCCCGACGGCCAACTGCTGCTGATTGGGACAGGGCAACAGGAATGGCACCTCTGGGAGATCGCCACCGGAAAAAGGCGATGTACCTTGGAGGTGCCAGCTGGCGAATCCACACACTCGCCGTCTGTGGCTTTTGGTGCCGATGGCAAGACGATCGTGTTTTCTCAAGCCGGGTCCTACGGCCAGCCGCCCCGGGTGTTGTTGCTCTCCTCCGACACCGGCAAGGTCATCCGTTCTCTGAAGGGGCAGCCCGACCAGCTTGCCTTTGGGTTGACCCCCGACAACAAGTCCCTGATCGCCCTTGGGCCACAATCGCTCCAGTTTTACGAGCTTGCAACAGGCCAGGTGAGCCGGGAGTTGCCCTTGACCCCTCACCCAGTCCCCTCGGTTGATCCCGCTGAGAAATTTGAAGAGTTCTCCGACGTTCCAGGCTTAAACGCGCTGCTTGAGCTCCCGGAACTGCGTGACTCCCTCCAACGACCAGGCTGGACCGGCCCCCCAGGCCTGATTGTCAGCCCCAACGGCCAGACAGTTGTGTGGCCGGAACCCAGCGGGGTTGGCGTCATCGACCTGCCAACAGGCACCTTCACCAAAATCCTGGGCGATCTGGTCTGCCAGGCTCCTCCCGTGATGAGTCCCAATCGGCGGCTGTTGGCTTACCCCCATCCAACCGGACGCCTCCAAATACGCCAGGTACCCAGCTCTCGCGATCTCAGCTCGAAATTGTTTGGAAACGCCGCTGAAACGGGATCCTTGACGTTCACGCCCGACGGACGATACCTCATCCGAATGCTCGACTCGGGCTGGGAGCTGAGAGACCCAAACACAGCAGCCCTCAGAGGGTTTCTCCCTGAAATCCCCCAGACTCCCGTCGATCGCTCCCCTCACGATCTTCGGGGGAGATTTTCCGAGGACGGTCAGTTGTTTTTGGGAGCGGAGATCAACGGCGAGACTCCCCTGTGGGAGCTGGCCAGCGGGAGCCGAGTGCGGGTCATCCGTCACCAGCCTTCCTCGCGGCTGAACTTTCTTCCTGGTGGCAAACTGGTCATTGTGCGGCGTGGTGGCGACGGGCTAGTCCAGGTGCGAGTTGAAGAAGCCCGGACAGGCAAACTTGTTCGCTTGGAAAAGCTGACCGGGGCGACTGTGGAGGTCTCCCCGGCAGGAGACACGCTCTTGTTGCACGCCCAGGAGATTTCTTACTGGCCTTTCGGAGAGCAGTTGGTACAGCCAGATTTTGGACCTCTCGGGGTGGTCTTCGCCGATGCCGATTTCGAGAGCGAGCCGCTGCACATTCGGGCGGTTGACACAGAGACCGGCCGGAAACTGTGGACTGCCGATGCAGCCAGTTCCCAAGTCGTGTTTTCTTCCTCGGGAAACCACGTGATCCTCCCTGGCATCCAGCCGTCCACAGAAACCAGGATCCTGGAAGCACGCACAGGAAAGCTCATCGCCAAAATCCCGGTGGCGCTTGACTCGGATTCGTTGCGTTTGGGGGGGGTTGGCTCAGCAGCGTTTTACCCAGCAGCGTTGAACTCGGAGTCGTTTGGCTCAGGGGGATCTCAGTTCGCCGATGTTGCTGCCGATGGTCGCTTAGCGATTCTTGTCCACACAGGGGTGCTGGAATTTTGGGACTTGACCGTCCCGAAGGTTGTTGCTGCTTTGCCGTTTTCCAGTGATCAGCTCAATCGCCCCTTGACGGTCTTTTCGCCTACCGGGAACCGCCTGCTGACCGATTCGCTCGGTCAAGGGGTGACCCTCTGGGACGTTGAGGCCATTCTCGCTCAGGCTCCGCCAGAAGCCCGGAAGAAACCTCGGCTTTCTCTGGCGTTGGACTCCTCGGCAACGCTCTTGCACGCAGCCGCCCATGCAGGCGATCTGGCTTACGTGGAAAAATTGATCAACCAAGGAGCCGATCTGAACGCACTGAGTGCAACGCTGAATGACCAAACTGCCTACGTATCCCCCCTGCATCTTGCAGCCCTCCAAGGACACCTCGACATCGTACAGGAGCTCATTGATCGGGGAGCTACGATCAACACTCAGGACCCCTCAACGGGGACCCCTCTCTCGTTAGCGTGCCGTTCTGGCCAGATTGAGGTTGTCAAACTGTTGCTTAAGCGAGGTGCGAAAGTTTCCAAGGAAAAACCAAATTCGCCAACACCGTTAAGCGAAACCTGCAGAGGTCCGCTTCAACTGCAGCCAGGTAGGATCGTCTCCCCGCAAGCCCAGGCGGCTGATCTGGCCCGCCGCGAGGAGATTCTCAAATGGCTGCTGGCGGCAGGGGCCGCACCACCGCAGGACTTCTCCCTGGAGGAACGCCTGGGTTTGGCTCATGGCGGCTCGACTCCGTTGCTCTGTGCGATTTCTGCCGAAAGGCCGTCCTTGGCCAAGATGTTGCTGGCAGCTGGGGCCAAGCTGGACGTCTTGGAGCCCGATCAGTTGCTTGTGCAGGCGGCTCAGAATGGCCGACTTGAGATCGTCCGCCTGTTGGTGGAACATGGGGCCAGGGTCAACAGGTCGGACCCCTCGGAGTACACGCCCCTTCAGGCAGCAGCACAATCCGGCCATCACCAGGTGATCCAGTACCTGGTCCGCCACAAAGCCAAGCTTCCCCTGAATCTCGGTCAACCCCCTCTCACGCTTGCCCAGAAAGCCAATCCCCGAACAGTCGCCGATAGGCTGATCAAACTCCACAGAATCACTTCCGATCTTTCCTCAGTTGTTACCTCAGGAGATTTGCAGCAGCTTCGGGAGGTCCTGGATTTTCTTCCAGATTTGGCAAACCCGTCGTCGGAGCGGTATTTCCAGACACAGGCAGGCCAAGCCTTGGTGGGGCAGGCTGCCTTGCATGGGCACATCGAGATGATGGAATTACTCTTGGATCGCGGTGCCCACCCGGATGCAGCCATCCCACTTGACGATGGCTCTCAGTCGATCGGGGGCTTGGGCACAGCGATGGACCTCGCGGTGGCCAACGGGCAGCTGGAGATGGCTCGCTTCTTGTATGCTCGTGGGGTGCCGGTCGTCAGAGATCGCCCTGGCATGACTCGGTCAGTTTTGCCCGCAGCGATTCGCTCTGGCCAACTGGAGATGGTCAAGTGGGTGCTCCAGCGTTGCGCCCACACCCCAGAAAGACCCTCGGCAGGTTTTCGGCCTCTAACGGAAGCACCGCAAAGACCTCAAGTCGAGATCTCCACCGCTTTGCTTCATCAGGCCATCCAGCAGAGCTCGCCTGATGTGGTGCGAGTTCTGCTGGAAGCCGGAGCCGATCCCAATGGTCTGCCGCCTCCCCAACCCCGCAGTTCTCCGCTGCCATTTCGGCAGGGATTATCCGAACGACTTCACATCAGTGACCGATTCCCCGCACTGTTTGTCGCCGTTGAGGCGAACAAGCCTGAGACCGTGCGTCTGTTGGCTCGCCGAGGGGCCAACCTCAAGAGCACCAGTGCTGCTGGCCTCACGCTGCTGCAACAGGCCGTCTTAGGAAACAACTTGTCGTCGTCCGATGTCCTGATCTGGGAGCATCATCGTGCTTATCGCCACAAACCAACGGACCAGGATCAAATGGTCCGGCTGCTCTTGAGTCTCGGATGTGAGGTGGATCTGCACTCGGCCGTTGCCTGGGGCGACCTCTCGCAAGTCAAGCAGATCCTCCAGGAGGATCCCACCACAGCCTGCGACACTTTGCCGGACGGCCGGACTCCCCTGCACATCCTGCTGGAACACCTCCAGCGGTCATCCTCTCCAGAAGACCAGAGACCTGAAACCTTCGTCAAACTGTTGCTGGAGGCCGGAGCCGATATCAACGCCTGTGACAACTACGGACGAACACCTCTTGAGATCGCCGCGGGCACGGAGATGGCAAAGCTGCTGAAATCCCGTGGCGGCAAGATCCTCAGTGAGGCCGATAAATCCGTCGTTCAAGAGCTTCTTCTTGCTTATCGAGACGCCACAGCCCCAATCGTTGGTCGGTCGATTCGCAGCTACGAGACCACGTTAGATCCCGGCAACGCAGTGTTTGTCGCCGGGAGACATCTGTCTCATCAAGTCGAAAACCAAAACGGCAGACGGGTGGCCAAAGCGGAAATCCTGGGCCCAGGGATCCGCGTCAACCTCCTGCAAGGCCCACAAGAGCACAGCCCCGCTGAAGAAACAACCATCCAGGTCACCCGCTTCATCCAAGGCTCTCTCAGCAGCCACACCTATCGCCGGTTAGAAGACCTTCGCCAGGACGACCCTGCAGCCTGGGCCCTCTACCAACAGCATCAGATCAACCTGGAGGCTGAGCTGATCGAAGGAGACTGGCAGATCAACTTGGCAGGTTATGCGATGAACGGAACCGGCTTACCCAACGGGGGTCAGCTCGGTGTGGCCGGTTTCGGCAACGCGGCTTGGCCGTGGCTAGGCGTGAGAGTCTCGGAGGAGCCTGAGGGAGTTCGGATCACCAAAATCCTCCCCAACAGCCCCGCCGCTGCCGCTGGGCTCAAGCCCGGTGATATCTGCCACAAACTCGGACGGTTCGTCATCCCCAACGCCCGGGGATTTGCCCATTTGATCGCTCGCCATGACATCAACCAACTGGTCTCTTTGCAAGTCGAACGTGAGGGCAAACGGCGAATCGTCAAGCTCGTCTTGGGTCGTAAAAATAACTAGTGAAATTTATGTGGCTGCAGGGGGTTTGAGCAAGCGAAGTTGAAATCTCAGGCGAATCCTTTCCCAGATCTTCCAAGGAGAGATTCCAGAAATCCTCTTGCAGTCAGCAGCGGCTTGGCGAGCTTTGCAGAGGCGGACTCTCGTCCAAGGCAGACAAACCGAAGATCACCGTATGGGGCGGGACGTGAAATCTTTCATGGATCCCGGAGGTGGTTGGACTTGCCCTTCTCACGAGTGGGCAACTCGGCTTCTTTGACAAGTTGGACTGAGCACTGGCGTTCTCGCGGACGAGATTGTTCCACACGCATCCAGAAGATCCTTGAGCTCACCGCTGCGCCGGCTTCTCGGGAGCGTTGTCGTTGTTTCTGGAGACCATCCAACGTGTCCTGGAGGTTTGTTTGTTCGCCGGAGGTGGCATTGCTTTTTTCGGCTTGTCGTTTGGAAAGCTCTTGGATTCTCTTGTCCAACCGTAGCCCTTCGGCCTGAATCCGCGCTCGCTCAGTCTCCAGCAATTTGAAGGCCTCTTGAATCCGGAGTTCCTCTTGGTCTGCCCGGGCCACCAGGTATTGTTTCACAACGGCGTCGACAACGGTTTTGGCAACCAACGGATCGTTGGCTTCGAAGCTGACTCGGTAAAGATCATTCTGGTCAACACGCTGAATCTCCAGCCGGGATCTCAGCCACGCAATGATCTCCTCCGATCGCTGGACCCCTTCAAGCTTGGCAACCTCCTCAAGCTTGGCAACCTCCTCAAGCTTGGCAACCTCCTTCAGCCGAGCAACCTTAGGGGCCGTCAACACCGGACCCAAGACAACAGGGCTGTGGATCAACTCGATCTGATTCTCGACGAAGTTGTCTGGGTCCTCAGGGAGCAGTTCCCCCGCAACCGGGTCAGATTGAACCTGGAACCTCAGCCAAGCCTCGGCTCGATAAGTTTCTGGTTGGAGACGGCTCCGTGTCTCTTGGAGGTAGAGTACCAGAAGGGCATAGGCAACGATGGCAACAACCAACAGGATGCCGAGGTTCTTCGAAGTCTTCATGGTCAGACAGCAGAAAATCTTAAGAAGGGTCCGCTCCACCACCCTTGCCAGCAAGCTCCCCTAGACACGAATGGCGTCCACTTGAGTGGTCGGCCTTTTGGACGGTCCTAAACGCCCGGGGACATCCATGGCGGTAAGCATGGTGTTGTAGACATCCAGACCTTCGGCCTCAACATCCAAAATCTCCCCAGTTTTGAAGCGTCCTGAAGCGCCGGTAATCGCATGAAAAACTCCCGAAAGCTCACGCTTGACGTTGGAGTGTCGACCGTCGCCTGACTCCGTCGAGACGGTGAACAACGCATTCTCCAGAATCGTCTTGCCGTTGGCCTCTCGGGACTCGGCAGTGGCCAATTGCGAGAGGAAGTAAGCCACCTCTCGCATCTTCAGATGAGCATGGGCCCGCAACTGCTCGTTCTTCTTCTTTTCGTGGAACTTGTGCCACCACTCGTGACTGCAGCCCTTGGACCCCGAGGCACGCAGCTGTTGGGCGTCGTTGAACTCACAGATGGTCTTGCCGTTGTACTCGTACTTTCCAGTTAAGCGGATTCGCTCCCCGGCGGCCAGGAAGGTGATCGACCCAAACCGCACGCGATCGGTTTGAATGGCCAGGGCATAAAGATCGGCCAGCAGCCGCCACTCCTCGGTCAGCTCCTCCAAAGTGATGTCAATTCCCTCGCCACCAGGATCGGCCTTGCCTCCGTGGGGTACCTTCGAGGCCGGAGGTTCAGTCGGCGTCCGGGAATCCCTCATGCGAAATGCCCTTTGCTCATACTCCCGGATCCGATCCAGGTGATCAGCCACCCGTGCTCGCGAGGCAGCTCCCAAGGGAGAGTTCTTGCTAGTGTAGAACTTGTACTGGCTGACGACCGAATCCAGCACGCTTCGTTTCAGCCGCATCCGTCGCTGATCGGCCGGTCCGGCCTCGGGGAGTTCAACAGCCCCAAAGACTCGCTCAAAGAGAGCTCTGGGTGTTTCCTGCATGGTGGCTGCGACCGTGCCATCCATTTTGTAGCTGTGGACGTACCGACAAACCCGGCTTCGACGGAAAAAGGTGCCGCCCACCAGTGTCGGGATCATTCCCAGGGGCATCCCACCAGGATAATGGGCTCTGCGAATCATCTGGTCGATTGATGGTCCCCCGGATTTCGCCTCACCCTCAGGCGGCTCAGCGGTAAAAGCGCCACTGGAGCCATCGAAGTGTGCGTTCATTCCGCGTTTGTCGCAGCGGATCTGGTCGACGTTCCGCATGATCAGCAACTTGTCACGCAGCGGCTCCAGCGGTGCCAGGACATCGGCAAACCCTTCTGCCTGCAGAGGGGCGGGGATCCCCAAACCAAAGAATACATTGAAAGCCCTGACCGGAATCGCAGCTTGGCCAAAACGCCCGGCAGCAGCCGCCGGAACGAGCATCTCCTCCAGAAACGGCAGGCCAATGGTCACAGTGCCCAAACCGCAAAGGGCTGTGCGGCGATTGATAGGATGCTGCTTGTGCATGGTTTCTCCAGATGCGGCAATGAACTTCAGACTCAAGCAATGCGGATCGACATGAATCGATCGACGGTTGACTGATTCCCTGAAAAGTCTTCGACGAAGCAGGGCGTTTCGTTCGGCAATCAGGGCTTGCTGTGGTGCCTCAGGCTGCCCCCTTGAGGTCATCACAAACAAGGGCAGACGGAAAGCCCTGGGTCGGAAACTTCTCCGAAGGTCAGTAGCGTTTTTCTGGGCTTCTGTTTTGCACCAAATCACTCATCACAATCGCAGTGATGACACTGGCATAGGTCCCGCCACCCTGCTGAGCCGACTGATGGATTTGTTGCAGGATAGGTTCATCGTCTTGGATGAGAGGACGCCCAAGAGCAAACTGGGTGACCTTACGCGTGATGGTCATCTGGACGCGTTGGTTTTTTGCCAACAGCTGCATCATCTCCGCAGACGACTGATATGCGACTGCAGTCTTGGTTCCGGGAAAGCGGATCTGCCCGTCGTCGCGTAATGTGTTTCCGTATCGGTCCTTCTGGTGATAAGCCCCAAGCCCGTTAAATCTCTCCAAGCCAAAAGCCAACGGTTCAAACTTGGCATGACATCCACCGCAAGAGGCGTTGGAAATCCGGGCTTCGGCGATCCCTCGTTGGGAGAGCCCTGGCTTGCTGGGCACGGGCGTTGTGTCCACACAAGGAGGAGGATCGCTGACCGAACCGTCCAACAGGTCATGCAGAATAAATAATCCTCGGGCCACCATGGAGGCTTCGTCGCCACCGATGGTCAGGACGCTCCCGTGGGTCAGCAGGCCGCCGCGACTCGGCACTGAGGAAAGATCATAGCGCCGGAGGCTGTTGCCTGCTGAGGAGCTGTCTTGGGGCTTGAGCCCATAGTGCTTGGCCAAACGGGGAGTCAGCCAAGTAACCTGTGCGTCGAGCAAATCCGAGAGCGGGCGGTTCTGCTTCCAAACAACATCCTCGAAGAACGCCAGCGTCTCTTGCCGCATGTCTTCGGCCAGCTCCGGATTCCACTTGGGAAAGTGTTTGCGGTTGGGACGAAGGTTTTGCAACCGATCCAAGTGCAGCCACTCCGAGACGAATTGCCTGGAACGCGTGACCGCCCTGCGGTCCTGAAGCATCCGGCGGATTTGCGCCCGGACTGCAGGATTCCCGGAAAGCTCGCCGGTCTGAGCCGCCTGCAATAACTGCTCATCCGGAGGCCCTCCCCAAAGGATGTAGCTCAGACGTGAGGCCAATTCGTAGCGACTGAGCGGCTGTGACGTTCCCGCAGTTGGCTGCTTCTCCATCAAGTACAGAAAGCGAGGAGACTGAAGCATTGCCTCAAGAATATAACCAACAGCCTCCTGAAAATCTCCTCCCTCCTTGGCAACAGCACGGGAGATCTGCAGATACGTTTGGATCTCTTGTTCAGTCAGCGGGCCTCGGAACAATCGGTAGCCGACACCTGAGATCACTTCTTGCAAACAGTCGTCAGTGAGTTCTTCTCGCTTGGAGAATTGGGCCGCAAAATCTTGGATATCCATTTTCCGCACGATGATGGCTGCCAACTGGGCATAAGCGCCCACATGTCCCAAGTCGACGGTGAGGTTGTAAGCGGTATTACTAAAGCCGTCTGCTCGCAAGTCCGGGGGAAGGATTCTTTTGGCCTGCTGCTGGATATCGACGCCGACGCTGCTTCGGACCGTTTCGATATACTCCGAGACTGTCAGCCGCCGGGACCAATTCGTCCGGGCCAATCCTTGAGGACCTTTTGCACGCAAGCCGATCCGATCCACCGGCCAGATCGCCCCGTTGTCGATCCACTGCCTGAGCAACTTCTTTTCACGAGCGGTCAACGCCGGGCGATTCTTGGGCATCTCATGGGACTGGACGCTCTGATACAGCCGACTTGCGGCAGCATCTCCAGGAACAATTGCTCGCCCGCTGATTCCTCCGGCCAAGGCGGCCCCCCGCTGAGAAAGATCCAGGTCACCCTCTCGGGACTTGGAATCGTGACACTCCAGACAACGCCGCGTCAACATCGGGGCGATCTCGGAGGCAAAGAGCTTGGCTGTTTCTGCATTGCTCAGCCGGGGTTGTGCCAGCAGCAGCGGCCCTCCTTGCTCAGCTCCGGCCTGAAAATGTTCCCGGATCTCTGAAGAGGACAACACGCGGTTATAGATGGCAACCAGATAGTAAGTTCCCTGCCAAGGGCGATCACCAGAAAGCTCATTGGCCAAGGCAAGGCGAAAGGATCGATCCCAGTTGGATGTCTTTCCCGCAACCTTTCTTTGTTGGTTTTGCTTGCCGTTGAGAAACAGCCGTGCAGTTCCCTGGCGGTCACGGGTGTAGGCCACATGCGTCAGTTTGGTCTGAAGGGATTTGCGGGAGGAACTCAGTGAGGGAAGGCCGTTGCCGCTTGTCTTGGTGGTCCTCAAGCGGACATCAAAACGGTCTTTGTCCTGCCCCAGAGTGACATTTCTGTGGGTTGGGTCCTTGGAAAGGGTGATCAATCGGGCCGGTCCGCTCAAATTAGTTTTGGCCGGTCGAACCCAGGCCTCAATGGTGATCTCGCCCGTTTTGCGGACCGCCTCGGTCAGTTTGGAGGCTGCTGCATCCGAACGAATGAGTGTTTTCCCGTGGACCTCCAGCTTCCCTTCAGACCGCCTCACCGTTTGAGTCTGAGTGATGATCAAATCCATAGGCGGGCTGACCCCAGAACGGTCTTTGACAACAGCGCCGTTGGAGGACTGAAAATCGTAAAGCACCACCAGCCCACCAGATGGCCCTCCCTGGGCCGAACTATCCGCCGCACAGAGAACCTCCGGTTGAACGGGAGGACCAAACCACCCGACCAACAGCAGGCCGCCAACAAGCATCACGGCAACGGAAACGTCGGTGCTTTTCATGACCATCCCTCCAACAAGTGGTCCAGCGGTTGGTTGGCTCGGCGTTTGCCTGCCGGTTGCTCGCCTGCCGGTTGCTCGTTTGCCAGTTGCTCGGTCGCTGGCTGGTTGCTTGCCAGTTGCTCGTTTGCCAGTTGCTCGGTCGCTGGCTGGTTGCTTGCTTGCCAGTTGCTTGCGTTTGTCCAGAAGCCCATGGCAAGTCTCTACTGTAGCGGACTGGCAGCCGGAGCCAAACCTTTTGCCAACAAGACCGCAGCTTCTTCCTGTCTTGACGCTTGGTCGTAGCAGGTAACAGTGCCTGTGATCATCCGCACACTCCAAGGGGTGTTTCCCATGGCTGAGCAAGGCATTCAACTGGTTTGGTTCAAGCGCGACCTCCGCATCTCCGACCATCGACCACTTTGGGAAGCTGCTCAGAGTGGTCCTTGCTTGGGGCTGTACGTGTACGAGCCTGAGCTCTTGCAGTCTGAGGATTTTGACAGTTCCCATCTGGTCTTCATCAATCAGTCGCTTGTGGAACTGCGTGATCGCCTCAGGCACTTAGGGGCCGAGCTTGTGGTGCGGGTCGGCAGGCTTCCGGAGGTCTTGGACCAACTGCACACTCAGCGACCGCTGGCGGCGATTTGGGCCCATGAGGAGACAGGCAACCGGCTGACTTATCGCCGAGATATGCGGGTCAAAAACTGGGCTCAGCAACAGGGGATCCCTCTGCACGAGTTCCCCCAAAACGGTGTTGTTCGCCGGTTGGCCAACCGCGATGGGTGGTCGGGGATTTGGTCCAGCCGGATGAAACAACCTGTGGTGCCAACTCCCCTCTCGATTCGTGGGGTCTCTGAGGTCGAGCCTGGGGACATACTGGCTCCGGAGTTGCTTGGCCTGCCACCTTCGACGAGGCACCATGCTCAGGCTGGCGGAGAGTCGGTCGCTGGGGAGCTGTTGAGCAGTTTTCTGCAACGACGCAGTGTCAACTATCGGGCTGCCATGTCGAGCCCGGGCTCAGCCCTTGACCAATGCAGCCGACTCAGCCCCTATCTAGCTTGGGGAAATATCTCCATCCGGCAGATTCATCAGGCCGCAACCGCCCGTGCTGGGCAGATCCGTCTCAGCAAGGCTGAAGGTGTCAAGATCGACGCACGTTGGTTGCCTTCGCTCTCCTCGTTTCAAGGACGATTGCGTTGGCACTGTCACTTCATGCAGAAAATGGAGGATCAGCCGAGCATTGAATTTGAGAACATGAATCGAGCGTTTGATGGGCTCCGGGAGGAGGAGTTCAAGCACTCTTATTTTGAGGCCTTTTGTGCGGGGCAGACTGGCTATCCGCTGATTGATGCCTGCATCAGGGCGTTGCACCAGACAGGTTGGATCAATTTTCGCATGCGGGCGATGTTGGCGAGCTTTGCTGCCTACCACTTGTGGCTGCACTGGCGGCCGACTGCGATGTATTTGTCGAGGCTGTTTTTGGATTTTGAGCCTGGCATCCACTTCAGCCAGTTTCAGATGCAGTCTGGTGTGACAGGGATCAACACGGTGCGGATTTACTCACCGATTAAGCAAGTTGCTGATCAGGACCCGCAGGGATCGTTCATCCGCCGCTGGGTGCCGGAATTGATCGATGTGCCGGCAGCTGACATCGCCGAGCCCCACAAGATGCCGGCGATGATGCAACGGATGTGCGGTTGCGTTATCGGCCGCGACTACCCGAAGCCGATTGTCGAGCACACCACCGCGTATCAGCGTGCGCGGGAGCGGATTTTCCAGGCTCGCTCGACGCAGGCTGCTCGTCAGCAGGCCAAGACCGTTTATCAGAAGCATGGCAGCCGGAGACGCCCCAACCGACCGGGGCGGTCCACGAATTCTTCTCGGTAAGCTGGAGCTGTTCGCGTGAGCTGGAGCTGTTCGCGTAAGCTGGAGCTGTTCGCGTGAGCTGGGGCGGTTTGTTAGAGGTTGGGCAGTGTCACGCCTGGCCGCCGGGGATCATGGTAGTCTTCGACCAGGTTGACCCCGTAGCCTCGTCGCTTCTCCCATCGGGCTCGAGCATCCCAAGGAGTTCCCGGATGGTCTCGAGTAATCTGCTCAAAGAGTTCGTCAGCTTTGCGGATCTCTTCCTGGAACTTCTTGCCGCTCAGCAGCGTGCGGCTCAGTCGCAGCTCCCAATGGGTGCTGGCTTTTTCGCCGGCGGCGTTCTTGATGGGTTTGGGTTCAGTTTTGAACTTCTCCAGATAGAGCCCGTATTCGAACAGCCGCACTCGGTAGGCAATCAACTGGGCCAGCATGAGGTCGTAGTTGGCCTTCCACCGTTCGTTGAGCTCTTTGTCTCGAAGAGGCCGAATCTTCTCAAGCGCTTTGATGGCCTGTTCTAGGTAGAGAATGTAGCTGCGAGCCTTGACTTGTTCTTGGGCGGCTTGCTGGCGGAATTCAAGGGGTTTCAGCGAGAAGTGGTGCCGCATGTTGACATACTTGGCGACGTTTTTGTGATAGGGGTTCAGTTCCCAGATGATCTTGGTCAGCGTCGTCTTGAGGGCGCTTTGTTGGACCTCTTTCACATAGCCCGCTCGGGGTCCTAAGTTGGGCAGATAGGGCCGCATCCGTTCCAGCTGGTATTGACGCTTTTCTCCGCGGACGAGATTGGTCTCCAGGCTGGGCAACAAGAAGAACACGCCGCCGGTCTCTCGGGCCATCCGAACTTGCTCATAGGGCCCAAAGCCACTGGGATGGGCATCATAGCGGCGATAAAACCCATTGGTCTGCAGTTGTTCGACCGCTGGAGTCTCAGGTCCGCGATTGATTCGCCGCCAGAAGACGAGCTCGGTGTCCGGGTCACGCCAACGCATGTGTGCGTAGGGGTATCCAAAGACAGCCTCACGGCCAAGAACGTAGATTCTCGCCCTGGCGTTTTTTGCCTCGGCAATTGTGGGCTCTAAGTATCGCAGATTATCTTGATGTTCGCCGCTTTCATCAGTGACTAAGATCACTGCAATCTGCCGCTGGGTTGCTTGGGCGAACTTCTTGTATTGGGCGATCGAGCGGCCGACGGCCTGACACATGATCTCTTGGCCGGAGGGATCAACGGGAACGGCGTCGATGGCCTGGCCGATTTTTGCGTAGTCGGCAGTTGGCTGGCGAGTCTGAACGGCAAAGCTCTGACCGTAACTGCAGACACCTGTCAGCAGCGGATTATCCCGAGTTTCCTTGGTCAATCCGAGTTCGATGTAGACTTTCTCAATGCGTGTTTTGATCTCCTGCTGGTCGTCCTGCATACTCTCGGATTGGTCAAACACCCAGACAACCAACACTTTGCCCTGGCTTAACATGCCAAGGATTTCTTGGGTAATACGATCGAGGGCCTGATCGTAGTTGTCGACAACATCGGAGGGCACGCCTGGGGCATCGGCCGGCAGCAGCTGATTGAAAGTTTCCCCGGCGAAGTCCGCTGGAGTCGGCTCTCCCAGCCGAACTGAGCTCTGCGTATTCTCCACGATCTCCGGGAGTGCCGGCAGCTGGGGAAGCTCGACGGCGGTGTCCAGAGAGGCGGCTGCCACAGCCTCCGCAAGAGAGGCCTCTCGCAGATCGGTCTGGGGCGTCAGATCAACATCGAGCTGCTCGGTGAGCACCTCCGGACGCTCAAACTCACTTATCAGGGGCATCACCAACTCCTCAACAGCCCCTGGAACGACCAACACCGCCAGCAACACCACCACCAGCATGTGCAAGACCGAGGAAATCAAATAGGCCAAACCCGATCGGGTCGCCTGCTTCCAGGAGAAACCGCCTGACCCTGGAGAAACTCCGCTGCGAAGCTGACTAGCCTTTCCGCCCCCCTGGTTGGTACGCTGACGGGCTCCAACTCCCCATACGCCCACCAGGAGGAGTCCAGCAACAGCAAGTGGGATGGCGACAGCCCCAGCCACAGCCAGACTTGTTGTGACTTTGAGCAGCCAAAAAACAAAGGGAGCCACAGCAACCAGAATCACTGCAAGTGCCGGCAAGAGCCAACCATCAGCAAGTTGTCTGCCAGAAGCTACCTTGCCAGAAACGGTGCTGTGAGAAAGTTTGCTGTGGCCGATGTTCCTTCCTGCGGGGCGTGTCGATTGCTGTTCTGGAACAACCTGAGGGCTGGGAGCTTGCGTCGCTGCACCGGGTTGAGGTGGCACAGACTCGGCGGCGGCAACAGGTGCTGGCTCAGATTGGTGGGCTGCTGGCTGGGAAGGCTCTGAGCGAACAGCCGAGGAAAACGTGAGAGGAGAAGAGTTCTCACCGACGGTTGAGTTTCGTTCGTTGGTGTTCTCGCTGTTGTTGGCGGATTGCTGTTGCATCGCCGCCACTTGCTGCTGCAGACGAGCGATTTCCGCCTGCAACTTCAACACAGCAGAGTCCTTCGGCGCTTCGGTTCCAGAACTCATCGGTTGAAGGCCTAAGAAGTTGGGGTCAGGTCTTGGGGAAGCTTCGTCCGAGAGTGATCACTTGGTGTGCTGTCGGCTGAGGGACCCTCTGGGGATCTGTTGAAGAAAACACAGGGATTTGCCCTAGATCAACAACCTTTTGGTCTGAAAAGGTCAGATCAAGCGTTGCTTAGCTGTTTCCCAGCAGCCTGCGGGGGCAAGGGACCGATGCCAAGCTCTTTTCTCCCGGAGTTCTTCTGCAAAGGATTCTGCTTCTGCAGGTCAAGTTATTTCGACGATTAGGTCCCTGAAGGATCCTGGAAGACGCACAGCACTTTCGCGGGAGTTTCGGTGGGGTTGATCAGCCGGTGTTTGACGTTGGCATCAAAGTAAGCGCAATCGCCGGCCTCCAAATGATGGGTATCGTCGTCGTATTCCAGGTCGACGACACCATCGATGACCATCAAAAACTCCTCTCCTTCGTGGCCCATGGCCTCCTTTCGAGCAACCCCGCTGGGAACAGTCAGCAAAAAGGGATCCATCGCCCGACTCGGACGGGCATGTGCCAGCGACTCGTATTGGATTGTCGACATCGGCCGGTCACGTTCCACGACTCTCCGCTCGCCTTGTCTTACTAAGGTAAAACGGGGGCGTTTGTCGAGTCCGTCGACCAACTGCGCGACAGTCACGCCGAGCGCCTCGGCGATTCGCCCGAGGGCGGGCAGCGAGGGTGTCACACGGAAGTTCTCGACTTTGGAAAGCCAACTTCGGGTTTGCTTGGCGGCGCTGGCCACCTGCTCCAAAGTCATTTTCCGTTCCAACCGCAGCGCTTTAATCCGCTGAGCTAACTCAACCAGGTTCATGCCCATACGCCTGTCGTGGTGTTGAAACCGTTCCCACCCGCCACAAAGGCAGGTTGGGCTTTGCCCTTTCCCACTTGGCTGACGCTGGCGAAGTCATTGCTGCTTCGCAACCGGCACAGCCGGCAACCCTGTCTTTGAGTGTATCACCGTTGACCCCAACCGGAAGCAACGCGTGAGACCACCCGATTTTTTGTTCAACAACCGCCTGAAAAATCACTGTCTGCCTGAGAGACGACTCCCTGAGAATGGTTTTTGCTCCTGACCCTGCTGAGACCGCTTGGCTTGGTTGCTTGGTTCGGCACCCCCGGTTCGACTCAGCTGTTCGAAGCACCTGTTCGACGCACCTGCTCGACGCACCTGTTCGACAAAGAGGCCCAGCTTGCTTGGTTTGCGATTTTTGGCTTGTGATTTCTTGCTTGATGTTCGTCGGCAGAGAGTGGAGGGGGTGTGCCTTGGCCTGATTGCAGGGTCGCAGTGCTGAGCAGGGCGGAAGTCTCGAATCAGGCTTGCGCTGTCAGCGAGGCCATGGCTGTCTAGGATGAACTCAAACGTTTGTGGTCAACGGTGAGCGGCCGACTGACCGCCTGGGAAAAAGAATTCCCGCACGACTCGTAACAAGGAGTCTACTATGAATGCGACAACGACAAATGTCCAGCAGATGCATCCAACATCCAACGACTTGTCCGAAAATGTCCGAGGGACCTCCATTGAGCTGCTTCAGCCTGCTCTGGCGGACGCCCTGAATCTGCACTCGCACTTCAAACAGGCCCACTGGAACACCAAGGGGCCCAACTTCATCAGTTTGCACGAGCTCTACGACGAGATCGCCGAGGAGATACTCAATTTCTCCGACGATGTGGCTGAACGGATCATGGCCCTAGGAGGTCAGGCCCAAGGGACTCTCAAACACGCCACCAGCCAGACACGCCTGCCGGATTACTCAGTGGAAATCGTTAAAGAACGCGAGCACCTCGATTCGTTGATCGGGTCGCTCTCGCATTTCGCCAAACACGTCCGGGCCGGTATCCACCAAGCTGATGAGGCTGGCGACATGGACACCAGCGATCTGTTCACAGAAATCTCGCGAACAGTCGACAAACGACTCTGGTTCCTGGAGGCTCACTTGGGTGGATAAGCTGGAACGAACACCAGCGTTGAGGCGACCAGTCACGGTCTCCTCCGATTTTGTGAGACCAGATGATGCTTTTGAGGTTCGCCTCCCAGAAGATCGGCTAGGCAAAATGCCTGGCCGATCTTTTTGGTTGATCCGAAGAAAGACGCTCTGAGTCACCGTTTGGCAGATTGCTAGCCTCGACGCTGCAACAGTTTTCGGTAGAGCCCGGCCGTCTCTGAGACCATCCGAGCGGCATGATATTTCTGACGGACCAACTCCGCCCCGCTGCTTGCCAAACGACTGGCCAGGGCCTCATCCTGCATCACCTCCAACAAGCCCTGAGAAAGCTGCTGGGGGTCATTGGGCGGTACAAGGTACCCAGTTTCTTTGTGGCGAATGACTGAGGAGACCCCTCCAACGTTGGAAGCGACCACCGGTTTTCCAACGGCCATGGCCTCCAACAACACCGTCCCCAATCCCTCCTGCAAGCTGGGAAGACAAAAGACATCCACTGCAGGCAGAGCCATGCGGTGATCTGGCAGGTCGGGTAAAAAGGTCACCCGGTGAGACAGATTCAAATCTCGTGTCTGCTGCCGCAACTGACGCTCCAACGGGCCCGTGCCGACCACCAAAAAGGCTGTTTGGGGCTGCTTCTCAAAGACCAGTTTCGCCGCTGAGAGAAAGACCTGGTGACCTTTGACCGGCTCAAGCATCCCGGCGGTCCCGATGACTCGGTCTTTCACACCACCGGTCTGACCGCCGCGTTGCCGTTGCCAAGCGGCCGACGAGCCCTCTGCTGAGGTCGGTTTGTTTTTGGTCGACTCCCCAACTGAGGACGACTCCAACTCCAAACCAGGCTCCAACTCAACATGCCGCAACGCCGCGGCGACCTCCGGCGGACATTCCTCGGGCGTTTCCACGCCGCTGGCGATCACCTTGATCTGGTCACCGATACGCCGGACCTGTCGAATCAGATCCCCCTTGAGTGAGCTGCTGACAGCAATCATGCGTCCCCCATAAGGCGGTGAGAAACGCAGACGTTCTTGGGGTCCCAAAAAGTCGTGCGCAGTGACCACCAAAGGCACTCGAAGGCGGCGAGCAAGCCAGTGTCCCAACCCCGAAGTCGCTGGTGTTTGAGCATGGACCAAAGCTGGTTGCAGGGCACGCATCCTTGCCAACAGCTGGCGACGAACCACATGTCGCCACACAGGCAGATGCCAAGCGGTGTACTCGCTGATGGCCAGCCGTCCCTGCGGGGCCGGTGTCTGCACCGCCTGATTGCCCGGCAGTCGGATCGTTCCGCCGCTGCTGCGCGCATACCCCACCTGGGCAGTCGACCAGCTGCAGAACCCTGACCCGTTGGTGAAAGCCCAACTTTGACAGGCCAAATGCGTCGCAAACCCTTCCAAAGGCAAACGTTCAACCAAACGCAGGGTATACCGAGTGCGGCCGCGAGGTTCCATCAAATCTGCAAGAAGCACCACCAAGGGTGGCCCACCACGCGACATCAGCTCAGCGCTCCAGCAAACCAGTTCGACCGAGACAAATCTCTCCCCAGGACATCCTCGAAAGAGCAACCTCCAAAACCTATCACTACGAGATCTCTCCAAAGCAGTCTGCAGAAGAGAGACACGCAGCAGAGACACCCCGAGAGAAATTGTCTCAAAGGCATTTCCGTCGGATGTCAAGTCAGCAAATCTGACGGATGGGCCACTCGGTCCACCAGCGGCAGAACTTGAGGCTTGTAGATCGTTGTATAAGCCTGAGCCGTCCTATGGACATCGAGGGCTTCTTGGCTTTCCCAATGCTCGCACAGAACAAACTGCCCGGGTTCGGATTGCGATCGGTAGACCTCAAATCGCAAGCACCCCGGCTCGCCACGAGAGAGCCGACCCGCCTGAGTGAGCAACTCCGCGATCTGATCGGCATCAGCCGGGCTCTTTGCCGTTAACTGAATCAGTAAACGAACCATCAGCAAACTTCCTCAAAAACATGCTTCGGCGAGCCTGAAGCTCACAAGCTCTCCCGGAGAACGGTGCTCCCGCAAGACGATCTCCCTGTGAGATACGGCCCTGTGAGAAACACCCTGTGAGAAACACCCTGTGAGATACGGCCCTGTGGGGATCTCTGGGGAGGATCCACTTCCAGAACCCACCTCATAAGACCCGAAAAGGGCAGTTATCGTGGGGGGGGCTGGCTTCGGCCTGCAGCTTCGGCAAATGATCGATTCTTGTCAAACCCAAGGGGGGCCTCCAGATCAGGGTCTAGCAAAATGGGTTGACCAGGCCCAGCATTCAGCGGAGACCCATCAGACCCCTGAGGTTGGGGGTTTGGGGCCGGAATGATCACCTTTTGGAAGCACTCCGGGCAACGCCCCTTTTTTCCCGCGCGATGGTCGGGGACTGCCAGCCTGTGACCATACGGGCAGAGGAACCGAATGATAAACAACATGAGCTTGCTCCTTGGCAAGGAATCTCTACCCGGCAAGTATCTCTACCCGGCAAGTATCTCTACCCGGCAAGGAATCGTTCCCTGGTTGCCATGCATCCTGAGCACTCAACAACCCTCAGACTTTATGGAGTACTGTAACTGTTGTTGGCCCCAAGGGCACTCCTGTCTCACCACTCCAACCGACTTTGGCCGACTGAGCACAACGACGAGGGACACTCGATGGGAATGCACGCTCTCAAAATCTGGCGTGAACCCGGGGCAATTTCCTGTAGGGAACGTCCTCTGTGGCGTTCCTGTTCTCGGCAGCGTTGTGTTGGTCCTTTGGCCAGCGTGTGATTTGGCCAGCGTGTGATTTGGCCAGCGTGTGATTTGGCCAGCGTGTCGTGGTGCCCACAAAAGGGGCATTGGCCGGGCAGGCTGTGCCCACGGGAGAAGACCTTGGCTCTGTGCAGCGGAACGGAACGCCGTGGAGGGAGCGTGTGAATCAATCGAGCCGGTTCTGCCAGCGGTTAATGGCGAGATTGATTCACACCCTCAGGGCGTTCCCTCCAGTGCCTCTGCACAAGAATTGACAGCGGATCAATCGTACTCACGAAGGCCCACTGGGCAGGATTGACTGAGCCTGGCTTGCGGGGACACCTTCGGCAGACCCTACGCCCGCCCCTGCTGCGGGCCGCTGGGCTTGCTCGCTTGGAGCGAGCTGGGGCTTGGCAGGCTCTGCGGCGTTCTGTTCACCGAGGGCCTCAACAAATTCCGCAAGTTGTCGGCCAGTGACCAGCAATCGACGAGCGATCTGCCCATGCTTCAAACCCCGCTTACAAGCCCGTCGCCACGCCTCCGGACCAACGCCCAACGCCCGCATGATTTGCTCATGTGTATAAACTCCGTCGGGAATGAATAGTGGTTGCACCCGACGAACCTTGCCGTGTTTCTTCCCCATAGCGTCCCCACCGGTTGATCAGCGTCCCTGAGTGAGTCGTCACCTGTCAGCGGCTGCCGGAACTTGGGCGAACACTCGTCGGGCCAACAAAGGCGACACCCGCTCTGAACAAGTGTACATAAAAGGACAACAGCACACTAGTGATCATAGGATGATGATCAGGCAAGCGTGGCCCGCTCCCGGGAGAGCTGCACGGGTTGCACGGTCTGGTGGAGTTACCAAAGTTCGAGAAGAGCGGGTCTTGCCTCCCCGAGGAGACACTCGATCGGCCAACCAAGAGCATCTCAAGCCCGGGTCCGCTTTCAGGCGGAGGCCTGAGGGCTTCTTGACCGGCAGGTGATTGCGAATTCCAATTAATTTGCTAGTTTAAATAGCCTTACTGGATGGGACGCCGCAGGAGAGAGGGATCGAGCAGGACGTTTCCGAGAGGTTTTGCGGCTTTCGGAGGTTGTCCTCAAGATGCCAAGGCCAGAAGGGACCTGAGCCCGGCTGGAGCAGCCGCCAGGTCATCAGCAACAAGGCAACCAGGAATCCAGCAGTGACAAAGCAGCTTCAGTCGGCTCGGTCGACGAAGGTCGAAGGTCCGACAATCTTGCTCGGGGAGGGATGGTCAAGCCGAGGCACTGATCGGTTGGTCGTGGCAGGATGACTGGCCTGAAGATCTCCGAGAACCGCCTGAACAACTGGGGCAGGGGGAACACACGTCTTGGACGGTTGGCCGCTTGAGAGCACTTGAGCAACAGCTGGGCTGACTGACCTGGACGGCTCCCCTGTTGCCGGAAGAAGTGCCGGGCCTGGCGCTACGGACTGCGGAAGACTTGTCACTTGGGAGCCAGCCGCCGGGGATCGGCCTGCCAGAGCCTGACCCTCTCGGGCCTGACTCTCTCGGGCCTGACTCTCTCGGGCCTGACTCACGAATGCCTGACTCTCCAAGGCTCGACTCTTTGAAGGCTGGCTTCGCGAAGGTTGACTTGCTAAAGCTTGAGATGGACTAGGCTGGCTGGTTGTTGCAACCGAGGATGTGTCTCGGGAGACCGACGTGGCAGAATCCTGTGACGATCGGGCAGCCGATGCATCTTGATACGCGACACTGGGTCTAGAAACGCTGGGGCCAGAAACGCTGGGTCTTGAGATCTTCGCACGAGCTGGAGCGGGCCCAGGGGAGGCGGGATCCGGCGGTGTGTTGGCGATGGCTGTGCGGGGATCATTCAGCAGCGTGCGTGGCCGGGAGAGGTCGGGGGATTGCGGCTTTGGCCAAGACCGGCGACCAGCGATCCTGGCCATCAGATTGGCAAAGCCCTTTTGAACCTCTGGTCTCAAGGTGTTCATCCGCAAGGCCAGTTGTTCGGACCAGGCAGGATCGTTCTCGAGACGGTGATACAAAGTCCCCGCGAACTTGGTGATCTCGGCAAAGTTCCGATCGGCCACTCGTCCGATGACCGGCTGCAGAGTTCGCACCAAAAACTCGGCGCCCCAACCATCAACACGGACAAAGGCGTCCAACCGATGAGAGATATAATGCTCACCGGAGGCTTCGCGAACATACCCGGTCCGCAAAAACATCAACACACGCCCACGAAGTTTTCGACCGGCCAATGGCCCCTCGTAGGTTCCGTCGGCATACACGAGGTGGGCTTCGGCACTGCGATGGAGAAACTCAATCGTTGAGACGGTGCCTTGGCCGTCGGTGGCTCGATAAGTGTTGGGTCCCAAAGGCGTCAGCCCGACATCGCTGATCCCCAAACTCTCCCAAATACTAACGACCGTCTCAGGACGGTTGAGCATATACAGATACATCTCTGGGTCGCAACGAACGATGTTCACCGGTAACCGGCGGTACATGGTGACATCGTCAAGAACCTCGCGGACCCGGGCTCGAGACTCCGGGGTCAGCATCGACAAAGGAAGATCCCGCTCGGCTTGCCGTCGGTCAGCAGCGCTTGTCGAGGCCTCGGTCAGGGAATTTCCATACACCGGTGTGACCAAGGCCACCGTCAATACCAAGACCAACCAGGCCACACTCAGCAGTGCTATCCCTCCACCACAACAGCGGACACGTCCAGAACTCACCCAGTCTCCAGGGCTCACCCAGTCTCCAGGGCTCACCCAGTCTCCAGAATGCACCCGCCTAACCGAACCTGCCTGACCGGGAAGGCCGAGGTGGTCCAGGCTCAAGGACTGTTCCTGGGCATCTCCTGGAGACCCAGAGACAATCATGGAAGGGAGGTGACCATAATGGTTTCGATGAATGGGGGTTCGGACAATCTGACCGTGCCGCATAGGTCCCCCTTGAGAGCCGCTGTCGTTGGTTGCTTGCGGTGGTTTTGAACCAAACCACACATTAGGCAGGGGTTTGCCACAAGTGGAGTGGCTCCGCCGCCTCAGGTGCTCAGGCTCAGTTGCTCACGTCAACGGTGAGTAACTTCGGCGGGCCACCGGTCACGGTCTGACCAAATCTTGGGACCATGTCGTTACAGCGGTCGAAAGCGTGGCACGAGTTCAGTGCGTCACAACACTTGAGTCTGTCACAAAGATTCCAGCGAATTGTAGGGCTGGTTGGGGTATGACGAATGTCGCTGGCCCGCTTTGAATCGGCTCAAGCTACGCTTGATCTTGAGACAAGTCGGCGGAAGTCAGAGCCCGTACCCACTCTGCAGAGAAACCAGTCTCTTGAGACTGGACAGACTGCCCCAAGGGAGCACAGATCAACGGGGGCCGGATATTGGGGTCTGCCGCTGGGCTCTTTCAGGCAAGGGGACTTGCCGATTGCCGGAAAGATAGGCAAACAGAGCAGCCCGTTCTTCGGGGCTCAACGGCTTCAGCAGGCCCTCCGGCATCAGCGATTGCTCAGTTCGCACGATTTCCTCGATGTCTCCCTGATCGAGCACCACGCGTTCCCGCGGAGTTTGTACGGCAACGGTGCGGTCAGTTCGGGCAACGATGACCCCAGTGATCAGCCGCCCCTCTTGGGTGAGGACATTGGACATGAGAAACTGGTCGCCGACGACCGCACTCGGGGCGATGGTATTTTGCAGCAAGTAATCCAGATTCTGGCGGTTCCCTCCGGTCAGCTCGGGACCAATGGTTCCTCCAGCACCATAGAGCTTGTGGCAGTTGGCACAAAGGCGGTTGAAGACCAGCCGGCCTTGGGACTGATCGGCCTTGGCCAAATGTTCTCGAGTGAACTCCGCTTTGAGCTGATCGATGAGTGCTTGCTTCTGTGCGGGAGTCGGGCGAACAACTCCCCAGACTTGCTCAAGCTTTTCCCTCACCTTGGCATCGCCCAAAGCGTAGAGCTGCCGTGCTTGGGCTGCTGAAAGGTCCGTTTTGGAGACTCTCCCTTGTTGGCAAGCCTCCAGGAGTGCGAGGGCAAAGGAGGGCCTCGATGCTAAGGTGTTGATGGCCTCCTGGCGGCTGCCATTTCGTAAACGCCGGTAGGCCTTGAGGATCACTTGGGGCGTGTTGGGGTGATGGTGCCGAGCCAAACCTCGAATGGCTTCCTTGGCGGTGGCCCGGTCGTTGACCAACCGCAACAACAAGGGGGCCAGCTCTTTGTTGCCCAGCTCTTTGTTGCCTGGCTCCACCTGACCTGCCTCCACCAGCACGCGGAGGGCTTCCCGGCGTTGAGGTCCAGGCTTCTGAGGGTTGCTAGCGATTTTGCGCAGCGCCTCAAAGGATTGCCCGTCACCAAAGATGACTGAGAGCTCTCGAGTCAATCCGCGGATTTCTGCATCAGGTGAGGTCAAAAGGACGCTCTGGAGCTGCGGCCAGGTTGCCGGGCCTGTTGCCTGACGCCAGCCACGGACTGCCTCCACCATTCCACGTAGGACCTCCTTTTGTTCGTCGGTAGGACAGTCGGCCAAGCCGTCGACCAGATCGGCCACCGCTTGGGGATCATTGGCAAGTTCGCTGGTCAAACGACGCGCGATGTGTTTCTTTAACAAGGGGATCGCTGTTTGCTTGAGAAGTTTCCGGGCTTCTCGGGGGTGAGCAACAACGGCCGGCTCGATGCCATACCAAATCATCAACGGCAGCATGGGGTCGCTGAGGTCTTGCTGATGGCCAGACAGCGGCAGGGCCACTCTTAGACGGTTCCGCAGCGACAATCTCTGTAACGACGAAGCCAGATAGAGCCGAACCAGGCCTGAGGGATCGCCTCGGGCAAGATCCACAAAGCGGTCGATCGCCTCAGCGGAGGGTTCTTGTTGATCAACCAGCAAGCGAATCGCCCACACACGCATGTGCTCGTTGGGATCCCTGGTGAGTTTCAGCAATTCCTCAGGGCCAATTCCCCCCGATCCTGACAAAGCCCACAGTGCACGAAGCCGCAAAGCCACCTTGGACTGACTCGACAGGAGGCCGCGCAATCGTTTGAACGCTTCTTCAAGCTCACCGAGGTGATCTTGACTGCTTGCTCTTTCTTGCAAGAGTCGCCGAGCACGACGCACAAACCAATCATTGGGGTGTTGTGTGAGGCTGACCAACTGTTCGTTGGAGAGTCCGGCCAGGCCTTGCTCTTGGAGCACCTGCGAATCTGGTGGCGATGGGCCAAACCCATCCCATTGGCCATCAAGGGCTGAGGGGGCCAAAACCTTGGAGTCGGCTGCTGATGCGTAAAGCACCTGATAAATCCGCCCGCTGGTGCGGTGAACTCCATCGTGGTCATGGCACTCACCTGAGTCGCACCAGTCGGTGAGAAAAACACTGCCATCGGGGCCGTATCGCAGTTCGACCCCACGGAACCAAGGCTGATTGGCAAACAAGAAATCCGGCGCTCGCTGCCCGACATAACCCGATCGGTCCCGCTTGAGGACATTGACATTCACCCGCCGGCCATGGGTGTTACACATAAAGATCTGGTTGCGATACTTCTGTGGCCAGGAGTCGCCCAAATAGATCATGCCGCCACAGTGCGAGTGCCCGCCGCCGAGTTCCCCGTGTTTTCCTCCAGCATTGCGGCTGGCGGTCCAACTCTTGCCTGCGTCCCAGTGATAGTGGTCGGCACACTGTCCCAGTAGCCCATATAAGTGCGGATTGAAGTCTTCTCCATACATGCGTCGATAATGGGCCCCCGGCACCACATGCCATAGATGGCCGATCACATTATTGGTAAAGAACATCTCCCCGTAATCGTTGTAGTCCATTCCCCAGGGGTTTGTGGTTCCATGGGTGACCACCTCAAAAACCTTTTCCGTGGGGTGGTAACGCCAGATCGAGCAGTTGAGCTTGACGGACTTTTCAGGGGGATCTGTAGGACCTCGCACGTGACTGGTTGCCTGAATTCCATGGCGGCCGTAGAGCCAGCCATCGGGACCCCAAAGCAGGCCGTTGACGATGTTATGGCCGACCCGATTGTGGTCGAAGCCCTGCAGGTGAACCACCGGAGGCCCGTCAGGCCGGTCGTCGCCGTTCCGGTCCGGCAAAAAGAGGAGCTTCCCCCCGCTGAGGATCCACAACCCGCCAAATCCCCATACCAAACCGGTCGTCTGTTGCCCTCGGTCCCAAAACACCTTGCGAAGAGGCTCTTCCCACACAGGAACCTGCCCTGCAGACGCTTTGTTCGAGGGCTCTTGGTGACTAGACGCTTTGTGGCTAGGCACTTTGTGGCTAGGCACTTTGTGGAAGGAGGCCTTGGGCAGATCAAAGATCAGCACCCGATCCCGAAACTGACCGGCATACCCACGCTTGGCATAGGTATAACACTCCACCACCCAGAGACGCCCCCGATCGTCAAAATCGAAGGCGATCGGTTGCCGGACATCTGGTTCCCCGGCGATCAGGCGAACGTGAAACCCCTCCGGCACGCTGATCTTGCCAGCCGCCTCCTGCGGCGTCGGCGGGCGATCACCAGGTTTCTGAGAATTCACTGGCTCAGGGAAGGAATCCCCAGCCTCCTGGGCTGCCGTCAACGAACTGCCCAAGACGACCAAAAGGGAGAACACCAAGGCAGGAAAACTCAATTGAGGCATTTGTCGTGACTCAAGTTCAGAAATGAAGCACGTATCCAGCAAAGCACGTATCCAAACAACCACCGGCAGAACAAGAACGTAGAAGGATCAGTCTGGCAGACCGCTCGTCGGTTGTCATCGTCGACTGACGGTTTCTGGCAGCTGGTTATCTCTGGCAGTTGGTTATCCCTGGCAGTTGGTTGTCCCTGGCAGTTGGTTATCTCTGGAGGAAACCGAGCAACGGGTGAGGGGGAGGTCGGCTTAGCTGAAAATTTTCTGAGAATTTTCCGAGGCGGGCTGACTGGAGAGCCGATAACCGGGGCGGATTGTACAGATATTGCGGGTCGGGCGAGCGTGCCGCAGTCCCGCGGGATCATCTGTCCGAGACGGACCTCAGGATCGGGATGAACCATGGGTCAACTCAGACACTGGCCGATTGAACTAGGCTCTGTCTCACGCGGGCACACGTTGGCCGTGTGGGGTCTGGTGCTCGCCTTGGTGCCACTGACCGGATGTGGCGTCCTCAGCGCATTTAACGCTGCGGCGCTGCCGACTGTCCCGGAGGCACCGACTCCTCCTCAGACGATCGAGGGGGCCGAGACGGCCGTGACGGTCAATGCGGGCGACCCTTGTTGTCCGCCAGCGACGATTTGGCAACGACTCGGCCTCCCTCAGTTTCTGCAGGCCCTCCGGCTGATCGGCAATCAGATCATCAACCGCAACGGCAATTTCCCTGGATTGGAGCCGACCAGCCAGCCTTTGAAGCCTCTTGCCGATGAGTCCAACTTGGACAGCCCCAATCCGTCGGTCAAGGCAGCCGCTGAGGCGAAACAGGCTGAAGACGGAGGGGCTCAGCAAGTCAAAGCTCTGAAGTATCTGGGCACAGTGGGCTGCGGGTGCGACCCGGCCATCAAACCGGCTATCCTCTCAGCCTTGGATGACTGTTTGGAAGACGTTCGCTACGGTGCAGCGAAGGCCCTCAAAGAAGCCGCCAATTTGCCTTGTCCAAAATGTAACTACAAGAGTTGTTGCGACCGCGACGTCATGGATAAGCTTGCCGAAGTGGCCTACGGAAAAGACGAATACGGCTGTTATCTGGAACCCTCAGCCCGGGTTCGCAGCGCCGCACGGCAGGCTTTCAAAGCATGCCAGCACAATTGCCTCAAATGCGAGGAGGAAGACCTATTGTTGCCGCCGGTCGAGGAGGGAGTCCCCGAAGAAGCTGTGGTTCGTCGGAGCTTTGGAACTCCTCTGGGAGGCATTGTGCACCTACCCAGTATCGACTTTACCGACCCCGATCAACTGGCCGCCCGTGGACGCCGCCGGTTGGCCATTCGGGCCGCTCGCCAGCAACAACTGGAACAACAACGCCGAGCAGAGATTCGAGCCGCTCTCGACGCTCAGGCTCGCCTGGATGAACATCCCATCGGTCCCCCCGAAGCTTATCCCCCTGGTGCCCATCCCCCAGCAGCGCAGCCACACACCACTTATCCAGCCGGTGGGTATCCGCCCGGTGGGTATCCGGCCGGTGGGTATCCAGCCGGTGGGTATCCAGCCAGTGGGTATCCGCCGGGGGCTCAACCACCAGCAGCTTATTCAGAGCACCGGAGTCCACAGCAGCGTCCTCCAGCACCAGGGGCTTGGCAGGTTCCGCCAGGTTCTGGCGGAACGGTCCCATCGCAGTACCAACAGCCAGCACCCACCAATGTGGCTGTAAGCACGCCACCTGCGGGAGGCTGGCACCGGGGAGTGATCACCCATCTGGATGTGACCAATACCTTGACGGTCTTGCGGTTTGAACTGCCTGAGCGATCGCCTCATCCTGGGGTTGTGGTGGATGTCTATCGCCGAGAAGGGATCCACTGGCAGCGGCTGGGCAAGCTGGAGGTTGTTGACCAGCAGGGACACGAGGCTCTGGCTGTTCCCCAAGCCCCCCTGAGACTTGAGCACCTGCGACCAGGAGACGAAGTGGGCTACCGCGGCTCCATCCTGGCCCGACCGGTCAGCACCATTCGTGGGAGTTCTGCTTCGCTCCCTCAGAACTCAACCAACGTCCCCAGGACCACTGGTTCCCGGAACTCGACTGGTGCACGAGGTTGTCGCTGCCGCTAAATCCATGTTTTCCCTGCATGTTGTCTCAGGTTGGTCGTCGCCCCCTGGGGCGACTTCAAGGGTCGAAGATCTTCGGGGATCTCAGACCAAATCCACGACCCCTTGCGTAGGAAAACCGGATTAAAAGGACTCAGGCCCCAGAAACCAACGCTGCGACGGCCACTGGCAGACCGGAAGGGCAAGCCGGAAGGGCAGACGGTCGATAATTCCCGTGAAGCCGCCAAAGCCCGTTGCTCTTGACCGGTGACTGAGTGTGACACGCAGTTGCACCACCGGTGTCACCATGCTAGAGACACAATGAGGGGCCTGTCAGCAAGCTCCTTCCAAGGTTGGGGCAATCAACAACCTCCGTGGATTGCCATGCAATGGCGATGGCTCGGCGATCACCCTGTTGAGCATTCTTGATCTGACACGTTTTGCATCTGAACTGTCCGGAATCTGAACTGTCCGGAATCTGAACTGGCCGGAATGTTAACTGGCCGAAATCTGAACTGGCCGGAACCGAGGCTGGGCCGAATCACGGCGGATCTGAAGGTGACGGATCTGAAGGTGACCGGTCAGAGCCTGACGAGCCTCAGGCAGCACAAGAGGAAGGACTGTTCCAAATCGGTCGGACGTGTGTTTCTGCCGTGAGTGACTGATTGTATTTGTGCCCCGTGCACCCCACCAACTGATATCAGGCATGGCCTCAACCACCCCTGCGACACAAGCCAAAACCAAGCAGCCAGCCCGAACCAACTGGCGGGGCCAGCGGACTCGCTCCAGGTCTGCTGCGGAAACTCCGACGAGTCGACCGACGACCAAGAAACGCTGGCAGCAGGTCGACTGGACGCAAAAACAAAAACGAAGTCTGCAACGCAGCCGCTGGATCTACCTGGGCAAGTTAGCCGCTTCGGCTGTGGCGGCGGCTGCTCTGGGCTGCTGGTTTGTCAACCTCCTCCTGTGGGCGCCTCCACGGACCATGTTGCTGACCGGCGCCGCAACTGGCTACAGAGATCCGCTCCCGCCGAACATCTGGGCCGTTCAAGATGCCTCGGGTTATACCTCACTGCAGAGTCAGACCTTCCAGTGGACGAACATGTCCCACTGGCATAGTCCCACGCCTGCTTTGGAGGAGCTTTCTGAGCAACTTCGCAATGCAGCTCGCGGCCGTTTGGCCGCGGTGGTCATCTATCTCAGTGCCCATGGTGCGGTTGACTCTCGAGGGGAACCGGTTTTGATCTTGCCGGATGCTGATCCGAGAAACCCGAATCAGTGGCTTCCGGTGGATCGAGTGCTCACCCAGATTCGTGAGGTGCTCAACCAAGAGAAAAGCGAGTTGCCTGTGTTGCTGGCCTTCGACTGTAGTCGGATGAGCCAAAACTGGCCGGTGGGGCTGCTTTGGCCGGCCTTTGCCGACGGTTTGAAGGAGACCGTCGCCCGAGCTGCGGTTCCTCGTCTGGCGGTGCTGAATTCGGCAGGTCCCGGCCAAGTCGGTTATGACGCTGGAGAACTGGGGGGATCCGCCTTTGGCTATTTTTTCCGCAAAGCCTTGGAGGGAGCTGCGGATCTTCGATCCGAAGGTGGCAACGGCGATCGGCAGGTCTCGTTGCGGGAACTCTGCCGATATGTCCGCGGCCGCACGCGACACTGGGTCCGACTGCACCGGCAAGCTAAGCAAGAGCCGTTCTTGATGGGCTCAGCGGGAAAGGACTTCGACTTCCCGGTCTGCTGGGTCTATCGCGGAGACCTTCCTGATCCGGCTGCCAAGCTGGCTGCCGAACGACTTCCCTTCGATGAGAAATTGGCAGAGAAGTACGGAGACGTCAAAGACCCCGAGCCAACCGACGAAGAAAGCGATGAGAAAAAAGGCGGCTTCTTCAAGAAGTACAAAAAGGGAGTCAAAGCCCTGAAAAAGGTGGGCAAAGGCGTCCAGAAGCTCACCGGTTCCAAGCAAATCTCCAACGTTGCCAAAATCGCCGCCAAGAACCCCGCCAAAGTCGCCACCAAAGCCGTTTCCAAGAAGGCCGGCCCTGCCAAATTCCTCGTCAAGAAAGGCTCCAAGTCCACCCAAAAAGCTCTGAAACAGGCCATGAAAGGCGGGGAGGGCGAAGAAGCCGGGCTGGGCCTGGACAATCCCAAGGCCTTGTTGGCTCTCGCCGAGGCCGCCGAACTGATCGAGAGGATCTTTCCTCAGGGTTTTGACACCCTGCCCGGCTCAACCATGCCCGAACCAGAAATCCTCTCCCTGTGGCTGCGACACGACCAATTGATTGATCGCAAAGCCTATGCATGGTCTCCTTTGGCCTGGCAAAGGTTCCAAACCGGCTTACTTCGCCTGGAAACACTCGCCAGCGGCGGACCACAGTATTCCGCCGAAGCTCAGCGTCTGGCCGGTCAGCTCAAACGCCAGGCTACCCGATTGGAGGAGTTCTTGCTGCTTGGCGAACTCCCCGATGCCAATACCGTCTTGGCATCCCTCAGTGAGTTGCTCGCCGATGAGGAACAAAAACGCATCGACAACCTGCTGTTGGCCCTCAACACCGGAAACGGAATCCCCGGGCCACCCAAGGCCAACCCCAGCCAGCCAGGTTCTTCTCCAGCCAATCCCAACGGGCCTGCCCCCGGATCCCCTGGTGCCGCATCCCCAAGTGCCGAACCCCCAAGTGCCGAACCCCCAAGTGCCGAACCTAAAGCGAATAACCAACCTCGCGGCCCGGGTGCACCCAGACCAAGCACCAACGGCCCAGCCGGTAGCTCCTCGGGTGGGCAGAATGGGGCCTCGGCTGGTCAAGAGGGCACTCCGGGCGATGCTCCCGAGGAATCGGCTGAGATTCAAGGCTCAGCAGCTGCCCCTGAGAATCCTCCGCTGCATCCCATGCAACAAGCCTGGGATGTCTTTGCTGGGACCGCCGAAGGAAGCGAGGAGTTGCCTCCTTTGAGTTATCCCGCACGGGTGATCGGTGCCTGGCACATGCTGCAACAAACCGGTCGGCCCGATTCCCTCAATCTCGAAGCTCTGGCAGCTTTCATTCGTCAAGGCCCGGGACCGGAGGAAGCCGGCTCAGCCGGTGGCGGGCCAGTTGAGGGAGCCTGGGTTCGCTTGCTTGCCAGCCACCTTGATCTGGATCGGCCTTTCCGTCCCTCGCAAGATCTGTTGGCCTTCTTGGCAACGACCCGAGCCTCCGCCGAAGAAGCCGCTGTGCCAGCCAGCGACCTCCGCGCGTTTTATCAAGCTCGTCTCTTGGTAGAACAGGGAGATGCCGCGCGACGGGAGGCCGAAGATCGATTGCTGATCGATGGTGCTGATGGAGCGGAGGCCATCCGCCAACTAGCAGAACAAGCTCAAGACCACTACCAGAAAGCCAAGCAGCGAGCCGAGCTGATGGCCGAGGCACTGGCCGTTCGGGATGCCGCCGCGGCCAAACTGCCTGCCCTGGCCATCTGGTACGCCCATCAGTTGCTCACCGACAATGGCCGGGACACCGGTCGAAAGGTCATCGAGGTCTTAAAGGCCATCCGGGAAGTTCACGTCTTGTCGGAGGATCTGGAACACGCCTTTGTGCGAGATCGAGTTGAGCAAGCTGTTGACCTGGATCGCTTCCAGGAACAAGTCCAGCGGCTCGGCGAGCGGATGTATAGCTTGGAGGCAGAGTTTCTCGGACGCTGTGAGGTGCTCGCCCGCAACGCTCGGACGAACCGCGGAGACGCCGCTGATCTCCGAGCGATCTTGGAGGTCTTGCAGGTCCCCTGGGTCCCAGCGATTCAGCGAGTTGAGCTGCGTTTGCGAGCCTATCGCATCGCCTCCCGTCTGCAGGCTGAGCCCGACAGTACCCCCTCTCCAGACTTGCTGGCCCCACCTGATTTGAAGCCACGTGATGCCCAGCTGGCGCGGTTACTGCAGTTCCCTCAGCATCCAGCCCACGCCTTATTGGTCCGCTCTCTGGCAGGCTCATCAACTCAGGCAAGCATCTCAACGGTGAGGGCTGAGACAGACTCCGCCTCTCAACAATCCTCACAAGCTTCGGCTAGTTCAAAACAGGGATCGGCTAGTTCAGAACAGGATGGGGAGGATCGCGGGCCCACGCTGCAGATTCCTTCTGAGAAAGCCTTTGAGCGATTGGCTCAGCAAGGCGAGCAAATCCGCCGTCGTCTGGCCGAGGTGGCCATGCAGATCAATCGCCAGCTGGCCCAGAGCAATGACAGCTTGTTGGATCCCAAGTACAGCGTTCCGGTGATGACCACCGAGGCTGAGGCTCAACCAAGCAATCCCTACCGTCTGCCGCCGTTTAAGCTCTCCCCTCCGGCTGCTCGTCGTCTCCGTGTGGAAGCCGACGCGTTGTTGCGGACGACCACCGGCGTGGGACTGGATGAAAGCGTCGTGGACGCGGCCGATCAATGCTGGCGGTTGGCTTTGCACGATTTGTTGGTCTGGAACGCCCAGCGGACGATGACTGACTTCCTGGGACCAGCCGAACAACTGGAGACATCGTTTTTCGCACGTTCGGCTCAGTCGCAATTGGCCAGCGCCAGCCAAATGGTCACCGCCCCTGGCAGCCCCCAACCGGCCTGGGACCAATCCCTCAATCAGCGACTTGCCCGGCTTGAGGCCATCACCAGCGGATTCCTGAGGCCCTCTCCCGGATCGCTGGTGCTCAGCGGTGTCGAGAATCAGTTAGAAGAACATCTCCCACTCAGTTCCGCCGCCGGGGTCCCCCCTGGTTTGGCTGCTGTCTGGCTAAGAGAACAAGGAGGAGCGGATTCTTCCAGTTCGCCAGCAAGTTTATCAGGATTCTCGCTAGGTGAGGTCTCAGTTGGGGCATTCAGTGGTCCCACGGAGGTGACCTCTCAGGCGATCTTGCCGGTGATTGATCCGCAAGGTCAGAGGCGACGTCGGTTAGCGGTTCCGGTCCACGAGGTTGGCTCGGACTATCAGGTTGAGTATTTCCTGCCTGGGGCGGAGCTGTTGGGAGTCGGGCCTCGGATGGAGGCGGTGACGCTCTTTCGGGGCCATCGGTTTACCGGGTCCTTTGTTATCAACCCTCCCGGTGGCCGACAGATCCGTGTTCCCCGCTTGGACCCTCCACCAAGTCGGCTGACCGTTTATGGATCCGCACGACGGCCTGGCTCGGTTGTCTTCATCCTGGACTGCTCACGCTCGATGGAACAGCCGGTGGCCCTGGATGATCTCCCCGCCGGAGCACAGCCTCCCAGCCGATTGCAAGCAGCCGCTGGGGCCCTGCAGAAAATGCTGAACCTGCTCGCCCAAGACGGCGGATACCATGTTGGTGTCTACTTTTACGGCCATCGCCTGGCCCGCCAGACGAGCGATCCTCGGGAAATCAAGAAGCAGCCCAACTGGCCTGCTGAGGGTTTTCCTCGAGACAATGACCCCAGCACTGATGTGCAGCGAATCGTGTCCCTGGGACGCTTCACGTCAACCCAAGAGGCGATTGTTGACCAAGCTCTCTCTCAGGTGCAGCCTTGGGGCGAAAGCCCGATCTACCTGGCGATTGAACAAGCTCTCAGGGAATTTGCTCAGCAAGACCCTGACCGCGATCCTGCTGTGGTGGTCATCACCGATGGCCGCAACTACCAGTACAACCCACAAAATCGCACAAGACTGGCCGATGTGACCTCAGCCCAACCGGAAGGACGCACGATTCCCATTGATATCATTGGGTTCAACGTTGAGGCCAGCGAGCAGGGCCAAGCCCGCCGAGAGTTTACCGAACTGGCCGAGGAACGAACCGACGGCCAGTATTACGAGGTCACGCAGGCCACCGATTTGCTGGCGGTCCTCAGCCGGCGGTTACTCTCTGGGGTGAACTACGAAGTCACTGAGGCCGGCAACGACGAGCCAATCGAGAGCCAGGAGCTGGGCCGGCGTGTGACTTTGGCTGCTCCTGGAGCCCAGCGGCGGACCCGTGAGGTGGAAATCAGCGTCAAAACCGACAAGGCAGCTGTCCAGCAATCTCTCCGACTTGCTGGCGGAGAGGCCTTGGAAATGCACTTGAGCCGAGATTTGCTGCGTCTGGAGAATCGTCGCTGGCAGTGGGGCAATCCCGTCTTCAGCGTCGAAACCCCCCAAGATTTTTCGGTCTCTCAGCGGTACGTGATGGGCGTGCATCAACCGACCGTCCGAGGCCGAGAGATCATTTTCCGGATCTCACTGCAACGAGCCGATCCGAAGGAATTTGCTGATCCACCGGCCGAGACTTGGGTGGTCATTCGGCCGCGGCTTCCGTCCGGACGAGGCCAACCGATTGTCTTTTATGACCGCCTCATGGAGACACGGCGTCCGTGCCCGGTGTTGAAGTGTCCGGTTTCCCACTGGCCGGTCAACGCCTCGCAAGCGGAGGTCACCATTTGGTGGAAGACACAACCGACCCAACCCACTTCAGAGATCCTCGTCAGCCGGGCGTTGGCCCAAGCTGCCGAAGTGGACCGAGATTTTCAGCCGATTGAAGGTGTTCCCGGCGTGGAGTATCGCGTTCAAGTTCGTCCTCGTGTGGGCAATCAGCCGGCTCGGGTCATCGTGATTGAGAATTACCGGGAAGGCTTTGCCAATGTCCCGGAAGTCAAAATCCAGATGGACCCACCAGCCGCCGCTGTCTCTCGTCGCCTGGACCAGCGAAATCGCCTTGCTGTGCACACCTTTGAGTACCCTCAACGCACAGAACTGGACTTGCACGATGCAACCATCCAGTTCACCAGCCGCAAGGCCCTTCAGGCAGGGGCCTTCCATCCCAGCGAACCGGTGGTGATCAAAGTCCCGAGGATGACCGGGCTGCTGCAGGCTGAGCCTCGGTAAGGGGAGACACAGCGGCAGCCCCGGCGCTTGGCCAAACGGGCCAAGCGGGCCAAACGGGCCAAACGGGCCAAACGGCCACCTTTCTCTTCAACGAAGGCGGTCCATCGCGGCGAGATCTGGTTGGGAGTCCTAGCCAAGCTTGTCAGGACTTCGAGCTTGTCAGGGATATCTCAGACCGGCCAGCCAATCGAGTTGGTGGGCAGTCACGGCCTTGGCAACAGGATGTCTTCGTCTCACATCGCCTTGACGATTTCAGCCGGGTTCGACAATTGGCGAGTCCATTTTTGGCGACGCCATCCGGATCCGCATCAACGAACTCCAGCCCGAATCAGAACATACCACCCGACCCAGCCTGTACCAAAACGGCGCACAATCTCAAACTCACATCGATTCTTTCAAAACTCACACGAACGTCATTCGATCTTTGTGAGCAGTCCCACGGAGGCTGAGACTTTGCCTCAGCAATCGCGGTAGCGACACATCTGGCCCTTACAATCCAAATCTTCATAAGCGATGGTTCGGCTTGGACTCTCTACAATCGCGACTCACTTGGCCGAATCGCTTCCTGCCAGCGAGTGCACTTTGCCGTCGGCGGTGCATAGAAACAGCCGGTTGCCGGCAGCTGCGAGGCCATCCCAAACTGGCACCGAGGGCAGCTTGATTTCGCTGAGTTTTCGTCCATCGACTTTGGAGACAGCCCACAATAGGCAACCTTGCTGACCGGCCAGGGCGGCCTCTTGCCTGGCAAGGGTCTCGTCCGCTTGATGGTTTTTCAGAACCAGCTGCTTGAACTGCTCCTCCTCGTCGATCAAATCCGGTGGCCCGACAGCAAACAGCGTGTCGCCAGCGAGCGTAAGACCGCGGACCAACAGGGGCAAGTCGGCCGTCCAGTTGTGTTTGACCTGAGATTGTCCGCCAGCATTGCGTCGCACACGTCCGGTCAATCGAACGGCCCGGCCTCGACCTTTCACTTTGACAATTTCTGCGGCGTTGAGCTGACCGTGGTTGTTCTGTCCGGACTGGTCTTTGGCTTGGCCGTCCTCAAAGGTTAAGGCAAGGACCAATCGAGCTCCCGGAGGTGAGACCTCTTGGGGATCGGAAAACCGTGCGGCGACTTCTTGATCGCTCAGCGTTCCAAAGGACACACGCACTTCGTCCACCAAGCCAGTCAAAGGAAACGGACTCCGGTAACCGCCGACCGGCCCGCCTTCATCGGCACCGATTTCCGTTGCCTGCGTTGGGTCACGAGTCAGCAGCCCTGGTCCCTTGGCAGTGACGGGCTTTGGGTTTCCTTGGATGAAGAGTTTGAGGGTGTTCTCCTTGGTCAACAGGCCCAGAGCATGAACCCACTTGCCGGTGAGTTTCGGCTCGGCGGTGACGCTGGCAACCTGTTGCTCGCTGCTGCGAACAACAAACTGCAACTGCCCGTTTCGCATCACCAGGGCAAACCCTTGAGCTGGACCGCCCCGAGCGATGACGACCCCGTTGGGCTTGTCGGCTCGAAAGATCGCCTCAACGACGATGCCCTGGCCAGTCGGGTTGAGGCTGTCGCTGTTGGCGATCTGCACCATGCAAGGCCCGCCTCGGCGTTTGCTTCCGGCAGCCTTCTGGGCTTGCAGAGCGCCGGCTTCCTCTTGTGCTGGTTGGGGAGCTGAGAACAACTGGTGCTCGATGGTGGTCGTCCAGCGGTAGTACTGAGGCTTGCGGCCAAAGCCGTAAACGTTTTCTTGATCGGCTACCAAGATGCGGCCGCCGGGGGTGTATCGGCCCGCTTGAAAGTAGCCGCTGTGGCCACCGGCGAAGCTGCGGCCGAAGACCCAGTAGGCCCGGTGGAACCAGGTGTCATCCAAAAAGCCCATCGGGGCAAACAGATGAGCGGTCTTGCCACGCTGCACGCTGCCTTGCTGGGCCGGGTTGCCCGAGTGCGGCCCCAGAGCCAGACGCTTGCCCTGGAGGTCGAACTGCTGGCTCCGCATAAAGATCGAGTCCCCATCGGTGGATAACACATCAGGAAGCCCCACAGGCATTTGCAGGATCTCGATTCGCTCTTGCAGATCTTCGCCGCTGGTCGGATCGGTCCGGTCGATGATCGACTCGCTCAGCTTGCCGCCGGTGGTCAGATCCAGCCGCAAAAACCTCAGTCCACCATCCAGAAAGTTGGAACGCCCGGCCACCGCGTAAACAACGTCCTGATGCACCAACACGCTGCCATGCACCGGCCAGACGCTTTCCAATTGCTCGTAGGCAACCAACCGATCATCTCGGGGAGCGGCTCGGAAACGCCAGATGAGACGCCCGTCGTCGGCACGCAGACAATACACCCAACCATCGGCGGCACCAAAGACAGCTCGCCCTGCGACGATCGTTGGCGGGGAGTCAATCCGGCCACCGACGGTGTACGACCAAGCGACCTTGCCGGTTTGTCGATCCAGAGCGTGCAGCGTGTGAGCATCCACCTGGGCGAGGTAAACATGTCCTTGGGCGATCACGGGTGCCGTCAGCCGGCCGCCTAACTCTGTGGTCCAATCGACCTGGAGCTGAGCTGGCACTTGTGCGTTGCTGGCTCCTGACCGGGCGTTGTTGCCTCGGTAAGTGGGCCACTGGCTGCCGGCGGGGGCTTTGTGGCCGATGAGGGGCTTGCCAAAAGCGGGGCCACGCTGCAGACGATCGGCTGGTGGTTCTCGGGGAGCTTCTCGCTGGGCGTTCTTAGGAGCCAGCGCATTGAGGCCAAAGATCTTGGTCTCGGGGTAGCAGGCACAGTTATGAGGCGGGGCGTAAAGCAGGCCGTTGCAGGGCATCACCCCGTACAAACAGCCGCCACGAACCCAGTGGTTGATCTGCCAGTCTTGGGTGTCTGGATCGACAAACTCAATTCCGGTGCGACTGGGAATCAGGTACTTGTCGGTGGCTTTGGCGATGTAGCAGCGATGGTGAAACCAATAAGTCTGCACATTGGGTGGAAACTGCTTTTTGATCTCTCCGCTGCGGGGATCGCGACCTGTAAAGACCCCGCTGTCCTGTGTCCGTGTTGTGGGGGCTGACCACACCAGGCCCCCGGCGACCATCAGGTCCTCAGGCGACTGATAGCCGGAGCGGTCATGGTTGGCCGTCCAGAGTTTTTGACCAGTGGAGGCCTCCCAAGCCACCATTTTGCGATCGCCCCCGGCAAAGAGGACGACATCCTGATAAATCAGCAGACGAGGGCCAAAATTGAACGTCACCGAGGGACGACCACCGACTGGCTGGCTCGTCCAAAGCGTTTTGCCCGAGGATCGATCTAGCGCCACAACCTTCTCGCCGTTGTAGAAGTAGGTCCTCTCCTTGTCCGTGGCCAAGCTCAGCGGGGCGACTCGGGCTTTTTGATCCCAGTTGATGCGTCCGGTCTCCGAATTCACCGCTAACACATGCCGGGGCTGTTGATTCCAGCGGAACTCTTTGGCCACCCTTCCTTGGTCGCCGGTGTTCAACTGAGGCCCAAAGTCGGCCAGTTCTGAAGCGCCTTGGTTGACCAGGCAGAACAGCGTTCCATCCGAGAGAATCAGTTCCTCGGTTCCTTCGGTTCCCTGATAAGTCTGAAGGATTTTTCCTGTGGCAGCATCGAGGGCGCTGACAGGGGCATCAATGCCCAGAGTGACATACACAACGTCTTGAGTCCCCACCAACCGACGGGCAAGAGCCGTTGGGCCACTCTTGAGGGGCCAGAGGTGGCTATGCCAGCTAGCCAGCGGTTGCTTCCACAGGACAACGCCGTTGAAGGCATCACGGGCGACGAGCGTCCATTTGGGCGGCAAAAGGATGGAAACTCGGGATCCTTCGTCCATGATGTAAAAGAGCCGACCCCCAGCCGAGACCATGGCTGAGGTGCTGGCCATCCGGTCGTGATGCCGGCTCCAGCGAGGGCTTCCCACCCACTGCAGGTGCTGAGGTGGGCCGACGACCTCGTCGTGAGCCACGGCGTTGCCGCCGGCATCGTGGAGGAAGTGCGTCCACTCATCGATAGACTCCGGCCAGGGTTTGACGATTTTTTCCCACTGGCCATCCTCGGTCTGCAGATATGCGACACCTTGGGGGACGAGCACCCGGAGGATTTCCTGGCGGTCGGCCAATTGGCCATCCTGGGCCACCACCAAGTTGACCAACTGATCAATATAAGGAAGCCGGCGATCCCGCAGTTGGTCCACAGAGACCGGACCATACAGCCCTTCAGAGCGAAGGAACTGCCGCGCTGCCGCAACATTCGCCGGATCCAGGTCGAGCCCATGAACCTGAAACGAGTCATCCGCCCGAAGGGCAGCGGTCAGTCGGCCCTCTCCACAACCCAAGTGAACAACCAGTCCTCCTTGGATGCCGGTGGCCTGCAGAATCTCCTTGGCCTGCTCTTGAGCTTGCTGGGTTTCTTGAGCTTGCTGGGTTTCTTGAGCTTGCTGGGCCTGTTGTCGCGGGTCGACGCCTGCTTGAGCCGAGTTGAGGCCCAACCACCAGGCCAGGCCTGCCAGCAGAGCCAGGCGGCCGAGCGATCCGGCCTGCAGTTCGGAGAGCAACGATCGATTGGTCATAGGATCCTTCTCCAGGACAAAACCTTGAAGAACCGGTTCTTCAACAATCGCTGGTTGCGATTGGCAGAAAGTGATCGCTTATTGTGGTGTGTTGGTGTCGCTGATCTCAAGAGGAGCCGTTTCTCTCACCAGAGAGATTTTCTCATCGGCTGGACTGCAATGGCTATGGCTTTCGGCCAATCAGTCTCGACTGAGGGACGACCCAAACCGACCGACGATGTGGTCCTGAAAAAGGCCAGCCAAAACGGTATGTCATCTTCAGGTTGTGGGCTTACTGGAGCACCCTTTGCTTGACTTCAGCGATCTTTCGGAGGCTCAGCCATCCTCGCAGGAGATAGCCAACGTTCTTGAGGTTTTCAGCCGTTGGTGCAGAGCGACTTTGAACTTGCTTCCCGTTGGGCAGGGTGACCTTGTCGGAGAGAAACCCGTTTTTCGGGTTCACCAGAGTGCCGCTCCAGTCATCGGGACGCCTTAAGAGGATCTCCTGTTCCAGATCGATCAACGGCAGTCCATGCCTGCGGCCTACTTCCCGGATGGCCTGGTTATAATCATGGCTGAATTGTTCCTCTGGCGGATAAGGAGGGATTGTGCTGAGGATACAAATAGCCCCTTGTTCCAGGGTTTCTTGGACCAAGGTGTTGATGTCTGCAGCAAACTCATCCACGGGCCTTTGGGCCTTCGCGTCAAACGTGCCCACCATCAGCACAATCATCTGTGGCTGATAGGTCTGTAACAGTTCCCGTAAGGGAGGCAACTGGCCGGCCCTTTTGTGGAGAAGATGCTGAGCTTGCAAAGCACTTGCGGCTGTGAAGGACCGCCCCGTGTGGGCATCCTCGGCTGCAAGATACCACCCATCGTGTTCATCCTTGTCGCCAACATGCATCCAGCGACCGACTTGCTTATCCTCTCGGAGCCGACCTAAGCCACGACAAGCCCACCTTCCATAAGGGCTGGCGTAGGTCATGGAATCGCCTATGTGCAGAACGACCCCTGGTCGTCCTTGAAAGCGGAGAGCAACCTCTTTCATCGGGCCGGCGTAGTCCCAGCCCTGCTCGATGGGCCCGTCGGTATTGGGGACCTTCCGCCCTGGCTTGGTATGGCTCGGCTTGGTATGGCTCGGCTTGGTATGGCTCGGCTTGGTTTGGCTAGCCGGGACCCGGGAAAGTTTTGGGTGATCTGGGGAGGGTTGGTTCCGACTTAAGTTGAGATTGGTTGGTTGAACCTGGGATTGGTCGACCGCAGGTGGAAGCTTTTTGTTGAGACGTGAGTTGCTGGAATGAGTTGCCGGATCCTTGTTGCTTGCCGTTGGATTTCTGGAACGGGCGGAGTCTGAGTTGGCCTGTTTCCTGTCGGCTGTTGACTCCAGGGAGCGAGTTGGGAAAGCAGCAAGCAGCACCAATCCGGCCGCCACAATCGCGGTGGTTAAGGCTGAGACTGTTGCCCAGAGCGGAAACCCAGCAGGTCTCACACCGCGAGCGATCTTTGCCTCCGCGTATTGGCCGACTTCCCCGACCCTCGGCAGCTGTCCTTCCTCAGGCAAGGGTAAGGCCGTCTGTTCCTCCCTGGTGACTGTCTCACCAGCGGCGGCTGTCTCCGAGGCGTTCACAGCGTGGGCAGATTCGACCTGACTTGGCCGAGCAAACAGGGGCACCCCTGGCGGAACAATCGACGCCCCAGATCCCAAGTAGCCAGATCCCAAGTAGCCAGATCCCGGATAGCCAGATCCCGGATAGCCAGATCCCGGATAGCCAGATCTCAAGTCGCCAGATGTGGAATGATTGGAAGGGACCTGAGAGTGGAGTCGAGGATGGACGGCGGCAGGGGATCCTGAAGCCATTGGCCCAGAGTGGATTGACCCAGAGTGGATTGACCCAGAGTGGATTGGCCCAGAGTGGATTGGCCCAGAGTGGATTGGCCCAGAGTCGGTTGCCGGGAGACTGGGTGGGGGTTGGGGGACTTGCGGGCTTGCCGTTTGCTGGAGGAACTGTTGGTTGTATCGCTCTCGTTTTTCAGGGTTCAGCAAAATGAGTCTGGCAGTAGCTAATTCGTTGAGCAACTGTTGACTCTCAGCAGCGTGCTTGCCGCATTGCAGTGTCCTCACAAATGACATTTGCCGGTCTGCCGCAGCACCAATGACTTCTGGATCATCTTCACCAAATCTTAGGCCCAAAAGTCGGTAGTAAGAAATAGGGCGATCATGCGGACGGATCCCTAACCATTTGTGGTAGGGATCAAATGGCTCAGCCATAGCTGGTCACCTGGACGGTCAAGGTCGATGGACGGTCAGGGAGGAATTGTTGGAAGGGAGGTGTGGTTGTGTTGAGGCACCTTCTGGGAGGTGCCGGTGGGTGAATCGGTGGCGTTTGGCCAAACACCGGTCGATTCCTGCAATGGAAGGTAGGACCTATGCTGAATGATCTTTTTAGCAAATCCTTACCAGGCAGTCAGCAGCTGCCACAAGGATTTGCGAGATTCTTTTCCAAGGCCCGTGAAGTGACAAAAAAGGCCCTGTATTCATCTTGATTTTGAGTGTTTTCTTCCCCTTTTTCTAAAATTTTTAAAGCAAAAGATTGCTTGGAACGCCCGTTCCTCTGGCTTGATCATCCCAGGATCGGTTGACCTTCGGCTGATCGAGGGTTCCGTTGGTCAGAAACTGGGTTGGTCAGAAACAGCGTTGGTCAGAAACAGTGTTGGCGGTCCATGGGGCGGCGAGCTGGTTACTCACTTCTGAGAGCCGGCAGCAGTGGGATGGCGAGGGTGTTGCGGACTGCCCAAAAACCCGCCAGCAGGCCCACGATCAGGACCCCTGCAAGTGTGGCTCCCAAAGAAAGCCAGGGGATCACGGCCCCGCCTTCCAGTAGATGAGGCAACACCGCCAGCAAGGCTGAGAGAATCCCCACTCCCAATCCACCCAAGAGAAGCAGGAAGTTCTCCAACATCACCAGTTGTCCGAGCCATCTTCGCCGGAAGCCAAAGGCCCGCATTAAAGCCAGTTCGCCCTGTCGCTCCAACACATTGCGGAGTTGCACAATGGCCAATCCAAAAGTTCCCAACAGTAGCCCTAGACCTCCGAGTGTTTGAAAGGTGAGCAGGTAGGTGTTTTGGACATTGAGGAAGTCGGCCAGCCGCTGTTGAGCGCTCTCGGCTGCAAATCCTTGATCGCCCAAGACATCCTCCCACAGGGCAGCAACTAACGGTGCCTTCTCGGGGTCGGTCTTCAACAGGAAGAATCTGTAGCCACTTTGCTGAGGGAAATAGGTCGTGAAATGCTCCTCGCTCATCAAAACGCTTCCCTGCAACAGGCTATTGCTGAGTAATCCGACCACACGAAGTTGCAGTGGCTGGCCACGCCCGTCGGTGACTGTCAGATCAGCGCCCAGGCCAACATGCAGGCCCCATTGGGCTGTGGCCTGATCAAGCACAATCGGCACCAACGGGACTTGAGCGTCCCGGGCGCCCTGAGATGCCCGCGGTTCGGTTTCGTTGATCGATTGGTTTAAAAGTAGCCAGGGGTTTTCGAGTGTGGTTTTATCGGACCCCAAGGTTCCGGCCCAGGCAAACCCGCCACGGTCGATCAACGATTGGGGAACCCCCAGGATCTGAGGCTGGCTGGTCTGATATAAGTTCAGGCAGCTGGAATCGCTGCCGGGTTGCAATCGCAACGAAAACACCTTTGTGCCTTGGAGAGTTTGCACCTGCTCTTGGAAGAGGTTGAGGCTGTCAGCTCCTTCTGGGGTCTTGTAGCGATTGAGATTTTGAAGGATGGGTTGGTCGGATTGGGCAACCAGGGTGAAACCCCCGTTGCCGCTGTTGATGTCCGGGCCGGTCAACGAGGGGTCAAGACGAAACGCGCTGAGGGCCACAATCAAGAACGTGGCTGCCGCCACCAGCCCCACGGTCAACGCGCTGCGTCCTGGGTGGCGAGCGCCATTGCGAAACGCCAGATTGCCCTGAGCGTTGGAGGTGAATCCAACTTGAGTTCCGCTAGCGGTTTTCAGTCGGATCCATACCAAGCACAGCAGGGCTGTCAGCACCAAAGCCCCCGATCCAAAGAACGCCCCAGCCTGGGCCATGGCATCCTGGAGGAAAAATCCCATCGGGACAAGAGCCAACGCAGCCAGCAAAGCCACCAGGCCAATGACGCTGGCCACGGGTGCTCGGCCGCCATGGACTGCTGTTTCTTCGGTGGCCTGGCCGCTGAGCAGACGTCGAATGCTCAGCCGTTGCAGCCGCCCCACCGAGTACCAAATCACCGCACCGCTGGTGAGCACTCCTAGCACATAGCCTAAAGCTAAACTCACAGCGTTGAGGTGCAATTCCAGAAACGGCGCCCGGATGGCATTGAGCCACCACTGTGGCGCCCGGAGGGCCGCCAGCATCAACCAGGCGTAACCAATTCCCACACCGATACCCAGGGCTGCCCCGATAAGGGCCACAAACACTCCCTCGGTAATCAGCAACCGCCTAACCCGCGTCACCGAAAACCCCGCCGCCATCATGATCCCGACCTGACGAGCACGTCCTTCGACCCCAAGACGGAAAAGCAGACCAACAAGCATTAAGGCCGAAGCAATAATAAACATGCTAAAGCCAAGGAAAAGGAACTCAAAAGGGGTTGTCCCTGCGGAGGCCTGGAGTTGCCGAGCTTTGACCGGCTGGAACTGAAAACCGACCGCCTGTGGGGAGATCGCCTGGCGGAGGTGCTCGGAGATCCGTTCGCTCGGCGAGAGTTCTTCTGGGGGCTCTGGCCCTGAGGCCGTCGGAGCCGGGTCTTTTGTTGGCTTCTCTGTCGTGGAAGGCCCAGATTCCGGCTTGCTGGATTGTTCGCTGGGCGGTGCTGGGGCCTGAGAGTCCGGTGTGTCGTTGTCTTCAGCCAGCGGCAACAACTGGACATCAGGAGCCAGCCGGATGCCGGTGACATTGCCGAAGCGGCTGCTGAAGAGCCGCTGCCCGTCGCTGAGGGAGATGAAGGCTTTGGGTGCTGTTTTGTATTGGTCCCAGTATTCTTCGTCGTCGTCGGTGATGCGGTCCTCATCGAAGGGAAACGGGGGATTCCACCGTCGGATGGTCAGACGGTCGGTAATACCAGGAAATTGCGGAGTGAGTGTGGGATCGATTGCGGGGGCCTCCATCTTGAGGATGGCCACCAGCTTGAATTCGGCAGTTCGAGTGCGAGCTTCGGTGTGGGTGCTTTCAGGGTCAAAGAACTCCAGCGTGACGAGATCGCCGAGTGTGGCCTTGAGCCGCTTGGCTGCCCAACTGTTCAAGGCAATCTGTCGTGGCCCCAGAGTTTCCAGGGGGCTGCCTTCCTGAGTGAGAAAGGGTCCCAGAGGCGGTCGTGTTGTGGGGTTCAGGGCAGCGATCGTGGAATAGGGGATTTCTGCTTCGCCGATGGCGATCGTGTTGGCCAGGTAGGTCATCACCAGTTGAGTGCCATCGGGTGCCAAGGCTTCTTGGATGGCCTGGACTACCGGAGGGTCAATCAGCATGCGTGTGCTGCTGATAACGATTGTCCCTTGCGGATTTTGCTGGACTCGCAGGCCATAATCGGCCAGCTGAGGAGACAACTGTGTATTCAGACGCCGATGTGCCGCCGGCGAACTGGAGCGATCCTGGCGGTCACTGGTCACCAGGATGGCATTGATCGATCCACCATCTTGACTGGAATGATCCAGGCCCAGTGCTTGTTGCAACCTTTGCAGGTCGACAAAGGCGTTGTTGGGAGTTTGCTGGTTGGGCTGCAACGAGAACCGCCCAAACCCTTGGTCCGACAGCACCGCCGAGAGAGTCAGTCGCACCGTTTGGACAATGTTGGTTTTGTCAGCCAGCACACTGTCTCGGGGGATCTCGCTGATTTCCGGCAGACGAGCAATGATTTCGTCACCGACGACGGCATTAAGGGCTGTTGCCGCTGAGGCGTTGAGAACGATCTGGTCCGACCCTGGAGGCGAGAAGGAATCGGGGTTCTCAAAACCGCGGGCCAGCTCGACCTGGCCGACCTCCCAAAACTCGTCGGTCACCCCGTTGATGGCCCCGTGAGCCACGCCGCCCCGGGCTTGCCGAGCATCACCGCCGGGACCCTCGCTTGAGTCGCCGGGGGTCGCTGGATTGACATTCGGGTCGGTGGGTTTTTTCAGGGTGGCACGGAGCAAGATTGCAGGCAGGGCCTGTTGGAATTTCGCCGCGCCGGTCCCGGTTTCGACTTTGGCTTCCGGCAACTGCACCTCGCCCGACAGTTCCTGGCGGAAGAACCGATCGGTCACAAGCACGCTATCCAACCGCCCCAATCGTTGGAGGGTCAGTTGGCGTAAGCTCCAGCGGACACTGTCGCCGACAATCAATGCCCCGCAGAGGACAGCTGTTCCGGCGGTGACCCCCAAAGCCAGGGCAAGATTGAGCCGCCAGTGGTACCACAAGTTTTCCAAGATCAGACGGGTGCTGCCAAACAAGGGGGCATCCTCTTTGTCAGAAGTTTTTCACTGATGCCAGCCGATGGCTGCCAAGTTACTGTGGCCAAGATGACGCCTGGTCACTGGCACTGAAAGACTGGCACTGGACGATAGGGTCATCGGTCTGCCATGAGGGCTCCCGAGGGACTTCCTCGATCGATCCGTTGAGCATTTTAGCGTTGGGGCAGCAGGACCGGTGAGAAGGCTTCCGATGGGCCGTTCAGTCGTCCTGATCTTGGGCGACAGTCTGCGGAGTGACCAGGCCGTCCTCATCGGAATCAACGGCGTGGGCTTCTTCTGAGTCGGGGAACCCGAATTTCATAATATTTGGGTAGCGTCCTTGTTGGTCGGCCACCCAGATGCGGTCGTGTCTTGTTTCTCCGCCAAAACGGACGATGAGGTCTGCCAAGCCGGGGGATTTGGCGACCAGTTCTGCTTGGGAAGGTCCCAGCATTTCAAAATCGGCGACCTCAGGATTGGAGATGGAGATCACGTTCCGGGATGCCAATCCCGGAGGAGGGAGGTGTCGGAGTTTGGTATCGCCGACATTCATGCGGATTCGCGGGGTCAGAGGGGAGTTTTTCTCGGCCATCAGGGGCCGTAGCGTGGCGATCTGATACTGCCTCTGGGTGCCGTTGGCGTAGAGGACATCAAGCCAGGCTGTTCCCACCTTCGCGCCAAGGACACTGATCCGTTCTGGGTCCAGAACCCGAACGTGCATCGCAGCCGGGCCACGAAGACGGATCGTGGCGGCGTGTTGGCCTTCCGGCTCACCTTGGGGCAACTTCTTGCGGAGCCAGGGGCCGAGGCCGTCGGGGGCCAGGCGGATCACCGATCGGCGTTTTCCTTGCTGAATCAAAATCCGGCCACTTTTCCCCGGGGGGACCAATGGGGTTGGCAAAGGAATCAGTTCCTCCAAGCCGACACCGACGACGATCACCTCCGCCAGGATGGCATAGCGGTCCTTGATTGGCTCAGCCTGAGCCTTGGCAACCCAGAGTGCTAAGAACAAACCGAAAACAATACTCCGCCGTTGAAAACACATCGCTGGAATCCTCTTCTGGAAACGGAGTGATGACCTCTGGGCGGGATGAACTCAGCAAACTTGCTGAAGCGGATTGCAAGACAGTTCAACAGCGTTTCAAGAGGTCCGTTGTGATTCCTGTCGGAGTTGCTTGCGCAATTGCATCAACAGGCGGCCCAGCATGTTGTCTCCGCGACCGTTGCCTCCATCGCCCCAGTAGTGGTCGTTGGCTGTGTGTTCCACGAGTTTGGCATCGCCGGTGCTCAGCAGTAACTCTTGCAGATCTTCGTGTTGAGTGAACTTGGCACGCAGGGCCTCTCGCATCACTTGGACCTTGACGCTTTCCCAGTCTTTTCTCAGCGGGAGCTTGCGGCTGCGACCCAGGCGAGCTGCCTGCATCGGACCTCCTGAGGTCCGGATTCGCTCTTGGATGGCCTGATCTTGAAACTTCTGGGCCTGAAAGTAATGCTCCGAGGTCGGCCAAATCTTGCCCTTCAGTTGGATTCGGTACGATGCAAAGTTCGAAAACTCGCCGTACTCATCGTGCACACTGTAAAAATTGATCACCGACTCCAAAACGGAGTCAACCGTGCCAGAGTCAACCGTGCCAGAGTCAACCGTGCCAGAGTCAACCGTGCCAGAGTCAACCG
>CAZYKP010000001.1:159513-164170 GCA_964648025.1 uncultured Pirellulales bacterium | reverse complement strand
GCCAGAGTCAACCGTGCCAGAGTCACAGGGTGATTCTGGGATGTCGTCTTTGAGTTGGCTTGGAATGTTTGCTGGTGTTGGGGAATCTTGAGAGTCCATGGGTGATCGGGTTTCTCCAATTTTTAGGCAGATTGTTTTTTGTACATACGTTGCTACTGCTTCCCTGGGAAGATTCTTGCTCGTCCAAAACACACGAGCCGCCGAAACGACCGGTGATCTGGCAGCTGTTGATCGACCAGCCTTTCTGCTATGCCGGACGAGGCAAGATTTTCCTCAACCTCAGGCAGAGCCGCCAAGTGGCAAGCGGTGGCGACGCTGCTGGAGTCCTTCGACGAGGAATGTTACCGCCGGAGCAGCCATGTGGTTGTAGTAAGCCCAGCTATGACCTCCAGCAGATGTCGTGAGGTCGGCTGTGTGTTGCACTCCCACGGCGGCCAGCTTCATCTGCAGCCGATCGCTGCTCTCAAACCAGGCCTCATCGGTCGGGTCACAACTAAACCAAATGTGCGGAGGCGGATTGAGCGGGTTGACATACAAGGTGGCCGTTTCCTGACGAGCTTGCTCGGCGTCCTCGTACATAGAAGGCAACATCGCATACTGTTGAAAGACTCGATGGTAGTCGATCGCCGGGGAGATCGCCGCGACAGCAGGAAAGAGCCGCGGATGCTTAAAGCTCAACCGCAAGGCCCCTTGTCCCCCCATGCTGGTGCCCAGTAAGCCAATCGCTGGTGCATCAAAGCGTTGTTGGATCTCTTGCAGGACTGGACCCAGAACGAACTGTTCCGGCGTCAGATCGCCAGCAAAATCCGGACAGTGGCGATCCGCCCACCAACAGGGGCCTGCCATCGGCGCGAAGACCGGCAGCCCATAGTGCTCGAACTGTTGCTCAAATCCTGCTTGGCCGACCAGACGCCCCAAATGCACCCCATGAAGGTAGAGAAGCACAAAGCCCAGGGGGTGAGCAGTCGACGGCAGATACAGATCCGCAGGTTGCCCCCCCACAGTCACTGACTTCCATCCCCTCCCATTGGTCGCAGACATCACAGCCCCTTCTGATAATTTCCACCGTCTTCTTACCTCGTTAGAGGTGTTGGCCTTCAGTCCCAAGGCAGGGGATCTCTCTGCGGAACTCGGGTTCCGGCTCCCGCCAACACCGGTAGAATAGGAAGCTATGTGTATCTTGGCCCAGAGGGCGGTTGGCAGCAACGGACTCTCTTCTGGGTCTGCAACCCGGGGCTCTGTGAAGTGGAAGAGGCTTTCTGAGGCCACATGAGACGATAGGTGGAAGGCGTGAAGGCTTTGCTTACAGCCGAGCAACTGGCAGCGGGGGTTGGTCGGATGGCTCAAGACTTGTCTGCCACCTATGGGTCTGGGCCCCTTGTGACTGTTGGGGTGTTAACCGGTTGTTTCGTTTTTCTAACGGATCTGATTCGCCACCTGCCGATGCGGATGCGGCTGGGCTTTGTGCAGGCGAAAAGCTACCGGTCAACGGCCACCCGACCTGGCGAGCTGACCATCGACTGGGCGACGCTTCCTGAGCTGGGCGGCCAGGACGTGCTGTTGGTTGATGATATCCTGGATACCGGTCACACCTTGGCACGACTGATCGAGGAACTGAAGAAACACAACCCGCGTTCGCTTCGCTCGGCCGTACTGCTGAGAAAGCAGAGCCGCCAGGAAGTCGGCATTCAGCCCGATTTTGTGGGCTTTGAGATCCCTGATCAGTTCGTCGTCGGCTACGGCCTGGACTACGACGGTCACTATCGCAACTTGCCCTATTTGGCCGTTCTCGAAGAGGCTGATCTGAACCACCACCGTTGTGATGCTGGTCAACTCCAGCAGCCCTCTGCTGGGCCGACCGGCGAGCCGAGTCCCCCAGCAGCCGATCCTTCCTCAGGACTTTCCAAAGAATCGCCTGCAGCATCTTCAACAGCATCACCGGCAGGATCTTCAACAAGATCTTCGACAGGTCCCTTGGGGAATGCGGCTGAGGATCTCTTTCCCGGATCAGCAGAGGAGCCAGACGGGTGAGCCGACGGCTGTCTGAATTACGGCTTGTGGTCATCAGCCGCCGGTTCTGGCCGCTTGTAGGTGGGGCAGAAACGGTGGTGGGGAACTTGGCTGGGCAGTGGGTTCAAGCGGGTTGCCAAGTCGATTTGCTGACCGCTCGTTGGGAGCCTCACTGGCCGGCGCGGATGAACGATCACAACGGCGTCTGCGTCCATCGTCTGGCTCAGCCCAAGCAACGTTTCTGGGGCACCTGGCGTTACATGTCCGGCGTCAGTCGTTGGTTGCGTGAGCATACAGGAGACTACGACCTGATCTACGTCTCGATGCTCAAGCACGATGCTTACGCAGCCCTGACAACAGCCACGCGGCATCCTGTTCCAGTGGTCTTGCGTGCCGAAGGGGCTGGACCCGGGGGGGACATCTGGTGGCAACGCACGGCCAATTTCGGCCGCCGAATCCGTCGTCGTTGTCTGGAGGCGAACTGTGTGATCGCCCCCTCCCAAAACATCCAAGACGAACTGTTGGCCGCCGGCTATCGTCCTGAAAAAATCGTCCGCTTGCCCAACGGCGTCCCCCTCCCCGGCCCCGAGGAATTCCGTCCTCAACCGGCCGCCCGAGCAACCCTGGCTGCCTCCCAGTTGGAACTGCAGTTGCCCGTCGATGCTCGCCTGGTTGTTTTTACTGGTCGGTTTCATCCGGTCAAGGGCCTTCGGCATCTCATTGATGCCTGGCCGCAGGTGCTCAAAGGCTGCCCGAAAGCATACCTTTGGCTGGTCGGCGACGGGGACCAGGCTGGGGAGTTGAGGCAGAGGATTCGCGAGCTGGGGCTTTTTGGACGGGTGGTCTTGGCTGGCCCCTTCGATAAGGTGGATGACTGTCTGCTGGCGGCTGATGTGTTTGTTCTTCCTTCCTTAGAAGAAGGGATGAGCCTGGCTTTGCTCGAGGCGATGGCTTACGCTCGTGCTGTCGTGGCCACAGACATCCCAGGCAATCGAGAAGTCTTGGCAGGAGGTGCCCCATCCGGGCTGCTGGTTGAGCCAGGTCGTGCTGAAACGCTGGCCGCTGCCATCCTTCGCCTGCTGAACGATCGGGAGTTGGCCGTTGGTTTCGGACGGGCCGCTCGAGAGCGTGTGTACAACTCGTTCTCCTTGGAGCGGACAGCCGAAGAACACCTCCGGCTCTTCGAGCAAATCACCAGCGATTGTTATGCCAATGCTCGCCAGGTGGCCTACTGAGTCCGGAATCGGCAGGTTTTGAACCGGAGAGGCTCTGAGCCAGTAAATCATTAAGCCAGTAAATCATTAAGCCAGCAAATCATTAAGCCAGCGAGTGTTTGGACCAGCGAGTTTTTGGATTCCCCAAGTGGGCACATCTCTCGGTTGGAATAGGATTCTGAATCCAGGGAACCTCGGATGCTTGGGGCCAAGGAGGCGGCAACAGTGAAAAGACGGATCTTACACTTGATTCCCACCTTGGATCGTGGTGGTGCTGAGAAACAACTGACGTTGTTGGCCACCGGTCTTCTCGACCGACCCTACGGCGATGAATTTGAGGTTCACGTGGGCACTGTGACCCGAGGGGGCCCTTGGGGTGAGGTCCTCTCGACGGTCGGTGTTCCGGTTCATGAAATCAACAAGCGGTTTAAGGTGGACCCTTGGGCTTACAGCCGTCTTGTTGGTCTGATCCGCAAGCTCAAACCCGACCTTGTGCAGACATGGCTCTTTGCGGCCAATAGCTACGGCCGCGCGGCTGCCTACCAAGCAGGGGTGCCCCATGTGGTTGCCAGCGAACGATGCGTTGATTTGTGGAAGGGCTGGCATCACCTGGCGGTCGATCGGCTCCTCGCCCGGGCGACCGAACGGATTGTGGTCAACAGCTCCAGCACGCGAGATTTTTACGTCCAACGTGGTCTTGAGCCTGAGAAGTTTGTTCTCATCCCCAATGGTGTGCCGCCTGCAGCGTCCAGCCGGCTTTCCCGGTCGCAACTGCTCAGGCAGCTTGGTCTTTCCCAAGATGTTCACCTCATCGGTGCAGTCGGCCGGCTCTGGCCGCAAAAGAGAGTTCGCGATCTCATTTGGGCAGCCGACTTGGTGAAGACCATTCGAGATGATGTCCATGTGTTGATCGTTGGCGACGGACCTCAACGCAGGCAACTGGAACGCTATGCACGTTTGATCCCTATTCTCGACCGCGTGCACTTTTTGGGTCATCGTGGCGATGTGCCGGATTTGCTCCCACACCTTTGCTGCCTCTGGCTGGCCAGCGAGTACGAGGGGCAGCCCAACAGCGTGATGGAGGCCATGGTCGCAGGTGTTCCCGTGATTGTTAGCGATATCCCGGGTTGCCGGGATCTTGTCCAAGACGGTGAAAGCGGTTTTCTCGTCGAAGTCGGCGACCGAGCCGGGTTTGTCCGCCGGACTAGGACCTTGCTGGAGGATCCCGCTTTAGCGAGCCGCATTGGGCAAGCTGGCCAAACAAGAATGCAGGGCCAGTTCGGCGTCCCGCAGATGGTCAGCCGGTTTGCCGCCCTTTACCGAGAACTGCTGGGTATGGAACCTCCCGTTCCCAATCCGGCTGGCAATCTGGCTCCGCCTGGCAATCTGGCTCCGCCTGGCAATCTGGCTCCGCCTGGCAATCTGGCTCCGCC
>CAZYKP010000001.1:0-159413 GCA_964648025.1 uncultured Pirellulales bacterium | reverse complement strand
CTGGCAATCTGGCTCCGCCTGGCAATCTGGCTCCGCCTGGCAATCTGGCTCCGCCTGGTTCCAAGACCGTTGCGAAGTCAAGGGCGGCCTCACCCTCAAACGCGTTTGCCTGAGGGTGTGAAGATGGTCGGCATCTGGAACGCTGTCCCGAAGAACACGATCCAAGCTTTCTATGTGTGGCATCACCGGTGGCGTCTGGACCGATTCTGAGAAAGCCATCAGCCGGGAGTGCCTGGCCCAGATGACCGAGGTGCTCCGTCATCGGGGACCGGATGATGAGGGTTTTTACACAAGCGATTTGCAGATCCACCCTGGGCTGCAAGGAACCCCTGGAGTTGCTCTGGGATTCCGTCGTCTGTGTGTGATCGACCTGGCCGGGGGCAGACAGCCGATCTCAAATGAGGATGGCTCCATCTGGATGGTCGTCAACGGCGAGATCTACAACCACGCCGCCCTCCGGAGGCGTCTGGAAGGCTCCGGCCATACACTCCGCACACGCTGTGACATCGAGGTGATCGTCCACCTCTATGAAGATGAAGGCCCTCGGTGTTTGGAATCCCTCGTTGGCATGTTCGCCTTGGCGATTTGGGATGCCAAAAAAGGAATTTTGCTGCTGGCCCGCGATCGTTTGGGACAAAAACCGCTGTTTCTCTCGGCCCAGCCCGATCGGTTGATCTTTGCAAGCGAACTCAAGAGCCTCCTGCAGGTTGCCGATCTGCCTCGGGAAATCGACCCGCAAGCTCTCGATGAGTTTCTCACCTATCAATATGTGCCGGCTCCGAGAACTATCTTCAAAACAATTCATAAGCTCCCTCCTGCCCACTACGCTGTTTATGACCGCGGCTCCTTGAGCGTCCATCGCTATTGGCAGCCGGATCTCAACTCTCAGAACCAGGTCACCGCCCAGGTCGCCCAAGAGCAGCTTCTTGCATGCCTCACCCAATCGGTCCAGCTGCGGCTGGCCAGCGACGTGCCCTTGGGGGCGTTTCTCAGCGGCGGCATCGATAGCTCGATGATTGTGGCCTTGGCTGGGGAACTGCTCCAACAGCCCCTCCATACTTTTTCGATGGGCTTTCTCAAGCCGGAAGGGACACCTGAGACCGTCTACGACGAGACCGCCTACGCCCAGCAGGTCGCCAGGAAACTGGGTACCAACCATCATGAGTTTCGCATCGGCCCCGAGGCGGTGACCGAGGTTTTGCCCCAATTGGTCTGGTACTACGACGAGCCCTTTGCCGATAGCTCGGCTGTGCCAACTTGGTGGTTGTCGAAATTCACCCGTCAGGAAGTGACTGTGGCTTTGACAGGCGACGGAGGTGATGAACTTTTTGCCGGTTATCCACAACATCTGGCAACCCGACTCGCGGATTATTTTGACCGATTGCCTGCCCCGCTACGGTGGCTGGGCACCGCATCCTTCTGGCAGCGTCTGCCGGGCGGGCGGCGACAGCGTGGTCGCATTCGCCAATTCAAACGATTGGTAGAAGCCTTGGGGCTGGAGCCGGCCCAGCGGCACCTTCAGTGGATTGCCATCTTCAACGAAACTCGACGTGCCCAGTTGTACAACGAGCAGTGGATTACGCAGCTCGGCGGAGATCCCGTGGTGCATCTGGCGGCAGCCATGCAGACAGCATCCGGTCGGGACCCTGTCACTCGTGGGTCGCTTGCCGATCTATTGACCTATCTTCCTGGAGACTTGATGACCAAGGTCGACGTGGCCTCGATGGCTCATGGTCTGGAGTGCCGCAGCCCGTTTCTGGATCATCGGGTTGTTGAGTTTGCTGCCGGTTTGCCGGTGAGCTGGAAGATTCGCTGGGGGCGTGGCAAGTGGCTTCTGCGTCAGGCGTGTGCTGGGAAGCTGCCGGACTCCGTGTTGAAACGCCCCAAGAAAGGATTTGGCGTGCCGCTGGAGCCCTGGTTTCGCGGGCCGCTACGGGGTTTGCTGCAGGAGGTGCTGCTAGACGATCAGACACTCTCCCGAGGCTACTTTCGGCCCGAGGCCGTGCGGCAGCTGGTCGACGACCATCTGCAAGAACGTTTCGACCATAGCGCCCGTCTGTGGCTGCTGCTGATCTGGGAACTCTGGCAACGAGAGTGGCTCTCGAGAGACGTTCCCGCGAAAGTGCCAACAGCCTCTCTCAGTACTCACCAGTAGAGATTCGCTTCAGATGATCTGCTTACCTCGACTGTTGCAGATTGTGGCCAAGGTCCAACCTGTCGGACACTCAATAGCTCCATGCACCAACATCGTGGTGGGAAACGGCCACATCTGGGACAGTCCAATTACTGAGCTTCAGAGAGGTATTCGACCAAGGGCGACCAACGGAAGCCCGGATTGCCGGAGATTGGCAGCTCACGTGATTGAACGCTTTTCAGGGAATCAAAAGCTTCAGAGAGTCAAGCGAGCGAAACGATGGCCGTCTCAAGTCGCCGGAATCGGCAAAAGCGAACTCGACTGCCGGCACTCGCTAGCCCATTGGACCAATGTTTCGTATTGCCAGTGCTCAGGCAATCTACTAAATCGGAAATTTCCCTGAGAATCAGTAGGTTCTCGACCACATCTTCGTACCGCACTTCAACTCAATTCCTCCCCCAGATGGTACGGAGTTCCAACCTCTTGCGACGAATCAAAGGCCATCCCCGGGCAGTGATCGCTCTTGGGACAACGAACTGGCCGCCCAAAACGTTCGTTGCGCAAAGGTCAATAACGCCCGAATCACTTCGAGAGATCAGCCTCTTTCGCTACGTCACCTGCTACGAGCAGTCGTTGACGTGGCAATTCACTGAGAGCCCCGGAGATCATGAGGCATTTTCCAACGAGCAGCCTCGTGGAAAAGCGGGCGTTGAGGTATTTGTATTACGTACTCTCAAACAAACTCACGGCCTCTCAGGCTGAGTCCGCGACGGAGTTCGAAGACGTGGTCAATCGAGCCCCTGAGACCTTGGCGGGTCAAGAGCGATACGGACTCAGGACCTGAGAAGTGCCAATCAGCAAAGTCGTTCCCACGAGTAGCAGGTGATGCACAAATCTCCGGTACCCTCTCAATTCCGTCTCCGAAACAGCTATGCCGAAAGCCTGCCAGAGTTCTATGTCTCTTGCGATCCCATGTTTGTTCAGAGCCCGGAACTGCTGCAGTTCAACCGTTCACTTGCCAACGAACTTGGGCTTCCTTTTGCGGACTTCAGTTCCAGTCGTTTGGCACGAGTATTCTCTGGTCAAGAATTGCTGGCCGGGGCGAGGCCGATAGCCCTTGCATATGCTGGGCATCAATTCGGTGGGTTTGTGCCACAACTCGGTGATGGACGAGCGATGCTGTTGGGTGAGGTCGTTGATTGTCACCGACGGCAGCGCGACATCGCGTTGAAGGGGTCCGGGCCAACGCCTTTCTCGCGCGGCGCCGATGGCAAAGCCGCGATTGGCCCTGTGCTACGCGAGTATCTTATCGGCGAAGCAATGCACGCCCTTGGTATTCCAACAACCCGGGCTTTGGCGGCCGTTGCGACCGGAGACGTCGTCATGCGTGTGGACCCGCTCCCCGGCGCAGTGCTCACGCGTGTGGCTGCGAGTCATGTTCGCATCGGTACTTTCGAGTATTTCGCCGCGCGACGGCGGTACGATCAAGTTCGTCAACTGGCTGACTTCGTCATTCAGCGTCACGATCCGCATCTTGCGGGGGAAGCCGACCGCTACCTCTTGTTGTTAAAAGCCGTGGCCAATCGTCAGGCAGCCTTGGTCGCACAGTGGATGCTGGTCGGTTTCATCCACGGTGTCATGAACACCGACAATATGGCGGTCTCGGGCGAGACCATGGACTACGGCCCATGTGCTTTCATGGAATCCTACAGTCCAAATGCAGTGTTCAGCTCAATCGATACGGGGGGCCGCTACGCTTACGACAATCAGCCCAAGATTGCCGGTTGGAACCTTGCTCGCTTCGCGGAGACCCTGCTGCCGCTGATGAGCGAGACGTCTCAGGACCGCGCCATCACGGAAGCGATCGACGCAATCAACGCATTCAGGCCACGCTACAAACAGCAGTGGCTGTCCGGCGTACGGGCCAAGCTCGGTCTGTCAGTTGCTGCAGTTGATGACGAACAGGATGGAGTGCTGGCAGAGGACTGGCTCCAATTGCTGGAGCAACACGAAATTGATTTCACGCTTGGCTGGCGGCGGTTGGCCGATGCTGCAGAGGGCAAATCCGAGTTGCTGGAAGCACTTTTCCCGTCAGCAGATGCTGTCCGACCCTGGCTCGCCAGATGGCGCCGTCGCCTCGGACAAGAACTCAACACGGCGACGGCGGAGGCAATGCGCGCGGTCAATCCGATCTATGTTCCTCGCAACCACATCGTCGAAGACGCCCTCACCGCAGCCTCTGACGGTGCGGAACTGACGTTGTTTGAGCAGCTGCTCGACGTGATCTCGGACCCCTACAAAGAGCGACCAGGACTTGAAGACTACGCCCAGCCGGCGCCGCGCGAGTTTACCGCTTGCTACAAGACTTTCTGCGGGACTTAGGCCGATACATGACAATGTCCGGCGGCGACTCGCCCAATGTCTTCAGCGCCGGAGTGGAAACGACCTCGTCTGGGCGCAAGACGAACCGTCGGCGTGCCGACGGTCTCGCCGGACCGCATTGGCGAGGTCATCTTGAGTCACCCTTATCCCTGAAGGTCCGTTGCCAACCGCTGCGCAAAAATGGACACGGACCGTCTTGAGCTGGTCATCCGACCCTGAAGAATGATTACCGGGTCGATTGCCTTGTGGCGGTGATCCCAAGCGGACTCTGCGATGCTCGTTGCGACTGGGTGATGCTCGTTGCGACTGGGTGATGCTCGTTGCGACTGGGTGATGCTCGTTGCGACTGGGTGATGGCCGGGGCGTTGCGCCGATCAAGTTCCAGTGCGGCTTGGTCGGCCATTTCGAGTCCAGAGGAGCAGTCCCAGCCCAGTGATCAGGATTGCGGAGTGTGGTTCTGGAATGACCGAGGTCACGCCCAAGTCGTACTTGCGGTCCAGATACACCTGGATCTGGCCTAACTCAGAACTCGTCAGGAGTCGGTCGTACACCAGAAACTCAGCGATATTGCCGACGTACTCTCGCCCCGCAAAGTTTGCCCCACCGATTTGCAGGCTCGAGGAGTTGAGGTCGAAGTGACTGAAGGCCCCGGGCGTATTGATGATTTCCATCCCGTCGCTGGACGCCAAGGTCCCTGCCGCCGAGGCTTCGATGGTAATCAGGTGCGTTCCAAAGGGCAGCGTGTCGTCACCGGAATAGACCCCGGAGAATCCGTCGTCGCCTCCGCTGCCTCCGTTGCTCTCAGTATCCCGCAGACGCAGGCGCTCATCTTGGAAGAAATTGCCCACGTCGATCATGGTGCCAGTGGCGGTCCCGAAAATCTCACTATTCTGGATATTGGCGGTGTAGTCCATGACCATGAGGATCGTGCGATCTTCTCCTGAGCCAATATCCAAACCGCTGGCGATGTCCAGTGGTGTTCGGTCGAAGGACACAACGGGTCGGCCGTTGAGAGCACCGAGGGTCAGCGTCGGGGCGTCGCCCGTGGCGACGGCGTCGTGATTCTGCCCAGACTTATCCCGCCACTCGGTCACTTGATCGAAATCCAAGCTGAGCGTGTCGGGATCATCAGCGTCTAGCCACAATTGGAGACCGTCGGTCACCGGCAGGGTCCCGCCGGAGGATGTGTTTCGTTGGACGTACGATCCAGACAGCCCATACTTGTCTTGGAGTCCATGCCCCACGTCGTTTGTCTCGTAGAGATCCAGGGAGCGATCGTAGACAATATGTTCGGCAATGTCGCCGATGTATTCTCGACCTGCGAAGTTCGCGCCACCGACCTGGTAATCGGTTCCAATCGGAAAGTGCTGAAAGCTGCCAGTGCGATCGAGGATGGTGTTCCCGTCGGCCTGAGCGAGGGTCGTGGCGGGACCCCGTGCGTTGGCGTTGACGGTCAACAGATGCGAGCCGATAGGGAGAGATCCGTTGCCGGAGTAGATCCCAGAAAATCCATCATCGCCGCTGAGACCGCTTGAGGTATCGCGGAGACGGAGGCGTTGCGACTGAAAGAACGTCCCGACGTCCATCATCGCCACGGTCGAAGTCCCGGCAATCTCACTATTGTTGGTCAGCGTTGAGTAATTGATGACTGTGAACGTCGACCGCCCTTGTCCGGCTCCAATACCAAGGTTTCCCGCGATATTGAGTGGATCTCGATTGAAGCGCACTGCTTGCTGCCCACCGATGGCCCCCGGAACCAACACCGGGCTGCCGAATGCGGGCGTCGCGTGATGAAGATTCCCTGATTTGTCCCGCCATTCTGTCACGTCCGTCCCAGAGAGAGTGAACGTCGAGTTGTCAGTCGCATCCAGCCAGAGCTCCAGCCCCGAGACGGAGTCTGGTGGGCTGCCGGCTTTTGTCGCCGTGACAAACACGGCGGCCGCAACGACAATGAGCCAGGACACGTTCCAGTTGCATGTCATCATAGATTCTCCTGGGAACCGTTGGTCTGTGATCACCGGCCGAGTTTGAGCATCGCTGTGGAGTTGCGCTTCGGTTTCCGCCCTCTTAGCTGTTGGCGGGTTCGCGTGGTGACCCGAGGTCACTGACAGCTAGAGCCATTGCAACATGGGGGCAATAGTGGCCTCGGCTGAAGTTGGGTTGGGGGTTGGCCCACATCAGTTGAGAGCCGCCATCGAAAAACTGCGTTTTCCGTCAGCGATCAGATGGAGGTGCAGAACGGTTCCTTCGTGGGTTGGATTGCCGTGATTGACAAATGCGAAGGTAGGTTGGTGATTGTCACGGAGCCAAACGTTCTGCGACCTTTCTCAAGGATGGAGTCTAACAGCCGACCATGGCTTTGCAAGCAATTTTTGTTCGTTTTGTGAGGACGATGAGGTCGGTGTTCTCACGCAAAACAGTACCCTCAGACGGGATGGCAATGGAGGCCTGACTTCGATTCTTCCCGCGGAAACTCTGCCAACAAACGACGCACAAGCCATCTTCCCGGCGTTTCGTCGGTCAACACCAATGTCGCGGGCGTCGATGTTGGATCGGCCTCAGGTGTTCTCCGCAGGAGGTCCTGGAGCTACACCTGTTGGGGCCAACTTGTCTCCTGGGAGGAACTTTTCAGAAGAGTCATTGCCAGAAGGGTCATTGCCAGAAGAGTCATTGCCAGAAGAGTCATTGCCAGAAGAGTCTTCGGCAAGGTCTTCTTCGGTGATCGGAGCGTAGCCCAGAATCAGCATCCCGCCGACTGCGCTGAGGAACGAGCCGACCAAGACGCCGACTTTCGCAGCGGTCAAGAGTTCGCCGGACAAAGCCAGCTCAGCGATGAATAAGGCCATGGTAAAGCCGATCCCCGTGAGCAAGCCACCCCCGGCCAGATGCTGCCAGGTCACCCCAGGTGGAAGCTGGGCCATCCGTGATTGAACCGCCAGCCAGCTGAAAAGCAGCACCCCGGTCGGCTTGCCCACCACGAGCCCGAGTACAACAGCGATCGCCACCGAGGATCCCAAGTCCTGCAGGGTAATCGGCACGCCGGCATTGGCCAGAGCAAAGGCCGGCATGATGACAAAGGCCACCCAGGGGTGGAGGTGGTAGATGAGAAACTCGACAGGGGAGACTGTTTCTCGGGTCAGTCGCTGGTGTTTGCTGACCAATTCGGCTCGGTGAGGTTGAGACTCCCATTTGGCTTCGCCGTGAAACAACCTGTCAGCACGATCAAGCAGAGTGTCTGCGAAACTGACTCCCAGATAGGGACGAGCGGGCGTGAGTAACCCAATGATCACCCCGGCAATGGTGGCGTGAATCCCCGACTCATGGAAAGCCCACCAGACCAGAACTCCCACAACAGTGTAGGCTGCAAAACTCCTGACTCCGAGTCTTTGCATGGGGACGATCAAGGCGATGCCAGCCAGTCCAGCGATCAGCCAGGTCCAGTTCAATTCTTCGGTGTATCCCACGGCGATGACCAGGATGGCTCCGATGTCGTCCACGATCGCTAGGGACAACAGCATCACACGAAGGGCGGATGGACAGCGAGGGCCCAGCAAGGCAAAGCAACCCACAACAAAGGCGATATCGGTGGCCATGGGGATCCCCCATCCATCCTGACCTTCCTGACCATACTGCAAGGCGAGATAGAGACTGGCTGGGATGAGAATGCCGCCCAAAGCTCCGGCGACCGGCAAGGCCGCCTGTCGTAGATCCTTCAGCTCCCCCAGGACCAACTCACGCTTGACCTCAAGCCCGATGACGAAGAAAAAAATCACCATGAGGCCATCGTTGATCCAATGCTTCAGCGTATGGTCCAACAGCGAGAAGGTGCCGATTTGAATGCTGATGTTGGTCTTCCAGAAGCCCAGAAAACCCTCCCGAAGCGGTGAGTTAGCCAGCACCACTGCTGTGAGAGTACAGAGCAGCAAGACAACTCCGCCGGAGGCCTCCACGTGCAAGAACCGCTCCAGCGGCGCCAGCAGCTTATGAACCGGTTCTTCGGGCAAAGCGGAATCTTGAGGGTCGTTTGCGTGATCGGCCATCTGTGTTGCAACTTGAATCGAGAAGCATTGAGGCTCTGAAGGTCGGGTGTCTGACCGGCGCCTCGCCAAAAAACCTCAGAAAGAAATCTTGCGAGGCTGGTTGGCCAAGAACGAGGGAGTTCTTTTTCCTCGCTCAGGCGGCTGACGGTTCAGTATTCTGCCCCCGCGGCGGTCGCTGGCAACCGTTGGTGTGCTTGAACTGCCGGGTTGTTGGTTGAAGTGACTTGGGCTTGGGGGACTTGGGCTTGGGGGACTTGGGCTTGGGGTGCTGAGGGAGGTGCCAGCAAAGAGGTGAGACCGCATTTGCGGAGCATTCGGCGGACGGTCTCTTTGGAAATCGAGGTGACGACCTCCTTCTCAACGAGTTTGTCGGCCAACATCTGCAACGTCCAGCGTTTTCGGCCGTCAGGGGTGGGTTGTCGGACGAGGGCAACCAACTGAGCTTGGCCATCCTCATCCAAAACGGGCTCGCGTCGTTTGCTTTGCCGCTTGTGGTACAACGCAGCGTCCAAGCCTTGCTGGACAAATCGTTCTCGGATGCGTTCGACCGTCCGCTGGCCGCACCCCAGCGCCTCGACCACGCGGCGATCCTCCCACCCAGGACCTTGCTCGCTCTGATCGCTCATCAGCAGGATCCGAGCACGAGTGATTGTTCTGGCCGATCGCTTCCCGCTTCTGATGAGCGTGTCTAAATGTTTTCGCTCCTCTGGACTGAGAGTCACTACGTAGACCTTCTTGGGCATGCTCGGCTCTCCGGAATCGAAAGACAACCTATGATGCCGTTCGTCCTCCCGTCCGTCAATCCTATTGAGTGTCGAGTGACGGCAGTCCGCGAGGTCGCAGCTGGTCCTAGTTCAGGAAGAATTTGTGCGAGCCTCAGGACTCAGGAGGGAGAGGCTCGCTCCGGTTCAGTTGACCAACCGGAAGCTTTTTGCTAACTCGTTCTTTGAAGCAATGCAGTTGAACGTCTCGGGGAGGTAAACTGGTGAGGTGGTCGGCGGTGCGGACGAGTTTGGGCAAGGAGTTCGATCACGGCGACGCTGCATTCGACCGACTGCTGGTGAGAGGGCCCGACAGGTTGGACCTCTGCCACAAAATGGAATCAGTCGAAGTAGAAGGGTCGTCTTAAGCCTTGCGAATGAAATCGGCCGCGTAACTGCGAATATGATGCCCGTTGAGCACATGGACGATTCGCAATTGGTCAATGGTGCTGGGGCTGAAGCTCCCCAGGGGGATGTGAACGAGGACCTTGTGAAAATGCTGAGCGACACTCTTCCAGGCCGTGCCAGGAGCGACCGGACTGAGCAGAGCAACATGACGATTTTCACTGTGTAAGCAGGCGGCAGCTAGCAACCGTTCCTCAAGCGTTTCGGCAAAGTCCAATCGACCGTCCCGCCAGATATCTCGAACATGACGGGGCGGAAAGAGAAATAACGCGCCCCCGTAAATCGCTTGGCCGATTCCCGGGCCAACAATGTTCTCTCGAAAATCTGTGGCATAAAAAGCTAGCGTTGATTCGTTCTGATGCTCGGCAAACCAGGTCGTCCGCCAACGGTAGTCTCGAGGGTCTGCGGGCGTATCAAAGAGCATCACCACACAATCCAGTTTCCCCCGAGCCGGCGGATACTCTCGCACATAGAGGTCGCCGGTATGCCAGTTCCGCAGGGTTTCGCGGATATCCAGCCCATCCTTCAAACTGGTGGTAAATTTCTCAGTCTTCGCCAAATCGATGCCCAGCAAGGCTTTGGCCCGAGCGGCCACTCGGGTGCGGAAATCCTCAATGAGGGAATCTTCAGGCGGCCAGCTGCATTGTGTGTAGGGATTCCAACGGGCGCCCCAGCGTTCCTGCTCACGGCGATCGGGCCGCCTTTGCAATTGGCAGTTCCGCCAGGCGATCGGCACTCCTGGCAAGCGGCTGACTAACTCGAAGACCTCTCCATCGGGCAGCCTGCCGCGATCGATCCCCAGGGTAATCCTTGGGTAGTCCAGCTTGGTTTGGTACGGGTACCCGCGGGCGGTTTCGGCTAAGTGCAGGGCAAAAGTGTCGCCAAAGATCTGTTTGGCGGCCACCACAAGAGTGTACAAATCCGGGGTCAGCCGTCGGTCGGAAAGTGCCAAATTCCTCGCGTACTTGAGAAACGTCCGCAACAAATGTGGAGTGACCTTGCGGGCTCGCTTTTTCAGATCGTCTTGGTAGGCCTTACGCGAGGCTAATAACAGTTCCTTGATTCCGTCAATCGAGAGATTGCGGTCATCCTCCAACTCCGCTCGCGCCCTTTCGTACAAGCCTGTCACGAAAGGCAATTCCCCCAGCAGAAACAACAGCGTCCGAGCGTCTGGCTGATAGATTGTCGTTTCTTCGACAAAATCATCTTCGGGTAACTGTGCCTCTGTCGTGGGTGTTTCCGTGCCCAACATCCGGTAGGCCTCGCGAATCCACGGCCAGTCCAGCACCGAGCAGACAAAGACAATCGCCTCAAACTTCCCTTCCAGCTCATGCAGACACGCGGCCATTCGCAAAATCCGAGCTTGCCGCTGGGCCGACTGAGGACGCTGGATGACCGGAAGCACCGCCGCGGCAAAGCGGTCAAGATCAACTTGCTTGAGGGCATAGGGATCGGGTAGTGAACGCCCGTAGCTCTCAAATCGATCCGTTTCCAGATCAATGAATGCTCTTGGAATGTGCTCTCCCAGGGCCACCCGCAATGCAGCAATCACCGGTTGACACGGATCGATCGGCACATAACTGGCCCGCAGTTGGTCCTCTGGTTCGGTCGAGGGTTCTGTCTCAGACCATTCAGCTTGGAATTCTGTGGAAAAGCTGGGAGGTTCCCGTTGCAAGACCATCGTCGCGGCGGGCAAATCGAGGATGCCGCGTTCGACGTTGTCTTGGAAGGAGGGGGGCAGGGGGACCGCCAGGCAATCAAACGGCTGGTCGAGTAAGCGGCGGCGGACCTCCACGGCAAAATCACCGCTGCCGTGAATGACCGGCAGAATGATTGTTTTCGGGCTCAGGCGAAGGACATCTCGGGCGGTCTGGACGGTCATCCGAGGTCGGTCTCACAAACGAAAAGGGACAGCAGGCAGCGTCGAAAGGACTTGAAGCATCATACACCTGTTGCGGCACGATTTCGATCAACCGCGAGGTTGCCAGGCAGTTCCTCTGGTTCGATCGTCGGGGCAGGTCTTGAGCAAGGCCCCTCAATGAGCAAAGCCTGTCAGTTAAGAAGGCCTGTCAGTTGAGAAGGCCTGTCAGTTAAGAAGGCCTGTCAGTTAAGAAGGCCTTGGAGGGAGGTCTTTGGATGGGGTCTCAGGATCACCGGAGCTTGCCAAGACGCCCTGGTCCTCTCGGGGCCGCAGCCACCACAGGCCCAAACCAATGGCGATTCCTGAACCGCACTTCCAAACAGCCAGCCACCACGGTCGCCACCAAGCACCCGTCTGGATCTCCACCCAGTCCGAGAAGCCGAATCCAAGAAAGACCAGCCCCAACAGGCCCCAGCCCAAACGCCCTCGGCCTGGTTGGCGGAGACTCCAGCCAACGCATCCCACACCAACGAGCCCCCAGATGACTATCTCGGAGACGTTATAGAAGAAAACAAGGTCATCCATTGAGCTCAAACCTGTTGCAGTCCCTCATCGGCAGGGAGTGCTTGGTACTTAATCCTGGGGGGTGTTTTCTTGGGAGCTCTGGGGGTGCGGAGTCTGGGCTGGGTCCGGTTGTGGTTGAACGACTTGCTGAACGAGCCCATGGATGGTGAGAATGGCCAGTGCCGGGAGAAACATCATCGAGACGAAGAACCAATACAAGCTGACCGAGAAGAACAACCAGACGCCCACGCTGACCCAAGCAGCCAGAGCCAACAAGGCCAGCAGGCCGGCGAAGACCTGGCGAATTCGTGAGAGGCTTGTGTCTGTATCGGAGGCAACCGAGGAGAGTGTTGGCTCGCTCATCCGGGAATCCTTTCGATGCGAAGGGTTTGAGAGATCTTGTTCGACCGAAGTCTTTCTCAAGTCTACCCCGTCTTGCCCGGTTCCTCCGACATCGAATTTGGCATCGAATTTGGCATCGAATCGGGTTTTGTCGCTGGCTGAGCGTTGGGCAGGGCGTCTTGCAGGAAGCGAGGCGGTTGGCGGCGGTGCCAGTCGGTTTCCTGTTGATAGGCCGCGGCGATGGCCAGCAAGCTGTTTTCCTCGAAAACGCGTCCGAGGAATTGGATTCCAGTGGGCAAGCCGCCTTCTCCAAACCCGGTAGGAACGGTCAAGGCTGGGATGCCCGAGGCATTGCCAGCGGCCCCGAGTTCGACCAAGGGCTGGCATCGCCAGCGTCCGAAGTGTTCTCCAAACGTGGAGGTCAAGGGGCAAGCCACCGCCGCCAGGCTTGGTGCCAAGACGGCATCAAAAGGGGCCAGGGTCCGATCGATCGCTTTGGCGATGTGGGCCCGGATCCTTTGAGCGTTGATGTAGTCCCGGGCCGGGATGAACAAAGCCGCTTGAATTCCGGTGCGGTCTTCCAACGCCGTCATCTCCCAGATATCGCCTGAGGCCACCAGCCCCTCAAAGGCCGCGGCCAACTCGCAATCAATCAGCGTCGAGGCAACGGTGGTGTACGGCAATCCCTCGGGCAGTTGGACCTCGGGGACCTCCGGGCGAATGATCTCTTTCTGCTTGAGCAGTTCCACGGCCGCTTCGAAGTTGTCTTGGACTGCAGGCTGCACGCCGTCGGTCGACCCGGCCAAGACGGCAACCCGAAAGGGCTTTTGCGGTGGATTAACAGGCGGATATTGGTAAAGCCGGTCCACCGTGGCGTCGTCGGCTTCGTCGCGACCAGCGACGGCTTGAAGCACTTCTCCGCAGTCTTGGACTGTGTGAGCCAGAGGACCGATTTTGTCCAGCGACCAGCTTAAGGCCATCGCACCGCCTCGACTGACCCGGCCGTAGGTCGGCCGGAGTCCCGACAGCCCGCAGTAACCAGCTGGGGTGAGAATACTTCCCCAAGTTTCGGTCCCCAGGGCAAAGGGAACCAAGCCGGCCGCGACCGCTGAGCCGCTGCCGCTGCTGGAACCGCCGCTCCAGGTCGACAAATTCCAGGGGTTTTTGCCTGGCCCGGTGAAAGAGGCATCCGGCTGTTGGTAGCCCAGACCCCCGGCGATCTCCACCATCGCGAGCTTGGCCACCAAGACAGCACCGGCTTGCTGCAAGCGAACAATCGCCGAGGCATCCTCCTGGAAGACCTGATCCTTCAGCGGGGCAGCTCCCCAGCTGGTGGGAATCCCTCGGGTGGCCAGCAGGTCCTTGGCTCCATAAGGAATCCCATGGAGGGGTCCTCGGTCCTTGCCGGCGGCCAATTCCGTGTCGGCTTTCTGGGCCTGCTGGCGAGCCAAGTCCGCGGTCAAGGTGACCACAGCGTTGAGCTTGGGGCCCAACTGAGTCAAACGGTCCAAGAAGAATTCGGCCAGCTCTTGAGCGGTCCACTGTCCGGCTCGCAGCCCGCGGCCAAGCTCGGCAATGGTGGCAAAGGCCATTTCAGGGGGCACGGGCATCGTGGCGCAGCCTTGTAGTGGTCGGTTTCCTTCTGATTTGGCAGTTGGTTCTCGTGGAATCGGGGGATTCGCGTCCAACCGACTGCCAAAATCAACCGACTGCCAAAATCAACCGACTGCCAAAATCCTAGGAAACAAGGTAGTAGTCTTGCGAGGAAAGATCTGTGAGGGAGGATTCCAGTGCCTCTTCAGCGACTCGCTCCAGTGTCGGCCGACGCCAAAGGGGACAGACTGGCCGTTCAAGACCGTTCATCGCCGCGGAAAGGGCGAAAGACAAACGCAGGGGCGTCGTCGTTTTTCAGTGGAAAGACGCTGAGGATTCGGCTTCGCCGAAGTTGCCGACGGACTTCCTGCAAAATGGCTTCTCGTTGTTCAGGCGTGAGGTTGCGTGTTTCGACTTGCTCAACGAGCCTGATGATCAACTCGTCTGCGGAGAGCTGCTCGGGCTTGGCTTCCTGGGGCAGTTCTTCTGGAGGCGCGTCAGCGGGTTGTTCCGCTGTCTGTGGCGGTTCTGCTGACGGCTCGTCTTGGGAAGATGTGTTCTGTTGGTCCTGAGTCCCTGAGCACCCGACGACCGAGGCAGCCATCGTGCCGAGTGCCAAATGGTGAGTAAACCGACGGCGAGTTAACGGTGGATCCGTGTCAGGCATTCCCAATGTCCACAACAAGGTCGGTCGTTTCCCCAACTCTCTCGGGCCAGACGGTCGGCCAGCGAGGCGAACGCAGCCCAGAGTATACCTGTCTCACTAGGACGACGTTAGGCCATAGCGGGTCTTGTCAACACGCCAGCCCATCAGGCTCTTCAACGGTGCCCAGAGGTGTGTTTTGCGACTGAGCCTCAGAGAAGTCTTCGACCAAAGGGCTTTCCGTCTGCCCTTGTTTGTGATGACCTCAAGGGGGCAGCCTGAGGCACCACAGCAAGCCCGGATTGCCGGACGAAACGCCCCGCTTCGTCGAAGACCTTTCAACGAACCAGTAAGCACAATCTCTGGCAGAGCCACCATGGCGGGCCGTTTTTCGTCTGAGGAACTCTTCACGTGAACGCTCCGCTTCCATCATTGGAGAACGCTCTGTGATTGAGAGGATCTCTGTGATTGAGAGGATCTCTGTGATTGAAAGGATCTCTGTGATTGAAAGGATCTCCATTGAGGTGACCAATCGCTGCGCCAAGGCGTGTTGGTTCTGCTACAACCACAGCCACTCTGAGGGAGCCACTGTTTGGATGCCGGATGAGTTGGTCGACTTTGTGACCGATTGTGCCGCTCATGGAGTGCGTGCTGTCTCTTTGGGCGGCGGCGAGCCGCTGCAATATGATGGTCTCTTTGAGGTGCTGCAGAGGCTGCAGGGGACCCTCTTTCGCAGCATCACGACAAACGGATTGCTTCTGCAGGGGCAGATGGTCGACCGGCTGGTTCAAGCGTCCCCGGACAAAGTCCACCTCTCGTTGCATTGTCCGGAGCGGATTCAGGAGCTCAAGCGAGTCAGCCGGCAAGTGCACGAGCTGGCGAACCAGGGAATCCGCTCCGGAGTCAACTTGCTGGTGACCGGTTCGAATTGGCAGGCTGCCCAAGGTGCGGCCGAGTTTCTGCGAGCTGCTGGCATCGGAAACGATCGGATTGTTTACCTGCCCATGCGGGGGCAAGATACACCAACACCTCGGCAGATGGGCATTGTCGCCGGAAGTCGACAATTTCAGTCAGTTTCCTGTCTGTTGGCTTGTGGAAAGAGCCCTCGTTTCTGCTCCATTGGCTGGGATCGGCAAGTCGCTTGGTGTTCTTACACAGCGACCCGAGCCCCGCTGGCCAACCTCACTTACTCGGCCCTGGAAGCGGCACTGGCCGATTTAGGCCTGACCTTTTGTGGAGGAACCGATGTCGCAGGAACAGCTTCCGGAGAGGACAGAGCAACAAACCACGAGGAACCAGGCAACGGCGGACCAGACGCCAGCACCCGAAGTGGAGGCTGATTTTCCCGCAGCCCACTCGATGGACACCTACTGGTTTGCCGTCGATGCCGATGGGCACGTGGGCTTCTTTAGCTCAGGCGAAAACGGGCACGTCCCGACTCAGGCCTCCGATTCGGGAGGCTTGTGGGCGTTGTGGGACCTCGAGAACCCCTCGAATTCCGGCCAGTATCACGATTTGGAGTACTACGCTCAGGAGTTGAGATTCTTCTTCTATCGCTTTCGCGGGTGGTCTGAAGACGAACCGCGGCAACCGTACTCAGCCGTCGTGCAACCGGACGCTCCTCGGTACGCTGACCAGCTGACGCCAGAATGGCTGAAGGAGCAGCAGCCGGTTCTCTTTGCCGGTGTGAGCTTTGGCGATACGCCTCAACTCCAGCCGGCAGAGTTCTTCCCCTGCGACTATTGGAGTGACCCTCCCGGGGAGCACGAACCGACCGTGGTGCAGCCCATCCCCAAGACGGAGCACAGCCTTGTTCTGAAGGGATCTCTTGAAAGCTCGCGTGGCTGGCCCAGGCCAAACCTCTCGCCTGAGCAAAGGGATCAGGAGCAAGCACTGCTGAGGTCGGCTCTGGCCGATCCCACCAGCGACCGCCCTCGTCTTGTCTATGCCGATTGGCTGGATCGTCTCGGCGAGGGCAGCCGGGCGGAGCTCATCCGCTTGCAGTGTCGGTCTTCTCAGTTGCCCCAGGACGACCGCGGCCGAGAACAACTCGCCGCTGCAGCCGATCAACTGATCCAAGCTCATGTCGGCAACTGGCTGCCAGCGGGATTCCCCTGGGCCCATCGCGTCCGCTGGGTGCGAGGTCTGCCCACCGCCGCTCGGCTCTATCCCGATGACGTGACCGAGGACGGTCTGGCCCACCTGGCTGACTTAATCACACTGCAATCCCTCGATCTCCGGGCGACAGACATCACTGACGCCGCCCTGGTCCACCTCAGGCGATTGACCAACCTTCAGGAGTTGCATCTTTCCCGCACAAGGGTCGATGGAAGCGGGCTTGTGCACCTGAGGGGTCTGGAGCGACTGCACACGTTGGGGCTTTATGCTTGTGAGCGGTTGACGGATGAAACCGTCAAGCATGTGGCCCAACTGGCAAGCCTTCGATCGCTCAGCCTGGCCTGGTGTCCGCAATTGACGGATGCCTCCATGGTCGAGCTGACTGAACTGAGAGAACTGCACACCCTCGTGCTACAAGGCTGCCGGCAGCTGACCGAACAGGGGGTAGCTCTGTTGGCTGGACTGTCGAAGCTGCAAAAGGTCTTCTTGGGAGCGACCAATCTCAGCGATCATGGTTGCCACCATCTCAGCTTGGCACTCCCCCAGGTGACCATCGATCGATCGTAATTCCTGGGAACCCTTCGGGGTTGGGGACTTCGTTCAGAGGTCGTTGTCCAGGCGAGCTCTTTTCAAGCAGTACGCTTGGGGTGTGACGCGAACCCATTTTGGGATCGTGATGTCCTTTGGGCAGGTTGCCCTCCCTTGCCTTGTTCGCCAACCCGTTGTTGGCCAGTTCGTTGTTGGCCAGTTCGTTGTTGGCCAGTCCACTGCCAGGAGTCAGTCGCTGTGAGCGTCGCCATCATCTCTTGCCACTTCGTCTGAAAGGACGCGGCCCTTCATTCACCGTTGTAAGTCGGCCGGGAAGACCTGTCCCTTCTTCATTCCCGGTACGGACTCTCCCTTCGCGACGGTGATTTCATGTCTGGTATCTCGAGTAAGCGTGGTGCTTCTTCGAAACGGAAGCACTTCGCAAAATGGCGTGTTGATCTGGCCATCCACGAAGCGCTCGACTTGGCACGGAAGCGAGCGGTCGAGACACCCTTTGGCCACCTGCTTAGTGTGGTCCTCAGCCAATCCACCCTCCTGCAGGCCGATCCCATCGGCGGCTGGCCAGCCTGGCGCCATATTGGGGTTTTCTTGCGGGGACTGCTTGCGCTCTCCGAGTACCACAAGAGCTGGCTCCACCAGCCCGACCAATGGGATCCAGCTCCGGGTCATTCCATTCTGGACTATCTCAGCCCAGACTATCTCAGCCCAGACTATCTCAGGGCAAGCGGCCGCCCGCAGCAGTTTACCTCCTTGGCGCGGCATCTCCTGGCCGACCATCCGGTTCCCAATTTCATGACCTGGGTCTGGTTGTTGGAACCATCGCAGACGGCCTGTGCGTACCAGAAGCTGTACAAGCATTTGGGTCTGGGAAACAGCATCCGTGGGGCGGCCATTCCGCTTCGGCTCACCAAGGTGATGGCCAATTTCTTTATGCAAGCGCCGGACCATCTCTCCGTGGAGCAGGCGTTGCGGTGGAGTCACGTCCGGGGCCTGGGGGGAGATCCGGCGTTTGCCAAAGAGGTGCTGTCGACACAGATCGGGACCAAATTGGAGTACCAGGCCTTTTGGACCGAGGTGATCCAATTTCTGCTGAACCGTCCCGGGCTCGATCTGGCGATGGTTGCGCCGATTATTGAATTCTTAGATTTCCATCGCCGAGAAGCAGCGAGGCCGTCCCTGCGAATGCTGTCTCATCGTCGGTTTGGTGCCTTTCTCAGCGGGGTGCGTCGTTGGATGGAGAGAAGGGCTCTTGGCCGCAATCGCCCGATGCTGTCTTGGAGCAGAACCAAAATCGCAGGGCTGGAGCTGTTTGAGCCCCAGCGGACTGCTTGGTCGGTCCGCTACTGGACAATTCGGGAACTGACCGATAGCCGGCAACTCTTGGAGGAAGGCCGAACGCTACGCCACTGTGTGGCTTCTTACACAGGCATCTGTGCCGGCGGCAAGACTTCCATTTGGTCGCTACGCCGTCACGGCTCCCTGCAGAGTCAGCGTTTGCTGACGATTGAAGTTGACCCCAAAACTCGTACCATCGTCACCGCTCGAGGCCACTGTAACGCGTCACCTCAACCCGACGTCCGTCGGATCATGGAGATCTGGGCACAACAGGCACACCTAAGCATTTCCAGATGGGTTTGACAGAACCTCCGACTTGGGCCCCTTTTCTCCGTTTCAACAAGAACAAGCAGCAGGGCATCGCCCGGCACAGGCCGTCCCGCTGGTGGGAAACAGCTACTCTGTCAACTTGGCAGTAAACACTGCCAAACTGGCCACCATCGATTTCAAGAAACTCCTGAAAAACACACGACTGCAATTGGCACGGCTGTTGCACCTTTGTTAGTTGGGCTGGGCACGATCCCTGGGAGCGGTGTTCTCCCTGTGACCACCCCAGCATACAGGCTTTGTCGGACTCAGGGTGCGTTTGGCTTTTCGCTGGCAAAGTCTCCAGCCCGAAAGAGGTCTCTGGGGAGATCGTCAAGGATGGGAGAGCACTACGGACCTTCGGAGAAGTTTTCGACCCAGGGCTTTCCGTCTGCCCTTGTTTGTGATGACCTCAAGGGGGCAGCCTGAGGCACCACAGCAAGCCCGGATTGCCGAACGAAACGCCCCGCTTCGTCGAAGACTTGTCAGGGAATCAGTAAGTGGCTATCCGAAAGTGTCCCCGCACAACAACCTGTGAGTCAATTCACTACTCTTGAATACCACCTGTTGTGCCCCGGCCACTATCTCGGACAGCTTCGGACCTGATGAGACGACCGGCCAAACAGTTTGAGTTTGATGACTCCAAATTCCACAGAGGTGACACAATGTTGGGAACACGTTGGAATCCGTTGACTGAAATGCAACGTCTGCAAAGTGAGATGAACCGGCTGTTTGATCGCTGGGGATCCAATGGTTCGCGACCGCTTTCGCAACGAGTCTATCCGCCGCTGAACATGTGGGAGGACGAAGGTCACCTGTTTGTCGAAGCGGAACTGCCTGGCTTTGAACTGGCTGAGTTGGAGATCCTTGTCACCGGCGGCAACCAACTGTCGCTGAAGGGGCAACGGAAGGAAACTCAACTGGAAGGTGGCACCTGGCATCGCCAAGAACGCGGCTTTGGCCAATTCAGCCGCATCGTGGAATTGCCAGCCAGTGTGGACAGCGACAACGTGAGTGCCGAATTCAAACACGGCATCCTGTTGATCACTCTGCCCAAAAGCGAAGCCGCCAAACCTCGCCGTATCGAGGTCAAGTGCAGCTGAATTTGTGAGGCCGGCGTCTCGCGGAGCTGGCAATTCAAGCGGCTGGCATCTCAAGCAGCTTGACCGAGCGGGCAGACGCTGTGCTCATCCTCACATCTCATCGCAGACAGCCGCGACAACCACGTCTGCCTCATTGGCCTTCGGGCGAGGCAGTTTCCCCTGTCCGGTTTCCCTGGCAGGCAGCACAACAGCGAAGCAAGTTCGATCAAGCAACTGACATTACGATAGGAGCTCACCATGACAAACCCCATCACCACAGCCAAAGAAGAAACTGGAGCACTGAATCATCCCGAGAGTACACAGCAAACAGCCTATGTTCCCCGATTCGACATTTGGGAAACTGCTGAAGAGTTGCTGTTGTACGGCGATCTGCCGGGCGTGGCTCCCGAGGATCTGGATATCCGTTTTGAGAACGATGAATTGTCCGTTCATGGTCGTGTGACGCCGCGATATCAAGACCACAAGCTGCTCTACAGCGAATACGGAATTGGTGATTTCCGTCGGACGTTCTCTATCGGCGAGGCTATCGACAGCGAGAAGATCTCTGCCGAAATGCACAACGGCGTGCTGACACTGCACTTGCCGAAGTCCGAGAAAATCAAGCCTCGGCGGATCGAAGTCAAGGCAACCTGAACCTCAGCTGAAAGGCTTTGCACCCAAGCGACCCAACTTGATCACCAGAAGGAGGGACTCAACATGTTCAACTTAATCCCCAATAAAAAAAAGCAAGACGTAGCGACCTCCCGAGAAGACGAACACCCCTTGGCACAATTTCGCCGTGAAATGGATGAACTGTTCAACCGTTTCTGGGGTGCCGGTGGCTTGGTTCCTGGGGAGGAGTCTCAACGAGTCCGTTGGATGAGTGATCTGGAGGACAAGGAGAACGAATACGTCCTGCATGCCGAACTGCCTGGCTTTGAGCCTGAGGAGATCGACCTGAAGCTCAGCGGCAATGTGCTGACCGTGCGAGCTGAGCACAAGGACGAACAAAAGCAGGAGGGAGCTGCAAGCTATCGCTACAGCAGTTTCCATGAATCGTACACGCTGCCTGCAGGCGTGGTGACTGAGAACATCGATGCTCAGTACCGCAACGGCGTCTTGGAAGTCCATCTGCCCAAAGGTGAGCAAGCCCAGACCAAACGCATTGCCGTCAAGAGTGGCTGATGTCTGTCGGCAAAGAATCGATGCCCTGGGTGCCTTCTGAGATGTTACCTCGGCAGAGGTTTGAGACCATGCAAGGCTGGAAGATCAAATGATCTTGCAGCCTTGTTGCGTTCTCTGAGTTGTCCGTTGGGCCTTGAGCTGGGGAGATGAAGCATGGCTGATGCCGATATTCCGTGAACCGCCCCATCGATTAGAGCGAGGTTCTTGGCTTGCTACTCTCGATTGACAATCTGCAGGGGAACGCGGTGACGTTTGGGGATCGGGCAATCAGGCTCGCGACCGTAGAAGATACGGACGCTTGCAGCGGAGGACCGATACAGTTTCGGCCTGACCTGAAAGATGGGATTTTCGACGGGCTTGCCGGCTTTGGTGCCGATGCCACTCAGGCGGCTGGGAACCCCCTTGACAGTCACTTTTTGGTCGCCGGGTAATTGTTGGGGATAGAAATGGGCCTCGATCACACCGATGTCATGGGTGATCCCCACGGACTGAGCGATCGATTCTTGAGTCTCGGCAAATAAGAATGCCTGTGCGTATCGGTTGTCTCGTTGGAACCCTGGGATGTCCACAACGGAATGGCCGAGGCCAGGAACACGTTGGAGCCGATAGCCGGAGGGGGCGTTCGGAGCGGCAATGAGTTTGTCGCCTGGTCCGCTGAGGATCCAATAGGCACAGTTCTTGGGGTGTCGCGTGACCGGCCCGAAGGTGCCGTTTCCTTGGTCTTGATAGATGGAATTGACCCCATCGATCGTCAGGACAACGGCATAGAGACGCCGCTTCTCCAAGGCACGATCTTGATTGGTGATCTTCCCGGCAATCGGCGTTCCGGCATTCGCCAGTCGGATCCGAAACCTCGCCTGGGGAGTTCCCACAGGAATCCATTCGGGAACCACGCAAAAGAGCACTTGCCCCGGACCAGGCTCTCGGGAGGTGATCAACGGTAGCTTTTGGTACTGCCCAGTTTGAGGATTCTTGGCCAAGAGCTCGACGGCGAAACGGCCTGCATCTTCAAGGCTTGAGCTGGGGAAGTTGAACTGGTCGTGGTCATCGATGGGGCTCACCTGACCCCCGACGCCCCGGTCGACGGTGCCGTCTTGGTACATCATCGAGGCGATGATCTCGATATGATCCTGCTCGATGGCCTCCCAAGGGGAGGCAGCATCAAATTTGCCGACAACAGCCGCCGCCACGCCGATTTTCTGCAACGCTTGGCTGGTTGTCGCCGGCTTGTCGGGGTTGATCTGCGATGGGTCGATCCCAGCTCCTTGAAACTCCCGAGCCAAGCCGGCCTGGTCGAGAACAAAGGTGCCTTTCGGGAGATCCGCTTGCCTCAAGGCGATGATGAGCTCACCCTGCAGGTGTTTGTTGGGGGCATAAAATTCGCGGGTGATCTTTCCGTGACTATTGCCAAACGGGAAAATCGCCACTCGGGTTTGTTGCGGTTGCCCGCCGAATTTTGCAGCCAGCTTGGATTTGATCTGTGTTGCAAGGTGTTGGGCCAGCTCCGCCATATCGGATGCCGTCTGCCCAGACGCCGCGTTGGCCGACACGAAGCTCGTCAATAACACACTCGTGAACAACACACTCGTGAACAACACGCTCGTGAACGACACGCTCGTGAACGACACCCTCGTCAATAACACCCTCGTCAATAACACGCTGGTGAACGACAAGACGGCAAGCCGAGAAGCTGTCCTGGGCAGCCACCGCTTGCACGCTGCAATGCCCTGCATATCCCCTCTCCCTTTTTAACGATGCACCAACTGAGATCGTCAAGCAAGTTGAGGGCTCTCAGATTGGGGTTTGCTCGCAGAAGCCGAAGAGCTTTCCAGCTTTTCGCTACAATTCGTCACTGCGAACCTTAGGTCCCCATCACATTGCCAGCTCAGGCTTTCCTTGTCAAGCTTCGCCGAGCTGGTCGTCCCTTCAGCTGGACTCGGCCCGCAGGGCCGGCGGCCTGAGGCCCCGCCTTTGACCGGGGTTTGTGGGTTGACCGCCTACTTTTCTGAGGCTTGCACCTTTGAGCCGGTCTTCTTGGAAAGAAGCCCTGATCTGGCCCGTGAGAGCTCAGCAAGAAGGCCTTGGAGATGGTCAACAGCGATGAGCTTATCATGGCTCATCAAATCGCCAAGCTTGCAGTCTGCGGCTGACCGTTTTCTTTTCGCCAGCTTGCTCACGGGCTAGCTAGCTTACGGGCCAGCTTGCTAAAGCACAGGATGGACGCCCCAGATCTCCTCGGCGTATTGGCGGATGGTTCGATCACTGGAGAAGCGGCCCATACTAGAGATATTGATGATGGCCTGTCGGTTCCAGCCGTGGCGGTCGCAGTAGAGATGACTGGCCTCACTTTGACGCGCGATGTAGTCGTCGAAGTCGGCCAAGTGGAGATAACGTTCGTTCTCGGCGATGAGCTTGTGCCAGACCCATTCGTGGCGGTGTGGATCGGAGGGGCAGAACCGTCCCGTGCGGAAGGCATCCATCACACGTTGGATTTCTTCGCTTTTTTCATAGAATTCGTAGGGTTGGTAGTGGCCGGCCAGCTCTTGGGCCTGGGGAACGGAAAGTCCGAAGATGAAAATGTTCTCGCCGCCGACGGCGTCATGGATCTCGATATTGGCCCCGTCCATGGTGCCAATGGTTAAGGCCCCGTTCATGGCAAATTTCATGTTCCCGGTGCCGCTGGCTTCGGTCCCCGCCGTGGAAACCTGCTCGCTGAGATTGGCCGCAGGAATCATCACCTCCGCCAAGGTCACCCGGTAATCGGGCACGAACAACAAGCGGAGATGCTCCTTGGCCTTCGGATCGGTGTTGATCACCCGGGCCACGTCGTTGATCAGTCGGATGATTTGTTTGGCTGCGTAATATCCCGGGGCCGCCTTGCCAGCAAACAGGCAAGTGCGAGGATGAGGCGGCGGATCGTTCAAATCGACCGTTCTCAGATACAACTGCACCACATGCAACAAGTTGAGCAGTTGCCGTTTGTATTCGTGAATCCGCTTGATCTGGATATCAAACAGGCTCTCCGGGTCGATGATCTCGCCGTTGGTCCGCAGAACGGTCTCGGCCAACTGTTCCTTGTTCACCCGTTTGACCTGTTCAAATCGCTCGTGAAAGCTGGAGTCCTCAGCAACCGATCGCAACCCCGAGAGCCTTTCCAGGTCGGTCACCCAGCCGTCGCCGACGACATCGTTGATCAACTCGGCCAGTCCGGGGTTGGCCGCCAACAGCCAACGACGCTGAGTCACCCCGTTGGTCTTGTTGTTGAATTTTTCCGGCCAAAGCTCGTAGAAGTCAGGAACGAGACGTGTTTTGACCAGCTCGCTGTGAACAGCCGCCACGCCATTGACCGAATGACTGCCCACAATGGATAGATGGGCCATGCGTACCTGTTTCTGGCCGCCTTCTTCGATCAGGGACATCCGGGCCAGCCGGTCGGAGTCCCCCGGCCAACGGCTGGCAATCACCTTCAGAAATCGCCGGTTGATCTCAAAGATGATCTGCAGATGCCGCGGCAACACCCTTTCAATCAGTGGGACGCTCCATTTTTCCAAAGCCTCTGGCATCAGGGTGTGGTTGGTGTAGCCAAAGGTCTCGGTGGTGATCTCCCAAGCCCGACCCCAGGGGAGATCGTGCTCGTCGATGAGAATCCGCATCAGCTCGGAAATCGCCAGAGCTGGGTGGGTGTCATTGAGCTGAATGGCCACCCTTTTGGAAAACAAGTCGAAGGTCTCATGGCGGCTGCGGTATTGCCGCACGATGTCTTGGATGGCACAGGCGACCAAAAAGTATTCCTGGATCAGCCGCAGTTCCCGGCCGCTCTCAGCCATCACGCTGGGGTAAAGGACCTTGCTGATCGTCTCACTGTAGACTTTCTGGCGAACCGCCTTCAGATAGTCGCCATCATTGAAGATGCCCATGTCCACTTCTTGGCTGGCACGAGCACTGTAGAGTCTGAGGGGGTTGACGGTTTTGCCGGCGTAACCACAGACAGGCATATCGTGGGGCACTCCCACGACAATCTGCCAGTCCAGCCACATGGGGTTGTATTCCCCAGTGCGGTCCATCCCATGTTCCATCCGACCATAGATCGGCACGAACACCAGATCGTGAGGGCGGGCCATTTCCCAAGGAGTATCCACCGTCCGCCAGTTATCGGGCTTTTCGACTTGCTCGTTGCCGATGATATCTTGTCGGAAGAGGCCGTATTCGTAGTTGATGCCATAGCCAAAGCCCGGGAGGCCCAGGGTGGCCATCGAATCCAAAAAGCAGGCCGCCAGTCGGCCGAGGCCACCGTTGCCCAACGCGGCGTCGACTTCGGTCTCAGCAACGTCTTTGAGTTGAAAACCTAACCCCGCCAGTGCCTCCTCGGCTTCCTCGAGGCGGTTGAGGTTGGTGAGGTTGTTGATCAGCGACCGGCCAATGAGAAACTCCATCGACAGGTAATACACCCTTTTGGCATCGGCACGGGCGTAACGCTCTTCGCTGGCCAGCATGCCATCGAGCATCAGATCTCGAGTGGCCAACGCCAAAGCGCGAAACATCTCTCCAGGGGTCAACGCCTCGGGAATCGACCCCAGAGAATATCGAACATGCCGGAGGAGGGCGTCCTTCAGACCAAGCTGGGTGGGCGGTTCGGCCAGCGACATATGACGGTTCTCACTCCAAGGGTTCTAACGGGCGGTCTCGCCGCGTGGTCTTGCCATCACTGGTCATCCGGTGAGGTGTCTGCTCAACAGGACCACGCATCACACAGCACGCTTATCCGGCAAACACGCATTCCGACAAACATCTTGTCGTCTTTCTGCTGACCAAGCGACATTTTGACAGGAGAGACTCGGCAACGGATAGTCTGGGCAAAAGTTCGAAAAAAGGGATTGCCGAAAGACGCTGCTCTTAGGCAAAGCTCTCTGGCTGAACTGCGGAAAGAAACTTGGGCCCTTCAGTCGAGGTATCCAAAAAGACCAACGGGAAGGCGTGCTGTTTTCATCCGATTTAACAGCCGGAACTGTCCCGGCAAGTCCGGCAGCTGACAAGTTCCGTGTTTGGCCGGTGAAGCACTTGGCTCATGAAGCACTTGGCTCATGAAGCACTTGGCTCTTTGCCGTGCCGAATCGGCCTGAGTGTCCCTTGTGGAAAAAACTCAAAGGTCGTTGGAATCGGGTTTGGTCTCTTTGAGCTGTGGTGTCATCGATCCTCGAGGCAGTTGCTGACAAAGCGAAGGAGAGTCTTTGCCCTCCGGGCTTCCGATGATCGTCTTCACTTGAGGGCTCTTCTGAGTTTGCAGCCGAAAGCGCCGGCGAGAGCTGCGACAATTTGCTGATGGCCTCTAGGGCTTCTCCCTTGTGCAGGAGAATCCGATGATTCCTAAGGACGGCATCAGGCTACCAAGTGGCCCACTCCGAACCAAGAGTCCGGGCCGTTGAGAACAGCGGCGGTCACTCACGCCTCGCCACACAAAAGAACCCTCAAGGCAGAAAAAAATCGGGGGACTTGAATGCGGCTTCGTCAGCGGCCAAATTGACAGAAATCGGCTTGCAGCCCCCTCTGTTTTGGTGTGACAAACTTCACAACAACGCCGCGAAGCGATTTTCCAAGACAAAGACCTCTGGCCAAACGTCTTCAAGTGCAGAGGAACAGCTTTTCAGAAAGGACAACTCTTCAGGACGGCTCACCTCCCAAAAGAATCAACTCAATCACCTTGTTTTGCACAGGCTTGCACTGGGTAATCTCATCGGCCAACTCCGTTGCCCAGCTTATTTGTCATGAATCGTACAAGTTCGTTTCGAGCAAGATTAGGCCGAGCAAGAGTGTATTGAGAGAGTTCGTCCTGAGCGAGGAATGCAGCCGGTTGGTCAGTCACAGTCGCCGAGCGGGCGGGTGAGAATGTGGGTTGGCTTGGGTGGAAGCCGCCGTTCGATTCGCCGGAGCTTGTGGCAAGGGAAAGCGTGCACCCGAAAGGCGTGCTTTTCAAGAATCGGTTGCTCAAATGAATCCGAGTTGACTCTTTCATTGGGCAAGCCAGACAATCACGAGCACCATTTCGCGGATGCTTTGGCTCAGCTCGAGGGGCTCCAGCTCGTTGACGTCTGCTTTCTCAAGATCTGTTCCTGCAGGACCAAAATCCGGAGGGGTTTTTGGGTTGTAAGTTGTAGGGGACTGCTTGATGCTGGCAGAAAGACGTCGTGGGACCGTGTCTCAGCCGGCATCAAGGGAGAGTCCTTCGGAAAGGGACAATTCTTTGGAAAGAAAGCTTTGGAAACAAGGAAATCCGCTCCCTGATCAGCTAGGGTTTTCCAGGGCTGCGGAAGCTTGGCCTCAAGGGCAGTCATCTGCCTGAGGCGATCGATGCTCAAAGTTTTCCGGGTTTTTCTTCTCTCCTCGGCGGACCGGTGCTATGATCCTTGCTGATGCAGGGATGGTGAAGTTTAGGTGAAGCATCATGATCAAATGCGCCCATGCTTTTGCCAGCGATCTTGAAGAGCTGGTCGGCCTCCGGCGGATGTTTCGACGTTCGTGGCATGAGGCTGGCCAGAGGGTGTGGGGCGGTCAGGCTCACGACGAGGAGATGCGGCAGCTCGAATTGGCCGTTCACGAGGCCACGACAAACATTATTCGGCACGCTTACCAAGGTGAGCCTGGTCGAACAGTGCGATTGGTCTTCGAGGCTGCCGTTGACCGTGTCGTCGTCTCCCTGTATCACCGGGGACTTGATTTCGATCCCACAGATGCCCCCCAGCCTCAATTTGACGGAAGCCAGTTCGGGGGCTTTGGGCTTTATTTGATCGATCAGCTGGTCGATCACTGTGCTTACTTGAGCGACTGTCACGGAAATCGGTGTATCCGGTTGACCAAGCACTTGCTTGGTCTGCCGAGCATCCTCGAGGCAGCCGCCGAACCATCAGAAGAATTGAGCCCAACAGCGGAATCCGCCTGCGACCTGACTCCTAAAAACTCTCAAGCGAGCAACAACACCACAGCTGACCAGGGTTCGGGAACGATCAACAGCCAGGGGATCATTCCGGCCCCTCATCTGGGTGAGTTGCTTGGCGAGTCACCGCAGGGACTTCAGGCGAGATCAAAGGGAACACCACGGACGGACCAACCGACCGACCACCGACAAAATCGACTCTCCCACCCTCTGACGGCCCCGCTGGATGAGCCGCATCCCGAAGCCAAGACTTCTGGCCATCAGATGGCAGGGCCCACCACCACCGCGAGCCTGCGATGAGATTGGCTGTTGAGGAGCGCCACGGCGTTGGTATCGTGGCTGTGTTGACCGACCGGTTGGAAGCCAGCAACGCTCCCTTGCTCAAAGAGCAGTTGGCTCCCATTCAAGAACAGTTTCCCCGCTTAGTTCTGGATCTCAACCAGGTCGAGTTTGTCGACAGCACCGGTTGTGGGTCGATTCTCTCAGCGGTCAAAACGGCTGCCAATCTCAATGGCGACGTGAAAATCTGCCGGGTCTCACCCTACGTGAAGACCACCTTCCAAATGATCCGACTTCACCGGATCTGCGACATTCTCGAAACCGCCGACGAGGCCGTCGCCGCCTTCAACAATACCCTCTCCTGATCTTTGCCACTCTTCAAAAACTCTCCCAGAAAACACCCTGCCCTGAGCAATTGCCCGTTAAGCTAACAGGGGCAGACTTAACTCGTTGTCCAGAAACCGCTTGCGACGACGGCGACGAGAGCCTGCACCAGCAGCCAGCAATCCTGCCGGATGCAGAAGTGATCTTCTTGGCCTCACTCAGATGTGGCCGGGACCGCCGTCCGGTATCCGACAAGCGATCGTGGCACTGCTCGACAGCATTGGAGGTTAGGCGTCACGAGGACCGCTCGTGTTGAGAATGCACCAACAAGTTGGCGTGCCGGCAGCGGGACTCGAAGTATGTTTGCAGCCCGAGGGGGGGGAAACGTACCTTCTCACCTCCACCGGGGATTCATGGTGGATCAGTCGGGAGCCAAGGCTCGATCGAGTTCACAAGCGCCGAGGCTGATGTGAAGGCTGACATTCTGGCGATGGTTGGGGCGTCGAAGTCATCAGTTGTTCTCGGGACCGCCTGAGGCAGATTCTTTCGGCTCTTCCTCCGCACTTTCGGTCTCCTCTTCCTCCCCATTGGCGGTCTTTGGCATTTCCTCAACATTGATAGGCTAATGACAATCCGGTGTTGGTGATTGGCTTCAATCCGCTCGATCCCTGACTCTCGGGGGTCGCGACCGCCGAGAAATGTGACAAACCGTCCGTGCAGGTTTGAAGCGGTCGCCGCAGAGTTTCCACCCGGAACCGATCGAACCGCTCGATCCACCATGCATCGTGGGGCGCTGCTCCGATCGCACTCTGCGGTGCTGCATGACGAGCTGAAAACGCTGCAAAGCGTCCGCGAGATCCGCGGGAAGAGCAGGCTTCTCAGCGATCTGTTCGGGTTCCGAGGCCATAGGGCAATCTCCGTTGAAACGGTTTTCGGCGAATATCCGGCGATCGGCATATCCGGATGATCCAGTCGAGCAGATGATCTACTACTGATTCCCTGACAAGTCTTCGACGAAGCAGGGCGTTTCGTTCGGCAATCCGGGCTTGCTGTGGTGCCTCAGGCTGCCCCCTTGAGGTCATCACAAACAAGGGCAGACGGAAAGCCCTTTGGTCGGAAACTTCTCCGAAGGTCAGTAAAATCCGTCAACATGCCGCAATCAGAAGCTTGATCTAGGCAATCCAGAGGTCTATCATCAAAAATGCTGGGGATTGCCTGTGTGTTCCCGGGGTTACCGTCCACAGGGCGAAATGCCGTGATTTCAGGGGTTTCGTGGTTGCCCAGGCGTGCAAAACAGCCCCCAATCAGCTGCCCCGGACGGAAATCTGCTGGAGGTTCAGGCGTCCGACCCTGTCAACGGTGAGCTTCGGGCAAAGCGGATTCTCAGGCGGGGCGAATCATCCCGCCTCAGGGCACACAATCCCATTCAAAGTTATCCGCAACCACTTCAGTGAAAAGAAATTGCTAGGCGATAAAGTGGACGGGAAGCAGCTTCCCCGGTCCGAGAGAGCTGCAGAGTTGGTGACCCCGCCCCTGTCACCGACCGACGTCGAGGGGGGCTCAGCCAGGACAGGGGTTGCGGATAACGGGGATAGTCGCGTCTGAAGCGTCGATCGCCGGTTCTACCAACTGGGCGAAAACGGGAAACGTGTATTGGATGGGCCACGATAGAATTTGGACAAGGGACGCGATTGTCAGGGGCTCCGAATACAAAGATCACTCCGGCGGCCCGGTGATCGTGGATGTTACGCCTCACACTCAAATCGCCCCAAAAAGTGGTAACCATCAACGTGACTCTCTTGCCTGAGTACGTTGATTCTGTTCTTAATTGGACGAAAGTGCGATGATTTATAATACTGCAATCTTTTTTGACATCGAAAACCTGATCGGGGGTTACGGCAAAGCAGTTTATCTTGAAGATCTTTCGCTGACTGAGATTCATGGTGCGATAGTAAAAAAAGAGATCTCAGGCATCGCCATCCAACGTGCCTACGCAAACTGGGCTGATAACAGACTGAACGTGTTACGAGAAGATATTGTCGAACTTGGGATTGAACCGATCCAGATGTTTGGTTTCGGTAAAGGTTCTCACAAAAACGCATCGGATATCCATCTGGCTATCGATGCAATGGAGGTTGCGCTGACAAAGCCCGCCGTCGATCAATTCGTCATCGTTTCCGGCGACGGCGGGTTTTCCTCGCTTGCGAAGAAACTTCATGAGTACAGTAAAAGAATAATCGGGTGTGCGTATCGCCGAGCAGCCAATCGTGTTTTTGAGGCTGTATGTGATGAGTTCATTTGGCTCGATGAGCCGGAATCGTCAGAAGCGGATACTACATCGGTTGGGACACCTGTCACATCAGCTCAAAACCCAGTTTTGGCCGCATTCAAACAAAAGTATCGACCCATAGAACCACAGTCCGCTGATTCGGTGATCAACCGTGGTCAAGAGGTGTTGTCGTTTCTGGCGAAAAACAACTCTTCGAAGAATGCGTTGAAGAGTACAGGGTTGAATATTAGTGTATACAGTGAGTTACTTAAGCATCGAATTGTTGGATTCAGCCCAATCAAATACGGCTTTCCTAAATTTGTCGATTTTGTCCGCCACACGATTCACGGTTCGACGCTGAAGCTGGTTTTGAAAGAGCCGAGCGACTACCGATTAATCCTTCATGAACATTCTCTACGTGATTTTGTTATTGTTCAAAGTATTCCGGATGCCGTCGAACTGCATACACCCGACAATTATGTCATGCTGTTGTCACGGCAGGAACCGCGTTTTCCAGTTCCCGAATTGGACATCGTTCTCGAATTGTCAAATTTGTTGGTCGAACATGGCGAAGTGTTTCAAGATATCAGCTACGGCGACCTAATTGATCGTCTTTGCGAGGAATTTCACTTTGATGCTCGCGCGAGCCGCGCCACAATCACATCGCTCATATCAGCAGGATGCTTCACGCGAACTCCTGAAACCGCATCTCTGTCTGAACAGCGTCTCCTTTTCGCCTGTTCGTCAGTTCAAGAAGCTTTACAACGACTTCACGTGGGGATGCGCCAAAAAATTGAGGGCCTGTTGGGGGAGGTCGACGCCAAATGCCTTGAGCAAGTGCTTCCGAATTGGCAGAGTTTTGAGGAACAAGTGCAATCGTAGTCCAAACGTATCGGTTTTCGCACGCCACTGGCAAACTACCGCCAGAGCGAATGTGGCGTAAGTCAGTCCTAACAAATCGCTCAACCTGATACTGGCCCGGTTGCCGGTTCAGGTTCATCATGCTGACTCTGCGGGCCGGTGCAGGTTAGCTTGGTCGTTACGCCCTCGATTCCGTTGACGGAGGGGACTGTGGTCGAGGAACGCGTTGGCGACAACCTGGAGTTCCGCCCGTCGTGCGTGTCAGCTGCCATTGAGGCCACTGTCGTCGCCGTGCTGTTGGCCCTCACGTTTGCAGTGTTCGGCTACTTTAATGCAATCCCAATGTGGTTCTCCGTCACTTTCGGTCTGGCATTCGGAGCACTGGTCTTCGCGTTTTACTTCGGCAGGTTCATGCGGAAAGCTCCTCTTGTCGTCCGCCTATCTGACCACAGCCTCTCGATTGTGTATCGATCAAGAGAGGAACGCGTGTCACTGGCGGATGTCCGAGATGCCCGTCACGAATCCGATTTTGGTCTTCAATGGAGAGTCGAATTACAAACCCGGAGCATTGTGCTTCGAGACGACGGTTTTTCGACGACACAATGGGGTGAGTTATCAAGAGCAATCACTGAAAAGCTGCAGGCACTTGACATCCCAGTGGAAACGAAAGGCCTCGCAGATGCGTTCGTTGACGATGGTGTCGAACCCAAGAAGTAAAACACCAACAAGGTGTGTCGTACGAGGCGTAACAATTCAATGGACGTCCGTACTGGAAATGGTTCGTTGACAACTGGGTAGGAATCTCGCCAGGGTAATCTCTAGCCAAGAGCCCTGGATCGAGTGTTGCAGCAGTGCGTATCAGGCGCAAGCCGAAGTTTCTGGTTGAAGCGTACACAGAAAGGACCTGAGGATGAACGGACCGGGCGTGGCCGTCCGGCTGTCAATGGTATTGAGCTCCGAAATCATTGTACCTTTCGGATCAACGCCCAGGGATTGTGCATGCCTGAAGGCAACACCGCTGGCCGCGTCAATAGGCGAGCTGCCAGTGGAGGCTCTGAGTTTCAGGCACCGAGTCGAAGGCCCATTCACGCGTCAGGCCATGTCAGCAGGGCAACCAGTGAGACCCATCGAGTTCTTAAGAACACGTGAGACTCCATTCACGGGAACTTGAGTATGCCCGACAAGTCGAAGAGACAAGAACGGTCAACGACTCGGTGGGAGTCGGACGACTGCGTAGTACCTGCGAAGCCTGGTAACTCGGGTGGAGGGAAGGCGGTCACGCCATCACGCGGACCAGACAGAACATCGACCGTACGCAGTGACGGGCCCTCGGTGCTAAGACGGCTGAAACGCATCACCGGATGTGGTGACAAGTGATGGTGGGGAGCCGGATGCGTTCACGGCGCACATCCGGTTCTGAGAGGGGCTGGGTGCCCGATTGGGCGTTGGTTGAGATATTATGACACCACCAAAGGAAACGGGTGGACAACTGGGAACACAAACTTCAACCTAAACTTGAGAGGCCTCAGCCGGCCTCAGCCTACTCGCCCCGACCGCCAAAACGTCTTGTCAAATGGTACCATCCACCGGCGGCGGGTGAGCTTGAACCTTATCCTTCCCGTGCCCAAATCGGAGAAAACAATGTGGCCTGCTATTGGACTCGTATTGCTGGGTGGCGCACCCTCTGGATTGGCCGTTGATGAGAAACCACAGCCTGAATTCAAGATCGAAGTTCGCATCGTCGAATTCGAAGCCATCGAGGGGGTCACGAAGCAAGACCCTGACTCGAAATACCACCTGCACATCAAACCAGCACTGGTCGTAACGCCGGCGGATGTCGCGTCGGTACAACAGCGAAGGATGCGAGGCCCCACCATTGGATCGAGGGAAACAGGATTCAAACACTACCCGTCCCTGGTGGTGAACATTCAATTAACCAGAGAGGCAAAACTGCGACTCAAGGCAGCGGTTCTCAAAGCTCGACCTGCGACAACAACACCAACAGGAAATCCACTCATCACAACAGTTGTCAACGGCCAGCATAACGGCTCCTGGACGAAGTACGTATTGGATGATCCCACGTCCCTGGTTTACTGGAGTAATTTCGGCCCCAGTATTGGCTGCACGCGCGACAAGGAAAAGGCGGACAAATTGATCAAGTATCTAACTCCATCGAAAGATGATGAGTCATGAAGTTTGGCGAGCTCCAGAGTTCCGATACAAAGAGGCTTGAAGAGATTTGTCGCGATAACCTCACAATCCTGTGGGTGAACGACTACTACGATGGACCAATCAGCGGGATGGCTAATTTCCGGGGTGCAAGATACCTCTTTGAGATGATTGATCGCGGTCTTATTGGTGGCGAAGAAGAACATCGCGATTATTGGCTGATTGCTCTTGATGAGCATCAACTCCAAGAGGAAAAGGAGTGGCACGAGCTATTTTGTCAAAACGTGGGAACGCACTTCGATTACACGGGACGGTCCTCGTTGCCTCCGAGGCAAGTTGACATGGAAGCGTTTTATGAACCATACAAGAAGCGAGTGCCACCGAACTACAAAGACAATGACGTAGTTGGTTGGTTTAGACTATGATAAGTTGTCATGTAATCGCCTAAACATCTGCTCAACCGGAGCGGCGGTTGGACGCAGAACCTCAAATCAACATTGCTGGCCGCCGCCCGGTTAGCTTGTACGCAAGCAGAAGGAAATAAACCCGAAGGACCCGATCCATGAAAAGAGAAACCGTTAAAGCGGCGTTACAAATTTGGGCGTTTGCTGGGATTTTCCTTGTCCTTTCAACGTCGAGTGGCTTTGCTCAGCCGGGCTCCAACGAAATCCATCACCAACAGGCAGTTGTGGAACCCAGGACCGCCTTGTTGATGGGACACAGTTTTTTTGCGCCCGTTGCAACGAACGTCGTCAATAAGCACCACAAGGCCGCGGGTATCAACAGTGAAACCTCCAAAATCGTTTTCGTTTCAAACAAAGGAGGTCACCCCTACAGCCTTTGGAAGCACAGAGGAAACGGATCCAAAATTAAACGGATTCTCGACCAAGGGAAAACCGAGATCCTTGGAATGACATACTTTCCAAGCAAGAGAAAAGGGGACAACCTCGACTCGGTGATAGGATATGAAAACTGGGTCGCTTATGCAATTGACGCTGGCAACCCTCTTAAGAAAGTTTTCATTGCCGTTCCTTGGCCGATTGGGCCGCGAGAGAAGACTTTCAAGCAACGATCGGGACCGATTGCCACTGCAGGTACGAAAACGATACATGGTTTCATCGATACACTCAGGAAGAAATTCGCAACAATCGAGTTCGTCGTCAGTCCCTACGGTCTGGGCGCTTTGGAACTCGAAAGACGGCTTACCAACGGCAAGCTCAACGGCGAAATTACTGACTTCGTGGGGCCAGAGTCCAAGTCAATCTATAAGGACCCTAGAGGTCATGCTGGTCCAATGCTGATTACCCTCTCAGAGCTGATTTGGCTGAAAGCCGTGTTTGGAGTCGATCTGAGGAAATACAACTTTCAACACGGTTACGCAACAGATCTGAATCAGATCGCCACCGAAATCGTGGAAGACTACGCAACCGCCTACCCAGGCTACATCCACCTTCCATCCGGCGACGACTCGGCTTCCCCATCCCAGACCGGGACCGGGGGGACATCAACCGGCTTCCAACGCTTGAACGAAGAAATGCAGCCCACAGAACGACAGTTGTGCGGGCCATACCCACCAGGCAAACATGGTTGGCTCGTGGTCTACGACGCATTGAGGGCCGCCGGGGCCTTAACAGTCCTCGGTTTTTTTTAGCACAAATGATGACGAATCCGAGGTAGACGAAACGTCATGCAGATAACAGGGCTTTGCACGTGCGTACTGGAAATGGTTTGTTGACAAGCGGGTCGGAATCCCGCCAGGGTAACCTCCAGCCAAGAGCCCTATATCGAGTGTTGCAGCAGTGCGTATGTGGCCAGAAGTTCGAATACTTCCGTGTTGAGTCCACTGGCAAAGGGCTCACCACCGAAAACCACCTACCGGCTCGCTCACAACACACGTGCACTCACAGGGCCACGGGAATCGCAGATTGCACTCTTCCACAATCTGGTACAGTCGAGGTAGGGAAACGACTTCATGCAGCTCCTCACCAACACTGTCATCAGTGCGATGAATTCGCTGATGAACGGAATGGATCGGAAATCGCGGAGGTTGCCCGGTCGATGGGATTTTCCCAAGCCGATGAGTCGGTTTCCGCTCTGGCGTCTGCGGATGAACAGGGATTAAGGAATATGTTCGACATCGATGCTGAATGGAGAGATCGATGCTGAATGGGGAGGAAGCGATCAGCCTCGGATTGTCAAAAGCGGCAGGGAACAAACGTACGCACAGGGAACCGTCGGCCAAGCCGGTTGCCCGTGGGAAGTCATCACCGCCGGCCCGGTCATGCGAGACGTGAGGCGGCATTGAGGGATTGCTACTCGTGAAGCTCTACGCAGTACGAATTTTCGTACGAAATTGGATGGAATCGTGCGATTTTTATCGAGACAAGTTGCAGCTGCCGGAGAGATTCCGAAACGATAGCGCAGGCTGGGCGGAGTACGATCTAGGAGGGCCTTGTTTCGGGCTCCAGCGTGTTGACCAGAACGATTCGGAAGGCCAAGACCTAGTGGGTCGGTTCGTGGGCGTGTCACTGCAAGTTGAGGACATAGACGCCTCGTACCAGGATTTGGCGGCGCGAGGCGTCAACTTCACTTCCCCGCCTGAGAAGCAGGCGTGGGGTGGTTCGCTCGCGTTTTTCGAGGATCCTGATGGCAATGTGCTCACTTTGCTTGGGTAGCCCATTGGTCCCGCCTACCAAGACGCCGCAAAGCCGTGTCGGCGGCTCGTTTCACAGCCGGCGCCGCTGAGCTTACAGTCTGTCCGAAATAGTGGGTGGAGGCACAACGGCTGGTGGCTCACGGGTCTTGGTGCAACGAATCCTCGTTGTGCCGGGACACTTTTCGGACAGTCACTTAGAGTCTGTCCGAAATAGTGGGTGGAGGCACAACGGCTGGTGGCTCACGGGTCTTGGTGCAACGAATCCTCGTTGTGCCGGGACACTTTTCGGACAGTCACTTAGAGTCTGTCCGAAATAGTGGTGGAGGCACAACGGCTGGTGGCTCACGGGTCTTGATGCAACGAATCCTCGTTGTGCCGGGACACTTTTCGGACAGTCACTTAGTCGTTATGCCGCCAAGGAGCCATCATCTCCGATGCTCGATGCTTGGACCACCAATTCGGCGTGTTGGATCTCGTCGCTAGGCTAGGCAGACAACTGACGACCAAGTCGCCCAACTGGCTGCGGCACCGCACCTGCACAAGCCGAATCTCTGGCTGATAGACGTTCCCGGCGACGGTTTGGCAACTGTCGCCGGCTTGAACTCGGCACTGTTTCATCCCTGCTTTGACATGTTTTAATTCCTCCGAGACCAGCTTCCGCCTTTCACTGAGTGCCCACTGCTCCCGGGGAAGTCCAGACTACGAACGTCTCGACAGAAACCAAGCTATTGGACGTTCAGGCTGCATTCGATGCTTTCCTGGATCTGCCGTTGCCGACCGACCTCCCCACCGGTCCGCATCGCTCCCGATAACCGCTACTGCCAGTGAGCGATACTGGACTCGAACCAGTGACCTCTTGCCTGTCCAACACCAGGAACTGTCACTCCAGCTTTTTCGGGGTAGTGCAAGCCACAGGTGTCACAGGGTTCGTGGACCATCATCGCACAGAAAGCGTGTTTCTCCTCAGGGCCAGCGGATCTGCGATTGGCAAACAATCGGGCTTGGCCGTCGTTGGTGCGGTCCTCCAAAGAACCAGGATGGCCGAAAAACCTTCTTGGCCGCTTGCGGTCTGGGCAGAACCGACTAGCATACCGGCGTTACGGGAAAACCCAGACCCGGCCGAGTGTCCTGCCACAGGCAAGTTGCTGGGCAGAAAGAGTTGCTGGGCAGAAAGAGTTGCTGGGCTGAATAAGTTGACTCGGCGGAGGTTTCCAGATCAGCAATGGGGAAGCTGGGCAAAAAGGTGCGTCCTCAATGGTGACTCACTTTCCCCAACTTGACGCTCAGCCTGATCAACAAGCAGTTCGACGACGCCTGCGCAATGACGTGGTCTGGCCCCCGTCTGGTCTTTGTCCTGTCTGGTCTTTGTCCTGTCTGGTCTTTGTCCTGTCTGGTCTTTGTCAGGCTGATCCGCAATTGTCATCCCTGTGAACCGTCAACACCGACTCAGCCAAGGTTGAGTGGCCGATTTTGCCGGCTCCTGGCTCGTCCAAGACACTTGGCCGACCAATTGTCGGCCCGGCTGATTCTGCGGTCTCGACGGTGAGGGTCTCAACATCAAAGGAGATGTGATGGAGTGGCTCGAGAAAACTGTCTCGCCGGGGGTGTGCCTTGTCGCGCGTAGCCGGGTGGTGAACCAAGGTGTCCTGGGATGGCTGGCCAATCGCCACATGACCCCTTCCGGGGTCTGGCTGCTCTCCAATCAGGGCGAGGCGATGCTTTTGGATATGCCCTTTGGCCGTTTGGAAGAGGTCGAGGCCTTTGATCGCATTGCTGAGACGTTGCGGATGCAGAAGTTGACGCTGAAATATCTGACCGTCTCACATCTCCACTTGGATCACGCTGCGGGTCTTAGCACGGCGCTGGATCGGTTCCCCGAGGCGACTTTCGTGTACCCGGCTCCGTGGCCTGTTCGCGTGCGAGAATCCTTGGGAGAATGGCTCCGTAATCGGACCAACGTGGGTCTTCAGGGAGTGTGGACTCGCCAGCCTCAAATCACCTACGAGGAATCCTTCCAGGGAGAGCTTGGCGGAGAGCCTCTGCTGTTCTTTGACGCTCCCTATCACAGTCGCACAGATCAGTTAGTGGTTTTCCGGGGCTTAGCGTTGTTGCCGGACTGGCATCTCCCCGAAGGAGACGAGTCCCTCGAGCAGGTCAAAGCGCCCCAGGAGATGGTGGCCCAAACACTCCAGCGTCTTCGGCAGATCCCCCAGCAACACAATTACGTTGTTCACTCGCGGACGGCTGTCCACGGGGATGAGCCCGTCCGCGAAGATTTTGGCAGAGCCTTGGAGACCGCCTACCATCGCCTCGCCGAACCCGTGGGGGCATCCCCATCCGAGGCCGGCTCCAACGGCACCGCCTGAACCGGCTGCTGAGGGGAACTCGCTGCCGACGCAACCAACTTTCTGTGTTGCACTTGCTGACCCCTCCGCTTGAAAACTCTTTGGGTGGAGGCGTTGCCAAGCGTGTCGGGAGTCCACGCAGTGTGCTGGCCTGGCGGGTATACTGGCTACCAGCACACAACTCTTGTCCCCTTTTGTGGCATCGTGCTTGGGAGGCGACTGCCGATGACTGCCAGACTTGCACTTGGATCCATCGGATTTCATCTGACCACCGACACACAGGCAGCTCGCCAACCTCGGGAGGATGAGCCATTTCAGTTGTTGGTCATCGGCGACTTCAGTGGCCGGGCCAACCGAGGGCAGTGCGATCCCACGCGAATGGCCACACTCAAACCACTCGTGGTGGACGTGGACAACCTCGAAGAACTCCCCGCTCGCCTGGGCACGCAACTCTGCTTGCCGCTGGGGCCTGAAGGCACTGAGATCACCCTCTCCTTCAAAACCCTCGAGGATTTCCACCCTGATCAAATCTACGATCAGGTCGAGCTGTTCTCCGCCCTCCGCTCCACCCGTCAACGTCTGCAAAACCGCTCAAGCTTCGATATGGCCGCCGCGGAAGTTCGATCCTGGGCTACCGGCTCAGCCCCACCAACGGGAGCAGATCAGCAGCAGACGCCCAGCCCGCAGACGCCCAGCCAGCAGACGCCCAATCAAGAGACAGCGAAGTCCCAAGGTGCTCCTCAGGGTGACCTGGCGCGTCTGCTTGGGGGAGATGTCTCTCTGGCAGATTCCGGTTCTGCCGATCCGACCCTCCGGAAGGCCGAACAAACTGTGGAGAGTCTGCTGAAACAGGTTGTCGGTCGCTACATTGTGCCGGCAGATGAACCTCAGAAAGAGGAACTGATCAGCTCGGTCGATCATGCGGCCAGCGACCAGATGAGGGCGTTATTACACCATCGACACTTTCAAGCTTTGGAAGCCTGTTGGCGAGGCTTGGAATTTCTCACTCAGCGGATTGAAACCGATGAGAGCCTCAAAATCCTTGTCTTGGATGTGACTGATGAGGAGCTGGCTGCGGATGTGACTTCTCAAGAAGATCTCAGCCAAACAGGACTCTGGAAGCAAGTCGTCCAACGGACGGTCCACACCCCTGGGGCGAACCGTTATGCGGCGGTTGTGCTCAACCGCACTCTGGCGGCGAGCCTGGAAGATGCCACTCTGGTTGCTCGACTAGCACAGTTGGCCCAGCAAGCGACCGCACCGTTGTTGGCAGCTGCCAGCGGTCAGTTGGTCGGCTGTGAGTCTCTGGTCACCCAGGCCGAGCCAAAGGCCTGGACTTGGAAACCCTCAACGGAGGTCAGCGAGGCTTGGCAGGAACTGGCTCAACTGCCAGCTGCAGAGTGGGTCGGGCTGATCTGGCCCCGTTTTTTGCTCCGCTTGCCGTATGGCTGCAAAACCGAACCCTGCGAGCGGTTCGACTTTGAAGAGAACCCTGCCGCAGCAGGGCATTTACCTGGTCCCCAGCATGATCGCTACCTTTGGGGCAACGGTGCCCTGGCTGCGGCCACACTGCTGGCAATCAGCTTCAAGCAGTCAGGTTGGTCTTTCCGTCCTGGGCAAGTTCAAGATCTCGACGGCTTGCCTGTGCACATCTTCTCCCAGGACGGGGACTCTCAAGCCCATCCAGTCGGTGAGGGATTGCTCACTGACCAAGCTGTCGAAGCGGTCTTAAGCGGCAATCTGATGCCGCTGATCAGCATGAAAGACCGCGACGTCGCTCGGCTGCGTTTCCAATCCTTGGCCGGAACCCCTTTGGCAGGACGATGGCCAGGGTGAGTTCAGAAAAGCAACTCGGCCTTTGATGGCCAGCAGTTTTCCTTCCCCTCCCAAGGGCGATCCGGAGAAAGCCATCGCCTGGTCGGCAGAGGCTCGGGCACTCATTCATGGCCAGGAGCCAGGCACGAAACTCAATCAGTAAGAGCTTGGCAGCAGTCCCGCTGTCGCGTTGGCTGCGAGCGATACACATGCCCCCTCAGCCTTGGCCTCTGAGCAACTCGCCCGGGCGGGATTTCGGGCATGACTTCTGTCTCGAGGCAGCAGAGGTCGGGTCTGGCTTGTCGGCGGTTTTGCGCCAACGAAAGACCCTCAGTCCGCGAAGTTCGCGGATGAAGATCTCTTGGCCGCAGATGGCCAAGTGGGCCCAGGTGCTATCTTTGCTGACGACCCGCTGGTCGTGGAGGTCAAACTTTTCTGGTGTTGCTCGCAAGAGAAAGAGTTCTCCGCGTTGGTCCAGGGCCAAGATCTTCTCGCCATTGGTGACCATGCTCCAGTACTTCCCATAAGGCTGGCTGGTCCACTTGATCTCTCCATTGCGAAGATCGATGCAGGTGACACGCTGGTTCTTCAGATGCAGATAGAGATAATCGCCGACCACCACAGGGCTAGACATATATCCTTGAGTTTTGTTGGTCCAGGCCAGCTCAGTGGCCAGTTGTTGGTTCTCCTGTTGGTTGACCGAGACCAGCAGGCTCCGGCCACCGTAAGCGCTTGTAAAAATCCCTTGATCTTGCACCGTTGGGGTAAGGATGTTCATGCCCCGCGTGGCAGGGATCTCTCGTTTCCAGAGGATTTCCCCAGTTTCGGGATGGACGCCCGCCAATTGCTTGCGGGTTTGTACTAAAACCTGCTGCTGGCCTCTAAGGGTCGCGAGGATCGGTGAGGAGAATGCACTGCCAGACATCCCGCCATCATCGACAAGTACACGCCAGACGCTTTCGCCGGTTTTCTTGTCCAACTTGACAAAGCCCCCGCCTGCCTGCACGTAGAGGGAGTCTTCGATGACCAGTGGAGAGCAGACAAAACCAAAGCTGGGCAGCGGGGTGTCATAGCGTTTGCGGAAATCAACCCGCCATCGCTGTTGGCCTGTTTCCGCGTCCAAGCAAACCAGCACATCACGCATGCCCGCAACGAACAGGTTTTCACCATCGTAAGCCGGGGTAGATCGGATCCAGGAACCATTTTGGGCTGCAAAGAAGGGCACCCGCATCGATCCCTTCCAAGAGGTCTTCCAAAGCTCTCGGCCGGTCTGGCGATCCAGAGCCTGCAAGATCTCCTGTCCGTCCACGGTGGAGGCGACAAAGACAGCCTTCGGGGAGACGATCGGCCCAGAGTAACCCCGGCCAAGCTCCACGTGCCAAGACTCCACCAAGGTCTGTTCATCGAGGGTGTCCGGCCAGTTCGGGTCGTTCACCTGAGCGTTGCGGTTGGGGCCTCGCCACTGCGGCCAGGTCTCCTCGGCGAGGGCTGGCCCAGGTGAAATCAAGCACGCAATGATCAGCCAGCCAGCCAGCAGCCCACCGGTCACCCACCGGCCAGGGACATGCCGATTCGCCGCTGACCAAGATGCCGACAGGCTCAGGGGCTCTGCGGTCGAGAGAGATTTGCCGAATGCCAACATCGCGATGGTTCCCAGGGGGGCCTAACTGCCAAGCCAAGAAAATAGGGTCTTCCGAAACGAAGACGTTTGCCAAAGTTCGCTGTGGTGGTTTGTCGCAGCCCTCGTCCGGCCAGCTAAGTCCGCCTAGGGTGCACTCGCGTCGCAGCAGTGGCGAATTGCAGCAGTGATAACTTGCCAGAATACTTCTTTTTCGATCCAACTCAACCTTGCTTCCAGCGTGCCATCTTCAGCTGCTACAGCCCAGACCACCCCCCCGAAAAACCCCCAAGACTGGTCTGCAGACTTGATCAGCAGCTCCGATGAGTGCCAACCAGGTCTCACAATCCGACAGGGCGAAGCCGATGCCGAGTCGACCGATCAGCCGCTTGCGTTGAAAACGTCTCTCACCGGTATCCCGCGGACGTTGCTGTTAACCTTACGTGCTCGTGCTGAAGAGCAACAGCATCCGAGCCCGCTCTTGTTGGACCCGCTGGCCAGCCGTTGGATGCATCAGGTGGGATGGGACTCGGCGTTGGATTGCTGGTATGGCCAGGCCATGCAGGTGGGCATCTGTCTTCGCTGCGGCTTCTTCGACGAGGCGACCCGGGCATTTGTCAGTCAGAGAAAGCCCCAGTCACGAGTTCTTGTTGTGGAGGTCGGAGCTGGGCTCTCAACTCGGCGGGCCCGAGTGCTGCCGACTCAACAACAGTCCCCTCCGATTCGCTGGGTCTCTTTCGATTTGCCCGAGGTGATGGCCCTGCGAGGTCAACTGGAAAGGCCCTGTTGCCAATCTCTGCACCTCAGCGGCTCAGTTCTGCTGCCGGATTGGGCCGATCACCTTCCCGAGGCCGACCCGAAAGATACTCTGTTGATTGCCGAAGGGCTGCTGATGTACTTGACGCCTCAAGAAGTTGGCCAGGTCATTCAGCATTGGCGGCAGCGTTTTCCAGGGGCGACTTTGTTGCTGGATGTGTTCAATTGGTTTGCCGCTTGGATTAATGGAAGGCCGGCCCGACGAATCGGGGCGCCTCTTCAATGGACGGTCGATCGTTTGGATCAGTTGGCTGCTCTGGGGCTTTCTCCGCTGAACGAATGGCGGATGTTTGCCGCTCGTCCTGATCGTTGGGGGTGGTTAGCCCCGTTCCGCCACGTTCCCGCCTTTCAGAAGACCGACCGAGTGGTCACCTGCCTTATCGAACCCTGGTGATTGACGATCCTCGAGAAGGTTTCTAACGCAGCGAAGCCAAGAAGTTTTTGCTGTAGCGACTTCTGTGCTCTGCCGGCTCTCGGTCGGCTTTCGGCTGAACCGGTCGAGTCAACCACAGCCCCCGGGTTCTTTGCTGAGAGCCCATTCAGGGGTGGCCTCTTGGTCCTTGCGCTTGATGGCTGAGGACAAAGAGGTGATGAAAAAGGTCGCTGAGTTTCCAGCTCAGCGACCAGAGGAACGACCTGTTGTGGGTGACCGTGGACCGGAAGCTTCCCAACCGACAAACCGTCAGCCGGAGGTGGCTTTTGCAAGCGGCTTGCAGTCCTTGAGAGGTCCGCAGTTCCGAAGCGGGAAAATTATTCTTTGAACAACCGGCCGACGCGGTCTTGAGCTAAACCAATGAAGATCTGTTGCAAGCGATCTTGTTCGTTCTCGGGGTCGGTGACCAGGAAGTAGAATCCTCCTGTCTTATCGGCGATGTCCTCCAGAAGGGCTTCGTTGACCCCGGTGCCAAGCCCGATGGCGTGAATGACCACGTCGTTATCGTGAGCTCGGCCGGCCCAGTACTTTGTGTAATCTTCAGCCAAGGTGCTGTTTGTAAAATTGACATCCAAATCGTAGGAGTTGGATGGCAAGAACTCGGAGGCTGTATCGCCGCCAGCGGGGCTGATCTTGGGGTTCCCGTCAGTCAGTAAGATGATGGCCTTGCGGGAGACCTCACGTGTGTTCGGGTCGTTCTGGTAATCGGTGAGCATCTCGACACCCTGTCGGAGGGCCATGCCGATATTGGTGAAGCCGTTCCAGGCAGGGCTATATCCGAAGGTGTAGTTGACGTTTTCACCGTGAGCCCAGGTGATTTGTTGGGTTGCCACGGTGAGGGCATCTTCCAAGCTGCTGGTCAACTCCAGATCTCGGTGGGCCAAGGTGCCGTAGGTAATCAATCCGATGCGGTTGAAACCGCTGGAACTCACCTCGTCGGAAATCAGTGAGTAAATCCCAAAAAGCGCCGGCTTTCGCACAAAGATCAGCGGCTGGATATTCACACTGCCATCATACTCGCCAGAAAAATCTCCGTTGCCATCGTACAGCCGACTTATTTGAAAGTCAGGATCCGGCTTGGGTCGAGGGTAGTAGACCGAGTGCGAGGGATAGGTTCCGGGGTAGCTGTCGATGAGGCTATCGTTGGGCGGAAAGGTCTCCAGATTCCCGTCCAAGTCGGTATCTCTCAGATAGAATTGTTGCCCGGCGTAGGCAGGCACCAACTGCTGGTCGATCAGAAAGGTCAGATAGCGAGTCAGATTCATGCTGTACTGAGGGTGCAGCGGTGAACGTGTCGAAGGATCCAGGGCACCGGCGGGCTTGTTGTACAACGCGTTCGGCGGCAGATCGCGGTACCAGAATGGGTTGGTCGACTCACAAGATTCGACAAACAACTTCCATTTGGGGTGTTCCCAGTACATCACCTCGTTGTTGGGACCTGTGGGTGCATCCATGAATTCCTGGTCCCGAAACTCGTCCCTCTGAGTTGCATCGCCCCAGACACCATCGTCTCGAGATTTGACCCAGAGGATTTTGTACTTGGAGTCAAGGTTTCCATCAGGGGGATTGTCGACGTCCAGTTGGCCTGTGAACTCAGGGACCCCGTATTGTCCTTGGATCTCGGAATCGGCATCTGGCATGAAGCCAAAGAGATCGCCTCGGATGTTGATCGCATCGGTCAGCGAGTTGCGCAAATTGTCGTTTTTCATGGACTCCGAGGTGTCCAGGCAGAGCACAAGGTCTTTGGGGAAGATAAAGGCCACCCCCTCGCCGGCAACGGCAGCATCGTCTCGGCCGGCATCTCCCATGAACCAGGGGGCCCGGGCAAACAACAGCCGCATCCGACGCATGTCTCCGGAGTTTTCATCGAACGCTGCTCGCACGCTCACGGCATTGACCGACTCAGTGGTTGTGGCCGGATACCAAGTGGTCGTCCAGTTACCATTGGTAAAGACTCGCTGGCCCAACCTGATATCGGCGTTCACTAACTTCACCGGGCGTTTCGCTGCCAGGTTCAACTCAGCGATATTCTTGGCAACATCGACCGCACGAGTTTGTGGCGTCACGGTGCTCCCATCGTCGCCAATCTTCTCACGTAACTCCAAGACAGCGGCGAGGGCCGATGCGTCAGCGGCGTTCTGCAGTTGCGATTGGGTCAGCATCAATAAACCCATATCAACTGCAAAGGCTGCAAAACAGCAGAAAAGCATCAACCCAAAGATGCCCAAGACGATGATGACCCCCCGGCGATTGGGGTCTCGCAGACGGCTACGGATGCGCGACATCTGAAGTGTCTCCTTGGCAGGACAACGCCCTTGCAGAACAACTTTGTGAGCGACAAGTGGTTTCAAAACTCTCGTTTGATGACCGATCAGCCGATTGTTGCAGTGACTGTGTGGCAAACTCGAGGTGATCAAACAACTTCGAGAGTCGCATCGAAATGCTGGGTCGAAGCCATCCTCTCCCCAGATTCGTTCTCTCGTCTCCAGATCCGTTCTCAAGTCCCCCAATCAGTGCCTCTGGCCCGCAGGTGTTCTCTGATTTGCAGGTGTTCTCTGATTTGCAGGCTGCAAGTTCTGTGTGGGTTCAAGTCCGGTGATTGTGACACAAACGGAAAGATCAACACTGCTCCCTGAGCTTAATCAGAAATCGCCGGCCTTCCTGGTCACGGCCAGCAAAAAAACCAAAGCAGACAAGCCCTAGCCGTGGTCCTGACTATCGGTCAGCGTTCTGCCTGCTGGCTGCCAGGTGTTCTTGGGCCAGGTGTTCTTGGGCCAGGTGTTCTTGGGCTGGCAGTTGTCTCGGCTGGCAATTGTAACGAAGAGTGGTTCCCAGACTGTGTTGAATGATGATTGGGACAATATGATTGCAACGACAGAGTCAGATGAGATTCTGACCAATGGTGATTTCCCGTCCCTCGGCCTGGCCAGCACTAATTCAGCAGGCAACAACTTGGCAAGCGATCACTACGAGAATCATTTGTCCTGAAAGGATCGGTCTTTCAGGGAAAGCTTCTTTTTGTTTGGTGACGATTGGTCTTGAGTCTAATGGACTTGATTCTTTACCAATCGAACCTGTTGCTGAGCCTTGGGCTCAAGGCTCCTGAAGCGTTGTCGTGCTCGAATTGTTTTCTCGAATTGTTTTCTCGAACAGTTTGGTAATCGGACTGTTTGGTATTTGAACTGTTCCGGTCGAGGATGAGGTCCAAGGCGAGCTTCCCAGGTGAGGGAAGGTCATCCTCTACCCCAATTCAGCGATCGTACTCCTCTAACATCGCTTTTCCAAGGGAAAAGTAATTCGCTACCACAGTTGGCGGAGCACGGGGAGCAAACTGGTGGGTTTCTCTGGTTGGTGGCTTTGGCAACTGCCTGGAATGCTTGAAGATACATGTCCTCCAGCAAACAAACTACCACAAAATTCGTGTTCAGTGGTCGAATTTGTGGACGTTGCCAAAGGGGGCCCCTCGCCAGAAGCCGACCTCAAGCCTGCTGGCAGTCCCCCTCAGCCTCGTCAGATCGTCACCTCCGCACTCTCGTTCAGGCGTGACAGCCTTTTCCTGCCTTGCACTCTGAGCGGCCCGAGGAGTTGACTGAGCCACTGATTCCTGAACGATTGACTCCCAACTGGCTGGCTTCTGACTGGTTCCAGATTTCCCAGCTCCAGAGGCCAGTGAGGCCATCGACACGCTCGCCGTTCCGACTTCCCTGCCGAGAGCCTTGATGATCCTGTATTTTGTTCGACACGGTCAGAGCGTTTTCAACGCCGAGGGCCGCATCCAGGGCCAACACGATGTCCACCTCTCGGAGCTGGGACATCGCCAGGCCAAGGCCACCGCTGATCGGTTGGCGGCTCTCAGCCGCTCAGCACCGCCTGCTGGTTCTCCCCCGGTTGTCTATTGTAGTCCCCTAAGCCGCGCCCTGCAGACAGCCGAATATGTGGCCCAGGCGTTGGATGTGCCTCTGCGGATCGAAGAAAACTTGAAGGAAATTCACGCTGGCATCTTTCAGACGATGCTCTGGAGCGAGATTGAGGACAAGTTTCCCCACGAAGGGCTCCTCTGGAAACAACAAGATCCTGACTTTGTCGTCCCAGGAGGCGAGAGCCGCCGGGCGTTAATGGGCCGTGGTGCCCAAGCGTTGCAAACGATCCGTGAAGACTGCAGCGGCAATGGTCACCAAGCTGCTGTTGTGGTGGCCCACGGGGCGCTGCTCAGCGCGGCCTTCAAAGCTCTTCTGGGGATTCCTGCCGAACGAAGTCCGTTTGTGTTTGCCAACTGTTCCATCAGTCAGGCTGAGTGGGCCGATCAATTCCGGCTGCTCCGTTTCAACGAACTGACTCATCTGGAGGGCCTCAACGCCCCATCGCTCAGTCTGCAAGGGAACTCCTAAAGCCGACTAAGCGAAGCCTTGGACCGATCCAGACAACAAGGGCACAGCTTTTTGCAGGAGCTCAGTGTGGGAGCTTTGATCCTGCGGCCTGGTTGGGGAGAGCCCAGGGCGATCGGCTTGGGCTCGACTGTCCCAGATTGTGGCTGAGGCCCAACCCGTCGGGCCCTCAACCGATCCATTTGCCAGCATATTGGTGGGCAACGGCCCCATCTGGGACAGTCCAATGAGGATGATGCCAGAGAGGGTCACTCGATCTCGAGGATCGCTTCGATCTCCACGGTGATGTTGCCAGGCAGGCTTCCCATGCCCACAGCGCTGCGTGCCCCAACGCCGACTTCTGAGCCAAAGACCTCTTTCATCAGTTCGCTGTAACCATTGATCACTGCCGGATGGTCTTGAAACTCAGCCGTACAGTTGACCATCCCGAAGGATTTGATCAGCCGGGTCACTCGATCGAGGCTGCCAAGCTTTTTCCGTAAGGTCGCCAAGATAGCCAACCCCGTTTGACGAGCAGCCGCCTGACCCCCGGCCAGATCAACCTGCTCTCCCACTCGTCCTGTCAGAAGGCTCCCATCAGACATCAAAGGACCATGTCCAGAGAGATAAGCCAATCGACCTTGAATGACCACCGGCTGATAGACGCCCATCGGCTTGGGTGGGGGAGGGAGTTCCAGGCCTAACTCCTGAATGCGTGCTTCGGCACTCATATTCCATCTGCCAGTCTGAGCCAAGCGAACGGTTTGAACCAAATCCAACGCAGCTTTCCCCGAAACGCTGCGAGGGCCATGCCAGTCAAGAGACCCCAGTGACAAGAAGCCCAAGCCCGAGAAGCCCAAGCCCGAGAGGCCAGGGAACACTCGAGGCAGCGACAGTCATTGGGGCGGTGAGACGGTTGTGCCGATGACCTTGATGTCGTCAAAGTGCCCGGTATCGTCGAAGGAACCGATGCCCACTTGTCCCCAGGTGAACGTCTGATCGGTGGCCTGCATGACTGGGGTTTCCATGTTGTCGAAGAACACCTGAACCAGTCCCGTCTCGACGTTGCGGACGATTTTGACTTGATGCCAGTTGTCAGTCCACGGAGTCCCGTTGGTTGTCTTGGTGGAGATCTTCGTCCGCGGGGCACCGTTGACAATGAAAATCTGGTTGGCGTGGTTGTCGGTACGCTTCCCAAGATGCACGTAGTAAAAATGCGCAGGGTCTTGGTACCCAAAGAACAAGCAGAGATCCCGATGGTTGTAGTCTTTGTGGGTGCTGCGTAAGCGAGCAGTCAGCACAAAATCTCCTAAAGTCTTGTCTTTTCGGAGCGAAATGTTCAACGGGCTTCGGTGGGGCGGCTTGTAATTGCTCCGCTTCTTGTTCAGACTATAAACCTTGTTTTTTGTGGGCTGACTGGTGCCATTCTGTTTGCTCTCTTCAGCAACGACTGACCAGGCGGATGGGTCCGTTGGCTGCCAGTTTGTAGCTCCGTCTTGGAAAGTCTCCAAGAACACCAGTTCAGGCGGAGTTGCCTGGGCTTGGGTGACAGCTGGAACCGTCGAGATCACGACAAGGACCATCCCTGCCCAGCAATGCACCAAACCGCCAAGATGCGTTCTTTTGCTCAGGCTGGGCTGAGCCCGGGTCTGGCTTTGTGTTGAGGTTTTCGCCTGCCGGATTTGCACCATCGGCTCGTCCTTTCAGAATGTTCGTCCTCTCAGAATACTCGTCCTTTCAACATGCTCGTCCTTTCAACATGCTCGTCCAAGCGGATCCCTGTCACGGACCATTCTTGTGTGTCACCGGAGTCCCGCTTGGCAAAGGACACCTCCAAAGGCTGTAAAGTATTGTCACCGATGGCCAAGAGGCGGTCAAAGGTCGGGCGTTGGCTTGCTCTGGAGCGTTCAATACGGCGGAATGTTCAGGATTGTTAAATGGTCAGTTACCAGACTTTCCTGAGAGGGTGATCGAACAGGCCGCTGACACACAAGGCCAGTCTGCTTGCTGGGCTAGTTTGCTTGCTGGGCCAGTTTGCTTGCTGGGCCAACCGCACATCTCGGAGGGGAAGCGGATGTCGAGGGAAGTGGATTTCGTCAATGCGATTCTGGACAACCCTCAAGAAGACACTCCACGATTAGTTTACGCAGATTGGCTAGCTCAACAAGAAGATCCTGCTGCTGCGGCTCGGGCGGAGTTCATTCGCCTGGAGTGTCGGATTTCTGCGACGAAAGCGATGCAACCCCTTGGGCCGGAGGGCTTTCCGCGAGAGCATGCTTCTGGGGCGAGTGCGTCTGAGGGAAGTGCGTCTGAGGGGAATGTTCTTCAAGAGAACGCCGTTGGCGGGAGTCCGGCGGTGGATGTGGAGGCTTTGTTGATTCGCCGTCAGGAGCTGTTCGGCCAATACGAGGAGGTTTGGTTAGGGGAGGCGGCCGACTTGACGGAGAAATTTGAGATCATTTGGGATGGAGGCCGCGGATTTCCTGCGCGGGTTGAGGGACACTCATCGGTCACTGATGACGATCTTCCGCGACTTCAACCCTTACTTGGGCTTCAGGAGTTGTACCTTTGGAACACCGCTGTGACAGATACCGGTCTGAACTATCTGGCAGAATTGCCTGGTTTGCGAGTGCTCAGCATCGGCGGCGAGCTGATTACCGATGATGGGCTGCAGGCCTTGGCTAAGTTGACAAGGCTCAAACAGCTTCGTCTGGGCGGGACGCGAATTGGTAATGCTGGCTTGCGGCAGATCGCTCGCTTGCCCCATCTGCAGGAATTGTGGTTGAACCGGACCAATCTCACAGACCTGGGGCTTGCTCATCTCCAGAGACTGGCCGATCTGGAGATGCTGGATCTCAGCCAGACACGTATTCATGGCTCTGGGCTTGCCTCCCTTTTGCCGCTTCAAAATCTCAGGGTGCTCAACCTCTTTGGAACGCGGGTGACCGATGCCTCTCTGGAGTGGGTCACGCAGTTGTCCCAGCTCAGGTCGCTCAGTTTAGGCAACACTCAGGTCACCGATGCTGGCGCCATTCAGTTAGCGAGCTTGTCCCATCTTCGTTGGCTGAACGTTCGCAACACTTCCGTCAGTGATGCCGCCTGCCAGCAGCTGCGAGATGCCATCCCCGAGTTGCTGCTCTTGGGGGTGGAAACACCCTGAAAAGCTTTCTTCTGAAAACCGCCCTCAATGCTGTCTGAGCGATCACTTGGGTCCGAGGTGCTCAGCGCCAGTCCCAGTCTGTGAGGATCTCAACTTGTGGCAACATTTGACGCAGTTGCTGAACGCCCATCTGAGTGGCGCCGGTTCCGCATAAATCCAGTGTTTCCAGGCGTTCCAGGTGACTGAGGTGTTCCAGCCCGGCATCGCTGACGTTGGTGGACTCCAGATCAAGACGTCGGAGCCGTGTCAGACCGGCCAGATCGGCGAGAGCTTCGTCTCCAACTCGCGTGCTGCTGAGGGTCAACTCGGTTAGCCGGTCCAACGCTCGCAGTGGAGGTAAGCCATTGTGACCAACGGCCGTCCTGGACAGGTCCAATTCCCGCAGCTGCGTCAGTTCCGCCACGACTCTCAGGCCCGCGTCAGTGACTGTGGTCCCCCGCAAGAGCAAGGACCGCAACGACTGCAGATCGGCCACAGCAGCCAGATCCGCATCGTTGATGCCCGATCCTCGCAAGTTCAGCAAACGCAGGTGCGGCAACTGCCGTAATGCCGCCAACCCCCTTGCGGAGATGACCAAGCCACAAAGCTGCAGGTTCTCCAGAATGGTTAAAGCCGCCAAATGCGGGAGCCCTGCATCGGTCACGCAGGTTGCCGAGATGTCCAGCTTCTGGAGATCTTGCTGATGGCGGAGCCGCTTGAGACCTTCGTCAGTGATATCCGTGCCATCAAGGTACAGCTCACGCAGACCAATGACCGTCGGCAGATGAGCCAGCCCTGTGTCGGTGATTCGACGGTTCCAGAGGAACAGCCGCCGAACCCCAGGCAGGTCAGCCAGGGCGGCTAGGTCCTCATCGGTGACACACGCCCAACCGTAGACCGTTTCTGCCAGACCACGTCGCCAGTCCACCCAAACTTTGGGCTGCTCCGAGAGCAACCAACGCCACAGCCAGAATCGTCGACGGCCGGCCAGACGGCCCAGCCAGCGAGATTGGTTTTCATCAAGCAGCTGCCGTTCACGGCGGCTGAGCGATTCTTGCGCCGGGTGATCCCAGGCCAACCGAGCGACCGCACACTGAACGCGGATGAATTCCGCACGTTCTGCCTGGCCGTGTCGTTCCAGCCAGTCAGCATACAGCAACCGTGGCTCGTCGTTGTCTGGATCAGCGGCGATCGAGGCAATAAGGGTTGCCTCATCGGCAGGCAACGCTGAGGCAACAATAGCCTCCCTGCCAGCAGAGTGTGCTTGCTGGGCTTGCAGGTCTGAGGGAGCCGAGGAGTTGGCCGGTGGGGGCATCGCTTGGTTTGGGGGACAAGGCTGGCCGCTGGCTGATGGGAGAGCAAAAGCCATAAAGACACCTCAGCAGCACACACTCAGAGGCTCGGCCGACGATCTGCACGGAACCACCAAGTGCTATGCTTTCCAGAGAGGCCATGCTTCCCAGAAAAGGAGTGTTCCTCGCATCGATCAGTTTCCGAACAAGTGAGTGGGCACTTCATCCATGAATCCGGCAGCGGTTGGAGCCGACCGCAGCTGGTCCTGCTGAGAGGCTCCAACTCAACTCCCTCCCATCCTAGCAGACCTGGCCCCAGCAGTCGTCCAGCGCCTGACTGAGGATCCCGGCGAAGTGCCAACGCAACAGGATTCTCTTGCTCAGCGATCTGCTCTCGGGAGAGACCTCGCCAGCAAAAGCATCCCGTCTCAAGGAAGCTCCCTGTCCGAAAGAAGGGGTTGAAAGGCCCAGCGACTTGAGCGGACGGTTCATTGCGTTGAACGAGGGCCCCAGATCTGGGTGGCGGTCACACGCATGGTGTCGCTGTCTGGAGTGGAGGTCGTGCGGTCCCGAGGGACACGAGTGCTTGGTTGGTGCGGGCCTGGTTGGTGCGGGTGCAGCTCCCATCCCTCTGGTGATTGCGCGAAGTCGATCGTCAAGGGCTGCTCGATCCGCAATTCTTGTCCGTCGGGGGTGATCACGCGGACATACAGCTCCAAGGCCGAGTGTTTCGGCGGGGTCCTGGGCCAGGGAAGCTCTAAGAGGTAACCAGGCCCATAGGCTGTCAATGTAAAAGTCGCCGCAGTCTGGTCTGGTGTGAGGTCCCAGCGAGCAAGCCTTTGCTGAGAAGATGGTAAGGCCGGATCAAGGACCGCCACCGAAACCGCTGCTGGAACCGGCAACACACGCCGACGGGCATTGCGGAGCTCCAACACCAAGCGGACCCCTTCGTGGCCAAACCGACCATCGGCCTCCCAGCCTCCGGTGGCCCTGGGGTTGAGAGTTGCCGAGACAACCCGCCAGTCTCGAATTGGCTCCAGCGGTGCACGCCTCACCTGAGGACGAGTTCCCTGAGGCTGAGTTCCCTGAGGCTGGGTGACCCCAGGGCGATGAACGCCAGGGCGATTTTGTTGGGGACCTGTGAACCGAGGGCGATGAAGGCTAGGCCCAGTACCAGGGGGCCGAGCGATCCGGCGTTGAGGCACGCGGGACTGGGGCATCTGGGACTGGGGCATCTGGGACTGGGGCATCTGGGACTGGGTTCGCTGGGGCTGCACGAGCTGAGCTTGTCCAGATTGAGGTCCTCGGGATCGACCTTGTGGCGGTTGAGTTTCTTGCGAGGGAACTCTTTGCGGTTGAGCGTTTGCCAACTGATGGGGCTGGCGACTGTGCTGGTGCTCTGTGGCTTGACTCGGTGGGGCCTGTTGGGCGGCTTGCTGGGCCGTTTGTGGGGAAGGTTGTGCTTTGGTGGCTGAGGCAGCCGACTGTTCGGCTTGTGCTGAGCCGGGCTTTGGGGAAACAGGCTGGTCGGGGTTGGACCGACCCGCGGTGTTCGCATCTGGCAAGGGCAAGGGGAGATCAGCCTCGGGCACTCGGGGATCGGGAGGACGGATCTCTGGTCTGGGAACAGGACGAAACAGCGGTGGGGCCTCCACCTCAGGCGGACGATCGGTCTCAGGTGTCAGTTCGATGTCTGGCAGACCCCCGTTGGGTTCGTCGACGCCTGGGCCTGGAGCAGGAACCGGGTCAACCTCGATCACCGTATCTGGAGTTTGGCTAGGAGTCTGATCGTCAGGAACCTGACCAGGCAAGTTCGGCAATCCAGGATCAACCAGGGAGCCGTCCGGAGGGAATGGGTCGCTGTGGAGGGACTTGCCGCGGAATGGCCCGTCAAGTCGAGGGCCAATGAGTCGGGGCTGCTGATGGGGATCACCCAGCGGCGGGAGCTGGTCCGGGTCGACGCCCGCTCGCAGGGCAGCGTTTTGCTGCTGGGCTTTTTGCAACGAAAGTCGATACTCAAACAAGCTCTGTTGCAGAAGCAGGATTTGATCATCCTTCTGCCGCAGTTGTTGTTCGATCAGGTCCCGTTTGGGATCCTCGCGAAAGAGGCGGCACCCACCTCCCACGAGAGCAATCGCCAAAGCCAACAAGATTTTCAACGAGATTGTCAAAGAGGTTTTCAGGGATCTGCTTCCGGAGGCTCGTCGGTAGCGGCGCATAGGCTGGCCCACTGAGCCGACCGGCCGAAGCCGGAGGTGGCTCGGTTGATGACAGTCCGACTCCCAATCAAGAGCCCGACAGCGTTCAACTGACCAGAGATTTCGCATGGACCGACACGGTCCCCATCACGAAGGCCTCTTGAGGTTCAGGGAAGGTTCCCAGTGCGGGCTCTCCGACTGCCCCCCGGCAGCCAGCAGCCCACCGGATGTTTGGACATGGAGGACGTCCAGTCCCCGATGTCTCAGGAACCTTTCCGAGAATCAATTACGGCCAGAGCAGAAACCAGGGGCCGGAGTTGGAGAAATGGCAACCTGAGAGCAAAGTCTCCGCGGCCCTCCGGCCGATAAACGGCGGATCGGTCTACAACACACCTGGCACAGGACGCAAGGTCGGTTTCTGGCGTGAAAGCGTGGTTTGTCCTCTGGGGTGTTGCTGCTGACCTACATCCGCTCAAGCACCCGAATTCCCAAAAGTTCCAGGGCTTTGCGGAGGGTCAGGGCAGTCAAAGCGCAAAGGGCCAAACGGCTCCCCTTGGTGGCCTGGTCAGGGGCTTTCAGGACGACGCATTGAGCGTAAAACCTCGACAACGCCCGTGTGAGGTCCCACAGATAGCTGGTGATGAGGTTGGGGCGGTAATCGGCAACCGAGGCCTCCAGGGCCTCTGGGAAAGCCAACAGCTGCAAAGCCAACGCTCTTTCGGCAGGGTCGCTGAGTTGGATGCTGGGTGCCAGAGCGATCACCTCTTCCAGTGAGGTATTTCCCCTGCGAAAGATGCTGCGAAGACGGGCGTATCCGTATTGCATATAGGCAGCGGTGTTGCCGTCTAAGGCCAGCATTTCGTCTTCGTCGTAGCAGTAGTCGCTCTCTCGATTATGAGAGAGGTCGGCGTAGAAGATCGCCCCCAGGCCGACGACCTCGGAGATCTGGGCTTTCTCGTCGGGGGAGAGTTTGTCGTCCTGAGCTTCGATCTCGGCTTCTTTTTGCTCGACGACTTCGCGAGCTCGTTCGATGGCACCATCGAGCAGGCTCTCCAGGCCGACGGTATCTCCTGAGCGAGTTTTGTAGGGCTTACGGGTCTTCTTATCCAGCACCGTACCAAACTTCACATGAGTCAGTTCGACGTTGGTATATCCCCAGAGACGGCAGGCAGCAAAGAGGTGGTCAAAGTGTTGGCCCTGGCGGAAGTCGACCACATACAAAATGGCATCAGGTTGCCAGGTTTCCATGCGGTATTTCACCGTTGCCAAGTCGGTGGTGGCGTAAAGAAACGCGCCATCCCGCTTACGAATCAGCATGGGGTTTTCGTTGCCTTGGGGATCGGAGACGCAGGCTGACTCCTGGCTGGTTCCCTGAAAGAAAACAGCCATCGCCCCATCGCTCTGGCGAGCCAGTTTTTTAGCCTGCAGATCCTCAACAACCTCTGGCAGCTGATCGTGATAGAAGCTTTCACCAAGGGTATGGTCAAACTGCACACCAAGACGACGATAGAGGTTTTTCAGTACTTCCAGGCAAGGGGGCAGAATCTCTTCCCAAAGCTGGCGGTTCTGCTGGTCACCGGCATGCAGCTTGGCTGTCTCTTGGAGAACTTGCTGGTTGATTTCCTGGTTTTCGGCGGCCAGCTTGCTGAGGGCCGGTGAGTCTTCCACGCGAGCGATTTTCTCCTGAGCGTCTTGGAGCTCTTCGCCGAGTTCTTCTACACCCTTGGCCAAGGCATTTTGCTGTTTCTTGTGCTTTTTGGCCTCCTTGGGATCGGTCGGGGTGTTGTCCTTGGCCTCGGCCAGACGTTGGCGGCGTTGTTGCAGTTGACTTTGGAGCTTGGGCAACTGCTTCTTCAAATCGTGGTAATCGCACAGTTGGCGGACCAAGCGGTACAAACGGGCCAACTCGGGAACAGGGGCTTGTTGGTAGGCGGCCTGATCGAGAAAGTGGCGGTACCCATAGATGATCATGCCAAATTGCGTGCCCCAATCGCCGATGTGATTGTCGGTGATGACCGTGTGCCCTAAAAACCGCAATGTCTTGGCGAGGCTGTTGCCAATAGCCGTGGAGCGAATGTGGCCAACGTGCATGGGCTTGGCGACGTTGGGAGCCGAAAAATCCACAACATAGGTTTTTGGGCTTGCGGCTGCCGGCACCCCCAGACGCGCATCACCCAAAGCCTTGGTAAGTTGCTCTGCCAGCCAATCGTCCCGCAGACGCAAATTGATAAAGCCCGGCCCAGCGACCTCGACTTTCTCGCACAGGTCGGCCACTTCTAGCCCGGCGACGATCTTTTCGGCAATCTGACGAGGCTGCTGGTCGAGCTGACTCCGCAATTGCATCGCGCAGTTGGCCTGGTAGTCGCCGTGCTTGGGGTCCCCTGCTGGCCGAATGGTCTCCAGCAGCGGTTGGAGATCTTGGGAAGCCGGATCTTCAAAAAGATGCGCAAGCGCCGTGGTGAAGCGCTGACGTAGCTCGGCTAATATGTTCATCAATCGATCCCGTCATTGGGATGAGGCAAAAGGCGGTTTGTCGGGGTCATTGCTGCCAAGGGGTTTGGCCCTAGAGCTTGGCCTGGAAACTGTTCTGGAACTTGGCCTGGAAACTGTTCTGGAACTTGGCCTGGAAACTGTTCTGGAACTTGGCCTGGAAGATGAGCCTGGAAGATGAGCCTGAGAGATTGGTCTGGGAATGCATAAGCTCCCAGAGCTGGAGAGGACTCTCCGCTTCCGGGAGCTCTTGAGCTTGTGATGTGATTTTGAGCAGATCACCGTCAGCGGACCTCACGCGTGCTGCCTGAAGTGTTCTGGCTCAAGCGTTGTCACGCAGATGTGGTGCCTGTGGGGAATCGCCTTTATCAATCCCACTTGCCTTTGTAAGTCCCACTTGTCTTTATCGGTCCCACTCAGGAGACGGGCTCCCGGGGAAAGGCACTCGTTCGGCGTCCCACAGGTGCTCGAGGTCGTAGTACGAGCGGTGCTCGGCGTCAAAGAGGTGGATGACCACCGAGCCGTAGTCCAGCACGATCCACTCTGACGATTGATAACCCTCGATTCCGAGCCGCTTGTCCCCCAATCCCTCCTCCAGGGCGTGGTCGATCTCCTCGCTCATCGCGTGCAATTGGCGTCGGCTGGTGCCTGTGGCGATCACAAAGTAATCGAATTCTGGCGTCAGCTTTCGCAGGTCGAGGATGACAATGTCGCGACCCCGGTTTTCCTCGGCCGTTTTGGCGGCAGTGAGGGCCAGTTGCCACGACCGATTCGCCGTCGTCTGCAGGCTGGTTGTGGTGTTGATGGTCACAGTCTCCCGAAGTGAGGGGTGGATGTTCACCGCCCGCGACCTGATTGGCAGCACCAGATTTCAAAATCCTCCAGGTTTGCTGCTTTGGGGTGCCAGTTCTGGGTCTTCGGCCTTTGCTGGTTGCCCTCAAGAGAGCCGCCAAAAGGACGTGCCGACAACGCTGAGACAATGCTGTGGTGCCGACAAAAAGCTCATCAATTGGGCTGAAATGAGCGACCAATCCGTTCCCAGATCACAGGTTGGGGCAAGCAGTTGAATGAGGGGTCTCCGTTGACGTGAGATTTTCAGAGACAGACACTCAGTTGTCTCAAGACTCAGTCCTCTGAAGAATCAACCGTCGTTGAAGACGAACCCATTGCATTCTATTCACCAATTGGAGCCCAACGCCAGCGGTTTGGTTCGCCAGAACTCGTTTCCAAAGCCCTCAGCAGACTGAGGGGGGTGCAGGCGGCACAACCGCTCGAAATTGCCCGAAGTGTCCCGGTTGGTCTTCAAGGCTCGCCGGTAGAAAAACTGCCGGCCAGCACACAGCCTGGCCAGCACACAGCCTGGCCAGAAGACAGCCTGGCCAGAAGACAGCCTGGCCAGAAGACAGCCTGTGGGCAAGACAACCACAGACAAGAGAAAAGGCCACGATCAAAGAACAGCCAGGCCGTTGGCTGCGTAGCTCCTGGTGCTGCGCAAACGCAATGGGTTTGCAACAAGCGCCTGTTGGGATAGTTTGGGTGACGGGTCTCTGAGACGATACAGTCCCCACGGGTGATCTTGAAACAGGTTAGGTTGTCTCAATTCGCAAGGTTCTGGGCTGGAAGGGTTTTCTCGGCTCCTGTCAGCGGCGTTCGGTGCTTTCTGCCTTTTCCTTCCTGGAGAGTGCTAGCTTATGTTGCGTTTGGCGGACGTCAAGAAGGCGTATGCAGATCCTGCTGGTGGGTCGCTGCCGATTTTGGATATCAGCGATTTTCAGCTCGGCAGTGGTGAGCAGTGTGCGTTGGTGGGGCCTTCGGGTTCGGGAAAGACGACTTTGCTCCAGGTGGTTGCCGGGATCACCCGGGCCGACTCGGGGGTGGTCGAGATCGATCGGGTCAATCTAACACGCTTGGGAGAGGCCAGCCGGGATCGCTTTCGAGCTCGGGCGATTGGTTTTGTCTTCCAGACTTTCAACTTGCTGGCGGGCTTTTCCGCCTTGGAGAATGTGCTTTTGGGGATGACCTTTGGGGCAGGCCGAGCAGACCCACGCTGGGCCGAGGAGCTGCTTCAACGAGTCGGCCTGGGCCAGCGTCTCCACCATCGGCCGGGGCAGCTCTCCGTTGGCCAACAACAACGAGTTGCTGTGGCTCGGTCATTGGCCAACCGTCCCAAACTAATCCTGGCCGACGAACCGACGGCCAACGTTGATCCCCAAAACCAACAGGCTGTTCTGGATCTGATTCGCCAGACCTGCCAAGAACAAAACGTGGCGTTGTTGCTGGTCACACACGACCCGCATGTGACCTCGCAGTTCGAGCGGGTCGTCCAACTCGAGCAAATCAACGCCGCTCTGCAACCTCACAAAGACCAAACAAGTCACCACTCAACAGACCAACCTCAGCCAAGCTAATTCCAGGCCAACCAGCTCCCATTCAGCACGGTTCTTGCAGGCAAGCCTCCTTTGAGCAACCTTTCCAGGGAGCCGGTCTTCTCGCAAGCTGAGTTCCTGGCAAGCTGAGTTCCTGGCAAGCTGAGTTCCTGGCAAGCTGAGTTCCTGGCAGACTCGGTTCAGACGCCCTTTGTTTGCGGTTTTTGCTCGTCTAAGGTTTTGCTTGCCGTCTGCGGCCTGGCCTGGTTGAAGACGAAACGCCCAACGCACAAATCATTGATTCCATGAACCTGTTGCAGATTGCCTGGCGGAACATTCAACAACGCGCTCTGGCATCGACCCTCACTGGGGTGTCCATGGCCTTGGGGGTCCTGTTGGTGACCGCGACCCTGATTGCCCTCGGGGTCATTGGGGATTACTTCAAGCGGAACACCAGTTTGGGATACAACCTGATTGTTGGGCCCAAGGGCGACCGCCTGCAACTGGTGCTCAATACGGTCTACCACCTGAGTACGCCCGTGGAAAACCTTTCCTATGATGTGTACCAGGATATGCTTCCAGCCGACCACTGGAATGCTCGTCGAGACCAGAGCGGAAACCCGCAAGAAGGCCGGTTTCACAAGTATGTCAAAAGTGTAGTTCCCTACTGTCTGGGGGATAATTATCAAGGCTACCGTGTGGTGGGAACGACCTCGGAGCTCTTTGAGCATCCTTACTCGCAGAATCCAACACCGCAGCACTACACCTTTGCGGAGGGAAAGAGCTTCCGCGACACTGACCCCAAAGAGTTTTTTACCGCCGTCGTCGGCGCTCAGGTCGCTTGGCAAGCTGGTCTCACATTGGGGAGCTTAGTCGAGCCAACCCATGGTGTCAGTGATGAAGGGGCCACTCACGATCCCTTTCGAGTTGTCGGCATCTTGAATTGGACAGGCACCCCCAACGATCGGGCGATCTTCGTCAACATGGAAGGTTTTTATCTGCTGGAAGGACACGACAAGAGTGGCGTTTCCAAAATGCTCAGCGGACGACCCAAGGCCTCACCCAGTCAGCAGTCCCAGTCTCGCGAAGCTGACCAACCGCAGCCGTTGCCTGTTGAGGAACGCGAGGTGACCGCCTTGCTGGTGCGGACAGATGGGTTGCGGGCCTCGCTGCTCTTCCCCAAGGTGATCAACGACAAGACGCAGGCTCAGGCCGTCTCTCCAATCCGTCAGATCACCACGCTGCTGTCCACCTTCGTTGGCCCCTTCCAAGGGCTGCTCTTGGGCTTGACTTCTATCATCGTGCTCGTCTCAGCAGTGAGCATTCTGGTGAGCATCTACAATTCGATGAACGAACGCAAACGCGACATCGCTGTGATGCGAGCCCTGGGCGCGCGTCGGCAGACGGTGATGTCAGTCATCTTGCTGGAGTCTGTGATGCTCTCGCTGACAGCTGGTCTGATCGGCTGGTTGGGCGCCCATTTGTTTGTTTGGGCCATCGGCGATTACTTGGCCTCCTGGAGTGGGGTCAACGTCGGTCTGTTTAACTTCGTCTCGGTGGCTTCGCTGATCGAACAGACAAGCCCCGTCCAGGTTCCCCCCTGGCTGCGGTACCTTCCAGCCGAATTGGTGCTGATCCCCGTCCTGATTCTGCTGGCCGTGCTCGTGGGGTATCTCCCCGCTCGCCATGCCTACAACACTGATGTCTCCGAGGCACTCCGCGCGTAAAGCCGCCAATGTCAATCCGCCAGTGTCAATCCGCCAGTGTCAATCCACCAGTGTCAAGCTCCCAAGTTCCAGTTCCCAAGTTCCAGTTCCCAAGTTCCAGTTCCTAGGCTTCGCTCCAGCATGGCAATTCTCACCGTTCCGCCTCAGGCTGATGGTGAGCTATAATGCTGGCGTGCTGTCGCTTCACTGATCAGCATTTCGTGCTTGTTCAACGTTTTCCACCAACTGCAGAGAGCCCGGGATGACCCCTGGAATCCGTCACCAGCAGGATTGGTTTGGCCCTTGCTCACACCAGACACCTCACACCACATCTCGGGCCACCAAACCTCGGGCCGCCAAACCTCGGGCCACCAAACCATTTGACTTCAAGTGGGGAGGGCTCAGGCTGGTTGGATGGAAGCTTGTTGGAGCTGTTGTTCTGCTGGTTGGGTTGCTGCCGGGGGCAGCCTTGGGCTGTCCGTTTTGCAAGTCGACCCAGGCGACGCTTCGGGAGGAGCTTGAGGGGAGTCTGTTTGCGTTTTTGGCCGTTCAGCTCGAGCAACCAACCGGTCAGCTCGAGCAACCAACCGGTCAGCAACCCGACAAGAACGAGGCAGAGGCCAGGGAGACTTCCAGCCAGAGGCTTTTCGGTCGAGCCTTAACTCGGCCGAAGTTTCGGGTGACCAAGTGGCTCAAGGGCCAAAACCTGTTCCAGGGCAGCGATCAGGCTATTGAGGTGCTGTATTACGGCAACCAACCTGCCCAAACGGGGTTTTTGATCTACGGGCGAGACGCTCGGGTCTTTGACGAGGATCCCACCAAGGTCGGACGGCCGCAGCCGACTGACCCGAAGGCTCCTCGAGATCTTCTCAAACCAGAAGACATCGCCTGGAGTGTGCCGATTGCCTTGACCGAGACCAGCAAGGCCTACGTGATCGGCCTGACCCAACTGGCGGACGATCCGCTGAAGCGCCTGGCCTTCTTTCAAGACTATTTTGAACACCCTGAGGAGATTTTGGCGGCCGACGCTTACAACGAGGTCGCCCTGACAGACTACGAATTCATCCGCAAGTTCAAGCCCCAGATGCAGAGGAAGAAATACATCCGGTGGATTGAAGATCCCCAGGTGAGTCCCTCGCACCGCCGGCAGTATCTCACTCTGCTGGGCGTTTGTGGCACACAAGAGGAAGTGCCCCTCTTGGAGAAACTCATCAAGAGCACCGAGACCGTCGAAACAGCTCGCACCTCGCTGGATGCCTTGATCGCTTGTTACCTGATGCTTGCCGGCGAAAATGGTCTGGAACTGATCGAGAACCGTTTCTTGGGCAACCCCGAGGCAGAATACGGCGATACCTATTCCGCCATTACAGCCTTGCGATTCCATGCTCAATTGGCGAATGTGATTCCCAAACAACGGCTCGCTGAGTCCTTACGACTGATTTTGCAACGCAAGAAGTTAGCCGACCTGGTGATTCCCGATCTCGCTCGGCTGGAAGATTGGTCGGTCGTTGACGAGCTGACCAAGCTGTTTAAGGACACCGAGCAAGAAATCACCTGGATTCGCGTTCCGATCATCCGGTATCTGAAGGCTTGTCCGCTGCCAGAGGCCCAAGAACGTCTGGCTGAGCTGAAGAAACTCGACCCCAAGACTTACCGCAAGGCCATGATCTTCGGGATGATCGGACGCCGACCCGGTGGTTCGGCGGGGAATAACTCCGACGAGGACTCTTCTTCCAGCACAACACCCTCCGGAGACCGTAAGTCGGTGTTCGACCCGCAGCAGTCCCCGAATCAAGGGCCTTCCAGCCAACAAGACACCGGTCCAGAAGCAACAGGTCCAGAAGCGACAGGTCCAGAAGCAACAGGTCCAGAAGCAACAGGTTTGGAAGAGACCAAGACGAGCCGGGGAGATCCTGGTTTGGCCTCGCAGTTGGTTCAAACGCAAGGTCGCACAAGTCAGGATATGGCTGGAGAAGTGATCGCTGGTCAAGGGTTGGCGAGCGAGGCAGGTAGCCTGAATCTGCTGCGGAATGTGCGAAACGCTCTGGACTGGAAGTTGGGGGTGATGATTGCTGGGGTGATTGGCCTGACGATTTTCCGGTTTGCCTACCGCAGCCAGCTGGACCACCAGACGGATCATCCAGGATCATCCCTTTCGGCGAGCAATCGACTGCCTAGTGGCAGAACTTGACTGGCTTTGGCAACGTAAATGCGCCAGTTTGAGCTCTGCAGGTTGAACTTTCAGATTGAACTTTCAGATTGAACTTTGCAGCTTGAACTTGAGAAGCACAGTTCGCCTGATCCGCCTTCGGGTGCGTGCTTCAGCGAGTGAGTTGTTCATCCGGTCAGTTCTTCAAGACATCTGCTGCCATGACTGAGCTTCCTGTTGCTGAGGACCACAGTTCCTCCGAGATGACCGATTTGGCAACCTCAACCTCAACTTCCGCGACTGCTGACCCACCCGTTTTGGCAACGGCTTCCTCGAGTTGGTCCTCGCCGAAGGCAACGAGCGGTTCGCCGAAGGTAACGAGCGGTTCGCCGTCGGCCAAGGGATTTCTGGCAAGTGAGCCTTTGCTCAGTGATCCATTAGCGCGTGCCTCCAGAAACCTTGATGAAGAAGGTTACCGGGAGGTCAGCGGCGTTGCGGTTGCCTCGCTGGTGATGGGCCTTGTCGCTTTGAGCCTGCTGTTTTTGGTCAGGGCGTTTCACCCGGTTGCTTACGCGGTTGTTCCGCTGTTGGGTTGCGGACTGGCGATGCGTGGTTGGTGGTTGATCCGCACCAGTGAGGGAGAGCTGACAGGGGAGCTCTTTGCCGGCTGGGGTGCCGGGCTGTCGGCTTTTGCCTTAGCGGCTGGTTGGGGATGGCAGGCTTACGAGTATGCCACTGAGGTCCCGGAAGGTTTCCAGCGAATCCATTACCGGCAACTTGCTTTGGATCAACTCGAAGGGGCCACCCAGCAGATGCCGCAAGAGGTGCTGGAATTGGATCAAGAGTCGGTCTTCATCAAGGGTTACATCTATCCTGGCGATAAGACTGCGGGAATCCGTGAGTTTATCCTCTGCCGGGATAAGGGCGACTGCTGCTTTGGTGGCCAACCCCCTCCCTGGGATATGATCCACGTGACCCTGAAAAAAGACGTTCCCACACTGAACTACAACCTGAGCCAGTTCAAAGTCTTCGGACAGTTCCGAATTCAACAAGGCCAAGCCTTGCATGACCTGGGGGCTGTGCTCTATCACATCGACGAAGCAGAGTTTCGCCAATGACACAAGCCCGGAGTTGCTCCGGAGTGATCGGCTCAGCCCGTTTCTCTTGCCAAACTTGCCAAACTCAAACTGGAGCCTTTCTGGGATGGCAACTCTGGCTTGGTGTTTGTCTGTTTGGGTTGGCCGGCTGCGACAGCCTTGTGAATCACGTCTCCTCAACATCTTCTTCCGAGGTTCAATCTGAGACTAACGCCTCTGCCAAACCCGAGGGACGTTCTCAAGAAACGGACACACCTGGCTCAACAAGTTCTGGCTCAACAAGTTCTGGCTCAACAAGTTCTGGCTCAACGGGTTCTGGCTCAACGGGTTCTGGAGGGGATCAGCCCTCAAAATCCTCTGGGTCCTTGGCACGGCGTGGCGGTCAGACAGCATCCCCTCAACAATCTTTCGTCAAAAACATTACCTTTGACACGATCAAGTTCGACATCAAGCCGAATGCTCCTTACGACCCGTCGATGTTGACTGACCAGATTGTCAAACTTCAAGGGCAACGGGTTATCATCCGCGGGTGGATGCTGCCGCGAACGCTTTTCAGTCAGTCTGGGATCAAGGAGTTTATCCTGGTTCGGGACAATCAGGAGTGTTGCTTTGGCCCTGGTGCGGCGATTTACGACTGCATTCAGGTGAAGATGGCTTCTGGGAAGACAGCCGATTTTACGGTTCGCCCGATCGCGGTGGAGGGGGTCTTTCGCTTGGAGCCGCTGACTGATGAAGACGATTTTCTGTGGGCCCTGTACTTCCTCAGCGATGCCAAGGTGCGTTGAGCCCAGCCAAGTGGAGGCAGCTTAACTTGCCAGCGGCTCGATACAGTCAGGTTGGTCATGGGTGGGGTTGTTCACCGCCTTGCTGACTTTGCAGACGCTCATCTCCGTTGGATCAAAAGGGGCCAACCACTGGGCGAGCTCCATGGGGTCCTGCAAATGAGGATCCAACCAGGCCTGGTAAGCTTCAACGGGAAGAATCACCGGCATCCGATCGTGAATCGGTTGCACCAGGCTGTTGGGCTCGGTGGTCAGAATCGTGCAGCTCTCGATCGGCTCCTGACCAGCATCGCTGGGCTCCCAGCGTTCCCACAGCCCAGCCAAGCCAAATGGCTCTCCCTGTGCAAGGCGAATATAGTGTGGCTGCTTGTGTTTGCTGCCGGGAGTCATCTGCCACTCATAAAAGCCATCGGCCAAAACTAAGCACCGCCGACGCCGCAATGCCTGCCGAAAGGCCGGTTTGCTGGCGGCTGTATCGCTTCGGGCGTTGATCATTCGGTACCCCACAGAAGCGTCCTTGGCCCAAAACGGGATTAAGCCCCATCGGAGACTGGCGACCTCGGGCTGACCTGCGACGGGCTGGCGAACTGCGAGTACGGACTGTGTCGGCGCGATGTTGTACCGAGGGGCAAACGACCCATCCAACTGAATGCCCAACCGATCCAAGAGCGTCTCTGGCTGGGTGGCCAACGTAAAGCGTCCACACATTCTTCATACCTCTCTTGGTTCTCGCTGATCACTGTCCTCTGATCACCGGGCTCTGATAACGGGCTCTGATTAGCTTAGGAAGAGCAGGACCACAAGGGATTGATGCCTCGCGGCAACATCTCCTGCAATCGGCAGGTTTTTGCTGCCAGCTTGTGAGTTGGTCTTCTTGTGGATCGGTGTTGTGCTGGCCAATCGTTTGCTGGCCAGGCCTCTGCAGAAGAGTCTTTGGGAGTTCGGCCCAGCCGAGGTGCGGCAAATTGCGAAAATTCGTCGGTATCAGTAAGTTTGGCTTGACATTCAGTCCTTGCAAAACAAGAATACCCTGGATGAGCTCAATGTTGTTCTAGTAAAAGGTTGGCTTCATCAATTTCTTGGGTGGCAGAGGCTGACCAAAAGTTGGCAAGCTCCCGAACTTCGAAAAAGTGTGCCTCCAGAATTTTACCTCAGAACTTTGCCTTAGACAAAGTCAGGAGCCCACGAATCGAGAGGCGACAAGAAAAACGCGACCTCGCAGAGACGAAACGTGTGATTGCTGGGAGCTCTTGAGCAATTTGTGGCAAGGAAATACCATCGGTCGGAGCCGCAGAGCGGTTTCTCCGAGCACCGCAATTTCTTGAAAGTCTTCCTTAAGAACCTGTCACATCACTCTAAGCCTCTGTGGGTTGACAAGTGGGAGTCGGGTTTGTTCAATTTGATCGATGGCTTACCTGGAAGAAACACTTGGAATGCCAACATTTGATTGGATTCACCACGATGCACTCCCTCTTTGTTGAGACCTTGGGACCCGGTCGGTAAAAACCACTGCCGCCACGGAAAGATGCCCTGAGGTCGCCTTCCGACGGATCAGAGTCTGGCTGACAGCAAAAATTAGCTGGCAAATGCTGGCTGTAGAATCTTGGCGAATTCCATTCTGCTGGGCCAACGATTGCACAACGGAAACCTGCGAATCGATTTTCAAGTCAGGGCGAAAACCTTTCGGTGAGCTTGCCTTTGACAAGGATTTCACTCTGGTCAACAAACAAACGGGACAACGATCTGGAGCCACACAAAGGGCACAATCCAACCGGAACGCCGATCCCAGTGTTGATGATCACATGTGGTGGCCTGCGCAGGAGCTGCCTTTGACCTTAAGGGACTCTCGCCTGGCCCGGTTGACCACAGAGTTAGGTTGACCACAGAGTTAGGTTGATCACAGAGGGATTGAGTTTGGTGGGTTCCGGAAAGGTCTGGGTCCTGAGAGGGAATGTGAGTTTGCCAAGGTTTGGACGCACTGGAGTGGAGAATCTCCCGTAATTTTCCAAAAACCCGTTTCGGAACAAGGTTCCCAAACGTAAGAAACTCCAAGAGTGTGCTCGGAGTTGTCAGATCTTGACCCTGAGGATCTCGACAACCGTGAACTCAGAAGCAAACCCTGGAAACCAAGTGGGCGTGGTCGATCCAACCGTTTCTCGGTTGAGTCGATCAGGCCTACTTCCTGAAGTCTGTCCATCAAAGCATCTTGAGCATCACAACCTCAACAACAACAGCTTCTGCCAGTTGCTGGCCTGAGCGGATGATGACTCGAGGCAGACTCACTCCAGTGTCTGTGCTGATGCTTCTGGAGGACAGCATTGAGTTGTGTGTGACGAGGGCTCCTGGCCAATACCTGGAGATCAGCTCTTCGTCCAAACTACAAGGAAAGGGCTGGTGCAGGGTTTAACTGGGGCAGGGTCCTGTTCTTCCCTTGTCGTCAACGCCTTTTGAACCTGACGTCTTGTCATCATCGACTGCCTCAATCCTCATTTGGGGGGACAATCAATGCCCAAGAACGCGATTGCAAAAACCAAAAAAGAAACCATCGAATACGACTCCGCGTTTTTGGACGAGTGGAACCGGTTCTGTGATAGTAAAGGCTTCTCCAAGCGGCAGGCGGCTCACGCTGCTCGGATTGCCTTCATGCAGATGCTGGGGCCCGAACAGCGTGAAGGGATCATGAGTGAGGCGATGCCTTACGTGATCCGTTCTCGCAAACGTGGCCAAGTGACTGAAGAAGAAACTTAACTCGTCTCAAGCCAGAAATGGCACGCGAAACTGTCAGGCCGGCACTTGTCAAGACCAGGCAGTTCTTGAAGGCATCTTCGACGTTTTCTGCTTGACCAAAACTGCTGGGCTGAGGGGGTAAGCAGAGCACTGACTCGGTCTTTGCTGCCCCTCTCCAGACATTTTTGGGAAACACCTCCCTCTGTTCCACGCTCCCCCGAAGCGTGAATGAAGGCTTGTCAACCAGGCCAAGTTGATTTGGAGGCACCGCCTCACCTCTTCGAATCTCCCACCTCCACGAGCTTCTGTTGGATTGAGCTTTCCCCTGTTGGCAGGGGTGCTTTTTGCGACCTCAAAATCTGTGAGACGATTGAGTTTGCGCGGAAGTGGTCCAAATCCCTGTCGGACTCGCCTCAAAACACAACGATTGCTCTCATACCCCAACGCAACTCTCCCAACGCAGGTTTGGTTGCAGGAGCAACTCAACGAAATTTCCCATGTTGGTTCACTGGATTGGATGAGCCGTCGGCCGCTTTTGGGCTTTTCAAAGTTTTGCCGCTTACCTGCAGCTTGTTTTCGAGCCTATCTGGCAGCGAGAACCACAATACCCTTCCTTGGTGTTTGAAGTCCTTGCAGTTTTCAGTCTTTTGCAGTTTTCAGTCTTTTGCAGTTTTCAGTCTTTTGCAGTTTTCAGTCTTTGCTGGGAAATTCAGGCTTCTCAACGACTGACTTCTCTTGGGCACGCTGTGAATCGGACGCTGTGAATCGGCAAGAAGGTCGATCGTTGGGCTGGCAGTTCCCCTCCAGTAGGCTATTTGGGTAAGCAAGTTTAGGTTGACAGGATCACGCTGCCCAGATTACCCCGCTTTAGATTGGACTCTCAGGAAGAGAACACCGGCTAGTGTTTCGGCCACTTCGCTTGGCCTGCCCTATCGATAACGCTTTCTCACAACAGTTTTCGCGGAAATCTTGGAAATTTCGATCAGCGAAGGTCTCAAACCGGAGAGTGCGCCCCCGTCACAATCTGAAGCAGTCGAGTTTAGTCCTACACTCTGTCTGAAAACACGCTTGTCGGCCAGAGGGCGAGATGGGCGAGTTGCTGGCAAGGAAGGCGAAGCAGGCGAATCCCCTACTCAGACGTAGCTCATCGGAGATTCGTCGATGCAGCCGGACGCCGCTAGCAGGCTCGATCCAGTCACCCGCAGCCCAGTCACCCGAAGCCCAGACGCCCGAGGCCCACACGCCCGAAGCCAGATTGGTGTTTTGAGACAGAGCCCAGTAGATCGTCAAAGAGAGATTGTCCGATGGCATGATGCATTTCCTGCATGGGGAGACTGCGATCCCATCCGACAAGTCTTCCTTGACGGACCACAAGCTGGTTTCGGTGGCTGTCTGGTTGGGAGCTGCCTGGTGGGGCGGCGGACTCAAAGGACTCGGCACCTCCGGCGTGGAGTTGGTGGCTTCTCAGTCAGAGAATGATCCTGGACATCGGGGCAACGCTTGTCCGTCGGACTGTGAGACAAACAATGCGATGTCGACCTTGGGCACGCCGCCACGATGATCAGCCCTGGGCGTGCCCACCGGTTTCTCACAGCAAAAGGCAGCTAGGCGTTATCAAACAACAAAACTTCTCTCACACTCTTCAAAAACTTGCTCCAGAAACCTCAACTTCTTGGCCTGCTGATCTGCCTCGGGCTGCTTCAGCAATCCGGCTTCCCGCGGGCCTTTGCGCAGAATCGTGTCAATCCCCAGCAGCAGAGGGATACTCGGCAGCAGAGGGATACTCGGCAGCAGAGGGATACTCGGCAGCAGAGGGATCCCCAGCGACAAGCTGCTCAGGTTGCCTATCAGCGTGGGGTTAGCTTCTACCAAGCCGGTCGTGTCGAGGAAGCCCTCAAGGAGTTTTCGACAGCTCTTCAGCTCGATTCCAATCTGGCAGAGGCCTATGCCGGCCGCGGCCTGGTCTATCTGAGCATTGAGCGATGGGATACCGCGGCAGAACAGTTCCGCTTGGCCATCAAGTTAAGGCCGAACTTTGCCAGCTCTCACTACTATCTCGCTAGGACGCTTGCAGCAGCCGGTCAACAAGAGGAGGCCCTCCACTGCTTAGAAAGAACGCTGAAGATCGCCCCGGATTTGCTCGCTGCTCACCATGATCGGGGGAGACTGCTGGAGAAGCTTGGCCGGTATCGCCAGGCCATTTCTTCGTACGACCGAGCAGCTGCGCTGATGCAACCAAGCGGCGTGCCTGAGAACTCCGCCGCTCAGCCGGTGCTGGCGGAGATCCTCTCTCACCGTGGGTCAGCGAAGATGAAGCTGGGCCAATCCCAACAAGCGTTGCACGATTTTTCTGCCGCCATCGAGCGAGATCCCCAGTACGTCCAGGCCTACTTCAACCGATCGTTGGTGTATCAGCAGCTCGGCAAGCCGGCCGAGGCCCAGGCCGATCGCCAAAAGATCGTCAAACTTGACCCGGAGTATCCCAGGCATTTGGTCGCCAGAGCCCTCCGTCGAATAGAGGCCGGGCGACCCGCCGAGGCGGCGTTGTTGGCCGACCAAGCCTTGAAGATGGACCCTGCCTTGGCCGAAGGCCATCTGGCCCAGGGACTTGCCCTCCTCAAACAAAGGCAAAACTCCGCTGCGCTGACTGCCTTCGATCAGGCGATCCGCCTGGACCCCAAACTGTCCTCCGCTCATGCCAATCGGGGCCTGTTGCTGCAGGATCAAGGACGCCTCGACGACGCCCTGGCCGCCTTCACCCAAGCGATCAACTTGGAACCAAACAACCCCAACTACTACCGCTATCGGGCAGGGATCTACGGCAGTCAGGGAAATCTACAAGCTGCCGAACGCGACCGCCAACGTGTTCTGAGGTTGATTGAAGCTAAAGAATCGACTAGGGATTAGTCTTCCTCTTAGTAATCTGGCATTTTCGTTGTCAAGAATTTCTGAGGTCGGCTCTCACAGGCCCTCAGGGGGCCGAGACATTTGGAGACCCGAGCACAACGACCAGACACAGCCGTTGCTGTTCTGGAGTTGGAAAGTCAAACCGGAGGTATGCTCAGTGGCTCAAGCTCGATTGTCTATGACTCGGGCCCCAGCCAACTGTCTTGTGTCGGTTGCTGCATGCTAACGGCTCTGGACTGACTGCAGCCATCGCCACCAGAGGTGACCAGGTGCTCGGTCTGAACAAACTCACCCCACAAGCAAGCGATCCACACAAGGGTTTTGGTCGTTTCTTGAGTAGGGATGAAGCCTTTTGGCGATTTGTGATTCGGGCAACAAAATCCTCCCGCTCTCACCATTTGAGGATCTGTGCTCATTGCACCAATGGCATTATAATCTGACTCCTCTCTTCTCATTGACCCTGTTCTGGGGCTAGGATGTTCTCTATGAACAACAACCGCATGCTCGTCGTCTCCCCCGACACTTTTCGGGCTGTCCGCCAAGCTGCCACTCGAAGTTTGCTGATTCTCTCTGAGGACGAGCTCTTTGGGCAAGCTGTTGTCGATTCGCTCACAGAGGTCGGACACCAGGCTTTTCTCGCCAAAACAAGCGAGCAAGCCGCTTGCCAGTTGGCCCTCAACCCAACAATCGAAGCAGCGTTGCTGCATGCTGTGCGGCCCAGCCTTGATCACTGGTGGTTGCTCGATGGACTTCGGCAACTCCGGCCATCCCTGTCGGTGATCAGTTGCTTTGAGAATCCCGATGTCCAGACTCCTCTGGAGTTGCCCACCGACGCTGACTTGCCACAGAATTGGGACCTCGACGACCTCTTCGTCTTACTCCCCCCCAAAAAACCGGCCTCGCCTCGTCACCTCCCCCTGTAGATCGCTGGTGGCCAACTCATTTCCATACCTTTGAGTCTGCCAGCCACAACTTTTCCGAAAGCGGCCGATTGGTCATCAAAGAGGGGCGGGAAACCACACAGGTCCACCGGGAGCCTGTCGGCGTGGTCACCAACCCCTTGGCCCAACAATCAACCCACGACCAATCCCTCAAGAAATGCCTCGGCAACCAACATTACTCATTTTCGTGTAAGAACTTTCTTTGCACAAAAATTAACAAAGCTTTCCCTAAAGAACGACTCAACGCGGGAAAGCTCCTGCTTCTTCGGTTCCCTGAAAAATCCACAGCCACTTTGGTACCAAGCGATCGGAGGGCCGAATCCATGCAGGATCAATCCGGGCAGATCATCAGCCCTCGGTCGGACACTTTTCGAAAGCCTCATAAGGAGCAGAAGCGATGCTGCGATTATCAGCTGGGCTGTTGCGTCCAGCCGGGTGGTCCTTGGGGATGATCTGCTGGTTGTTGGGTGTGCTTCCGGTCGGTGGACAGGAACTCGGTGGACAGGAACTCGGTGGGCAAGAGCTCGATGGGCAAGAGCTCGATGGGCAGGAGCTCGGGCAGAGCGGCTTTGCTGATTCCGGTGGTGTGAAAATTCACTATGTCGCGCAAGGAGAGCCCACCAATCCTGTGATCGTTTTGATCCACGGCTTTCCTGACTATTGGTATAGCTGGCGTGATCAGATGCCCGCCCTGGCGAAGCATTTTCGGGTCGTGGCGATGGACCTCCGGGGATTCAATCACAGTGGCCAACCTGAGGGCGTGGACAACTACCAGATGACGAAGCTGGTCGCTGATGTTGAGGCAGTCCGCCAACATCTCGGCGTCAGCAAGGTCTCCGTGGCAGGCCATGACTGGGGCGGTCAAGTGGCTTGGGGCTACGCCATGACCCACCCCGACAAAACCCACAAACTCGTGATCCTCAATTCTCCGCACCCTCAGGGGATTACCCGAGAATTAGAGCACAACCCCGAGCAACGCAAAGCCAGCGCCTACGCCCGTGAGTTTCAAAAAGCCGATGCTGCCAGCAAAATCCCCGTCGAGGCTCTGGTGTTCTGGGTCAAGGAAGCGGAGGCACGTCAGCGGTACCTGAAAGCGTTGCGGCGTTCTTCCATGGAAGGCATGCTCAACTATTACAAAGCCAATTACCCCAAGCCTCCCTACAAGCTTCAGGATCAAGTCCCGCCGGTTCGCTGTCCGGTTCTGATCATCCACGGGCTGAAAGACCAATATTTGCTGCCCGGGGCTCTTTCCGGAACTTGGAAGTGGGTTCAAGGGGAACTAACTCTGGTCACTCTTCCTGAGGCTGGTCACTTCGTGCACCGCGATCAGCCCACAGTCGTCACCCAGAAGATGGTCAGCTGGCTCCGCACCTCGACGCAACATGAGAGCCAGGAGTGAGACATCTGTCAGGTCTTGTCAGAGAACACGACACAACCAAGGCTCAACAATCAGCCTGGGCTTGGCGGATCACCAAACAGGCTGATGCTGAGTGTCTTGAAACCTGCGAGCCAACGGACTCACACGACGCGAGCCAGTCTCGGCCAACAAGGCTTCGGCAATCCTTTCTGGATTTCTGAGGAGCTGAGACTCAGGAGTCCTCTCCATCCGTCAGGCCGCTGGTCCAAAACGGATAGTTAAAAGACAGTCTCCAAGAGTTCAAAGAGAACCTTGTCCATATTGATATGGGGAAGGGGCTGGTCGGGGAGGTCCGAGCCTTTACGGGGAAGAAGCTCTGGGAAACTCAAGGTTCGCCATTCTTTTTTGGTCCGCGGCCACTTCTCGGGGATTTGGCTGGGGTGGAGGGTTTCCAGTTCCCCAGACGGAGTCTCGGCTGTTCGTCCGCGGATGGCATAGACAGGCTCACCGCTGCCGGAGGTGGTGTTGACGTCCTCGGCACAGCGACAGGCGGAGACATGCATAAAGTTGAAGCCTCGCAGGGTCCTGTGATCGAACTCCAGCCCTGTTTGGGCTTTGGCAAAAAGCTCCCTTAACAGGTGGTCCAGATTGCTTCGATCGGGAGCTTGCGCTTGGTCGGCTTTTGTAGCGCAAAAGGTCACGCGGCTGATCCCTGGGCGGCTCAATTTTCCCTGAGCGGCACTGGCAAACCACCGCGTCCATCCTCGGTTCAGATTGCGGTAGGACAGCAAAATGCGATGCATCTGTTCGCGGACGCTGGCATAGCGATCAACGCCAGCGTTGAGAATGCCCAGCACGTCTACCAGCACAAGTTGATGATCACACAAGCCGATTTGCTTCAGGAAAGGCTTGGCAGAATTGTTGACGTAGGCGTTGTAGAAGCGTTCTTCGGTGCGATGCCTGTCAGGAAACCGTTCTCGCAGCTTGCGGTGCATGGGGAAGAAAGGCGTGACGACCTCTCCGGTGGAGGTTGGCTTGAGGACTGGCTCAATCGGGGCGATCGGATTGCCAAGCTTGGCTGCCTCGTTGCACAAAGCTCCAAAAGCTGTTTTGACAGCCCGAACACGGGCTTTGGGGAACTCCGTTCGCTCTTCCAAGACCGAATTCAGGTTCGCTTCCCACTGCTGGCCAGCCTCATACATCAGACCTTCGGCTGAACCGAGACGATCGTACAAATCGTCACACCACTCTTCGTAGGTTGTCTCCAGCAAAGCAACGTCGAGTAATCGTTCACCCGGGTAGTCCAGAAAGTCAATCTGACACTCCTGGCGCGTGCCGTCGTTGTTAATCAGCTGAAGATGGATCGGGTATTCGGTCACATCCACCGTGGGCTCTGGCCAGGCCGGCTCTTCACTCCGCAGTGCGGCGAGTTTCTCCTTATAGCTAAACAACTCAGCACTTTTGCGGATTTTGCCCCGGATGCCATGGTACTTCCACCCGTGAAAGCGGAATTCCTCCAGGTGGTCGCCCACTAACTCAGTGAGGTGGTAAACGGCGGCCGTTAAAAAAACCGTTTTCCCTGTTCGAGAGAGGCCGGTCAGCCCAACATTGACCCGTTTCACGATCGCTACCCTTCGAAAAAAACCAAACGCTTGCAGACCGGACTCAACTCCAGTCGGTTTCCGCTGAGCTGGTTGGAATCTCGCCCAACTGGGAGCCTTGCCGGATTGAGTTGAGCCGGGGTTTCGGCCAGACGATCTCCCTCGGCTCTCGCTTGGCCCATGAGTTGCAGGAGTCTACAACAGAGACAGAAGGTACAATCTCATCCCGGTGGCGGCTAGGCTCTGTCTGAAAACACGCTGGTCGGCCAGAGAGCGAGATGGGCGAGATGGGCGAGCGCTGGCCAGGAGGGCGAAGCAGGCCAATCCAAAAGATTTGTCGATGCAGCGGACGCCGCCAGCGGCTCGCTTCAGCCGCCCGAAGCCCAGCCGCCCGAAGCCCAGCCGCCCGAAGACCAGCCGCCCGAAGCCAGATTGGCGTTCTGAGACAGAGCCTAGTGGTTGGTTTCCTTCTGATTTGGCAGTTGGTTCTCGTGGAATCGGGGGATTCACATCCAGCCGACTGCCAAAATCTGGAACAGTCGAACTAGCACCGCATGGTCTTTCCTGCCCCAGAGTCAAAAGCCAGCCGCATCTTGGCGTTCCAGCAGACCCGCAAGATTGCTAGCCGATATCGGTAAGACAAGAGACCGTCGGATCGTCGCCGGTGTTGGTCGAGGCTCTGGAGAAAACCCAGGCAAGCGGCCAAAACCATTCCCACAAACGATCAAAGGCCCTGCTGACGCCATTGAAAGATTTGGGCACACTCAAAGCCTCAGGGTGCGGTCCTTGACCAAGCACACCAACGAAACCCCTTGAGGTTGAGGCAAGGTCAGCCAAAGCAAGTTTTGGCTTTGTGGGGCCAGAAACCAAGTGACCCAGAAACCAAGTGACCCAGAAACCAAGTGACCCAGAAACCAAGTGATCAACGTCCGGCGGCGGTTAACGGCGCGGCTGCGGGCTCTTGGGGTTGGCTGCCCAAACAGCGGCCGATTTGCCGGACCGCCTGCCGCAGGCGTTGCTCGTTCTCGACCAGGGCTAAACGCAAAAAACCTTCCCCGGCCTGCCCAAAGGCGGCCCCAGGGGCACAAGCCACATCCCCCTCAGTCAGCAGCTTCATGGCAAAGTCCATGGAGCTCATCTGACTTCGCCAAGGTTCGGGAATCGGGGCCCAAACAAACATCCCGGCTCGGGGTGGCGTGATCGTCCAGCCGAGCCTCTTGAGGCCTTCGCAGAGGACATCCCGGCGTCGTTGGTAGATAATCGATTGCTCTTCTACGGCCGCTTCGGTATGCCGCAAGGCCATAATGGCCGCGATTTGAATCGGCTGAAACATGCCGTAGTCGTAATAAGCCTTCACCGTCGAGAGCGCACGGCAGATCTCTGCGTTTCCACAGCAGAATCCCACCCTCCAGCCGGCCATGTTGTAGCCCTTGCTCATGGTGGTGAACTCGACACCAACATCCAGGGCCCCAGGAGCGGCCAGGAGGCTTGGCGGCCGATACCCTTCGAAGGCCACATCAGCGTAGGCGAAATCGCTAATGATGAGAAACCCGTACCTTTTGGCCATTTTCACCAGGTCAACGTAGAACTCCGGTTCAATGACAACGCTGGAAGGATTGTGGGGGAAGTTAACAACCACCACTTTGGGCTTGGGATAAAGATGCTCGGCGGTGTGTGCGATATTGCTGAGAAACCTCTCCGGATTGGCCACCTCCAAAGCAATCACATTGCCAGCGGCCAATGCTACAGCGTACACATGAATCGGAAAACTCGGAGCCGGGACCACCGCCGTGTCGCCCGGACCGATCAAACCCAGACACAAATGACTAAAGCCTTCTTTGCTCCCCAAACAACTGACGATCTCTCGCTCAGGGTCCAGGCGGACCCCATATCGCTTAAAATATTTGCTGGCAACTTCCTTGCGAAGATTGAGAACCCCTAAAGCGTGGCTGTAGCCATGGTTGCCGGGCTCTCGGGCTGCTTCAGTCAACTTGTCAATGACCAGGTCTTCTGGGGGATCTAGAGGATTGCCCATTCCGAGGTCGATGACATCGTCGCCTGCTCGCCGCTTCTGATATTTCAGCTTGTTGATGGTGCCAAACAGGTAGGGTGGCAACCGCCGCAGACGTTCGGCGACATTAATCTGAAAGCCTTGGTCGCTGTAGAAATTCCCCTCGCTGGTGCTCTTGGTTTGCTCTGAGAGCGACTGTCCCAAATCCGGCTGTGAGTTTGGCTGTGATGACATGCTCGGCTCAGTCATGGGCGTCTGACCGCGGGGGGCTTTGGCTTGGGCCGGATCCACACCAGCTTGAGGTTGGGTTTGCTCAAGTTGCAGAAATCGCTGGTTGGGATTTGTGCTGGGTTGGTACTGCGTTTCGGGAAAGACGGCCTGGAACCATTCCAAGTCCTCAGGTCTCCTGACCTCAAGTTTAGTCTAGCCTGTTGGATTCCAGCAGCCTAGTTACCCCACAGCGAAGATTTGTCCGATCACAGCACCATTGCAACCAGCAAACGCCATGTCGCCGGATTTGTCGCCGGATTCTCAGGATCCACAGCAGAAATCTCGCTGACGTCGCCGGCAGTCAATTTGGGCTGCCAGAGCAACCTGCCGCCAACAGCCGCGGGCACTCCGTCGAACACTCCACCGAACACTCCACCGAACACTCCACCGATCGGAGGGACGCTTTCGGTCTGAGGGCCGACTCGGCACCTGTGGAAAAACATTCCAGCCACACAAATTGTCCAGCCACACAAATTGACCAGCCCAAGACCCAATCCCGCCAGCAAACACCCGATCCAGCAAATACATTGTCCAGCAAATACATTGTCCAGCAAATATATTGTCTGGCAAATACATTGTCCGGCAAATGCACAGACCAACACTCACCAGATTCAGCAAGCAAAAAGACCAACTCATCCCGAGCTGCAAACGGCTCAAGTTGCCGCAAGCTCGCTTGGTTTAGAATGGCATTGACTTGCTTAAGCTGAGACTCTGGAGGGACGCCGATTGCTTTGGTTCCGGCGGTAGGCATCCCGCCGTTTTTGGAGATCCTCGACGCTCAGCCGAGGATCGGCTGAGTTGCTGCCCAGTTGGTCCAGAGCTTGCTGAGTGAGCTCAACCGCCCGATCGAAATCGCCGGCTGCTGCATGAGCGGCAGCAAGGGCCTCCAGTCGGGTCGGGTCATGCCAACCGCCCAGTGCACACGCCTCCAGGGCATGCTCGACAGCTCGCTCGCCGTCCAACAGCGACGGATCAGGACTCGCCGCCAGCAGCCAAGCCAGACCAGCGTGGGCGTCTGCCAGCCAGGGGTCAAGCTCAACCGCTCGGTTCCAGTCTGCCAACGCTGCCGGGTAATTGCAGGCCGATTCTTGGGCGAGGGCTCGTCCGTGGTAGGCCGCCGCGAAGCGGGGAGTCTCCTGCAGAACCTTGTTGAACCGATCACAAGCTTCCTGAGGGCAGCCAGCTGCCAGCAGCGACCGCCCCTCGTTCATCAACTGAGCCAGCCGATGGGCGTTGGCCGGCTGCTGGGACTCAACCTGGCAAGGCTGATTGCCTTGGGCAGTTGGGGCCGTCCGTTGCAAAAGATGATGAATCCGTTGGGTCAGGTCTTCGCGATTCGGAAGCAATTCCCAGGCAGGAGTGAGACTTCCTCTTGGCGGAGGGGAAGGCCAGGTGGCCCAGAGCGCTTGCCGATGTACGGGGGCGACGAGGCCCAATCGCCGGTGGCGTCCTATGTCGGTTTGCGGGTGGTTCCACAGTCGATCGGCTTGCAGCTCGATATCTTGATGTTCGACGATATCTGGCCGGCTTTCTGGCTGATAAAGGTTGTCCTGGGCGGCTTGGTCAGCTTGTTCGAGGCGAGTTTGGAATTCCACTCGCTGCCGGATCAGATGCCGGAGGCCTTGCTGGAGCACCTCGGCCGAACAGAGCTGCACGGCCAATCGATCAGCCCAAAGCTCATGCAGCCGGGCTGCTCCCAGGGCCGCCTGAGCAAAGGCCGCTCGGTAAGCCCGAAGCACACAATCGACAACCGCAAAGCCACCGGCGATCGACAGCCAACCCTCGCGAAAGACACCCAAGCCGAACCGTTTGATCTTTGCCAAGAAGGTTTCTCTCAGGCCATCTGAGTTCACCGACCCGGTGTGATCAGCAGCCTCTGCAGTCAGGCCCTGATTGGAAGAGAGGAGTTGAGCGTCGGCCGGCAGCAGAGAAGCGGAGCGATCTCCAGCCTGCATGATGTGCTCAACCCTTTGGGCCCAGTGGCCACCCCCGCTGGTGTCCGATCGGAGGCGAGCAAACTGGCAAATCAGCAGGCCTTCCAGGGCTTCAAGCCGCAACCCCGTCAGCCCGGCCACACCCAAAATCAACACACGTCGGTGGCTGCTACGCCATCGGTGGTAACTGCCTCGTTCCTCGATGGTGACCTCAGCGGCGCAAGAAAGCCAGATCTCCTCAACAGGCCGAACGCCCACGCGGCCAGCCACTTCCCTCATCATTCTCCAGAGTCGAGGAGCTTGGTCTTCGCTGAGAGGCAATCCAGGATCTTCATCAGTCAGACGAAGCAAAGCTGTGCGAATCCCTTGAATCGCTACCGGGATGCACAGCAAGGCCACCGTGCCGGTGGCCAGCCAACCGGCCAGAGAGCGGCTAGTCAGTGCCGAGGCCTCGGTTGTGCTCACCCAGAAGGCCACAGTCAACGGCGCAACCAACGCCGAGAGAACCAACATCGGCAAAGAAAGGTCATAGCCCAGCGTGGCCAATTTCAAAACGCCATGATATAGCAAACGGGTGTTGCCGCTGATGGTTTTGGCAACCCCGTGAGGGTCTCGCTGCAGGCGACGCAGTACCAACCACGAGAGGACCTGGCCCGACATCAATGTCCCAACAATCAGCAAGACAGTGACGCCGATGGTGGCCCAAAAGAAACGCAACGCCGTTTCCATGCGAGAGATGGGCGACCAAACCTCCGTCGAAGAAGCGACCAGTCCCCTGTCGGCGACGATTCTCTGGGAGTGAGCGGAGTCTTGGGGAAGCCAGTCGTCGTCCAATCCGAGCAAGCCGAAGGTGGCTTCTTTGGCAGGGGCTCTCCAGGGGGGTGATCCCTGATGAGTGACTTGCGATGCAATCTGTGGAAAAAGTCGAGAGAGGGTCTCCTGGTCGAGCTCAAGATCACCCAGTTCAAGATCACCCGGTTCAAAATGGCTGCTTTCAGCTCGGCGGGACTGCTGCTTCGTATTAAGCCAATGGCTGTGTTGAGAGGCCTGCGGTTGTGGGGAATCCGACTCAGCCGCCTTTGGGGTGTGTTGTGGTCGTTGACCTGCGTGAAGCTCCTGGTTCCCCCAGATCAGAATCACCCAGATCAAAACCGGCCCGATCAAAACCGGCCAGACTCGAAACGCTACCCAGCGTAGCGCACATCGGCGAACCGAGCAGCGGGGAGAGTTGAAAGGGAGAATGGATGGACGGATCATTGGGTTTGGTGGAGTGAGCAAACCGCAGGCCGCCTCTGAAAGGGCGGACCCATTTCCAGGTTTCTCAGCAAGTCGGACACCTCAACGCAGGTTGAGGGGATCGCTGAACTGACAAGCGGCCAAAGACTCCCCAAATCCCTTCAGCAGGTCAATTTGAGTTTTGGCTTTTGTCTGTCGTTCATTGGGTGTCGGTTTTGGCCAAGGGCTCCTGCTGGCAGCAGGTTGGCGATGCTTCTGGGGATTTCTGCTGATCTCGCAGAAATCCCTCGCGCGTCACACATTCGGGCCAAAACGTTCCACCAAAACATACAACGCCAGAACTTCTTCGGCCTCAGCTTCTGCAGACCAAGTGTCTCGGGTCTGAATGTCTCAGGCCTGAATGTCTCAGGTCTGAGTCTTTCAGCATGAGGCCAGGGCTGGATCGTCTTGGGCCAGATTGTCTTGACCACACCGCCTCAAGTGAGAAGCTCTCGGTTGGTACGAGATCACTCAAGAACTGGTTTGGGGACTTTGAGTCTGGCGGCTCAAGCCTTGAAAACCCGGTGGTTCATTGACCAAATGAACGCTCGGAATCACTTGGAGGTCGCTGGCGTTTGAGCAAACGGCCACAAGCAATCATCGTGTGTTGCTCAGCAGACCTTTGGCTTGACCAGATCGGACCATCTGGAAACTCCGACCGCCGCTTGAACGTGAAACCAAGACAGATGGAATTGGTGCCAGTCGCTGCGGGAGGTTCTCAGATCGCGACCAGATGGGTTGCCAATCTGGAGGCCCAAAGGGCATCCGGTCCCTCACCAGAACGGCCGCAAATCGATGCAACCGCGCCGATACACAAGATGGGCATCAAGTGGGAAACAGGTCTCGTAAGCATCCTTTTACGAAATCTGCTAACCCCCACTGTAATTTAAGGGGGGTGGTGTGTCAACGCTTCTGGAGATCTTCCTGAGGAGTTCACGGTCTCTGCATCAAGATTTCATTAACATGGATCGCTGAAGAGTTTCTCGACAGAGATCGCCGGGCAAAAGACCGCCGGGCAAGAGATGGCCGGCAAGAGATGGCTGGCAAGAGATGGCTGGGCAAGAGATCGCTGGGCAAGAGATCGCTGGGCAAGAGAGTGTGGATTCCGCCAAGTGCATGTTCTTGAGCCCACCAACGCCCCGGTGGGCTCCTGGTTGCCGCAGTGGATCCCCTGGACCCGTGGGGGCAGGCCGAGAGCCTTCGGCCGGAAACCTCCCTGGGCTTGCGAGGGTCCACGGCTTGAGCATTGCTGGTCGAATTGCTCAGTCGCCAGATGCGACGATCTCCCCCAGCTTGTCAGACTGCCTGACTCAAGCGGACCAATGCCTTCCCCTCCGATTCGAGTGTTCTGAAATCGTCATGTTCTTGAGCGTACTATTCGGATGACTACCTCGACTGTTCCAGATTGTGGCAGAGGCCCAACCTGTCGGTCCTCAACATTTCCATGCACCAACATATTGTTGGGCGATGACACATCGGGGACAGTCCAACTCCTGATCTTCGGAGAAATTTTCGACCCAGGGCGACCAACGGAAGCCCGGATTGCCGGGGTGAGCAGTCGGGATGGTCGAGCGCTTTTCAGGGGATCAATAGTTTGCCGGGTGGGGGGGTTGAAGGCTGGGCTGAGAGGGCCAGAGTCCAGCTGAAGGGCTCACCCTAAGCACCAAACACTCGAGGTACTCAGGCACCCGAGGCCAGCAAGTTGGTCGATCAAGCTGGACCACAATTCCCACCCACTTTCCTGGCGTTCACACAGCGGCCATGCTCGCAGAGGATCCTCGCTGGACAGATCATCACCGCAGGGCAACAATGACTTCTGGTGAAATTCCGATCAGCAACGGAATCGCCAAAGACTCGAGTTGAACTGTTCCAGATCTGGCCGATGTCCACCGAGATGTTGATGCGTTGGCTCTTTCCGGTCTCGACAGAGCGAGCCTCCGCCACAATCTGCAACAGCCGAGCTAAGGAGTTCGCTGGTCCCTTGTCGGAGACAACGGAAACTCCCCGCTGGCGGGAGGGGGGTCACGGGGCCGAGGTTGCTCGCACGGGAGGCTCATCATGCTGAACCATCCACTCATGGCTGTCGCTGTAGCCTTTTGGGTGTGGATGGTCGTGGACTGCTGGCGGAATGAGAGAGATCGTGGAATCTGGATTGTGGTGATGCTCCTGCTATTCTTGGCCGGGGCAGCAGCCTACTTCTTGTTTCGCTTTCTGCCGCGAACTTTGGGGCGGGGTTCTTCTGCAGGTACGGCAGGACTGCCTTCGCTGGCTCGTTGGTTTCGACGGCAGGAAATCGCAAGGGCCGAGGCTGCTGCTCGAAATATTGGCAATGCCCACCAGTGGTTCCAGCTTGGCGAACTGTATCGAGAGGTTGGCCAAACCGATCAGGCCCTCCAAGCCTTCGACCGAGCGTTGGAGAAAGACTCTGAGCATCTGCCCAGTCGCTGGGCGGCCGCTTTGCTGCAGATGGATCGCCGTCGCCATATCGAGGCCAAAGGTTATCTGCAGCCGCTGATCGCCACCGATCCAGAGTACAAATTCGGAGAAGCGTATCTGGCCTACGGAGAGGTGTTGTTAGCCCTTGGAGAACTCGAGTTGGCGCGGGAACACCTGGAAGCCAAGTTCAAACGATTCCACCGACCGGAGGCCAGGTTGATCCTCGCAGACGTGTACACTCGGCTCGGACAAGATAGCGACGCCCGGTCGCATCTCTATCTCCTCATCCAGGACCTCCGAGATAGCCCTGAGTTCAGCCGAGATCGTCACCAACGCCTTCTGGTTGAGGCCAATCGCCGCCTCAAGTCTCTCTCCGTTGAAGCTTGATCGACACGATCTCAAATTGACCCAAAGCCGCGACGATGAGCTCAGAGTTCAGCAAAATCTTGAGGCTTGAAGACCTGAGCGAGCAGACCCAAGAGGATACTTGTGGCCAAGCTTGCTCCGGCGTAAATCCAAGGCAAGTCGCCAAAGGCAGGGTCTTTTTTGTTCAGACCTACTGTGCAGAAGAGCACGGCCCCGAGCAAGGCCGTCAAGGCCAGTCCGTGCAAGGCGAGGTAGAGGGTTCCTCGTTGAGGACGCTTCAGCGAGGCGGTCGTGCAGGTCGAGGGTTCCTGAGCAACTGGCGACTTCATAGCGTGGTCCTGTTCGTCTGTGCGTCTGAGGTGATTAGGTTCTTTCGGGACTCTTCGAGTCTGGCAGTCTCGTGAAGTTGAGGCTCTTGGTATTCCCAAATGGCTCCCGGCAGCCGGATGGGACCTTGCGGAGGACGGGGGCCCAAAAGGGTTTTTGCTGTGACCTCCAGTCCTGCCCGCAGAGCCAGCAGGATTTTGGTCCACCGAGAGAGTACCACACGCCCTTGGCAGACGGAGTATCCGCGAGCGGCCAGCCGCTGGCCGATTCCGCCGTACACATGACGCGCGGCATGGACCCCCAAGCGGGAAGGAAAATCCAAATACTTCAGACCATCCTCTCCTGATTGATAAAGCTGATCCGCCCAGTGGAGTAACTGGCAGACCGCAGGGCGGACCCGAAGGTCATCCATCGCCGAAGCCCCACTCAGCCAGTCGCTGGGGAGATAGCATCGTTGGCGTTGCCAGTCTTCGGCGACATCGCGAGCAATATTGGTCAATTGCATCGCCATTCCCAGGTGAGCCGCGTGCAGAAGCGCTCTTTCGTGACGAATCCCCAACACATGAGACATCATCAGGCCAACCGTTCCGGCGACTTGATAGCAGTAACGCAGCAGATCACTTCCTGTGCGAATACTCTGGCCTCCAGCATCCGCCTCCAGCCCATCCAATAAATGCTCCGGATAAAGCCGCGGAATCTGCCGCCTTTGGATAACTTGCTGAAATTGCTGGTTGACTGCAGAATGGGTTATTCGGCCAGCGTAAATCGCGTGTAAGTCGTCTCGCAGCCTGCGGACCTCGTGGACCGGGTCACGCCCTTCTTGAGGGCAATCGACCGCGTCATCACAAAGCCGACACCAGGCGTACAACGCCACCGCATCGTTCCGGGCACGCTTTGGCAGCAACCGAGACGCCAAGGCAAAACTCTTGGAGTGCAGGCGGATGATCGCCTCGCAAGGGTCCACCGCAGATTCCCGATGTTCCGCGACGCGGGACTCTGCTGCCGGAGATTGCCTTGTGGACTCTTGAGTTGCCAAGGGCTCAGCTTGGGCAGACGGTTCTTCTGTCGAAGGTTGGACGACTGTTCCGGAAATCATAGCCCATAATCCTCCGCGATGACGCCAACTGTGGCCTTGGCGGAGTTGATCACTCCGGGCACTCCGGCCCCAGGATGTGTGCCGGCCCCGACCAAGTAGAGGCCGGGGATGTTGGGGTCGCGGTTGTGAGGTCGAAAGTAGGCACTTTGACTCAACTTGGGGGCCACTGAAAAAGCAGACCCGTGATGAGCGCCCAGTTGTGTGTGAAAATCCTCAGGAGTGAACAGCCTCTTGGTGATGATATGGTGCCTCAGATCCGGGAGATGTTGCTCCAAGAACTGGAGGATGCGGTCGGCATAAAGGGGCCCGACGGACTTCCAGTCAATCGGTGCTCGGCCCAAATGCGGAACAGGACTGAGAACATAAAACCCCTCACACCCCGGTGGGGCGAGTGAAGGATCAGTCACCGTCGGGGCGTGCAGATAAAGACTGAAATCGTCCGGCAGCGTCTGGCCGTGAAAGATATCATCCAACAGACCTCGAAATCTGGGTCCAAAATAGATCGTGTGATGCGCCAGATCGGGATATCGAATGGATGTCCCGAAATACACCACAAACAGCGACATCGACCAGTCCATTCGCTCAAGCCGCCGGCAGGTCGCCTCAGCGCGCTGGTCTCCCTGAAGCAAATCCCCGTAAGTGTGTCGCAAATCGGCATTGGAGACCACCAGGTCAAACGGCTCATCAGCCAAAGCGTCGGTGGTCACCAGATGCTGGACCTGAGGACTCTGGGAGGGGCTCTGATCCTGGATCTGAATCTGTCGAACTTTGGCGTTTAACCGCAATTGGCCGCCGATATCCTGAAACAGGCGGATGAGGCCACGGACTAAAGCGCCCGTCCCGCCCTTGGGGAAGAAAACTCCCCATTTTCTTTCAATCCAATGGATCAGCGTGTAGATGGAGCTCGTTTCCATGGGGTTTCCACCCACCAGCAACGGATGGAAGCTGAATGCTTGTCGCAGATGCTCATCACGTAAAAAGCGGCTGACGGTGGCGTAAACCGACCGATCCGCCCTCAGGGCAGCCAAGTGCGGCGCAACACGAACCATGTCCCAGAACCGCAGAAACGGCACCGCACCAAGATCTTGATATCCCTTTTGGAAAACGCGACGTGTGTAGTCGGCAAACCGTTTGTACCCCCGGACATCATCTGGGTTGATGTGTCTGATCTGCTCGATCAGCTGCTCTTCCTCACCGACATAGTCGAACTGGGTTCGGTCGGACCAAACCAGCCGGTAAAATGGTGTCACTGGGAGCAGGTCGACGTAATCATCCAACTGCTTTCCAGAGGCGGTGAAGAGTTCCTCCAGGCAATGCGGCGCTGTGATGACTGTAGGACCGGCATCGAAGGTAAAGCCATCGTCATGGTAGACATAGGCCCGACCGCCGGGCTGGTCCCGGGCCTCCAACAAGACCGTCGAGACCCCAAGAGCTTGAAGTCGGATGGCTGCAGCGATTCCCCCAAATCCGCTACCGATCACCGCAGCACGCATGCGATCAGCCAAGGTGTTGCTCCAAGGAGGTGATTTGCTCAGAGAGCTCGTCCAGCAGTGTTGATGGACCGACGACTTTCTGCAAGTCCGCAAAGGCCTGCCGTTGGACAAGGGAGACCGTGCGAGTTGGACGGTTGCCCAATCTCTGGTTGATGGTTTGGGCAAGCCGGTTGGCGCGTTTTGCGTTGGTATCCTCGGAGAGTCGGACACATTGGGCATGCAGCATCCGGAACTCTTCCGGGGAGCATGTCTGTGCTAACCACGCCCAAGGCCAGGTAACCCGCCGAAGGATCAGATCTTCGTAACTTTGGGAGCAGCCGTCGGCAGGATGAATTCCGGCGCGATCATTTTGCATCTGCAAGATGACCCCTAACCGCAACCCAAAGAGTTCCAAAGCTGCTTGAACCTCTGGGGTGGCACCTGCGGCCGCAGCACCCAAGTTGGCCGCCAGGGCAAAAAGCCCGCCGGTCTTTCTTTCGCTGATGGCCTGAACGACTCCAGGGGTTTCCTTTTGGCTGAGCTCATTGACCCGCAAACGCAAGTCCAATGCTTGGCCCTCATGAGACTGTCTGAGGGTATTGGCGAACTGTCGATGAAATCGTAATTCCAGCTCAGCAGGCAAGCCCAGTTCAGCCAGCAGAGACGCCGGCCAAAAATACAGCCAGTTGCCCGTATTGAGAGCCACCGGCATGCCCACAACGTGATGAAGTGCCAATCTGCCACGGCGTTGCCGGGAGTCGTCCTCAATGTCGTCAACAATGAGAGACCCTGCGTGCAAGAGTTCGACAAGCAAAGGAAGGATCTCAGGGGGATCGTCCGTTCGTCCGGCCAGTCGCCAGGCGAACCAGGTCAGCCGACTGCGGAGTTGCTTGCCCTGGCGGCTGAGAAACTCCGACAAAGGCCCCAGCAACGCGCGATCCCAGGCATGCTGGGGCACGTCCGAATCGGTGAGCTCAACCCGCAACAAAGCCAGCAGTGCTTCCAAATTGTTCGAGGAGCCTCCAAAATCCCTTGAGGATAAATCCCTCAACACCATCGGCGTCCGCGAGGTTCCCAGCCCAGCTGCGCTCTCCCCAAAGCGGCAATCTTCTCCTGAGCTCCCTCGAACCGGAGCCTCTCCAGCAGCACCTGCAATCACGCCTTCTGCAATCACGCCTTCTGCAACAGGGGTGTCCCCGAAGACGGAAGCGTCCGAGGCAACCTCAGGCAGAACTGTGTTCGAGGGCGTTACCGTTGCTGACATACCAGCTCTCCTGAAGACCACAGACGACTTAGAGTCAAGCCCGAGGGAGGCCACCCCAGGACCATCCGCGTTGCATCCCATGCCGTAAATTGCAACGCATAGAACCGACTGATCGCGGCGATCGACAACGCCTTGTAAAACCGGCGGTAAAGCCCCCATCGGCTCTCAGGGCGAACAAGCCGGAAGGCCATCCAGTTCAAAACTTGGGCATAAATTTTTCGCCAGCGATAACTCTTGGCTAAAATTTGCAGCTGTTTGCCAAGGCGATCAGGCGGCGTTTGTGCGACCGTCAGGGCAAACCGGAGGGCCACTGGGAAGGAATAGCCGGTGGCCGGATGAAACCAGCCCCCGGCGTATCCTCCGACCCAGGGAGGGCCGAGTTGTGCTGGAGTGGTGTCTGACCACGGCATCGGCAGCACGCCGCTTTCCTCTCGTAACAGACGGGTGGCTCGCAGTCCCTGAGCCTCAAGGTATTTGCCGAGTCGCTCCCGGAGAGTGTCCTGGTTGAGTCGTGCGTGATCCGAGAAGTACGTGTCCTCAAGCAAGACTCGCTTGGGGGTCAACGGAAGCACGTAGAGGAATCGGAATCCGTCTTGCTGAGCGACTGTGGCGTCCATGATCGTCGGGACGCTTTGGGGCCAGGGACTGTCGAGCTCGACCTCCCAGCCCAAAAATTTCTGATAACCACACTTTCCTGCTGGGGGGCGAGTCGGCCCCCGAGCGTCGATGATGACCCGACCTTGTAGTTGCGTTCCGTCGGCCAGTGTGACCTGATCAGGCCCGATGTTGGTGACCTCTGTGCTCAAGAGGATCTGGCCTGCAGGCGGTTTTGCGAATGCCTGGCCAATGACCTGATCGAGCCGGTCGGAGGTTATAGAATAATAGGGTTGGTCAATGGTTTGGGTGAAGTTAGGAAATCTGACTTGGTAACGATCCCATTGGGCTGTGATCAGCGGCTTGATGATGTGCTCAGCCGATGCTGTCAAGTCGCTGCCGTAAAAGGACCAAGTGTGATTTCCGCCAAGCCGAGCTTCCCGTTCGATCAACACAACTGTTGCTGTGGGTCTGATAGCTCTTAGGCTCAGGGCAAGCAGTGCATTCTGCAGGCCTCCTCCCACAAGGATATAGTCGTAGGTCATGACACAGCTCCCTTCTCGTTCCATGCTGGCAAGCGGACATCTCGTCCATGAACTAGAACGTGCAGGAGCAAATGCGGGACCGCGATGGCACTGAGGACCAAGAATACGGTTCGAATGCCGACCTGAGGCGAAGATAGCTGTTGGCTCCAGGCCAGACTGCCCAAGCCCGCCAGCACGATCGTCGCGACAGTCAGCGGTGCTGTGGCCGCAATCAAAGAGCGAACTCCCCGGGCTGGGTTGTTGGGGGCAGTTTGCTCCAACAATTCCAGCCACCCGCGGATCGAATGCCAGCCACAGAAGTACACCAAGAACCCAACCAGGGGCTCGGTGACAGCCAAGACAAAGCACAGGCTCGCCAACCGGCCCGCTTCCAACAGGCAGCGGCGTTGGTCTGCCCGGCTTACCCGGCTTCCCTGACTTACCAGGCTTGCCAGGCCACGTCGGAGATAGAAGCCAATGAGCAGGGCAAGTGCCGGCAGGGCAACGCAGGCCCAAAGAAGCCCCAGGGCAAACACCTGTTGGCCTGAAACCCCAAGATGCGAATGGGGAATGACCACCGTCAGCAGCTCAGCCAAGGGGGCTGGTGAGCAAAGGGCCTGGAGGCCGCTCATCAAGCTTCCTGTCAACAGAGCGATCGGCCAGGTGATCCAAGAGCCCTGAAGGTAGGCAGGCAATAAGCCCGGCTCAAGCTCTTCGATGCCAAAGTGCAAGGCAGCAACGAAGACGAAACCCAGGGCAGTGACCCAAGGGGCGGCCCACCAAGCGATGAGAACGCAGCCAGCAACGATGCCGTAGCCGAGGAAAAACCCCAGTGGCCACCAGCGGCCACAACGATCTTGCAGAAGCATCTGGCCAAAGCGATGGTCCAGACCTCCATGCGGAACCCCAACCGCTGCGACGATGCCCACCAACAGGACTGCTTGCAGCCAAAGTGGAATAACCACTCCCAGCAGGCTGATAGAGCCTACCGTCAAGCTGAGGCCGATGGTGATGGCGACATGGGCAGCTCGTAAACGGCTCAGAGGCGACTGATTGGAGGCAACGTTCATGGTCAGCTTCCTGCGGGATCGGGGGTGAGTACCCCCGTCGAAGCCGCGAGCCAGAGATGGGGCGGTCATCAGACCGCCCCCCGGTGTGGACCTCAGCATGCCTCGTGACAACACTGAGACCACATCAACGTTGCGACGTACCCAAGGGGTTAGGCGGCTGCAGTTGCCTCAGCGGGGGCAACTCCCTCTTCCAGGTAGCCATCAGCTTGAGACTTAGCTCGGGCGATGAAGAAGATCAGCACTCCGAAGCCAGCTTTGGCGGTGATGTCGGCGATCGCATAGCCGATCTGCAGGGCCACCAAACCCGATGGATCGCCGCCCTCTCCGGACCTGGCACGCAAAGCCTCCTCTGTGCCACCCAGGGCGAACGCGATCGGGTAGACCGCCCAGGTGATCAAGATCACCAGACGAGCCACGCTGATGAGCGATCGAGCCGACTCAGGCTGCTTGTCCAATGAGCTGGTCAGCTCAAACCAGAGAACATAGAGGATGTAGAAGAAGGGCACCGAGCTGGCGGCTCCCCAAGCAACGCGTGTCCAGTAGAGGTCGGGGTCGGTGATGACCTCCCCTGGGTAACCCAAACCAATCATCAACGCAGCGGCGATCACCAACCGTGTGAGCATGCTGGCTGCCTGACCTCGTGGAAGACTCATCACCGCAACGAGTTCGACCATCAGCAGTGGGACTGTGAGGATCCAGTCGGCATAACGGTAAAAGTCGTTGAAGGGCTTTCCAGTCGGGACAAATCCCATTTTGTCGGTCCCGAGTTCGAAGGCCCCCTGCCAGCTTGCCCGAATCATGAAGTAGTGGTAGCAGGCAATTGCAACGACAATCCCCGAGACCATCAGGGCAGGACGGTACTTGGGCGCCACCAGCGAGCGTGCCGAGAAGAAGAAGATTGCCGCTGCCCCCATCGTGGCAACGGTCATGGAGAACACGTTGTCCACAATGTTGAATTGAAACGTGTCCAAGGCGGGTACGTTCGCCAAAATCCACATAGTGACCTCCGAATGGGTTCTTGAGAACAAACAGGATCTTGTGCCAAAGCAGTCGTGCCACTTGCTGCTTTGCGTCAGTTGTGGTGTCAGAGCGAGACACCGTCGGGTTGCCGGGTTTGCTTCTGCTCAGGAAGGTCATCATCAACTCTCAGCGACCCCAAAAGATCGCCTTAACTGAATGCATCTCCCTGGATCTGTCTCTGCCCAGAGACATCGTTGCTTGACAGCATCTGTGCCGGTGAGCATGGACTGCCCATGGGCAATTGTGCCTGCTGAATCTGAAGAGTTTTCGGAGGCTCGTCCAGGCGCCAGAGAGACTTTCAGCTGCGCTGGAATTTCTGCAGCATTTGAGAGCCCACCAGAGATGTCCGAAGCTTCTTCAGGTCCCGACAGACGACGGGCGCACTAAACTTTTCCCAGCATAGGTAGGTGAAGAGCCTAGCCAGGTCGTGAAGCCCAAGCAGGACTAGCGCGTCGCAGTTGGCTCGACTCTTGAGATTGAGGTGCTCAAGCGGGTGTCAAAAGTCGGAACCGGAATACAAAACCCGCCAGAAACCCAGCGGTTTGGAAACCTACCGAGCAATTTGAACCCACCTCCGGTGCACCCTGCGGACAGACTCTAAGAGGGAGTGCCAGCTGCTCACTTTGCTGCTGATACTCTGGGGCTGCTGAATTGAGGCTATTTGTCCCACCCAGAGCTTTGTAGGGGCTCTTTGCCTGTTGACTAGCAAGACAGGCAAATTTTCTTGGCAGGGTTTGATCTCATCTGTTGAGGCCAACTTTGACAGACGACGAAAAGGGAACCGCCCGGGACCAAATTCACACCAAAAAGTTCGTGGCCTGCCGATCTTTTGACTCTGCCAGACTCTTGTCTCTGCCAGACTCTTGTCTCTGTCAGACTCTTGCGTTTGCGGATCTCCCCGATCGTCAAAGCTCAAGCCTGGATCAGAGAGGAGCGTTTGAGAATGGCCCGCATGTTTTGGCTGTCAGCCAGATCAGCGTGGTCTGGATCTCTGGCGGGGCTGCTCGATCGGGCTGCCCTCTAGTCGGGCCGCCGGTTCTCTCCGCCTCTCCAACTTGGTGCTCTCCTATGAAGAACTTGGTGGACGAAAAGCTGCATAAAGAAACAGGATCGTCAAACAAAGGAAGAGAACAGTCAGAGCATGGTATCCAGCTGTGAGCCACCAAGTCGTCAAGTAGTCCTTTACATCAAAAACAGGCTGAAGCGTCAGCCTGAAGCCCCAGAAGACCCCCACGTAGCAGCAGACTCCTCTGGCGAGGGGACTGCCGGCAGCTAGCTCCTGGCAGTAGATAACGCTCAATAATCCCAGGGCAATAATCGCTAAAACGATGTATCCTCCGTAGACAAGATACATCTGTTGGTGAAGTCGGGGCAGCGGCGCCAGGACCTCTTTCCAGTTTAACTGGAAGGGCACAATCGCCGCTGCAGTGAGGATACTCAGCTGCCCCAAACCTCCGAAGAAAATCAGTGTGGTCAGAGTGTCCGTGGTCATCGATCCCTCCGGAAGGATAGCCCCCATCAGGGACATCAGTTGCTTCGGCCTGAAGTCATGTGCTTCGGTCATCGGCACCAGCAGAGACTGAAGTCTCTGCCACAATACATCAATCTGGCTTCGGAGAGCCTGAGCGTCGGAGATCCTGAGCTTCGGACATTCTGAGCTTCGGACATTCTGAGCTTCGGACAGCGCGAACGAGCCGCTGGCGGGGCTCTGGACGGATCTGCTGGATTGGCCTGCTTCGCCAATGCTGGCCAGCAACTCGGCCATGGCGTTCTCTGGCCGGTCAGCGCCTTTTGAGACTGGGCCTAACTCGACTGTCCCAGATTGTGGCCAAGGTCCAACCTGTCGGAGACTCAACAGGCCCATGCACCAACATTGTGGTGGGCAACGGCCACAGCTGGGACAGTCCCACTAACTTGGGAGCGCCTCTTGCACATCGGCCACAAATGGGACGATCACCTCTCGGACAAACGGAGGGTGAAACAGCAACGGCAACGGGATAATAAGGATGAGCATCGTCGCCGCCCATCCCCGCAGGGTCCGGCCCGAGCCAACCCAACGCCGCCAACGCCGAGAACGCTCCAACAGCAGACCCATCCCCTGGATGAGGAAGAACACGGTCGGTCCTCCGTAGCCAGCCTGAGCAGGGAGCGAGATGACCAGATCGTGGATGAGGCCGCTGGCCGCGAAGCCGAGGGCCAATGCACCACGGGGGCCCACCAGACGCGTCAGGGGAGCAAACAGGTAGCGATAGGTCAAATCCCGGAAGGCACGATTCCACCGCCGCCCCCAAAATTCGCTCAGGCTGCAAGAGCCTAGCGGTCTGTCCATCAACGCGAGGGCGTCCACGCCCAGCGTCTGCCATCCCAAGCTCAAAAGATGGAAAAGGCCAAAGTGTAGCGTCAGCACAACGCCGAGCATGCCGATCCAGCCAGCCGCAAGAGGCCAACTCGACAGGAGCAACGGTGCAACGCCCAGAAACAGGACTATGCCCAGCAGGCACGTTGCGGCCGCAGAGAGCACCAAGCCAAGGCGGACAGCGGCTTGGTCTTTCGCTGTGTCCTTTGAGCCGGCCAAGAAGGCCACCGAATCCATGCCGGGCCAGCAGAACAGATAGCCCAGATGTTTCCACAAAGGAGCCCTGCGGAAGGTTGATCTTGGGCCCTCTTGAGCGAGAAGCTTGCCAGCGGACGCCCGGGGCGAGGCCAACTTGTCTCCACGGGTGATGGCATCGGCCCAGGTGAGCCATTTGCACCCAGCGTAGATGGCAAAAGCCAGCGTCCACATCACAATCCAGCGAGGCTGTTCTGGTGGGAGGGCCCACCAAGCAAGCGTTGGCAGCAAGATCAGAGGAGGCCAAGTGCCCCAAAAGCGGAGAATCACTCGCCATGACATCTGAGGATACGTTCTCACAACAAGTCGGGGCTGCCCAGTTGCGTGCATCCGGTCGGGGCAACCGCCGCGTCCGAGTGCAAGGATTTCCAGAGGAGTGTACCTCAGTTAGGCCAGCAACTCAGAGATCGGCCCGCGGCTTTCTTTGAACGATGTGACCGGGCAGCCGAGTTGTTGCAAGATTGTCAGATACAGATCCGAGGCGGGCTTGGTTTCTCCTTTCCACTTCAGGTGCTGTCCATGCTTGAAGCCCAAGTTTTTTCCACCCGCCAGGAGCATGGGGAAGGATTTCCCTGAGTGACTGTTGATTTGGGAGCCACCCAGCAGCAGCACGGTGTGGTCGAGGAGGGTGCCGTCTTGGGCTTGGATGGCAGCCAGCTTGTCCATCAGCCGAGCGAAAGACCTGCAGAACATCTCGTCGCGATAACTGAGCACTTTGGCGTCGGGGTTTTCCAAGCTATGTGCTTGGGAACCTTTGTGGTGGAAGTCATGGGCGCCTCGGGTTCGGCCCCCGGCTTTCTTCGCCCAGTCTTTGTACTCTTGGTAGTTGGGCCCACCTTCGCCACCGAGGCAATGGGTGACCACGCGGGTCATGTCGGTTTGGAAGGCCAAGGCAATCAGGTCCATCATCAGTTCGATGTGTTCCTGCATGCTGTGTTTGCCCTGGGGGTTGAGTCTGACACTTTGCTCGTCGAACTCCGGACGACCCCGCTTGAGCATCTCCTCGCGTTCATCCAGCCGCTTTTCCACATCGCGGACGGATTCCAGATACTGATCCAGCCGCTGTTGATCGATGCGGCCCAGCTTCCGCCGGACGTCCTGAACCTCGCCCAGGGCGGTATCCAAAACGCTGCGGTTGAGGGCCAGGCGAGCTTGAGCCTCTTGGAGCTGCGTCTGATCGGCCGGCGGGAACAGCCGCTCAAAGACAGTCCGATAGTTGGCCACCGCAGGAATGTCTACGCCCAGGGCATTGCGTGAGAGCGTCCGAGTTCCGATCCCGTCTTGCCAAGATAAGACCAGGGAAGGCAGATAAGTCGGCCCAACGAAGCGAGCTGCCACCTGGTCCATCGAAATGGTGTTCGTCAGGGCACCAGGTGTCAGGTTGATGTTGTGCCCGGTGAGCCAGTTGTACGGATGGACGTGACCGCTGATGCGTCCTTCGATGTGCAACAAATTGGTCAGCACCGAGAAATTCTCCCGATGGTGAGTCAACGGCCGATGGGCGGCAGCCAGCCTGTAATCTCTCCCAGTATCCTTGGGAAACCAGGTATGGCGACAGATTCCGCCTGGGATGTAAAAACAGGCCAGACGAGAAGGTTCTTGTTGCCCAGCGTTGGCCGCGTAGGTCTTGCTGCCCATGATCTCCAGGTAGGGTAGGGCGATGCTCGCGCCCAGGCCGCGGAGGACTGTTCGCCGGGAAAGCAGGGTGTTCTTGCTCATCGGGTGATCCTTGATGTCGAAGTGTTCCTGCAGTGTCTCGAGGGTGCAGCAGCGAGGGACTGCCGGCGCGTGGGTTTGCCAGCCAATTGTAACCGGCAGGTGTGCAGGAATGTCTGAAGTCTCCGCAGACGATTTCCCTCTGAGTTGCCCCCGAGGTTGAGCTCGGTTACGAAGATCGAGTGAATCGTCACGGAATCAGGGAGGGTTTGCTGCTTTTGGCCTCTCTGGCTTTGGCAGCGGAAGACGCAGCGAGTCCAATCGTCCCCGTTTCGTTGGGCTCCAACAGGGAGAGCGGTGCGTTCGATCAAGGAGGGAAGAAAATGCTTGTGAGCCAGAGGATTGAGAGGCTCACTGTTGGACTGGCAGGTTGCTCGTTGGAGTGTTGGTTGGCGACCGACGAGCCTGAACCGCACGCAGCAGTTGCAGCATCTGGCCACGTTGCCTGTCGGACAGGTCTGCCCGCAGCAGGATGGTTCGGACCAGTTGCTCGGCTTGCTGATACTCTTTTAAGAGAAAGAGCACTTTGGCTTGTGAGATCAACGCTCGTCGATGCCCGGGGACCAACCGCAGCACTTGGCCGAAGGCATCCTTGGCCTCTGCGAGTTTTCGCTGGGCAGCCAAGGCACTGGCCAGATTGAAATGCAACTCGGGGTTCTTTGGGGCCAGGGCAATTGCTTCTTGCAGAGGTTCAATGGCTTCAGCGGAGCGGTCTTGCTTCAACAGCAGCCGCCCCAAGTTTTCTCGCGGCGCTATGTAGTCCTGGTCCAGTTCCATCGCTTTGCGGTAACACCGCTCGGCGGTTGCCAAGTCACGCTGCATATGGGCGACGACCCCCTTGTTGCTCCAAGCACGTGCGTAAGTTGGAGTTCGTTGGATCACCTCGTCAAAGTGGTCAGCCGCTTGTTGAGTGTCTCCTTGGGCGAGCAACTGACTGCCGATGTGATGTTGAATTCCGCTGCGATCGTCCTTGGGGATCCTATGGGAATGCTTGCGGAAGTACTCATCGGCGTCGTCAAGCCAACCACGGGCCACAATCGCTGCCAGAAAGCTGGTGTAATCCACGCCGACGGGTTGCTTCAGCCGCCGTCCCGCAAACGGACCGTAGTAACCCGCAGGAGCATCAACTGCTGAGCCTGTCTCTGGTGAACTCTTTTCTGGTGATAGGCTGTCTGGTGATAGGCTGTCTGGTGATCTCTGATCGAGTGAGGCCAACAGCTGCAGGTCTTTGGCAAGCTGGTTGAGGCGGACCACGCCGCGATACTCGGCCACCAAGGCGTTGTTGCGATCGATCAACACTCCGAAGGGAACCGGCAAACTCAAAGGGCGATAAAGGAACTGCTGATGCAGCATGCTGAGTTTCTCAAACAACTCTTGGGTTGCTTGCCCGGCAGCAAACGGAAAGTTGATTTTCTCCATCAGTTGCTTGGCATCAGTCAGTTCGCCGGGAGACTGGCCGACTCCATCGATGGTCAGGGCCAAGACATCGACCCCTAGGGCTTTGAGTTGCTCTGCGTGGCGGCTGATGGTTTTCAACTCATGCAGACAGGCTGGACAGGCGCTGGTCCACAGGATCAACAGCAGTGGCTTGTCGTCTGCAGCGACATGTCTCCGTTGGCCTTCCCAAGTTTGGTAGGGCAGTTTCAACAACGGCAGCCGCTCTGACAGAAAGACCGCTGCCGAGGAGACGACCCCAGGAGGGGCGTTGGCCGAGGGGGACAGGGCAAACTTGCCGATCGGTGGCTGATAGGCTGAAAGCGTTTCGCCCTCGGTCAGCTGATAGAAGCGGTCAACCTCAGGGGAGTTGAACGTCTGTGTTTTGCCGCCAGGCCAGTGGACGATCAAACGCTGGACTGCTGTAGTTTCGCCCAGACCAAAATGCAGCCATTTGGTGGATTGGCTGAGAAACCCTTCGCCGGCTCGCAACGACCGCACCAGCGGTGGTTGCCCAGACAGGACCAACTCCACGCGAGCGCCGATGGCATCGCGGTTGCAGCTGACCCCCTGGAGTTTGAGGGCCAGGAAGTGACGTCCTGCGGGCAGATCGTTTCGCAGCAGCCTGACCTGTGGGCCTGACCGGTTGGAAAGCCACAGATCCTGGTCGCCGTCGAAATCGAAGTCCAGGTTGGCCACACCGCGTCCGTCGTCGAGAAAGTCAAAGCCGCAGACACCGGAGGTCACCGCAAAGTGAGGGCCAGTCGCAGACGAGCGAGCTGAGCGGAGATTCAAAAAGCAGACGTTGCGTTCACTGCCGCTCAGTGGCACACCCGAGCGCATCATCTCCTTGAGCTGGCGGACGGCAGTTCGGAACCCCTCTGTGCCTGCCGGGGCGTCCAGTGAAGTCGGTCCTTGCGGCACAACTTGCCGCCACCAGAAACTTCACAAGTCGCCGACTTCCGGTCCGGTGAGATAACCGTTGGCCGCCAAGACGTCGGCCCAACCATCATTGTTGAGATCACAAAACTTCGAGGCCCAAGACCACTGGGCGTTTTGGACTCCAGCGGCGGGGCTATCATCGAGGAAGCCGTCACCTTGGTTGAGAAACAGCGAGTTTCCTCGGGCCAGATAGCGAACACTATCAAGTTTTTCTTGTGAGCTTCCGTCCATAAAGTGTCGCTGGTAGGTGACCCTGTTCCCAGCCGCGGAGAACATATTGCTCACATAGAGGTCCATCCGACCGTCGCGATTGGCATCGCCCCAGGCAGCGGACATCCCAAAAGAACAATCCTCAACGCCTTGCTTGGCGGCCAAATCCACAAATTGTGGAGAGTGCCCACGTTTTGCCACATTGGTGTAAAGATTATTTCGGCCAAAGTCATTCACGACATACAGATCCAGATCCCCATCCCGATCATAATCTTCAAAGGCACAAGCAAAGGTAAACCGTGTGTTGTTCTCGCTCAGATTCCAGGCCTTGGTGACATTGAGGAATTGCAGCTGTCCCTCGTTGCGGAGCATCAAATTGGCGGCACCGTTTTTGGCGTCGTGATAGGGCACCGGATTGGCGACCACCCCAATTTCGTGCAACGCGTTGGTGTAGCCGCAGACATACAGGTCCAGCAGCCCGTCGCCGTCAACGTCGCCTGCTGCAACGGACATGGCATCAACCACCGGAAGGCGAAACCGCTCGACAAGCTTCTCGTCGGGCTTGGTCTCCGAGTCAGTGTTTTCCGGGCCAGTGTGTTCCGGGCCAGTGTGTTCCGGGCCAGTATTTTCCAAAACCACCAAGAGTTGTTCGGTCACAACAACCAGGTCTTGATCACCATCGTTGTCGAGATCAACGAATAAGGCTGAGCGGGTCTCATCTAAGAAGTCGACGTGATATTGCCGAGCTTTTTCCAGAAATGTCCCATCAGGTTGCAGAAGAAACAAACGATTGGGCAAGCCCAAGCCTTGAGGCAGGTAGAGATCCTCCAGTCCGTCGTTGTTGAGGTCGCCGACGGTCACTCCTTGCAGGGCATCTTGAGAATAGAGGGGAATTCGCTCCAGCCAATGATTGGCCCCATATCGCAATTGAGCGGCAAAACACTCATTGCCACCTAAGGCGGCTGTGGTGCAATCGACCAACAGCGGAGATTCGCTCCGCAGGAGGATCTCCTCATACGCAATCAGCTCAATCGCCTTCAGGCGGATCACTCCTGGCTCAATCTTCCCGCGGGGAATCACACCAGGGGGGAGTTCGCTGGCTGGGATCGTCGGTTCCCCAGTGGCCCAAAGGCATTTCCAGGTCGCGTTTTGTTGCAGCCGCCCGTCTGAGGTCTGCCCAACTGCGGTGTAGAAGACGGTGCTGGTGGGGACCTCGTTCTCAAAATCAATCCGGAACTGTTTGAAGGCGATTCTCGGCCCTGAGGCAGATTCTTGGGAGGCAGGTTCTTGGGAGGCAGATTCTTGGGAGGCAGATTCTCCCCAGGGGGATCTCAGCTGAGCGAGGGCCACAGCCACAGCAGGCCAGCGGCGATGTTCGTTGGCAAAGCGTGATTCTTGAGGGCGACGTACCTGAAAGCTGGGGTCCTCAAAGACGGTCACCAGCGAAGGCCGGAGCGTGCTGGTGTGGATCTGAGAATCGAGCAGTTTTTCTGCAGTCTGCTGATCCAGGGAGCCAGCGGAAAGATGTTGAGCCAATCTCTTCAGGATTTTATTGGCCTCTTCGTGGAAGGCCTCACTCTCCCAGCCATCGCGACGCGGATCGTAAGCAGCAGCGAGTTCCTGCTGTTGATCCTGCTGTGCTGCTGTGGAGATGGAAAACGCCAGAGGTAACTCTCGAGCTTTGATCGAGTCGTCTGCCAAGCCGGCTGCGGTCCCCTCGGGCAAGGTCGCATCCGGTGGAGTCTCCTGCTTTGGGGTCTCACGTGCCGAGGAGTTCACCGGGTCCGAGGGAGGAGGCTTGGGAGCTTTCTTTTCGATTCTTGGGGGAGTGGCAACTGAAGGCTGTTGACCTTCTGGTTGTTTGGCTTCGGCTTGCTGATCTGTTGCCGGCTGAGGCTCATGAGGGCCTGGGGAGGTTGAGGAGCAGCCAACAATCCACAACAACAGAGCCACACAGACCATGTTGAGGAGATTGGGTTTCATGGTGATCACGAGACGATCAGCAAGCGGAGTGAGGCGGGCGAGTTTGGCAGGAAGGCCGTAGACGATCATGAAAATCGTCGGACGGGCCACAGACCCGCCCGACGTCCTTGGTTTCTTCGGAGTGTGATTTCTACTGGGACTGGCAGGTGAACTCAAGCCTGTCCTCAAGAAAGGACCGGGAGGCTGATCAGCTTCGGCGTCGGCGTCGCAGAAGTCCACAGCCGCCCAAGCCGGCAACCACCACCCAGGCTGTTGGCTCGGGGATCACGAAGCCGCCCCCGCCGTTGGGATCTTCCAGGACCACAATCACGCCTTCGGAGGCCAGCCGTGAGGTGTCGATGCGATCTTCAAAACCCTCTGGCAGAACAATGTCGCTGAGGGATCCGGTGAAGCTGTCTGCCTCAAGGACTTGGTATTCGCCAACAGTGGGCAGAGAGGCCACCTCGAAGATGATGGTCCCGTCGTTGAGGTCCAAGACGGTGTTAAAGATGTCTGGGTCCGAGTTGGCCACCGAGAGCACGTCGACGTCAGTCCCATCCAGCTCAAAGATCCAAGGAGCCGGATCGAGCTGGGCGATCAGTTCGGAACCCGCGAAGGAGACAGCACGCAGGCCGACACCGGTGACCGGGTCGATATCGCCTTGCCAGTTCTCGCCATCGATGACAAAGAACGCATCGGGTGAGATCGCGTTAAAGGCAAAACCCGGCTCAGTCACTTGGCCAGCACCGCCACCGTCTTCCGCCAAGTGAACTTCCACGGTGTACCAACCGCCACCTTGGCCGTCGTTGTCGGTCCACACCGGATTGGTTCGTGTGCCAAAGTCGGTATCGGTGTGGAAGTTGTCGCCATTGACGGTGATGTTGACGCGGTCGTCGATGTCCTCGGTGAACCCGAAGAAACCATCGTTGTCGTAAATCTGGAAGGTGTAGTTGGCGACAATGTCATCCATTTGGCTGGAGCCGGCGGTGCCATCGTTGATATGGCCACGGGTGCCAGCTGGCTCGGGACCGGTGGTCCAGCCTTCGCCGTAGACGTCCGGACCACCGTTGAGACTTCCCAGGGCGGTGGTTGTGTCGATCAGGACGTTGGGATCGGTGTCGGGGTTGCCGATGGTGAATCGCTCGGCATCTCCTTGGTTGCCACCATTTTTAGCACGCAATTCAAAGAGCACAGCGTTGTCTTGAACAACCGTTGGTGTTTTTTCCTCACTGCCGGTGAGGATATCGGTGCCAATGGTGTTGTCGCCACCAACCTCAAAGCCAAAAGCACTCTGGAAGCTGACAAGGTCCACGTAGCCGTCGTAGTTGTTGTTGCCGGCCTCTGCAGCAAAAATCTCCACGCGGGCCGTTGTCGTGCCAGTGGGGATGACACCGACGGTGGTATCCTCAAGCCAGGCGGGGCTGCCGTTGCCGGAGGTCTCGCCACGAGCGCCGATGGCACTGGAGAGGCCCGTTTCCATGCCAGCGTCGTCCAAGAAACGGACGCGGACGTTGGAGAGCTCGGTCTGAGTCCTGTAAGCGCTGAAGAATGCGCCCAGCTCGAAGGTCGCCCCGTTGCCAATCAGCGCCGCGGTATCCCCTGTGGAAAGGTCGATGTCTTGCTGGATTCGTGCGTTGTCCTCAGGACCAACCGAAAAACCGCCGGAGTAGAAGCGATCGCCAGCGCCCGTCGGGGCAGGAGTGCCCGCATAGTTCTGCGAGTAGGTGTAGGCGAAGTTGTCGTCTGTGCCGTTGAGGCCCGAATCCTGCCAGTCAAGGATCCGAAGGGAGCCGAACGGTCCGCCAACAGCGGGGTCAACGTTCTCAAAGCTCCCATTGACAACCAAGTTCGTATTCAGATCGGCAGCCGATGCTGAGCCTGTCGCCAAAGCCACGCTGGTCAATGCAACCATGCCCAGCCGCTTGGCTGTCTTCGCTGCTAGATTGAGGATCCTCATCGTCACGGCTCCTTCGGAAGGGATTTGGGGATACGTTTGGGGTAAGAAGTTTTAGGGAATCAAGGGATGGCTGGAGGTGTGCTTGCCACCGAGGCGGTCAACGGATCGAAACGATCAACAAAGTGAAGCGATCAACAGACAGGAAAGGGTGATCCGAGAATGCCTGTTCAAGAGACCCTCGATCACAACGCAACTTAGTAGACTCAGACTGTAGCAACTGACGATGAATAAGGTGGGGGGATTGTGTGAATTTTGAGGGAGCTTTGTGGGTTTTTGGGGGATTTTGTTTGCCCTAATAAAGGGTGGAATGAGCAAGGAACCTCGCAAGATACGGCAAATACCCCCCAAAGCAGGTTGCTTGTTGGTATGCCCTTTGGCATGGTTCATGCTGGTTCAACCAACACAACGCGAGCAGGTCCCCTGGAAAACCAGAATTCTCACTGTTGGGAGTGTTGCCAGCAGGAAAGCGCATTCCCCCGGCTGCGATCAGCAGGTCTCTGTGACAGAGATCAATTTGGAGAGTGGTTGGGGAAACTGTCGAGGCTGTCGAACGACCTTCCCCCTCGCAGATGCTGGTCTCAGCCTTGCCAGCGTTGGGTTCTGTTGTCCGCTGTGCGGTCAGCTAATCCCCAGTGCAGATATTTGTCTTCGGAGCGGCTGGGGGAGATGTGCAGGCTGCCAAGAAGTCTTTGCTCTTTCTGACTTCGTCGGCGAAGCTTCCCAAGAAAGTCCCCAACAAGATCGGGAAGAACCTGTGCAACGGTCGAAAAACGTCGCTGCAAGCATCCATCGCACCGATGGTGAACTGGTCGTTCACAGACCTGTCCAGGGGATCAATGTTGAAAACGGCTTGCTGATGCTCTTGACGCTGACTGCTTTTGTGCTGGCGGCTATCGCTACTTGAATTCCAGCAGTCAATGTCCGGGGAACTCAGTCTCGGGTCTGGTTAGTGGCGCTAGGATATTTAATTGGTTTCTATGGCTAGTGGGATCCTGTGAAAGACTTTGGGGGTCAAAGCCGTGCGCCTCAACAAGGAGGGACTGAGGATGCAATGTGGCTTGTTGGGATTTTCCAATGAGGGACGGGTGGAGTTTGAGCGAGTGCAGCCTGCCAGACCATCTGGTCCTCACACCGTGGAGATCTTGTACGCAGGCGGTTCGTATTTGCTCCTGACCAACAAGCGCCAGGAGCAGCGGTGGCTGCTTGCCGAAATCAACCGCTTTCTTCAGTCAGTCGCCAGACCTGAGCCGCGTACTGAGCCTCAAATCGTGACCCAAAAAGGCTTTGCTGCGGACAACTCCTTGGAGCAACTCGCGAAGGGGGTAACCCCGAGGCTCTTGGCTTTTGAGGATTTGTTCGATCTCCGCCAAATCATCCACGTCTGGCTTGCCTCCAGTGGCGTAGACGAACAAATTCTTCATCAAGCCGCGAACGAGATCTTTGATGTAGTGCTTGACGACGAGCTGCTTAAACTCCGCATAAGTGCGAAACTCTTCCCCCCGAGGGAGTGCCCCGGTGGTATCAACCGGACGGGTTTCGCCCACCCCAGACCACTCGATCTTACCATCCAATTCATTCCGGGTGTAACGTTCGTACTCCACATCTCGCCAGCGGCCGCTGAGGTCAAAGTTCTGGAAGGCGAAACCCAGTGGGTCCATGCTCTTGTGGCAGACGGCACATTTGGCATTCTCCTGATGCTGCTGCAATAACTCCTTGAATGTCTTTCCTCGATTATTGCCGGCGGAAGGATCAAGCTCGGGGACCTCCAGAGGAGGAGGCGGGGGAGGATCATCCAGAATATGGCGAAGTGTCCAAGCCCCTCGGTAGATCACCCAGTTGTCGCCCATCCAGCAGAGCATCGATTGGATGCCAGCATGTCCAAGGATCCCCCCACCTCGAGGATCGTTCTGGCGAAGGACGACCTTCCGCAGCTGCCCTCCTTCAATTCCTTCATAACCGTAGTGCATGGCGAGGATGTCGTTCATCATCGTCCAGTTGCTATCGATCAATTCCCTGGCAGGCCGATTCTCGGCAAAGAGTTGTTTAATATAAGCGGTTGTTTCCTCACGCATCGATTCTTTGAGATAACGCCCGAAGCGAAAATCCTGTTTCTTGATATGACTCATCGTGATGGTGATGGGCTGTCCGATTTCCAACCACTGCACAACAAACGGCCTGAGGAACGCATCGCTCTGGGGATCGTCCAACAGCCGATCCACTTGGGCACTCAGGACAGCTGACTCTCGAAGTTTGCCGGCGGCGGCCAACGCGAGAAGCTGCTGATCCGGTGGGCTGCCCACAAGCAAAAAACTCAGCCGCGAGGCAATCGCATATTGCGCCCGTACTGGATCGGGGTCCGCTGGCGCAGCCAAGTAACGGAAAGAGGCACTGAGTAACACCGAATGAAAGGTGGCTCGTAAGGCCTCGTCAAAAGACAAGTTCTGCCCGAGTAGCTTCTCATAAAGCGCCAAAAACCGCTTTTGCTCGGACTCCTCCACGGGCCTCCGCCAAGCCTTGCGGATCCATACATCAAGCAGCCTCGAAGCGCTGGCCTGGTCGTTCTGGATGGGACGGAGATCGATGTGCCAATTGCCCGGTGGCCAGGGGGCAACATAGTGAGGCTGGATCTTCAAGGAGTGTAAGATCACAAAGGGAACGGGCTGTTCCTCCGGGGGCGACTTCCGGTTGTACACCGGACGGAACAATCCAACGCCACCCGGGATTTTGTCTTCGGGTTTGCTCTTATCCTCGTTGGCAAAGCCCTCAACGGCATAAGGGAGCTCGACTCTGTTGGTCAGCCTCACGCCCAGGCCGCGTGGTTCGACCGCCAGGTCATCGACTTGGACTTCGTAAATGAGCTGCTCAGGGTCCTTGGTCGTGCCGGTGATCTCGGCGTAGTCGATGGTCTTGCCACCGATGGTCACCCACAAACGCGGGTTGGGCAGGCCGGGAAAGAATTTTTTCGCTGAGACAACGAGCTTGAGCCGAAGGACCCCTTTTCGGTTCGGCGGCGGAGGCACGTTGAACTCCAATCCTCCTCGGTCTCCAACCCATTTGGGTTCCAGGTACAGCCCCACTCCTTTCTCCAGATGGCCACGTGGTTTGGCGTAAGCCCCGGCCTTCTTCCAGGCGTCAAATGCCTTGCGTGTGTCCGTCGCCTCACTGAGGGTTGCTGTGAAGACCTCGCCAGGTGGCGGCTCGAGAAAGCGAATCCCATCGACCGCACGCCGGGTGACACGCATGATCTGAGCCACCGAAGAGGCGGCATCTTGCAGGGCGTCCGCGCCGGTATCGAAGCCAGCTAATTTGCCGTCGCCAGGCAGCGAATCGGCATAATCCACGGAGAGGCCAGTCAGATCCTGGAGGGCCGCGGAGAGCTCACGTCGGTTGAGCCGCCGCGTGCTGCCGGCGCCCAGAGCGCGTTGCTGCTGCTCAATCCACCCAAGAACAGCCTTTTTCTCTTGGCTACCCGGCTGCGGACGATCCTCCGGGGGCATCTCCCCAGCGGAGAGTCGCTGGTGAACCATCGTCCACAGGTGCCGGTTGGCAATCTGAAAACCGTCCAACTGGTCGTAGCGAAGGTTGGCCTCCTGCTTCTGGGGGCCGTGGCAGGCATAACAGTGTTTTTTGAGAAACGGAGCAATCGTCCTTGGAAACTCCTGCTGTGCCGCTGCCGATGACCAGCTCGGCAACACGAGAAGGAGAATGACCAGGCCGAAGAGCCGTCCGAGGAAAGGCCGGCGGGTCAGTCGCTGCCCAGAGAAAGTCGCCATCAGAGATCCCAGTTCGAGGACCGTCTCAGAGAATTTTTTACAAGTGATCGCTGTCAGATGAGTGCCGGTTCGGAGGCTGAAGCGGAGCGATTCTCGAGAACCGGTCGCGATTCGCGAACTCCCGAAGTGATCCATTGTGAAGGATTGTCTGGATCGATTCACGGAGTTTCGCACTTGGGCAGCGGCGATGCGGGATTTTCTGCCCCGGGCGTTTTGCAGGTTGGGCTTTTCCTCAGGGCTTCAGGATCTCGCGGGAGATCCAACAGGGACCGCCGGACAAGACCACTTCCCTCTGCCGCGAGAGTTCTGGGCTTCCAGAGCCCTCCTTGCTGGCCTTAGGGTTGTTGGGGATCATCACTGCGGTTGGGTGAAGTGTTGTCTCGGTCGAGGCGGCTTGGCTGAAACCCAGACCGATCGCCGAGCGAGGTCACCTTATAAGACTTCCTACTGACCTTCGGAGAAGTTTCCGACCCAGGGCGACCGTCTGCCCTTGTCTGTGATACCTAAGAGGGGGCAGCCTGAGGCACCACCGGAAGCCCGGATTGCCGAACGAAACGCCCTGCTTCGTCGAAGACTTTTCAGGGAATCAGTAGTAGCATTTTCCTGAAGCTTGACGGCTACTGCTCCCCTCGGAAAACTCTTGCTCGGTTAAACCACGCGAGCTCCCGGAACGACCAGTCTGGATTCAGACAACGCTCGGCCTGATCATTGCACCGACTGAGTCTCTCAACATGAACACCCTCAACATACTTGCTTGGTTGCTGTTAGCGGTGCCGGTTGCTGGTGCCGAGGATCGGCTGGTCGCTTTTCCTGGTGCAGAGGGATTTGGCAGGTTCGCCCAAGGAGGCCGCGGCGGGAAGACGCTTTTTGTCACCAATACACGGGATTATCATCCGGGCCGCGAAAAGCCCATCCCCGGCAGTTTTCGTCTCGCCTGCCAGACTGAGGGACCGCGGATCGTCGTCTTTCGAGTCGGTGGAATCATTGAGCTCAAAGCTCCATTGCAAGTGACAGAGCCATTTCTCACCATCGCCGGGCAGACGGCACCAGGCGATGGCATCTGTCTGAAGAATTACGGACTGTATGTGCGAAACACGCATGATGTGATCATCCGGCATCTTCGCGTGCGCCCTGGTGATTCATCGGGACGGGAGCTGGACGCAATCGGGGTCTCTTCCTCCCAGAATGTGATCATCGACCACTGTTCGGCCAGCTGGTCGACTGACGAGACGTTGAGTGTGACTGGTGAAGGTTGTACCAACGTTACAGTGGGATGGTGTTTGATCACCGAGAGCCTCAACCAGAGCGTGCATCGTAAGGGACAGCACGGCTACGGCTCGCTCATCCGGGCTGATGGTGATATCACCTTCCACCATAACCTCTACGCTCATCATAAGACTCGTTGTCCGCGACCGGGAACTTATGGCAAGCCCCGAGGCCTTCACCTCGACTTTCGCAACAACGTCATTTATGACTGGATCGCCCCAGCCGGGTATTCAGCTGCCGACAAGGTGACGATGAACTATGTCGGGAACTACCTTAAACCTGGCCCATCAACCAAACGTCGACGTTCTGCCTTTTCCGTCGGCGGAAAAGCCACTCGGTTGTACGTCGCTGACAACGTCTTGGAAGGCTTTCATCCCCCGGCTGACGATCCTGGCGGCTCACACGGCGGCTCAGCGAAACCTCTGGCAAACGATCCTTGGCGGCTGATTGCCAATTCCCATCAGGCGGTCCAACTGGACAAACCCTTCGCAGCCCCGACGATTTCGTCGCCGCCTGCCCCAAAGGTCTTCCAGAGAGTGCTGAGAGGAGCAGGTGCAACTGTCCCTCGTCGCGATGCCGTGGACCGCCGGATCGTCCAACAAGTCAGAACTGGACAAGGACAAGTGATCAATTCCCAAGCAGCGGTGGGCGGTTGGCCCGAGGTCAGATCAGGCCAAGCGCCCGTCGACAGCGACCAAGATGGGATCCCCGACTCCTGGGAACGGCTGCACCAACTCAACGGCCAACTCAACGGTGATGCCATCCGCCTGGCCCCCAGTGGCTATTGCTGGATTGAGGAGTATGTGAATTCCTTGGCTGCCAAAGCCTCGTCTGCCAAGTCCGCAAAAGAGTGAACCAGCAACGCTCTGAGCGGGCGAGAATCTTGGCGGGCTCGGCTTGCTGGGATCTCGTGTCCTCAGGACTCCGACTCTGCAAAGGAGTTCCGGAGTTTGGGAGTTCCGGAGTTTGGGAGTTCTGGAGTTTGGGAGTTCCGGGGCCGGGGAACTGATCTGGACCTTGGCAGGCGGTTCTGTCACAGTCCGGGCTGTTCTGGTCTGGCAGGTGCCTAGCCGCCCCCCCAAGGTCTACCAGCAGGCCTCCATGATCAGGTTGTCGGCTTCTCAGCGGGCGACTCGGTCTGGGCGATGGAGTGTCGATGACCAGCATCGAGAGGTTTTGGGGCGGGTCATGTCGATAGGGCATCAATCGGGAAGCCGAGGGACGCCATGAGCAGCGAGGCTCGATCACGAGTTGGAGGATTAAGTGCCTTTGAGCAACTCCGACGGGCGCGGGAGATCATTCGCACCGAAGGTGAGGCGGTGGTGCGGCTGGCCAAAACGTTGCCGACGGCCTTTTCTGAGGCTGTTGAGTTGTTGGTCGGCTGTTGCGGCTGTGTCATCGTCACGGGTATCGGCAAAGCGGGGCTGATCGGCCAAAAGGTTGCTGCGACGTTGGCCAGCACGGGAACGCGGAGCCATTTCTTGCACCCGGCCGAGGCAGTGCATGGGGACCTCGGACGAGTGAGCCCCTCCGATTGTTTGTTGGTTTTCTCAGCTTCGGGGGAAACCGCCGAGGTCGTTCGGCTGTTGCCGCCGGTCCTGCAGTGGGATGTTCCTGTTGTGGCGGTCACTTGCCGGGAGGACAGCACCTTGGCACAGGCAGCCACCGTGAAGCTGCCTCTTGGGAAAATGGTTGAGGCGGGGGCATTGGGGCTGGCCCCGACAACCAGTACCACCGCCATGCTCGCTTTGGGCGACGCCCTGGCGCTTGTCGCCAGCGAGCAGCGAGGGTTTGGCCGAGCCGATTTTGCCGCCTTCCATCCAGGAGGCAGCCTTGGTCGGCGGCTGGCGATCGTTGATGACCAGATGCGGCATTTGGATCAATGCCGGCTGGCTCCAGCCCAAACAACAGTCCGCCAGGTTTTCATCGACTGCAGCCGCCCAGGCCGCCGCAGCGGTGCCATTCTTCTGCACGACGAGAGCGGCCAATTGGTCGGGCTCTTTACAGATAGCGACCTCGCCCGTCTGCTGGAATGCCGGCAGGATCAGGCCTTGGATGGGCCGATTGCCCAGGTGATGACCCAGCATCCGGTGACCGTCCAGCAAGGTAGCTCCCTGGCAGATGCCGTAGAACTGCTGAGTTCCCGTAAGCTCAGTGAGCTTCCGGTGGTCGATCAGGATGGGCGGCCTGCAGGTCTGTTAGATGTCACCGACCTGGTGGAATATGCTGCGGTACCTGGCCGGGGAGCCTAAGTGGCCTTTGCTGTTGCAGCGAAGTTTGCTGCCGCAGCGGAGTTTGGCTCAGGTCGATGAGTCTGCTGTGAGAAATCCCCCAACGTTTCAGCCGTCGCCAATTATGAGCAAGAAACGCATCTCGCTGGTACTGCGAGACCGTTGTCAGTCCATCCGGTTGTTACTGCTGGATGTTGACGGAGTTTTGACAGATGGTTCTCTCTATATTGATGATGACGGTCGGGAGTTGAAGAGGTTTCATGTCCGAGATGGTCTGGCTGTCAAGTTGTGGAAAGAAGCAGGGGGCCAAGTGGGGATCGTCTCAGGACGACGGACCCCGGCGGTCGATCACAGGGCTGCGGAACTGGGGATTGAACCTGTTTGGCAGGGAGTCTCCGACAAAGCTGAACTGATTGGCCGCATTTTGGAGGAACTCCGGCTTTCTCCAGCTCAGCTGGCCTACATCGGCGACGATCTGCCTGATCTGGGAGCCATTCAGTTGGCTGGTTTGGGGATCACCGTCGCCGACGCACCCGTCGAAGTGCGGACAGCAGCCGATTACGTTACCGTCGCTGTGGGCGGACAAGCAGCAGTCCGAGAGGTTGTCGAGCTGATCCTCACAGCTCAGGGGCGTTGGGCGGGCCTGCTCTCCCAGTTTGACTCAACCACAGAGTCGACGTCCGCTTCCAAACTCCTCAATCCGACCGAACCATCTCCTTCAGCCGAGTCATCGTCTTCCCTTGAATAGTCGTCTTCTCTTGAGCAGTCGTCGTCCCTTGGGCAGCCACTTCAGTTTTCAGAATCTCATCGTGGAACCTTTCTTGCCAAACTGAGACCTCCGCCAAGATCTGGGCAAGCCACAGGGTTTTCGTTTGGCTGGTCAACTGAGGTTGTCGAGTCAATTTGGCGGTTTACTGGTTCAGTGGCTTTGTGCTTACCCGTCTCACCTGGTTGCCGCATCCTATGATCAGTTATTCAGCAAGTACGCTTTTTCGTGAGATTTCCAGTGACAGTCTGAACTGTGAGCTGGAGACATGTCGTAACATAAGTCAATGGCAGGTTACTAAGCCTCAGCTAAGTCTTCGACCAAAGGGCGGCCAACGCAAGCCCGGATTGCCGGACGAAACGCCCCGCTTCGTCGAAGACTTTTCAGGGGATCCGTAGCGGCTTGGAAACCACGGACTTTTGGTCTCATCTCTCTTAGTCGGCGCCAAAGGTCTACTGCGCCCCTTCTGCCCTACTTGCGCCACGCTCTCAATCGCATTTGGACTCTTTGGCCCATGACACGCTTTGTCTACACATGCGCGACTGCCGCGGTGCTGTGGGCGACGTATTGGGTCTATCATCTGCTGGCTGTTCCGGCGATTGAACCTCAGTTAGCGGCTCCTTGGGGGCGGACGAATCTGGGGCCGCTGGATCATGGGCCTGATCCGGTGATGGTCTTGCGGCAGCGGTTGAGGAAGTGGTTTCCCGAGCAGGCCTGGGAGGTCAAAGAAGCCTCGAAGATCCTCGATACCCCTCAGGGGGTCTTGGTCTTGCAGAACTACGAGAACCGTCCCGACGGAACCGTCCGGCTCTGGCCTTGTTCGATGGTCTTTCTCCCCGAGGGTGATGAACCCGGGGCCGGCCAGCAGCAAGCTGTTGTGCTTCAGGCCGAAGATGGAGCGATCCTTCGCTTCAGCAAACCCTTGGAGCTGCAATCCGGGAGCATCGGGCGTCTCTTGGGAGGAAAGCTTGAAGGCCGCGTGAGTATCCGCAGCCAGATGAAGCATCCCGGGCCTGAAGATGATTTAGCGATCTTCACCAGCGATGTGGAGGTTACCGAAGATCAAGTCCGCAGCGACCAACCTGTTTACTTTGAGTTCGGCAAGCACCAGGGCCAAGGCCGTGGGTTGACCATCCAATCGATTCCCGCCGATGACACCTTGGCCTCTGGTCAGCAACCTCGTTACCGTGGCATTCGATCGGTGACCTTTGATCGTGATGTCCAGATGATCTTGGCCGTTGACAGCGGATTGATGGAGCCTTCTCCGCCAGCCCCACAAAAAGCCCGGCAAGTGGCCGCCGGGAATTCACACCCCACTTCTCGGACGGCCCTTCGTCCTTTAGCTCCCCAAACACCTAAGCCTCCTGTGGTGGTGACTTCAGCCGGTCCGTTTCACTACGAAATCGGCGAAGGTGCTGGGGTGGCGACATTTCGTGAATCGGTGGTCGTGCAGCGGGTCAATCCCACGACCGAACCGGAGCAACTTCAATGTGACGAACTTCAGCTCCGCTTCGCCATCGGCGGTGCCCAGGATGCCCCTGGCCAGGCCATTGCCGCTCGGCCCGGTACCCCAGACACGAACGCTTCTGGGCAAGGCGGCTCAAGAATCAAGCGACTTTCTGGCAATCAGGCTGACCGGGGGGGCAGACTTGGGGGCCGCTCGGGTGGGGCAAGCGGGTTGGCGTCTTCGGTGGCCTTTGAGCAGTTGTTTGCTCGCGGCCAGAAGGTCTTGCTGACTTTGCCGGAACAACAGCTTCGGGTGGAGTGCCAGTTGTTGCGTTGGGACCAGACGACCGGTTGGCTGAGTCTGCGAGCCGGCCAGCTTCCTGAGGCAAATCGCAATACGCAGAGCGTGATGCCCGACCAGACCGAGGTTCCTTTTGACCCACTTCTTGTGAGGGTCTCGCAGGGAACCAACGAGATTCGCGCTCCGGAGGCACACGTTCGCTACGATCACCTGGCCGGTCGGTTGGGCCAGGCTGTGACCACCGGTCCTGGCCAGATGCGATCTCAACAGCAGGGTCAGACAGTTTGGATCAGCTGGGGAGAACGTCTGATCGTCAGGCCCGATGGGCCGTTGATGCTTGTCTCCCTCACAGGCGGTGCTCGGGTCAGCGGTGTTGGTCAAGGGCAGCTCCAAGCTGAGGCGATCCGCGTTTGGCTGGACGACCTGAACACCCCCAAGGGCTCCAACACAGACAACCAGGCCACACCGGCAGAACTTGACCGCCAGCGTGAGCTGGCCGCCAGCCCCTTGGGAACCCAACGGATGTCGATGGTTCCTCGAAACTTGGAAGCTGTCGGCCAGGTCAAGATCACCTCCCGCCCGCTGACCGGAGAGCTGCAAAGGCTGGATTTGTGGTTCAATCACCTCTCAGCCAGCAACCAGACAATCGCCGAAGGTCGCGGTGTGACTTCCCCACCGAGTCCCTCCGGCCCAGCGACCTCAGGGCAACTTGTTCATCTTCAGCCAGGAGCCGGTTCTGGCCGGCTTGGGTCAGATCAGCCGAGCGTGTCGTCAGGTCAGGCTTCCCAAAACGCACGCCGTTTTCATGTTGTTGGGCATCAGGTCTCCGCGAGGTTACGTCTGCGTGGCAACAACATCGACTTAACGCACTTACGTGCCGAAGGCGGTCGTTCCCAGCCTGTCCGAGTTGTCGAGACCACCCCTGCTGATCCGGCTGCAGGCGTGCTGAGGCAGCCGATGACCCTTGTCGGGCACACCCTACAAGTCGATCGGCCCACCGAGGGCACGAGCCGGGCGTGGGTCGCTGGCAATGCCGATCAGCTGGCCCGGGTCGAAGGGCAAGGGATGACGTTGGAGGGTGATGCGATCAAACTGGACCAAGGGAAGAACCGCATGTGGGTGGATGGTCCAGGTTTGTTGACCTTGTTAGTTTCTCAAGGTCCGGATGGTCGACGGAATCTCCAACCACAACCGCTGGAGGTCCGTTGGCAAGGGGGAATGAACTTTGACGGGCAACAGGCGCAGTTCAACACCGGCGTTGAGTGCCGGTTGGAGCAGCGGGTCGTTCGCACCAATGAATTGCAGGTGGCACTGACCAACCGCTTGGACTTAAGCCGGCCCGAGTCGCTTTCCTCCTCCAGCAGTCCGGCTGGCCGAGCTGACCGAACTGGTCAAACGAGCCCCGCGGAAGGTCCTGCCAACGCTCCGGCGGTGCAGCGGATCACCTGCCAGGGCGGCTTCTATCTGGAGAGCCGGACCCTTCGCCAGGGGCTCTTGGCCTCAGTCGAGCGTGTTTCGGCTCGAAACCTGGTCATCAATCAAACCACCGGGCGTCTTCAGGCCGCCGGGCCAGGATGGTTGGTCCAAGTTCGCCGTGGAAAAATTCAGGACCCTCAACGTCAACAGGTCCAGCAGAATTCTCCCCGGAATCGATCCTCCTCAAGAGGCCGTTCTTCAGCAGCTGGGTCTTTAGGCGATCAGTCGCAACTGTATTACCTGCGTGTTCAGTTTGAGCAGGAAGCTCGGGGGAATCTTACCCAAAAGGACCTGCGGTTTTATCGTCGGGTGGAGACCACCTATGGCCCTGTTGGCGATTGGGAGGACGAGTTGGACCCTGATCGTTTGGGTCCCGAAGGGGTCTGGATGCGGTGCGATCAATTAGCTTTGCGACAGTTCCCCCGTCGTACGCAGGGCGATCCCCAGACCAGGCCGGCCAGCGATTCGGGCAGTTCTCCGGCGGACCAGTTGACCGGGGGATTCGCCCTGGGAGACGGTCAGATCGAACTGGAAGCACTCGATAACGTGCAGATCGAGGGCAACCAGTTTACCGCCAGGGGTCAACGGCTCAGTTATACGCAGGACAAAGATCTCATCATTCTGGAAGGCGATGAGCGACTGGACGCCCGGCTTTGGAGGCAAAGCCGCCCCGGGGCACCGGTCAGCCAACTCGCCGCTCGCAAGATTTATTACTGGCGAGCCGATAACGCCGTCAAGTTAGACGACGTCCGCACTGGCGACTTCCGTGAAGATCCCTCCGATCGGCTGCCTGAGCGATTCCGGCGTAGCTCCACCGGTTCGCCTCGGCGTCCTTAGCAATATTCTTTCAAGAAAAGGGCCCAAGTGATCCCGCTCCATCCGGTGCTCGGATGATGAGGTTGTTGGGTCCCGATTGAGGATGGACCGACCTGCTCAATGGTTTCAGGCAGCCCGGAGGTTTCAGGCAGCCCGGAGGTTTCAGGCAGCCCGGAGGTTTCAGGCAGCCCGGAGGTTTCAGGCAGCCCGAAGGTTTCAGGCAGCCCGAAGGTTTCAGGCAGCCCGAAGGTTCCAGGCAGCTCGGAGGTTTCAGGCAGCTCGGGGGGCCTCATCCTGGGCGGTGGTGCGAGAGAGGCGTCCTCGGCGTTTGGGCTGGCGTTGCTTCCAGCGGTTGTGCAACCACCAATATTGATCGGGGGACAGCCGGACGAAGCGTTCGATTTCGCTGGTGTACCATTGAGTTGCGACGTTGAGATTGGCGAGTTCTTCTGGTTGGTCAGCCGGGTCGATCACGGACTGCACGACCATTTTGTATTGCAGCATCTTTCCGGTCCTGACGGCGTAGCCAACGGCCAGGGGGGCCTGGTGCTGCATCACCAGCAGTCCGATTCCTTTATGGGCACGTGCCGGCCGGTCGAAGAAGGTGACCGGGCAACCTTTGGGGCCACCATATTGGTCAGCGATCAGGCCCAGGGCTCCCCCTTGATTGAGCACATCGATGACATCCTCGAATCCTTCTTTGGTCGGGATGAGTCTTTGTCCGGTGCGGCCTCGAAACTCGTTGATAAATCGGTGCAAGTAGACATTATCCAGCGGACGGGCGACGCTTTGGGTGGGATAGCCGAAGAGGCCCAAGAGATACCCGCAGAGTTCAAAGTTCCCGAAGTGTGCAGAGATGAGCACCACAGGGCGTTGATCCAGCAGCCGCAGGACGAGGGCTTTTTCGTTGACCAGGGTGACATGTTTTCGCCAATTGGTCTCATGGATTTTCAGTGGCAGATGGGCGATCTCGCAGACGAGCAACACCAGGTGTTCCCACATCTGACGGGCCAACTGCACACGTTGAGCTTCTGACCACTGGGGGTAGGCGTGCCGCAGGTTTTCCAGGGTCAATTTTCGACGGATTCCCAGAGTATCGAAAGCCAGCCACCTCAGGCTTCTTGCCAGAGCCTGACATCCACGTGGGGAGAGGATTTGCATGATGCACACCACCCAGCGGACAACGACGTAGACCAAGTATTGGGCAAGATGTTGACTGGCGGACAAACGACGGTGTCGTGGATGGTTGGACACAGGGCGATCCCTCTTGGACCTTCGGCCGCTCTTGGCATTCCGGCGCCGCCTGGTTGCGGCTGGAAAGTGGTTTGGACTTGCCGTCAGCGAAGCATTGTGTGGCAGAGGTCTGCCTGCGCGAAGGTCGGTTCTGGTTGGGGAGTCAGGAGTTGGGGAGAGTCGGATGAGGCCACCTGGGATCCCTCAAGACTTCGACAGAGGTCGGTTGGTCCACTCAAGACAGACCCCCTGCTGGCCCGATGAGAGTGGTACAGAAGCGTTCCAACCTCCTGAGCCGTGACTTTTTGAGCCGTGACTTTCTGAGTGCGGCGATCCTTCCCAGTGGTTGTGACCGGCGGTTGGATTTCGTGGGCTTGCTGCGCGGGTTTTCTGGGAGTTGCTCCGAACCGAGTTCCAAGTGTTTGCGTCCTGCTGGTAGGCCTTTTTTGCCACTGTTCGGTTGTGTCAAGGCGTCTGGACGCTCGAATCAACAACTCGGGTTGCGGATTCGTTCCCCAATTGGATGGTCAGAACAGTCCGGCTGAAGGGCTTGCGAGGCCATTGTGGGGTCGGTCGACTTGCAGGAAAGGCGGCTGGCGGTATACTGAATGGGTGTTTTCATCGATAACCTGTACTTTTGTTTCTCTGAATGTGCTGCCAACTGGCACCAGGTGAAAACAATAAAAAAATTGGATTGAGCTTGTAGTTCGGACGACCGAAGCAAGCTCAAGGCGATCTCGATAGACATCAGCCCTCTTAGCTCAATTGGCAGAGCAACGGACTCTTAATCCGTGGGTTCTAGGTTCGAGTCCTAGAGGGGGCACTGAACAGTTCTTGCCACAACAATTCCCATTTCTCCAAATCCACTGACGTCCCGCCTCTGAACTCCACCTAGTTGTTGCACACACGTCTACCGGGAGTTTCCCTCATCGCGTCCTTCCCATGCACATCTGCGGTGCTCCAGCCATCCTGTCTCACGTAGAACTCCATCATCGTGTGGATGGACTCTGAACTCATAAGCCCTCCGAACGTCAGGGCAATTGCCTGTTTTAATTGGCTTTCTGCGGTGGGCTTACGGGTATTGTTCAGGCAGAAGAGTAAGTTCGCCAAGGAACCGAGCCCGCAGACCCAGCCAGCAACAGCCGAGCCAGTGGCGGAGCCCACCCGAGGCGAAACCGAGGTAGGCCGAAGCAATCCTGACGAAGCGTTCGGTGCTGGCCACCAAGGATTGCAGGGTCAACAAGGTAAGCCCGAACAAACTCAGCGATCCGAGGTGAGAGGACCCCTCCGCCAGACCATCCAAACCACTCCCAATGTGAACAGGACAGCGCAGACCAGACTTAGAGCCAACGGCCAAGAACTCGGCCTCGCCTGGGCCGCCTGTGGACGCAGCGGCGGCTTGACTTGCTGACCAGTAGCCGTCTTCAGAAAGTAAATTTTCCCTTGAGAATCTTTCACGATCAGAGTGTTGCCAGTGATTTTCAGGGATGAGATGATGTTCCACTGCAAGTCTCTTTCCAGAGACGGATTGTACTCACTGGGCTCAATCGAGCTGTAGACAACCTGCCGCCAAACGAGTTTTCCCCCCTTGTCCCAGGCCTCAACGACATTCTCGTGGCTGCGAAACTCGAACGTGCCGTCAGAAATCGGGGCAGGATCAGAAATCTTCCCGAACAGCTGGGGCGTGCAAATACCCACAAACGCGAGAATGAGCATTGTCCGCATCGGTGGAGTCCTCGACTAGAGATTCTGTGGCTGAGAGAACAAGAGACTCCTCAGAGAGCGAAAAGTTCCTCCCAATCTCGCCGCCAACCAGCCGATTCGACTCGGAGAGCCGCAAGCCAAGTCGGGGTGACCGGTTAGGCCGATCATCGGCCGAGGCTTAATCCGTAGCTTTGGTGGCAAGTTGGGAGCAGTCCCCACCAATTCCGAACCCAACCATTGGCTGCAAACAACTCCTCGAGGTCCTCGCCGTGATGAATCCCAGAATCGCTGAGTTGGTCACGGCCTATCGTGAGAGAGAATCCGATGATCGCCGTGGACCACTGTTCAAGGAGGTGGCGCTTGCCATTGAGTCCGAGATTGAATCCGGCGCGATGACAAAAGACACTATTCTCGCATGTTTGGGCCCGCCTGACTTATTCGAAGATGATGTGTATGTCTACCGCTTCGATCACGAGCAACCCGGTGACAACAACCATGAATGGTACTTTCATTTCGAAAACGGCCGCTTACGGAGTTCAGGGTACAACATCCACGGGATCAACGATCTCTCAAGCATGAAGGACCGGTCCCAATTCCCAACTAAGACCGACTGAGGTCGGAGAGAATCTCGGCTCGTCCGGCTTTGGGGAGAAAGCTGCCAGATCCGTACCTCTGAGAGTCAGGAGGCAGCCATCCTGATTACAAACACCTGGGTATTACCTTGTTCGTGTTCCTGGTCAGCTACGGCAGTTTTCTTCCGAACACCTGGCGACGGTGCATCATTGTGTTGGACGTGCTCGCCTTGGTGCCGGTGGTCCTCACGTGCCTGGGATTGGCAGATGGGGCTCTCTCAGGGGTCCTGTCCGATCCCCTTCACGCCCAAATCGGCTTGGAGACCCTCACTTGGATGGTCGTTGGAGGAGTGCTGGCAGTGTACAGCTCCCATAAGCTGGACACCTTTCGGACAGAAGCGCTCGCCAACCGGCGGCTCGGCCAGTACCAACTCCGGAGGCAACTCGGCCGAGGTGGTATGGGCGAAGTGTATCTTGCCGAGCACCAACTCCTTCGTCGGCCCTGCGCTGTCAAACTGTTGCGGCCTTCCCATGCCGACAGTCCTGAGGTCCGGGCTCGGTTTGAGAGGGAGGTTCGGGTGACCGCTGGATTGACCCACTGGAACACCGTGGAGGTTTTCGACTTCGGCACCACACCAGAAGGGGTGTTCTATGACGTGATGGAGTACCTTCCTGGCTGGGACCTGCAACGCCTTGTTGATGAGCATGGCCCACTCCCTCCAGCTCGAGCAGTTCACCTTCTCAAGCAGTGTTGTGCTGCTCTGAGGGAGGCTCACGGATGCGGCTTGGTGCATCGAGATATCAAGCCCAGCAACATCATGGTTTGTTGGCGAGGAACGGTTCCAGATGTCGTGAAGGTTCGGGATTTTGGTTTGGTACGCGCAGCAGCGGCGGAGTTCGCGGATTCAAAGACTGGTCCGACATCAACGCAGCAGGGGACGATCCTGGGCACTCCAGCGTACATGTCGCCAGAGCAAGCCGATGGGTCACAAGAAGGCTCCGAGAACTCAGCGAGTCGCTGACGATTCTCGACGGCCCATCTGGTGACTGTATGTGCTGTGGCGAGCCGGCTCAGGCCTATCCGGACCAGCAAGACCGAATCTTGGCACTGTTCGCTTGGTTCGGAAGTGGCGCCGGCCCGTGGTTGGGCTGTCCTGCCTACGAGCAAACCCCTGAATACTTGCTTCTTCAGGAATCGGTTGAGGAACTGGTCGATGTCCTGCAGTCCCAGTCGCTCTCCGAGGAAGAGTTGGAAGGAGCAGCACGATTCTTCGCAGGGACCGATTTTGCCAAGCATGTCGCCGGCGAGCAAACGGATCCCCTGGAGGCGGTAACGGACACCCAGATGGCCGTTTTCCATCCCAGCCGATCCGGCGAACCAGCACCCATTCTCATCGACCTACGACGGAGGCTTGCCGCGCATTGTCAGAAGTCCTCCGACGAGGATAAACGGAGTCGAGCCGAATCCGCTTTCGCGATCTCTTGATAGGAACGATGCACCAAGATCCTCTTCAGAGATCCAATCGGAGGAACGGTGATCCCAGGCTAACTGGCGGACGCCGCCAACGGAGAGCCGTCGCGTTGGTTCTCGTGATCTGGCAAAATGGCTGTTGCGATCATTCGCTGGCGTACCGAGCCAAGGCAAGCCTGCTTGAGGGAATTCGTCGAAGCACAACTCGAGGGTTGAAGTGTTCCATGAACCTCCAAGATCGACAGAGGCTTGAGGCACTCCGTATCTCCCCACAAGCCATTGCGAAAGCCGAGGAGGTGTTGGCATTCTGGGGGACAGACGCACCGTTGTTCGTCCCATGCTCGTACTGTGGGCAGCCTTGCTACAATCCAGAGATCCCCCGAGGGAAATATCACCGCAAGAAATTGCCCTCTGAGCTCTTCTGGGACATCGACAACCTCGGTTTCGAAGACCCAGAAGGGGTGATCTGCTGGCCCTGTGATGACGCCCGGTTCCAGTGGTGAATCAAGAAGTCAACGCGAACAAATCAAGCGAGCATGCTTGCATCCGCAGAATCATTCTTCCTCCCCATTTCCGAGACAGAACATGTGCCACCGGTCGATGGTGTTATCGCTCCTGACTCCAATCCTGACGCTTGGACTGACGACTCTCCACTCACAGGCTGTGGCACAGCCACGGGAGGGTGAACCATTTCGACCGCGTTTCTACGCATTTCAGAACGGAGTGCAATTTGGGTCTGCCGCGAAGGACGCTCAAACTCTTCGGGAACTTGGATACGACGGAGTCAGTCAGGTATTTCGAGGAGGGGCGAAACTGGCCGAGACGGTCGCTGCCTACGAGAAGGTGCAGCTCAAGGTTTTGAGCATCTACTTGAATGTCGACGATGAGCCCATCAAAGCGGAGGTGGTCAAGGCGCTGGCGGATCGCGACGGCATGATTGAATTGACCGTGCGAAAGATGACACCGAAAACCGTGGAGGCGGTCCGTCAGACAGCCGAGATGGCGAGGCAACTCAAGATCCGTGTCGCCCTCTACCCGCATCATGGCTTCGCCATTTCCACGATGCCCCAAGCGATGGCTCTCATCGAGAAAGTGGACCATCCCAATCTGGGCGTGATGTTCAACCTTTGCCATTTCCTTCGGGGAGAACCAGAAGGGGACCTGGAAGCGGTTTTGGAGAAAGCGGGGAGCCGACTGTTTGCCGTCAGTACCTGCGGAGCAGATCTCGGGGGCCAAGGCTGGGGAGAGTTAATTCAACGCCTCGATCAAGGAAACTTCCCTCAGCAGCGACTGTTCCGCGTCCTCAAAAAGCTCAAGTTTTCTGGGCCTGTCGGACTCCAATGCTACAACCTTCGCGGCGATAAACGCGCAAATCTCCAACAATCGATCCGTGCTTGGCAGGAGATCCTCAACAACCTCGATTGATGATCAGGACAGTTTCGGACAACTTCGCTTCGCCTCCAGCAGTCTACTGATTCCCTGAAAAGTCTTCGACGAAGCGGGGCGTTTCGTCCGGCAATCCGGGCTTCCGTCCCTCGGTCGAAGACTGATCTGAGCCTCAGTAGAAGCTGTGGTGGCAGGCTGACCTTGCGAACAGACGCTTCTTGGCGTGATTTGCCCAAAGCTATGTGGCCTCGGACAGACCGTCGGGCGGTTGTTTGATCCGTGGACCTCCGAGGGAATTCGATCAACCCCACTGCCACCCCAAGTGTGGTTCCGAAAACCCCAGACCCCTTCAGCGCTACTGAGCAACGGGAATCCTGCACATGGGATGGTGCTGACAAAGCCAAGCGGCTAGCAACACCAGCAAGCACGTGAGACGAGACCCGATGGAGTTGGTGCTCCACCGGATCCCGCGGCCCACTGGAGACCTCGCGTGGCGAGGATTGAGTGCCCGTTCCTCGCCACTGCCAATCAGCCATCCAGGTGTGGGAGCCGAGTCTGGGGTCAGGCCCCCCAGAACTGCCGACTATTTCTCCGCGGATGCACTGTTGCGTGCACGACGCCCTGTGTGGAGAAACAGAGCAAGCAACCCAAGGGAAAGGACCGAGGAGGGCTCTGGGATCACTTGCGACGGAACGGCGTTGAGTTGAAATCCAGCAATGGCCATATGATCCATGCCGTTGAGGCCCCCACCCAGACCAGGACCTCGGACAAAATCCAGCGCGACTGCGGAGCCGCCGACAACCTCGAACTGGAGTGTCACGACACTCAGCATATCGCTGCCATTATCAGACATCGTGACATCGGCAGCCACCAGATCGTTGGCGACCACTCCGTCGGAGAGGAAAACATCGAAGGGCGTCGCTGGTCCTCGCTCGCTTGGGCCAAACTGAGTGGTGTGCATGAATGCAGACAACTCATAGACTCCATCGGCAAGATCTTCCAGCGTTAGGGTGATCGTCCCTTGGTCGTTGACTAACGCGCCGTCGTGCAACAGGTCCGTCAATGGCGCGAAGGTTCCTGCCGCGGCGGCGTAGTTCCGCCAAAAACCTTGGCCGGAAACCGTGACATCGACATTCCCAGCCGATCCAAATACGCTGGCGATGGATTGGGTCTTGGGAGTGTTTCCGTCGTGCTCAAACTCCACGAAGCCTGTCTGCGTTTCGCCGCCGCCGCCAGTGCTCCGGCTGAAGTCAACAAGCAGAGGTGCCGTCGCGGGAGCATCGTCGGAGAGCTTACTGATCTCAAAACCATTCAGGTTGGCATGTTCCGGTCCGGAAATCCCTGCTTGGCCACCGAAACCAATCAAAACCGGTTGCCCGTCGGCGACAGTAAATTCCGTCATTCGAGTCGTGATCGCCCCCGGAGTCGTCCCTGCTGAGACAGCAACATTATCATGAATCAGGTCGTAGGGCTTGGTCGCATCCAACACAGAAATATCCAGCTGGCCAGCACCGGTGCTCGGAGTGAAGTTGGCATGGTGGTAGGTCGTCAGCGAATAGGTGCCATCTTCAAAGTCATCCAGGACCAGTGAGATCCCCTGGGCTGGGCTGTTCATCAATGCAGATCCGGAGAGCAGGTCGTTGAGGCCCGGCATACTTGTGACTTGCGGATAACTCGAAGTTGGCGTGCTCCGGTAAAACGGCGAGGTGAGTTCGACTGAGACCGTGCCGCCGGCGCCCGTCCCGAACGGTGCGGTGTAGGTGTTAGTCAGTGGGGCCGAGGAGTTGGAAAGGAAGGACTCAAAGCCTGCCTCGGGCGTGACGGTGCCGCCAACGCTTTGTCCGATGTCAACCTTGAGTTGTGCGTTGGCAACGGGGACGCTGCCAAGGGCCACAGCAATCGCCGCAACGGATCTGGCCAATGGGAATCGTTTCCAATCCAGGGACGCAAAAACACTTGGGAGTGAGGGCTTCATCGGGGCACCCGTGGCGTGTCTAGGATTATTCGAGAGAGTGGAGGTAAGCAGAGTGTAGCCGTCGAAATCCGGCGGTTCAACGTTTTTTCACACCCAAAAGATTGACTTGCCTCAAGTAGGCTCTCAACACAAGCATTTGCCGGCCACATGCAGACGGCCGAACGGGCGATGTCACCTTTGGAGAATCTCAGAACGTCGACCAGAGGTCGGGGCGTCGTCACGCCTGGCTTCACGATTCGGGGCGGACAGTGCCGATCAAGCGCAACCCTTGTCTGGTCAGCGTGCCTACCAGAGCGTCGGGTCGCGCAAAGAGGCGACGCAATCGATTGGGACAGGTACCTTTTCAGCACGACATTTCTTGAGGGCGATGGCTTGCCAGCCAAAAGGATATTGAAGCTTGTAAGGTGGAATGTAGGGACCAGCGACATCCGCCCGAAAACCAAACCTGCCGTAATACTTGGGATCACCATAGACAAAGAGGAGATCGACACCCAGGGCCGATAATCGCCGCATGCCGCTTTCGATCAGTTGTGACCCGATGCGACGGTGTTGATACTCGGGTTGGACACCAAGTGGCGCCAAGAGGTAGCCTTGAAGGTCCTCGTTGCTGTCGATGGTGACGGGACTGAAGGCCACGTGGCCAACGACAGCGCCTTCGGTTTCAGCGACCAAGGAGATTATTTCGGGGGTTGTCTCCTCGGAAAGCAGGCTGACGGCAAGCTGCGAGACCATCTCTCGTTCGCCCTCAGCAAAGGCAGAGAAATGGAGGCGGCGGATCCTGTCGCGATCTTGCTGTGTTGCTGTTCGAATCTGCATGATTTGCTGCCAACGACCGCGATCACCGATTCCTGAGAACCGATTCTTGGGGATTGCTTGTCCATTTCCTTGTCGTCCGGCACGACGACTTGGGTTGGGGGCATTGTTATCGGACGTTTGGTGATCGATAAGGGTTTCCGTCCTCTGGGCGTGCATCTTCAAGTGTTTCTTGGATCGGAGGTGAGCGATCCGGGAAGAAGATTTTCCGAAAAGTCCATTCGGCTGCAACAACCCATGCGAACATAAGCCCATACCAAATCACTGTCAGCGGAATGCCAACGATCGGCGCCAATGTTCGGCCGGTGTCGCTTGCCCACTCCTGGATCGCCCGCTCTGCTTCGGGGGTCAATTCGGCACCGCCGATTCCTCCGTCTCCGTCGAGATCATAGCTATCCATTGCTTCTTTCAGCTGAACATCAAGAACCCATACAGCGGCCAGTAATACCATGTAACCTGTCATCGTGGTGAGGATGAAAAGCAATCCCGAGGCGAGAAAGCGATATTTTGAGGTGATTGGTATCCGAATGACAAATTTCGCAAAGCATATCAGAATGGGCAAAGTCAACCCTGAGAGCCACGAGAGATTGAAAAAGCATGGTTGGTTGTATCGATCAGCGTCCCAGGGAAATCGCATCAAAACTTATGAATCGAACAAGACCTTTTCCAGTTGCTTTTCATCAACGGCAGCAGCAAAACGTTTGGCCCTGATGCCTTACCGAAGCGTCCTTTCGTTTGTCAGGAGACTGAGGGCTGTCCGCCGCACCGCTGAGAGGTTGGCAGCACCATCCTCCTTCCGAAGACAGCAGGCATTTTCCCCGAAGGTCACACCCAACTACCAATGGAGGTTGGTCTCAATCGACCAATGACCTTGGACCGCTTGTCCGAACTGCTTTGCCGAGAGCACCTGAGTATGAACCTTGCGCTTGCCTTGGAGGTCTCCTTCCAAGCGTCGCCCAGTTGACGAAAGGGTTTTGTTTGATCGTACGTCAACACCGATGCCACGTGCTCGTCGAGGGTTGCTGTGACTGAGCTTGACTGACGAGAAACGTGAGCCCGGATGTCGAATGCCTGAGCCCGTCCGTGTTCACCAAGCAAATCCTCGATTTCCTCATTTGTCAGCCTCATCGTCCGAAACATGTCCATCCTGCTGAGTTCTTGAAGCTTTTGGGACCGCCAAGGACAGCCCGCCTCTGAGGCCCACTTTTTCCGCAAATTCATGAGCTCGGTGTAGCTAGCCTGGAACCCACCCAAGACAAACCGGATGATCCCTGACTCAAAACAGTCAGAGGCCATCCGGCGAGATTGTTCGGTGAAAGTGTCTGGTCGGAAATCTCCTCCAGAGCGGGGTTCCCACCCCAGCGGAAGACGTTGGCAACCGCTTTACCGACGGCGGACGCCTCGACGCAGGCCGGCCAAGCCCAAGAGCGACCAAAGCATCGAGCTCGCTGGCTCTGGAATGATAGCGCTTGGGTTGGCCTCCAGTGTCAATGCGTTGAGTGCGAAGAAGTCTCCGTCGGCATCGAATGTGACAATGATGTTGCCCTGACCATCGGTCGAGAGGTCGCTGAAGATCAGGTCCGAGTCCAGCGGAACTGTGCCGAAGAGGACGCCCCGATCGAGGTTATCGCGAAGGATCGTCCCGGCTCCGTCGGTGGCCTCGACGTCGACGATCCGTCCGGGTTGGTCAATCAGACTGTAGGCACGCAAGTTATACGTCAGGGAGTCGTCCAAGCCCGAAAGGGTCAGCACGATCGATCCGTTGCTGAAGGCAATATCATCGGCAGCGGCGACCAGGAACGGGTCGGTGGCCAACCCGGCCCAGCCAGCGGCCAAGGCGTCGTTGTTAAAACCGGCGCTGCCGTTAATCTCCAGGGTTGCCGAGACCCCTGCAACAAACGAACCATCGCCATCGCGGCGAACGCGCCCAGCGGCGATCGTTGAGGTGGGAATCGAGGAGCTTGAAGCAGGACCGTTGAACTGGTTCCAATCGTCCAGCGAGCCGCCGTCGCCATCGCCTGCGTCGGAGAGATCGAACTTGAGGACGTCGCCACCGACCAATGGGGTCGGCAGATCAAACGCCGTGACTGTCAGTGCGTTGAAGGCGAAAAAGTCGCCATCGGCATCGGCGGTCACAGTGATGTTGCCGCTGCCGTCGGTCATGATGTTCGAAAAGATCAAATCGTTACTCAGTGGAACGGTGTTGAAAGTAACCTGCCGGTCGAGATTATCACGAGTGACCGCGCCACCGCCGTTGGTGACCTCAAGATCCACGATCCGACCGGGTTGGTTGTTGATCAGGCTGTAGGCGCGAACGTCGTAGGAGAGGGAGTCATCCAAACCCGAGACTGTCAGCACAGTTGAGTCATTGCTGAAGACGATGTCGTCGGCAGCGCCGATCAAGAATGGGTCGCTGGCCAATCCTCCCCAACCCGAAGAATTGGGGTCGTTGTTGAACCCACCAGTTCCGTTGACCTGAAACGACGCTGAGACTCCATCAACAATCGAACCATCACCATCGCGGCGAACGCGTCCTGCGGCAATTGTGGATGTTCCAATCGAGCTGCTGGATCCAGGACCGGCGAACTGGTTCCAATCTTGAGTCGAGCCCCCATCGCCGTCACCGGCGGTGGAGAAATCGAACTTTAGGGTATCACCATTGGCCAGAGGGCTGGAGTTGTCCGTCTCGGTGATCGTCACCGCGTTGAAGGCGAAGAAGTCGCCATCGGCGTCGGCGGTGACCGAGATGTTTCCATTGCCGTCGGTCAGAACGTTCTCAAAGACCAGATCGGAGCTGAGGGGAACGGTGTTGAAGGTCACCTGACGATCAAGGTTTTCTCTGGTGACTGTCCCCACACCGTTGGTGACCGCCAGGTCGACGATCCGGCCGGGTTGGTTGTTGATCAAGCTGTAGGAACGCACCTCATAAGTCTGCAAATCATCCAGACCGGAAACAGTCAACGCCACCGACTGATTGCTGAAGACAATGTCATCGGCCGCAGCGATGAAAAACGGGTCCGAGCCCAAGCCGCCCCAGCCGGAGGAGTTGGGGTCGTTATTGAACCCGTTGGCTCCGCTCACCTGCAACGAAGCGGAAACGCCCGGCACAATAGCTCCATCGCCATCACGGATCACGCTTCCGGCAGGAATAGTGGTCGCGGTGGCAAACTGGTTCCAGTCGGCCAGCGAACCTCCGTCACCATCACCAGCGGTGGAGAAATCGAATTTGAGGGTGTCCTGGGCCAGGGCAGACGATCCGCTCAAGGGAAGTGCCACGCAGGTGAATGCGACACAGGTCAGTGTCGTCCAGCCAAACTGAACCAACGAGGATTGCTTCTTGATGGGACGAACCATCGGATGGGGCTCCGTTGTGGTGAAGAAATTGGGTGAGGTTTGTGAATTGGGGTCCAAGATGTTCAGGGGTTTTTGATGACGATCCGTCTCGAGATGCCACGAAATGGTCTGGTTGGATTGAGGGCTTGACCAACCAAGCTCAATCGGGGGGATGAGCGGCCGCTGACACTTCGGTTCGCATTGCCCGGAGTGGGGCAATGGTTGGGGGATGGCTAAGTCGAGAGGGGCGTTTGTCCGTTGTGTGGGTTGATATTGGGATACTTGTGCGATTGTGCAGGCCGTCCCTTCATGCCACGTCAACGGAATTTTCGGACAATCTCCACAGATCTTACCTGCCAACACCACCCACTGCCAAGCGAAAAGCAGCCCCTCCCACAAAAGATGGGGGCCAGAGGCTTCCGAACTGCGTGTGAGCGTCAGAAAAGTGGGTCGCGAGGGCAGCAAACGCCCGTCAACGGCAGGGCGTCAGCGCAATGCTCAGACACAGGCGAACGGCGCGGCGTCAGCCCGCTGGTCCTGCACTCAGAGCAGACGTCTCCAGGCAGGAGGGTACGTCCCCAGGCACAACATACGTTCCAAGTCAGAGCGTCCACCCAGAGGAACTCAGCGGAGGGACCAGCCGACTCGGGTCCAACGGATGGTTATGTGGCCTCTTCACCTTCAGAATCCCAAGTGCCTAGGAAAGGAAAACAGCAACCGCCCCAATCATCGGGTTCCAAGTATTCACGAGCAAGCTTGAGGTTGCTTGAGATGCGATAGTAGTCGTTGGGTTCATCTTGGATCGGAACTCTCAGCCGGGGCATTTGCTGCTGATCGTCCCAAGTCAAACTGATTGGTTCCAGCGAGACTGTTAGTTTCAAAAGCCCCGGATTCGTCTCAGCGACACTTTTCTGTGCGAGAAACTGCATCGAATAGTTAGGAGTGACGTGCCAGTAGAATGTGATCAGTCGGTATCGCCACCAACCATCATGGCAGAACGATCCGCGACCATACGGCAGAAAGACGAGTCGGAGGTCGTGCGAGCCACCATAATATCCGTTGGCGACACCGTGTGACCAAATGCCGTGAAGTCCTTTGGGGTTGTGATCGCGTTTCTGTGTCCGCCGGTGGTCAGCCATGACCACGTGATTCCCCAGGGGCGTGTCTTTCTTGTTGGCCGCGCAACGTCGTCGGGCGAGATTGGGAAACTCTGAATCGCAGGCAATCACCCAGCCGACTGCAGAGCTCCGCTTGCTTCGCCCCCACACATCACCAAACGACCAGCTCGGCGGCAACGGGCGCGACTGGATCGCTCGGGTTGTTAAAACAACCAAAAACCTATCGACTGGAAGTTTGGGTGCGGACTATTGGACATCGGCCAGTCGAACTGTTCCTGGATCCGGACTCAAGCGAAACGCCTGCCCACCTGGGAACCCCAGGGCAACAAACTGCTCCATCGCTGCCTCAAATGCCTGACGTGTGACAAAGGGTCAGTCGAAGCCTGCCTGCAGATACACCCAACCTTCCTTGTGTTCGGTTTGTCGAGCATAGAGCCCAGGCGTGAACCGGGACACGTTGGCCATCCAGGATTGCAAAAGTGCGGCATACTCACCAAGACCACACCAGGCATCCACTTCCCAACAAGTCTTTGCACGGATTCCAAGCCGGGTGAGATCCTCTAGATCCCCGAATGGATGGGAAGACACTCCCAGCCGTGCGAGTGGTGTCGACACATTTCCTCAGCAGCGAAATCGGCTCGCTGGCGAAAGTCCTTCCACCGCACAACGCTGAGCACATGATCCATTCAGCGATCTCTTTCTGACAAGCGAACTCGGGTGTGGGCTGTTTCTGGCATTCGGTCGTTCTGAGTGAGACAGAGGTCCCTGAAAAGGTTATCAAATTCAACGAAAATTCGCGCAATATCCCGAGGTTCTTCATCCTGCCTCGCTATACTCTCTCTCGACAAATTTTCGTGGTGAGCAAAGGTCTTCGATCACCACAAGCGGTTTCCGGCCTTCATTCCCGTGTCGGCACCAGGGCCACTCCAGTGTCGACCAAGGGACACTGGTGTTGGCCATCAGCCACACTCGTGGATCGAAAGCCGCCCGACATCTCCGGTTCCCCAAGCAACCTTGCCCCCTATTCTGACCCCGGTTCCAAGGAAACCTGTTCCATGTTAATTAGCAATTTTCTAGGGCGACTTGCGCGCCGGCTGGGCGTTGCCCTCCGTCCAGCGCGTGTCTTTGCTGGCGCGGTCATTTTGGCCGGCGGACTCTCCTTCGTTGGGGGAGCCGACGCTCAAGAGTTGATCGTCAACGGCAGCTTTGAAAACAACAACGGCTTCGATGGCAACAACAGCGGTTTTGGTTGGTCGCACGCGAGCGGCGATCCCAACGTTTTCGACGTTTACAACTACACCCAGCTCTTCGGTGGTGCTCTGCCCTATGCTGGCTCCAAGCCTGCAAGCGGTGGCGATTGGTACTTCCACACTGTGGGCATCGCCGAGGGGAACTTCGTAGATCCTGTCTTCCAGACTGTTGACCTAACCGCAGCTGCTCCTCCGGCAGCGATTGACGCTGGTTCGGCCAACTACACCTTCAGCGGTTATCTGGCAGGTTTTATTCCTCAGAACGACCACGCGGAAGTTCAGTTGACCTTCTTTGATGGTCCCAACGGAACTGGAAACCAGGTTGGCAACCAAGTTGTTTTCGATGGTGACCAATTCGGCCCCGGCAGCAATTTTGTCGACACCGTAGATGGCGATGCCCCGGCGATTGCCAACTGGAAGCGATACGCCAGCGTAGACACCCTGCCAGTTGGTGCACGTTCGGCTGCGGTGGAGATTTTCAAAGCGACCCAGAACGGCAACGGAAATGACAACTACGTCGACTTGATCAGCCTCAATGTCGGCGCTGTGGGGATCGAGGTTGGTGGCAACAACAATATTGGCACCGATCCGGTGGGGACGATCCAACAGAACTCCACCATTGGCGATCCAACCGTTCTGGACGACAACAGAGTCCTCTTTGAATTGCGTGCCAAAGATGGTGGCAACCAAGGGGCCGCTGAGCGTTTCACCATTGGCGATCCCTCCACCGATTCCAACGTGTTAATCGACACGACCACGCGGTTGGGCAACATCAACGGCGGGCCGGACGTCTATGGCGAAGGTTGGACCACCGGTCCGGAACCAGCTGGGACTCGTGGACACGTCAACGGCGGGACGGCAGGTTCCAGCCAAATGGACAACATCGTGGCCAACTACACCTTCCAGGTGTACGACGAAGACGGTGTCTTTGGCTTTACAGAGAATGTTGACGACCGTGTCAACATCACCGTCAACGGCAACAACTTCCACACCGACACTGTGTGGAATGCCCGAACCAACCCCATTTGGGACGATGAGGACGGTCAAGGTGGCGGTTGGTACACCGTCGAAGTGCACCTGGCCGAAGATGGTGGTGGTGCTGGTGAAGCTAGTGCCCCAGGATTTGGCTTCAACAACAATCCCCAAGACCCTGACTTCACCGACGTTCCACCCAACGGTTGGACCAAAGACAACGGCAGCACACCGAACGATCCCGACCGTCCCGAATACCAAGGCTGGACTTTTCTCAATAAGGATTTCTGGATTACCCAGCAGGGCAACCAAGAACGTAGCCTGTGGACCAACGGCTCGGGAACTGTTGCTGTGGCCGACCCTGACGGCCACGACGACTTCGCGGGCAACGAACCGGATCAATTCAACTCCTTTTTGACCACAGAGGCAGTGAGCTTCACAGGGCTTGACCCGAACTCCATCACTTTGGAGTTTGATTCCAGTTTCCGGCCCTTCGATGGCCAGACCGCGACTGTCGACGTCTCCTTCGATGGCGGCCTGACCTTTGAGAACGTGCTGACCTACGACACGGCCAACTCAGGGGGCAACAGCAGTCTCCTCAGGATTGACGAGCAACTGTCCCTGGGTTTGGACAACCCGGCTGACGGTGAACTGCTGGTTCGTTACGGATTGACCAATGCCGGCAACGACTGGTGGTGGGCCTTCGACAATCTCAACATCACCGGCAACAACGGTGCGATGACCCTCCTGTCGGAAGATTTTGAGGGCTTGGCCTTGAAAGATAGCGACCTGGTCATGCCGGCCTTTATCATCGATGGAGAGAACTGGCAGGGCGATGTCGACCCCATAACCGGTGTCGGCCTGCGTGCTGTTCTGCCTGGCCAACTGGAAGGCGCCGATTTGGTTGGCGTGCTGCAAAACAGCGTCCCCTGGGTCTTCGAACTCGATGGCGACGTCGACATGCTGGAGTTAATCAACACCGACCCCAGCCTGCTGACAACCGTCATGGACCTCAACGATGCCGATCTGATCATCGAGGCTCTGAACCTGCCCACTCCTGGTGAATACCAACTGCTGAAAGCCGACGAATTCATCGGCGCCTTTGGCAGTCTCACCATCGACGGTGCTGCAAACCGACTCGATACCTCACGGTTGGCCTCTGAAGGGATCTTGGTTGTGCTGCCCCAAGGGACCGGACCGGTCATCCCCGAGCCAGCCACCTGGGTGATCCTGGTTGGTCTGAGCGGTTGCAGCCTGTTGCGTCGCCGTAGCCGCAGCTAACCAATCCCGCCGGCTGAACCCGGCGATGGAATTCGAAAATCTGGATCCGCCGGACAGGTCAAGAGAACCTGTCCGGCGTTTTTTACTCTTGGTGTTTGATGAGGGACGGGTGGTCGTTAGCTGGAGGTTGCTGGTGATTGGCTCCTACTGGTCGGCTCTCTTGACACCTCGTACCAGCTCGCTGACAACCAAGCTTGACCGGAGGATCCTGCGGCACCTTGGCCTGTCCCTGAGTGGCCTGTCCCTGAGTGGCCTGTCCCTGAAAAGACGCAATCCACTGTTCCATCGAGGCAGGCTCGTTCCATCACACCAACAAATCAGTCACCGATGGCAAAACGTCCCGCCAAGAAAACCCTTCCGAAGCGCAAATCCAAGAAGCCCGCGACGACAACGGCCTCGTTGGAGGCCGACCTTCCAGAACTGCAACAAGCCCGTGCCTTGTGGCAAATGCAACGCTTTTCGGAAGCCCTGGAGCTCTTTGACAGGGCAGTCCAACAGCATCCGAACCATCTGGTGGCCCTGGTCGATGCCAGCCGTGCCTTTGGCGCCCGTTATGAAGTCGCTCGTGCTGAGCAGCTGTTGGATCGCGTGATGGAGCTGGCCAAAAACCGCCCCCAGGTCCTCCATTTAGCCGGTCAGAGTTACCGGATGATCTTTCGGCCAGAAAAAGCCCTGGCCTGCTTCCAGCGAGCTGCCGCTGCTGATACGCGCCTGACCGATACGCAGTTGGAGTTAGCGTTGCTTTACGAGCGTCGGGGGCGTCTTGAAGAGGGGCTGACGTGCGTGGCTCAATGCCTGCAAGTCCGGCCGGATTATTGGGAGGCCAAGCTCGTTCAAGCACGTCTTTTGCGACGGCAAGGAGAACTGACCCAAGCCGAACGGCTGATGCGTCAGGTGATTCAAACACCCCAGTTACATGAGATCACCCGTTCTCAGGCCTGGGCTGACTTGGCCAACTTGTTGGATCAACAGCAAGCCTACCAAGAAGCCTTTGAGGCGATGTTACAGTCCAAGGCGGTATTACGTGAGCAAGAAGGGCCTTTTTGGGCCAAAGCGGTCCAAGAATCTCAGCGGTTTGAGGAGCTCTCCAGCAGCCTGACGCCGGAGCATTTTCAGCGCTGGGCCAAGCAGGCTCCCGATCTGCAAGGGACAGATCTGCAGGGGCCAGATCTACAAGGACAAGAAGCAGCACAGAAGCTGGCCTTGTTGACCGGGCCGCCTCGGTCGGGAACGACTTTGATGGAGAAGGTGTTGGATGCTCACCCGCACGTTGTCAGCTCGGATGAACACAATGCTTTTCCGACCTACATCGTTCCTCGCCTGTTGGCCCACACCAAAGCGTTCTCGGCCGAGGCGTTTGACACCATTCCGCTGGAGGTTCTGCAAGCCGAACGCAGGCGGTATCTCCGCTTCATGAGCGATGCCCTGGGTGAGCCCATTGGAGAGCGGCTTCACTTAGACAAAAACCCGTCGATTGTCCGTTTGATTCCTGGATTTCTGCGTTTGTTTCCTGAGTGCCGGTTGTTGATCGCTCTGCGTGATCCTCGTGATGTGGTGCTCAGCTGTTTTCTCTGCTACTTCCCGCTGAATACCACCAGCGTGCAGTTCCGCACCCTGGAACGTGCAGCAGACCGCTATTGCCAAGAGATGCAGGCGTGGCTTCAGCTCCGGGAGATGCTTCCTTCAGGCTGGCAGGAAATCCGCTATGAGACCTATGTGGAGGATTTTCAGTCTGAGGCACGCCGCAATCTTGCATTTCTCGATTTGCCTTGGGATGACTCAGTCGCTGCTTATCGCGACCAAATCCCACAGAAGCAGGTCAATTCCCCCACCTATGCCTCGGTTGCCAAACCGATCTATCGCTCGGCTATGGGCCGCTGGAAAAACTACCAGCGGCAGATGGAGCCTGTGTTGAGCAAACTGGAGCCTTTTTTGGAGAGCTTTGGTTATCGGTAGATCGACTTTGGCTTGTTGCCAAGGGAACGGCCGATAGTTGGGCACCTCTCCGCTTCCTTCAGTCCTGAGAGACTATTGCTGATTCCCTGAGTAGTCTTCGACGAAGCGGGCACCTTTCGTCGGGCAATCCGGGCTTCCGGTGGGCCTCAGGCTGGCCCCTTGAGGTCATCACAAACAAGGGCAGGCGGAAAGCCCTGGGTCGAAAACTTCTCCGAGGGTCGGTAAAGCCATCCACTGAATCCTCCAGGCGCGTGTGTTGTCAGGCATCGACTTGGCCGGCGGCAGGAAACCATTGGAGACGCTCTCTCCGGCAACCCAAGTTCATTCTCCAAATCTCAGCGAGCAGCAACTTGCCGACGGTCGCCCTGACCGAACACCGGCTTGGCCCCTGGCGGCGCCTTCAGTGAGAGCAGAAACTTCGAGAGATGCAGCTTCTGGACTGAGGTCAGTTCAACGTAACGTCGGCGCGAGTGCTCGGCCTCACCACCGTGCAGGCGGATCGCCTGGTCAAGATTCTTCGCCCGTCCGTCATGGAGATAGGGCGCGGAATCTGCGACTCCCCAGAGAGGCGGTGTCTGCCAGCTCTGCCCGTTGTTTCGCTTGACAAAAATCCCTCGCTTGTCGGCACCGTAATACTGAGTGCTGTCCGAGAGAGACGACCCCAGATCATGCCACAAGAGGTCGCTGTAGAGTCCGGACACGGTCCCCAGTCTCGGACGGTGGCAGGCGGCACATCCCAGGTGACGAAAGATCTCCCTGCCTTGACGGTGCTCGGCCAGTTGTCGTTGGTGGATCTGCTCAACCGGTCGTGGGAGGTCAGCGACGAACTTGACCAATGCCGCTGTTTCTCGGGGGGTCATGTCGTAGCCCTCAGGCGCTACATACTCTTGATCCCAAGCGGGGCCCGGTTGGGGGTTTTCTGGCAGGTTGAGGCCCAATTCCATCGCACAGGCTCCCTTGACAAAGTCGGCCAGTCTGGCGCGTTCCCCCCGCCAGCCAAAGCGGCCGATTCCGCCGGCAGTGAGACGTACAACCTTTCCTTGAATGGGGTCTTGGTGGGGATTGGTATTCCAGTCCAGCTGCGTTTCCACGGCTGTCTCAATCACCTGGTCGGGAATCTTGTCTATCAAACCCGTGCCAAAGAGAGCTGGTGTGTTGCGCTCGTTGATCACCACAGGGGCAGCTTGACGCTTCGCGAGGCTCTCGGTCGGCCCTGCTGCCACGGAAAGCACCGATTCTCGCCAGGTGGCATATTGTGGGTGGAGCCCATAACGATGAAGCAGCGGGACCGCGGGGGTGACCCTGACGAAAGGATCGAGCCGTAGCTTTTGCCGGTTGTCCTCGGTCACGAGGGAAAGCAGGGTCTCTGCCGCCCGACGACGAGCGCGGCGGGCCCAGGCCCCGGCCCAGGCGGGGCCTGCTGCTCTCTGAAGCAGGCTGCCAAAAGGCCCCGCATTGAAACTGACCGTTTGCACATTGTGCTCAGCGGGGCCGCCTCCTCCGGCACCGCCTTGTCGGTGGCAGGCCAGACAACTGGTGGCGTTGAACAGCGGCCCCAGCCCGTCCCCGTCGTGTGCGGCAGCATGCTTCGACCAGTCTCGACGAAACAACTCCCACCCATCTGGCAACACTTGTCGAGTTTCTCTCGGAAGGGCTGATTTTTCGGCCAGCAAGGTCGCCACCTCCAGTTGGGCGGTAGCAACCTTCCTAGGCTGCTCCCGGGGCTTTTCGAGGGACATTTCCTGTTGAAAAGGATTGTTGCCGGCCGGCAGAGCCTCATCGCCGGTTCCGTTGACCTGCCCGTTCCAGTCAGCAGTCAGGTCGATCTCCGCCAGCGCCACGTCCCGAGGTTCCGGGAAATCTTCCTCGGGCGATGCCAGCTGAATGACATCCTGCGGGATCGCCTCAGCAAGATCGATCTTGAACTCCTCCGACTCAGCGGTTTGCTGCCGGTGTACCTGTTGGGGGAGACTTGCCTCGTAATCCGTCTGACCCAGCGATTCTTGGGACGTTTGCTGTGCACGAACCTGCCGCGGTTCTGTTTCGGCTGAAAATTTTAATAAATAACACCAGCAAAACAGGGTGCCAACTGCCAGCAAAGCAAAACTTGCCAAGATAACGAGTAACTCTCTCTTGGAATTTGAGTTTGCCGAGGTGATAACGTTTCCGACGTTCGCCTGCCCCGGCTGTGCTAAAGTAACAGGCTGTGCTAACGTAACAGGCTGTGCTAAACCAGCAGGTTGCTGCCGCGACCGGTGTTGTTCAGACTGGCGCTGCTCCGTGGTCATCATGTACCTCTCTGGTCGGTTTTGTCTTCAGGGTACTTCGGAGGCAGGGAACCCAACTCCACGAACGGTGCGCGCAAACGGCCTGCGAAGGGCGCCCGAATAGAATAGGGGCGAATCGCCCTCGGGTTTCCCAGAACGTGCTGGCACAGAGGTTCTGCTTGTAAGGAAGTCACCGCTCGAGAATAGAGGTATTGGTTGGTAGGAATTTGTTGGCCGTTTTCTGCTAAAATTTCCCGAAAACAAGTGGCGACCGTGAGATCACGAGCCGAGAGGCTAGGCCGCGGACCAGACGGGCGCTGGGCCAATTGAGCACTGGGTAACCGGCAAAATGAACAAACGGGCGAGAAGGCAACGGTCATCACCAACTGGACATAGGCGGCACGCTGCTTGGCTCGCCGACTTTGCCGAAAGTTGAGAGGTCAGCGAATTTACGACGGATCCAGTTGAGCATGAGCTGGGAGTGATTCGAGTTCGTGATTTGTGAACAGTACTAATGCTGAGCAGAACACTGCAGGCCGACGGTTCATCGCCCTCCGCAACTCGGAAGGGTCTCAGGCCAGTTGCTTGGCTCCCTCAATGAACCGGGCAAGCTCCTATGAAAGTCAATCTTCAAGAAGACTTCGAAGCCATCTTCAAGCATGTCCAACAACGTGTTGGGGATTTCCCTGTGTATGTCAACGCTGGGCCCGGTGAAGACGACGATCCGATTTCAAAGATCACCCTCGGTTATCAGTTCGACCAAGCCGGGTGGGTTGCCCTCGTCTTCGACACAAGGCCAAACGCTGAACCTGACGGAACCTGGCAGTCCTATATCGAGGACAATGCCATAGAGTTCGATCATTGGTACGAGGCGTTCAATGACCTGATGGAGAACAGTTCGCCAATCGAGCTGACTCACGTGGATGGGAAACAACAAACAGTAGCCGACACGGACGAAGAATCCTTGGCAAAAATTCTTGGCGAAATGCTTCGCGATGTCCTCATCAAGGCACGGGAGAATGGAGAGTTCTCCAAACTGCCACTGGCAGAGCGGTGCATCATGGGCGTGGAAGAACATGATGGATACTATGGGTGGCCTGACTACGAACACAGAGTCAAAGAAGGATTCGTCCAGTGACCAATGACGATCAGGGCGACCTGTCCCTCCAGCTCCCTTGAGCCGACGTGTTGGGGCTGTCTTTGATCGATGTGACGCGACGATGGAGAGGGCAAGGGCCCCCCCGCGAGGCAGGCTGAGAATCCCCGATGGCGTCTCTTCAGGCAGCGTTCTTGCCTCGGAGAAGCTCCAGCCTGCGTGCTCCTCACAGAAGTGTGCTTTCCCGGTTGTTCTGTTCTCAAAAAGTTTTAGAAAGCTGTCCCTGGCTTAGTGACCTCATCGCAAGAAAATTCCTGTGCTCGTCTCGCTTGGCTTGGCAGTATTGACCTTGGAGGGGATCTGCCCATGTCAGAACAGACCAACGACAACGAAGCTGAGCTTCTTCGTCAGGCAGCGGCAGGAGACGCCCAGGCGCTGAATGCTCTCTGGGAAAGCTACCAAGACCGACTGTTGCGGACGATCCGCTTGCGAATAGATCGTCGGTTGCAGGCTCGTCTGGACCCCGCTGACGTCCTTCAGGAAGCCTTCCTCGATCTCAGCCGCCGGCTGGACGACTTCGCCAAGGATCCTGATGTGCCCCCCTACATTTGGGTTCGCTTCCTCGTGCTCCAGCGTCTGCAAGCGATTCACAGATTTCACCTTGGGGCACAGCTCCGAGACGTCGATCGTGAAGTTCATCTGCGGTCAGGTCCTTCTCCGCAAGCCAGCAGTATGTGCCTGGCCGAGCAGTTTCTTGGCGATTTCACTTCGCCCAGCGAGGCCCTGCAGCAAGCCGAGCGAAAGCGTCTCCTGCAAGAAGCGATTGAACAACTGGCCCCGCATGACTGCGAGATTCTAGCATTGCGGCATTTCGAGGATCTTTCCAACGCCGAGACCGCTCAAGTTCTGGAGATCTCGGAGTCCAGCGCCAGCACCCGTCACGTGCGGGCCCTGAAGCGTCTGCGGACACTCCTGCAAGCGTGGCCCCAGTTTTTTGAGAAAGAGGCCACCTGAAGCATGCAGGTCGGCTTGAACTTGCCCCAGTGAGGTCTTCTCAATGACCGACTCGGCTGAAAGCGAGTTTCTCGGAGCGTTGCTGACGGAGTTTCTGGATCGCTTACGCGGGGGGGAGGGCCCGTCAATTGCTGAGTATTGCCGACGGTATCCCCAACAGGCTGAGCAAATTCAAGAGGTCCTGGAGGCTGCCGCTTTGGTGCAGGGGCTCCGTGAGGACCTTGCTGCCCAGTCGGACGGGTTAGGCTTTGGTCAGGTCCCTTCTGACCTGCTGGGGAATAAAACACCCTCGGAGTGATTTTGGCCTCCACTTACTCGTCTGGCTTGCTCCCATCGGGAAGATCGCAAGCCACGCGAAAGCCCAACCATTGGTAGAAGTTGCCCGAAGAACTGTAGTTGCGGAATGCCGAGCGGACTTCTTGAGGAGGACTGTTCCACGCACCACCCCGAAACACTCGATACCAGGGTTCGGCAGGACGATAGGGACCCTGGCACCATTCCCAGACATTGCCATGAGTATCGTACAGCCCAAAGGGATTGGGCCGAAAAGACCCCACCGGTGCTAAGTACACAAAGCCATCTTCCCGCTGAATTGATGGCGTTCGGCGAAAGACCGTCGAACTGGTCCCATCGGCCACGTTGCCCACCTCGGCAAGTCCTTCAGGGTCGTCGCCACACCAATAGCGGGTCTGGCTCCCCGCCCGGCAGGCATATTCCCACTCTGCTTCGGTGGGTAACCGAAATCGTCGCCCCTCTTTTCGGCTCAACCACTTCACGAAGGCCTGGGCATCGTTCCAACTCACATTCACCACCGGCTGCCGCTCAGCGAAGTTGAACTGCCGTGCGTAACCAGGGGAACGCCAGCTCGACCTGCCAGCTTTCTCAGCGTCCGTGCAATAGTTCTCCAATGTCACAAAGGCTCGAAACTGCTCGACGGTCACCTCGATAGACCCCAAGTAAAAACCCCTTTTGATCTTGGTGGCCAACTGATGGTCATGATTTTCCTGATGGGGCTCGTCATCGGGACTGCCTCTCGAGTATTCGCCAGGGGGGATCAGTACTAACGTCAGTGAGACACCTTGGCCCAGGCTGACCTTCCGCTGCACCGGCAAACCCAGATAGTTGGCCCAGGCCCTTTGAGAACGCTTCGCAGCGGCTGCATCGAAGGGGGCAAGCGCCGGCTGAGGCTGCGGAAGATCCGCCCTGAGCGACACGTTTCCGCCGGCAACGAGATGAATTTGTCCTCCTACCAGACTCACCTCCACAGCAATCTGGTCTTCCGGGGAGATACTGATTCGGGTGATGTCCGTGCGAAAACCCTCATATTCAACATCAAGAGGATATTCTCCTACCGGTAGGTCAAGCACCCGGGATCGTTGATCGGCCGGCATGGTGATCGGCCGCCCGTCGAGGAATAACTTCAGGCCCGGATGCTCCACAGTCACCTGAAGACTGCCTGTTGGCGGTTCCTCCAAGAGCAGACACACTCCCCATACACTCAAGACTCCTGTCAACACGATAGCCGCTGCTGCCACCCAGATTCGGCGCCAGCTTGGACGAGGAGGAACGGGACGGGATGTTGGGCGAGAAAGCGGTGCCTCTGAGTGCGCAGCCGGCACCGGATTGTCGGAATCCGCAGAAATCTGCACATCCGTGCCCCGATTGGACTTTTCGCTGTGAGTGTCCGCCGTTGAGCAGCTCGCCACGGGGGAGTTTTTTGCCAGGTCGACTTCGGACCCTGGGACTAAGCCCCGCAGAACGCGTCGGAGTTGGCAGTCCTCGCCAGAAGCCAGAGGAACATGCGGCGTCTCATCAACAGAGGCCTCTCGTGCCTCGATGATTGCCGTCAGTGCCTCGATCACCGCTGTCATGTTTGGGTAGCGATCGTCGGGCGTCTTGGCCACCATGGTGGCAAATACCGCTTGCAGTTGTTCTGAAACTTCCGGAAGTGCTTCGGTCAGTGAGGGAATCGGCTGTTGTTGGTGAGCCATCATTTTCCTCAACGGGCTTGCGGCGTAATACGCCGGACGGCCCGTCAGAAGAAACCACAACGTCATCCCAAGAGAGTAGATATCCGCCCGGGCGTCGACAGTTTTGATGTGGTCGGCCTGCTCGGGGGCCATAAAATCGACCGTTCCCATAATTTGGTCGGTGCCTGTCAGCCCGGTGCTCGGATCCTCGAGTCGATCGAAGCGAGCCAGGCCCAAATCCAGGATTTTGACCGTTCCTTCCTGGTCCAAGAGCATGTTGGCGGGCTTCACGTCGCGATGGATGATCCCTTGAGCATGGGCGTACGCAAGTCCGCGGGCAGCCTGCAGGAGGCAAGCCAGTGCTTGGGTGACTGGCAAAGGGCCTCCTCGATCAACCAAAGCTTTCAGATCGATGCCCTTGACATACTGCATCACCAGAAAATGAGTATCTCCGGCTTGGTCGGCATCATAAGCGGTAACAACATTGGGATGGTCGAGTTGGGCAGCGACTTGAACTTCCCGGTGGAATCGCTCCAGCGCCGTGGGGTTTTCGAGGATCGCCCGGGGAGGGATCTTCAGAGCGACGATCCGCTGCATCCGCCGGTGCTTGGCCTGAAAAACTTTCCCCATGCCTCCTTCGCCAAGCTGACTGAGGATGAGGTAGTTGCCCAAGACCAAGGTGTGCCCTCGTCCGGCGGAGATCTGCTGAACTTGATAAGCAGTCAGCTTGTTCTGCCGAATCAGTGCTTCGGCGACCTGTTCGGCACTCGCCAGTGGCACTCCGACTTCCGAGTCACCGGTCACTTGGTTACTGGGCACTTCTTGGCTGGGCACTTCTTGACTAAGTGCCGCTTGCAACTCATCCTCGCAGAGCAGCCCGCATTGTAGAATTCGCTGGCAGAACTGTTCGCACGAGAGAGCAGGAGCGGTTCCTTGTCCTGACTTGTCAGCAGAATCCTCGCGGAGATCTTGCACCAGGGCCGCAGCCTCCAGGACGTCTCGAATCTGCTCAGCCTGCTCCGGATACCGTAAACAATACTCACGAATCGATGGCTGTTCTCCACGGCGGACGCGATCCAGAAACTCCGTGAGCAATGGTCCGAGAAACTCACTGTTGGCGGTCTCCGTCATGGGAAAGGCCTCATTGAGCCTACCTGGCGAACTTGCTTAAGGAACACGCTTGCTTGCCGATGGTCGCTGACTGTCCAAGGAGCTGGGCCGCTTTTCCGGCACCCTACCAACTTGCTCCCAAGACCGAGTCAGCCTTGCAAGTCTTCTCAGGTTGTTGGGTGATCCGGTTGCCAAGCAAAATCGGTCAAAGCAAGAAGGATCACTTGGCAGGCCGTTCGGATGAGGAGGCCAAAACCCTTCAGCTCACTTAGGGGGTCAAGATTCAGCCATTTCTCAGAGGTTAGCTCCTGCTGCTGATGCCGGTTTACCCCCCGGCTAGACCAATTTGCTCATCCGTTGAATGGTTCAGGGTCAGGAACAATCGGCTCTGGCCCGCTTGTGCTCACGTGGACTGCGTTCTCCAGATCAAGCCCTCTGCGAGGCACGAAATCGGCTGGTCAATCAGGGGCCCTACTGAGATGGCTCAAGCATCGCACCAGCCCCAAGACTCGCCTTTCCTGTTTGATCTCTGCCTGCAGCATGGGAACTTTTCGCTGCCGATGATTGGGTCCTCTGTCGATTCACTGGTCGATTTGAAAAACCAGATGAAGACAGCCGATGGCATAGGCAAGCCCTTCAAGGCAGCAGAGAGCCTGCGACCCGAACGCTTGAAGGAATCAGAGGATCTTGGACGGCGACTCACCGGGGCAATTGTTCGGAGTTCTCAGGGGGCCGATGAGCTAGCACCGAGGCTTCCAAGGCAGTGGACGGCTTGAGACATGGAATTGGACTGTCCCAGATGTGGCCCAGTTCACCAAGCTGTCGTTGTAGGGGTTTATTGATACTTCCACAGGTTGGGCACCCTGCCACAATCTGGAACAGTCGAAGTAGGACGAGGCAAGAATTTCCCTCAAAAGCAGTCAACCATTCTCCAGAGGGAGCTTGCGTTCACCTAGACCTTTCTCCCTTTTTGGGAACTACTGAGACTCGATTGGCCTCGGCAGCCTCGCATCTGTCGAACCGTGCCCGGATGATACATCAAGTATCGCAGATTGCGCCGCAGCTTGCTCATCGTTTTGCTCACTTTTCTTGCGATGCTCATAGCAGGACGAATAACAGAGCTACGTGTGTTCATTGAGCTTCTTCCATTAGTCTATCTGACGTCGATGCTTACGATCCTCGACTACTGCCAGGAACATCGGGTATTTGCCACGAGAGGGGAGGACTACTGAGAGGCAAGAAAGTCGATGACTGGAGCTGGGTCGAGTCTTGCCGCTCGGTCTCTCAACAGCAGAACGCCTCAGCCCTGTTGAAGGTCCTTGTATAAGTTGCTGTTTTGACGGAGCCAGCTCGCCGCCTCAGCACTCACGACCCCAACTCTGGACTGATATTTGACGCCCAACTGGCGACCATTGATCCCTCAACCGGAGTGGCCACCGGTATTGGCTCGTCCAATCGACTCTCCGCCGACGGTTTCTCGTTTGTCGAAGGCTTGGCCTTTGATCCCGGCATCCAGGGCTGTTATGCCCGAACCGACAACGATCACCTTCGGCTTGATCGGGATCTTCTGGCTGGCGTCTTCGACAAGCATCCGGCAATCCACTGTGTTGTGGAGCCAGAATCATGGTGCAACACGATCCAGGTGGATTCCGGTGCTTTTCGGCCAGACTGTCGGTGATGCTTGATTGCCTGCGAAACCTCCAGGCTTATTCCCAGAAAATGGCAAAACCCGCCCACCAAGCTGTGCTCTGACCTGCCAGCTCGGCAGTACCCTTCTTGGTCGCACAGTTCCACTGGCATTTCACAACAATCCGCCTTGTTTTTTAACTTGGTGAGGCAAGATCACAGCTACTTTGGAAAGTCTCCGCCGCCAAGATCGGCCAGAGGAGCCAATCTGGGACCGAGGAACCTCTGTGTCCAGCTCAGAGGTGTCGATCGGACAGTTTCATCGAGTCCGTGTTCCATGGGGGCTCGAATGCTCCAACGACCCCGACTTTCTCTCACTGTAGAACCTCCAATGGAAAACATCATCAGAAACATCGACGTTTTCACTCGTTGGCTTGCCCGAGGTAGCAGATGCTTCTTGCTCCTGCCGTTGGTGGTTACGGCGCTACTCGTTTTCTCCAAGCCGAGTTACGCCTTGGCTCCTTTCCTCGCCGCTGATATTCACCCGGGCCCTGGCGATTCGCGTCCCGAGGAATTGACGGTGTACAACAACGAGCTCTACTTCCAAGCCTCTCGGGGCAACACTGGGACAGAGCTGTGGAAGTTCGATGGGAAAGACGCCTCTCTGGCGGCGAACATCAACCAAAATGGCAGTTCTTTCCCCAGCGATCTCGTGGTTTGGGGCAACTCGCTGTACTTCGGTGCCGATGATGGCAGCAACGGAACTGAGCTGTGGAAGTTCAACGGGACAAACGCCTCTCTGGCCGCTGACATCAAACAGGGGTCTGGCAATTCCTCGATTGAGGGCCTTGCGGTTTACAAGAACCAGCTGTATTTCCTCGCCGACGATGGCACCACTGGAGAGGAACTGTGGAGATTCAACGGGACAACTGCCTCTCTGGCCGCTGAAATCATCCCAGGGAGTTTCGGTGGCATTCCCGGAGACTTGACCGTTTACAAGAACAGGCTGTACTTCCGTGCCGCTGATGGCAGCAATGGCTTTGAGCTGTGGAGGTTCAACGGGTCCACGGCCGCACTGGTCGCTGATATCAACCCCGCTGGCGATACGAACGATTCCTCTCCCGATTCATTTGCAATCTACCACAACGATCTGTACTTCCGTGCCGACGATGGCAGCAATGGGGCTGAATTGTGGAAGTTCAACGGGACAACTGCCTCTTTGGCCGCGAATATCAACCCCTCTGGCGGTTCCTTTCCCGGGGGCTTGACGGTTTATAACAACGAGCTGTACTTCCAGGCCGATGACGGCACCAGTGGGAGAGAGCTGTGGAAGTTCGACGGCACAACTGCCTCTCTGGTGGCTGACATCAACCCAGGGCCTGGTAGTTCCATTCCCGCCGGTTTCGCGGTGGGAGACCAGCTGTACTTCACTGCTGATGATGGCATCCATGGGACTGAGCTGTGGAAGTTCAACGGGACGACTGCTTCTCTGGCCGCTGACATCTTCCCAGGGCCTGACAGTGCCTTTCCCTTCCCGTGCTGCACGGAGTTGATGGTCTTGGGTAACCAGCTGTATTTCAGTGCCACCGATGGTACTCATGGCAGAGAGCTGTTCAAGTTTGTCTTTTTCCCCTCGGAACTGGCCCAAGCAGCCGCCGCCCTAGTGCAGGCCCAGCAAAGCGCATCACTCAAACAGGTCATCGACTCCGGCTTTCTCGACCAGCAAGATCTGCAGTTTGACTATTACTTCGCCACCACCAGCGGTGAACTGCAGGTCAAGCTCGATGGAGCGGTCCTGGCCACATTCTCGGCTCCCGAGATACTCTCCGACCGCTTCACCACAGTCAGTCTTCCGATCAATCTGCGGGAGCTGTTCGACCAGCCGCCCGAGCGTCTCGAGTTGGAGTTTCTGCTGGCCGGAGACGGGCAAATCTCATCGCTGTTGCTGGACAACGTATCGTGGGCCGGATTGGCCAACGGCGACTTCTCTCGGGGTGATCTGAGGGGTTGGACGACTGAGTTCGGTGCCGATGGGTTTGTTGGGGTCTATGCTGGCTCGGAAACTCCGTCAGTTCCTGAACCGACCTCAATAGCCCTCTGGCTAAGCGGTGGCTTGTTGACTTGCCTGGGCAGACACAGGCGGCTTTAAAGATTCTTCTCACACAGCGATCACCTCAGGAAGCTCTTCGGGAGGCCGCCTATGGTTTGGGATTTGTCTCGGTCGAGGCTGGTTGGCTGAAAGACTCACCCATCTTAGCTTACAGAAAAAGGCCTAGGTATTCGGTTTCGCATTCTAAGGGAGCATGAAGTTCGGTTGATCCGAGGTGTTCGGCGCGTTTGCTGATCTGTCCCTTATTGATGCCAACCGATTCCCTGGTGATACTGTCTGTCAGTGGGAACGGTTTCCCAATCGCCACCTCAAACGCATGGCCATGCGATGCACGATTCGTGTGACCTCTGGTCACACCTCTTTGCCTCTTGTTCACAGATCAACGCTGCGCGGTTGTACCTCGCCAATGGCTGCGACCAATGGTTTCGGGCCGATCAACGTGGGCCAGAAATCCGAAATGAACTGGTCATAATGCTTGCGGCAAAATGCCAGCCTGAGCACCTAGGGCATTGCCCGTAAGCTATAATGGGTAAGGCTTTCAGCCAACCAGTCTCGAACGAGAGAGGACTGGAACAGGCGGCAGCCATCGTCCCAGATCATCGGAATGGGCCATCGCCGGATCGTTGGGCATTGCCGAAGACCGGAAGATCTCCATCGGCTGGTTCCGGAGGCCTCGGACAAATCGAGCCGAGAGACCGAGGGTTCCGTCGACGTTGTCCTGGAGGAGGACGAGTCTGGGTTTTCGGGCAATTCGACTCGACCGGGGCAAAACCCAAACCCACGGCGGCCCGTCTGGGCATCCGGACGTCCCTGTCTGATGGCCCCGATGCTTCCCGAGCGTCGATCGCTGCGGCCAGAGGGAACTTCCTACCACAGAGCAGAGGCTCAAGAGGGCATCTCTGAGAGGCTGGTTTTTCGGTAGACTGAACCAGCCCATCCTTCGTCGGGTCTGCCGGCAAGCGTCCGCTGGCAAGGCCTCTGAGAAGGTGATTCCTTCTGCTTTTTGGCCGACACAACGCTATGTCCTCTGCCCCATCTTTGATTGCCTCCCCGGATGAGGCGCTCTGTGAGGTTCGGAGTCGCTTGGTCAATCAAGCCCTGTTTTGGATGGCCTTGGCGATGGTGCCAGTCGGGCTGATCTCCTTCTGGAGGGCGACTGAAACCCAAACGTTCTATTTGGCCAGCGTCCAGTTGGGCTTAGGTGCGCTTTACCTGACCGCCACTCTCTTTCGCGACCGAATCAGCCTCAACTTGCGGACGGCCATCGTTCTGCTGCCCCTCTGGTTAAGTGGCGTCTACGGACTCTGGTCTTTGGGCTTGGCCGGACGAGGCGCCGGCTTGTTGGGCTTTGTCGGGTTGCTGGCAACCATCCTTCGAGGCACACGGTGGGGCTTGTTCACCGCTTTCGCAAGTATACTGGTTATTGCCTGCTTTGCCTACTGTTATCGTGTCGGGTTGTTGTCGGTTTCGTTTGATCAGAACCAGCTGGCCAGCAGTCCCACAGCGTGGAGCTTTCAGATTGTGGTGATTGTGTTTTTGGGGGCGGCGTTGTATCCGATTTTAGGAACGATGATGGAATCGCTGGGGCGATCATTGATGCACGCCAGCCAAGCCAACTGGCAATTGCATCGCAATAATGAGCAGCTGGAGCAAAGGGTCCGCGAGCGAACCGATCAGCTCAAGCAGATCAATGAGCAACTGCGAAACGCCCATCAACGGGCCTTGGCTGCCAACCAGGCCAAGTCGACTTTTCTGGCCAACATTAGCCACGAAATTCGCACTCCGTTGACGGCGATTCTTGGTTATGCCGAGCTTTTGGAAGATCACATCGACCAGCAGGCCGATCCGACCGGCAGCCAAGCGGTCCAGCGGCTGCACGATCAAGGTGAGCACCTGCTGGCGTTGATCAACAGTGTTCTGGATCTCGCCAAGGTGGAGTCGGGCAATGTCGAACTCGACGAAAAAGCCGTCCTGACGGCCTCATTCTTCAACAAGATCCTGGAGGCATTTCAACTGCAGGCCCAGCGCAAAGGGGTCGGCTTAAGCGTCACCGTTCAGCCCGAGGTTCCGCCGATTCTCTGGACGGATCCACTGCGTTTGCGACAGATCCTGATCAACCTGGTCGGCAACGCTGTCAAGTTTACGCAAGTTGGCCAAGTCCAGCTCATCGCCTGTTTTCACCCTGCCGAATCCTCCGCTGGCCTCGATGCCCAAAACCTCTCGGCAACGCACTCACCCAAGGATCCTCCGCAGCCCAGCGTCCAAGACCGATCCAGCGTCTCGGGCCAGCCTAGCGTCTCGGGCCAGCCTAGCGTCTCGGGCCAACCAGGCGTCTCGGGCCAACCAGGCGCTCAGCGGCGGTCGGGATTGGAGCAGAAAGTCGGGGGAACGCTTGAGATTCAGGTTCATGATACGGGGCCGGGCGTGAGTCCTGAGGATACCAAGAAGATCTTTGGACGTTTCGTTCAGGGAGCAACGGCGCATCGAGAGCAGGCTGAAGGAGAGCAGGTTGAAGAAAAGCAGACTTCAGCGGCTCCAGGACCGACTCAGCAGGGCAGCGGTGTTGGCTTGTCGATTGTGATGCATTTGGCCGAGCTGATGCGTGGGTCGGTGCATCTTGAGTCGTCTGCCAGAGGTGGCAGCCAGTTTATTGTCCGTCTTCCTGTTCGAGGGTTCAGCAAGCCTTTCGCGGAAGACACACTTTCGACTGCCGAAGATCGCTATCGGCCAACGCAACACATTTCTCAAACTCGTGTGTTGCTAGCTGAGGATAGCCCGGACAGCCAAAAGGTTCTCAGCCATTTCCTGACCAAAGCTGGGGTGGGCGTGACAGTCGCCAACAACGGTCAAGAGGCGGTGGAGGCGGCTTTGAACGCGGAACCGGCCGATGGCTTCTCGCTGATCCTCATGGATATGCAGATGCCTGAGTTAGATGGCTACGAGGCTACCCGTCAACTTCGCAAGGCCGGTTACCAAGGCAGCATTGTGGCCTTGACCGCTCATGCCTTGGCAGAGGATCGCGCTCGCTGTCTGGAGGTTGGCTGCGATGCCTATGTCAGCAAGCCCATCAAACGCGATGAACTGCTGGAACTGGTGTTCCGGTATGGTTCTCGAAGTGACTCATGGGAATCTCCTTAGCTGGACTGTCCCAGATGTGGCCCGGCTCACCAAGGTGTTGTTGCTTGGATCTGTCGACGGCCCTCCAGGTGCAGCCTCCGCCACAATCTGGAACAGTCGAGTTCGAGTTCACTCAGGCTGCGATGGGCTTTCTGAAGCTGTGAGAAGAACATCGTCGAGGCAGTTCGCGCACGTTCCAAGAAGAACCGGAAAAAGCCTCGCCCAAGCTGTGCTTCAGCTTCTCAGCTTAGCAGTACCCTCCTTGGTCACACAGTTTCGCTGAGTTCATCAGCGAAGAGCTTTGACATTTCTCTTTTGGGAATCCTCCCAAAGCTTCGCGGACTACAACGCACAGGCCCATGCTGGGCCCTCTGTTGAGACACGGCTCCTGCGAAGCTCTAGGAAAAGCCTAGCAAACTGTCGCACCAGCTTTTCAATTGCTTCCAATTTTTCGTGAGGCATCGACAGGATTCCATCCGGTCGAGTTGCTCGCTGTTTGGCCATTCGTTTCCAACAGTGCTCTCACAATTGGTGTTCTCACACGAACTGAAAAGGAGACTCACATGATCGCTCGTTTCCAATTCACCCAGGTTGCGACTCTGACAGTTCTGCTCTCTGGGATCGGGGTCGCTCAGGCCAAGGTGCTGACCTTCGAAGTGATCGACTTCACCTTTCAGGCAGACAGCGGAGAGATTCCGGGAATCGGGCCGTCTGGCCGGATCACATACAGCCAGCGGCCGGGAGAAATCGCGACAGCGGAGATCTCTGTCGAGGATCCGGATGCCGATCTTCGCCAAGGGCTTTTTCGGATCAATGTGCCCATCACCGTCTCTGCTGAGGGGATCAACAGCCGTATCGGCGGACCGTTTGATGCGATTTATCAGGTGGAACTCCCTTTTGAGGAGTTGATCCAAGACGACGGAAGTCGGGCGATCAGTGCTGGAGCCCATGCAATGGAGATTCGCTTCTCCGATATCCTCTCCCAAGGAGCCCAATCGGACGATGACGATGACCCTTATCTCTGCATCATCTGCTGTCCGGTCGGCTCCATGATTCCTCTGGATGCCGCTATTGGCAATCGCTTTGGTTTCAGCATCCAGACTGACGACGGCAGCACAACGGAGACCGAACTGTTGAGCTTGACTTGGGGGGCCTTCGGACCGGAGGTCACCTCGCGACACGCCAACGCGGTCGGGTCTTTTCAGTTACAGCGGACTGCTCAAGTAATCCCGGAGCCAACGACTTGGGCTGGGATGTCCGGCGCAATTCTGCTGCTGATCTTGGGTCGCTGGAGTCGCCTTGATTATTGCTGAGTAGATTGAGGGAAGAGATCAAGCAGTTCAGGGCATCAGTAAGTATCCAGTGGTCAGTATGTGCGGGCAAGCCAGCCAACCAGGCTTGCTCGCTGAAGGAACACACCACGAGTGTTTTGCTTCTCTTGCCGACACCAAAGCCTGACTGACGATTTGCTGAACACAAACGAAAACGATTGAAACGATGATTCCACAAAGACAGCGAGTTCTTAGAACAACGCCCAACAGTGAAGTTGGGTGGAGATGGCCCGGCGTGGATTGCCATGTGGTGGATTCTTCAGCGGAAAGGTTAGGCTTTCGGATCTTGTCGGGACCTGGCAGTCCCGCACTGGTGTCCTGGTGCAGTTTGGCTCCAACGGCCGCGGCGTCATGCCCGGCCCAGCTGGTCCGCTGCCCCTGCAATGGATTGATCAGGGAGGTCAGCTGATTCTCAGCTCTGGAGGGGAATTTTCGACTGCGTTTGTGCAGGTCGATCAACGGACAGGCCGCGTCGTCTTGTTCAGCCCCATGGTCGGCCAGGCGGTGCTTGATCGGCGAAATCCAGTCGAGAGCCGGTCATGCTGCTGAGTTGACGCACGGCGCTCTCTCGAAAACGAACACGCTCCATCCAAGCAACGCTTGTCCGATGGTTGTTCGCGTTCTTTGTGTTCTCACAACGCCTGTCAAGCTTCGGCTTGGACGTTCTGAGAACGCTGAGAACGCTTCTGAAGCGTTTGCTCTGCAAGGCCCATTGGATTGACGTCGTATTTGGAAAGACATCGGCCGTAGCTGTTCTAACACTCACGAGTCGGGAGGTTTGAGGACGAATGATCTCGCCGGACCGGAGATTCGGACCAAGATGGGGCTTCGCTCGCCGAATACCTTTCTTGAAAATGGCTGATTTGTTCTTCCTGAAGAGGGTAAGGGGGTCATCGAGATGTGGGGATGGAAAACCGTCGAACGTGTCATTGAGCCCAGTGTGCCGTTTGATGAGGCCAAGCGAATCGTGCAGGCTGCGGGATTTCACCTTCAGAGTTCCCACCCGAGCTATGCTGTTTTCCGGAGGTCGGGGACAGAGAGTCCCTGGAAGACCGTTTGGCCGGATGGCTCGAAGGTCCCTATCGAATTGGCTGTGGGCGAATCTGAGGGTGGGCTGTTTGTCCAGTTACGCTACGCGACGTTTGTGTTCTTCGACACAGGCGATCTCCATCATCTTGCCGACGAAGTCGCCGCAGTGTTAGGGACCAAGGAGAGTCCGCCTGAGGACAGACCGACCCAAGCGTATGACCAGGCTTTTGGCTAACTTCTTGAGCTCTCCGGTCGCCTGCGGTCATTCGCTTTCCACAGAACTCTTGCACCAATCATTGCCCCTGCTGATCCTCGTTGCTCTTGCGGAACGTAGGACGGGACAACCAATTTAGCCATCCACCCGAAGCAGCCCAACGACTCCCCCGCCGAGGCTAATTCCGTTGCCAGCTCACCAAGAGACTCGAGCTCACTCCCTGTCTGGAGGCACGTGACCCCTTCCAAAGGGTGCCCACCCAGAACCATGAACAACGTAAATCACGCAACTTGACCCTCACGCTGGGCAAGCCTACCCTAGATTTTGTGTTTGCTGGTTTTTCTAAGCATTTGCACAGGTCAATGAGAACCATAGCCCAGAGCACCGAGCTTGTCGGGTTGCGTTCGTAAGTCGCCCCTTCGGCGACTATCTCCTCAAACTGCGACGTTCGCAGCCACCAATCCAACAGCACCGACTAGTGTTGGGAAGGTCCTGAGCCTGTGTGGACCAGGTTCCCGAAATCGATCGCTCGCCTTTACTTCTGATCATTGATCAATTTGAAGAACTGTACACAACCGTCGACTCCCCAGACCACGGCGCGAGTTCGCCCGGTCGTTCGGCATTTGTTGATTGTCGTTAAATGCGGTGCGGGCTCCGTCGGGACACCTCAGCGTCATCTTCACCCTTCGCAGTGACTTCCTTGCCGACACACAGCAGCACCGTGAGCTCAACAATATCATTGCCGAGAACGCTATCTTGATCCCGGTCATGTCCGATGACGAACTTCGAAGTGTCATCGTACGGTCGACAACTTCGGCTTTGATTGTGTGCAGGATCGAAGCAAGGCTGTTGCACGCTGAAATTTCCAAATCGTCAAGCGACCTCTGCGACCGTTCGTGATGTGCTGCTCGGTCTCGCCAAAACGTGTAGAGCCTCGCACAGCCTAGAACACCAAGCAAAACGAACACGCACCACCAATCGAGTCGATGTGTGAACGCGACCGCAAGAGGTACCAAAAAAACCGCTGCTTCGGCGACAAGCCGGAGTAAACCTAATAACGCAACTTTGAGAGGCTGCTCGCTCATCCCAACGCAATATCGGAAAAACTTCGTCGCCTGCCTGCTCCACCAAAGCCAACAGCGAACTCCATATCCCAGCTGATAACGGCCAAGGGCCCAAAGCAATCGATCCTCACCGCAGTTGAAGCTCAGGGATGGACGGGATTGCCCGGATCGTTGCGGTAATCGCGGTATAGCAATGATTGGTGGCCGGGCGGGTTGTGCAGGCATGGCCTTGCCTTCTGCCCCCAACTAGATAACGACAATGGACTCAATGAAGTTCAGTTGATGAGACGCCAAGCCTGACTATTCTATACAAGTGCACACTATAAGTTAATACTTGTATTACTGCTCGGATTCTCCATATTAGCTTATCGAAATCAAGCATTTGCAACTGCCCAGCTCTTTCGAGCGGAATGACGACCTGTTTTAACTGTTCTCTCGCAGGATTGCGTTCGCGTCCCATCCACGGACGACAAGGTAATCCGATTTGCCCTTCGTCACATTTTCTAGTGACTGAGTTTGATCAAAACCTTTGGACGGCCCAGAGGATGATCGGCGTTGGCCTCATCGATCGAGCAAGAAATCGAGAGGCGGTTGGTCAAGAGACCGTTCAAAGCGAACCAACTCTCGACGAAATTGGGGAAAGTCGGTGATTGATCATTGGCGTTCCCTGCGTTCTTGGCAAGCCTGCCTTCGCTCGTCTGGGAAGAGAGCTCACCCCCCCATGAGATTGATTGCAACCACAGTTCGTTGCGTCGCCTGCGGTTGAGCCTCGTTCGTGGAATCCCAACTTTTCTCTATCGCCGGCCACCTTCAGGTTCGACGTTTCTGGGAGCCCGTTCCATCTGCCAGGATCTCGCCGCGAACTGCTGTCGCCTGAGCCACTCCCACTGCCTGATCTCGACGTGAAACCCTCTGGTTCCCGTCGCCCAGACGCTTCTAGCTGGGTGCATGCCGCGGTGTTACTCTGAATCGCTTCGATGCCACCTCGGCGGGCCACATGGCACCCTGGAGAAAAAGGGGGCTGGCAATCCCGCGATGGACCCGTGTAGGAGATCAGCAATGTCAAGAAACCAAACTCAGCTTCATCGGCGACAATTCTTGGGGACCGCGGCAGCCGCTGGCGGCGCTTGCTTAGCACCCACCATCATCCCCAGCTCTGCACTGGGCCTGGGCGGCGCCGTTGCTCCGAGTGATCGAATCGTCGTTGGCGGAATCGGAATTGGCCGCCGCGGGACCTACGACCTCGGCTGCTTTCTCGATCAAAAGGACGTTCAGTTCGTCGCTGTCTGTGACATCAAGCAAGCTCGACGGAAGGCTGTCAAAAAGCGCGTCGACCAGCGGTACGATAATCAGGACTGCGCCACCTACCGCGACTTCCGTGAGCTGTTGGCCCGCGACGACATCGACGCGGTGCTGATCGCCACCGGCCCCAACTGGCACGCGACCGCCGCCGTCCATGCTGCCAAGGCGGGCAAGGATATGTACTGTGAGAAGCCGGTCACCAAAAACATCTCCCAAAGCCTGATCTTGGCTGAGACGATGCGTCGCACCGGACGCGTGTTCCAGGCGGGCACTCAGCGCCGCAATCTGCCCCACTTCGCCTTTGCCTGCGAGCTGGCACGCACCGGCAAACTCGGCAAGCTCAAAAAGGTCTATGCACATCCGGCCGGCATGCAGGCGATGATGAGCGGTTGGCTGCCGGCTCAGCCTGTGCCAGACAAAGAAGTGGTGGACTGGGATATGTACCTCGGCCCAGCCGCCTGGAGGCCCTTCAATAAAAAGCTGCTTGACGGCTTCAACTTCGAGAAGGGTGGCGGGCTGGTCGGTGGCGGTGTGTTGGAATGGGGCTCCCATTGCGTCGACCTCTGCCAATGGGCCGTGGGAGATTGTCCGCCACCGGTTGAATACAACGCCCCAGAAAACAGGCAGCTGGTGGCCCGCTACGACAACGGCACGGAGCTGATCTTCCGTGAGACCGGCTGGATTCCGCTAGGGTCCTGTCCTGTGCGGTTCGAGGGTGAAGACGGCTGGGTCGAGGCAGGAGACAGCGGCAAAATGGTGCTCAGTTCGCCTGCCTTGCTGGCCGGGCGGAAGGTTGCGCAGATCGGCGGATACCCGGCGACCTTCCACGTCCGCGACTTCCTTGACTGCGTCAAGACGCGAGCCCAGCCCAAGGGCAACGCCGACGCCGCTTGCAACGCCCATATCGCCTGTCACGCTGCGAACATCGCGCTGCATCTGGATCGCCAGGTAAAATACGATTGCAACAAGCACGAATTTATCGGTGATGATGAAGCTAATCGGTTGCGATCCGAGGCACTGCGTGAACCGTGGAGACTCTAAACGGACCGCTCTGCAGAGTGAGCACGCCCAGAGTGAGCACGCCCAGAGTGAGCACGCCGCAGAGTGAGCACGTCGCAGGCCGCGCGAGTCGGCCCAGTCCTGTTTCGATCATAGACACCGCCCATTCATCGCAAGAGGATCGATTCCATGCCCCGCATTCGACACGACCTATTCTTTGTTGCATCACTTTTTCTGATGGCATGGCTTGTGTCAGGCACACTGGCCGAAGCTCAAAGCAATTCGGAAACAGAACAACAACTGCTTGCTGTGCTCCGCTCAGACGCGCCGGCGGCTGAGAAAGCGATCACCTGCAAGCGGCTGGCCATCCACGGCTCCAGCAGAGCAGTGCCCGAGTTGGCACAGCTGCTGCTGGACCCACGACTCTCCTCTTGGGCGAGAATTGCCTTGGAGGCCATTCCCGGTGAGGCCGCCGACAAGGCTCTCCGGCAGGCGACGCACTCCCTGGAAGGCAAACTGCTCATCGGCACGATCAACTCGATCGGGGTCCGGCGGGATGCCGCGGCTGTCGATTTGCTGACCACGTTGCTCGGCGATGCAGATCCCGGCGTTGCCTCGGCCGCAGCGGTGGCCTTGGGCAAAATCGGCAATCCCGCCGCGGCGAAGTCGCTTCGATCCGCGCTGGCAGGAGGCCCGCAGGAGGTCCGCTCAGCCGTGGCCGAGGGCTGTGTGTTGTGCGCCGAGCAATTCCACGCAGCTGGCCAATCCGCCACAGCTGTGGAGATTTACGATGCAGTCCGGCAAGCGAAGGTGCCCAAGCAGCGTATTCTCGAGGCCACTCGAGGCGCCATCCTAGCTCGTGGAGAAGACGGCATTCCGATGCTGGTGAAACTGCTGAAATCGCCCGACAAAAAAATGTTTCAGCTCGGCTTAAGCACAGCTCGCGAGTTCCCTGGCGCTGAGCTGGACAAAGCTTTGGCGAGCGTGTTGGACGAGGCTGCTCCACAGCGTGCTGCCTTCGTGATTGTGGCGATGGCTGATCGGCAAGAGACAGTGGTCCTGCCAGCGGTGATCCGAGCCGTTGGGAAGGGACCCAAGCCGGTCCGACTGGCGGCCCTTGCCGCGTTGGGCCGGGTGGGCGATGAGTCCTGCGTCTCCACGTTGCTGCAGGCAGCGATCGAGCCTGATGCGGACGTGACCGCAGCGGCGAAGGAGTCGCTTGCCGCGTTGAAAGGCAAGAAAGTGGATGCGCAGATCGCCGCTCTGTTACCGGATGCTGAAGGCAAGTCGCGTCGCCTGCTGGTCGAGCTGGTGGGCCGCAGACGCATCCCCGCCGCTGACGAGCTGCTTAAGGCGTTGGATGATTCCGATCAGCAGATACGTCGCGCGGCCTTGAGCGCTTTGGGAGAAACGGTAGCCCTCAAACAGCTGCCTGTGCTCATCTCACAGGTCGTCGATCCTCAACATCCTGAGGACTCGGCAGCAGCTCAACGGGCACTGCGGATCGCCAGTGTTCGGATGCCGGACCGCGAGGCGTGTGCGGAGGAGCTGTCCGCTGCCTTAGCTCGCTCGCCTGCAGCGGCCAAGGGTGTGCTGCTGGAGATCTTGGCGGAAGTGGGTGGTGACAAAGCCCTGCAGAGGCTCGCCACGGCGGCCAAAAGCGACGAGCCGGTCCTCCAGGACACCGCGAGCCGATTGTTAGGGAAGTGGAACAGCCTCAATGCCGCCCCAGTGCTGTTGGACCTCGCTTCGACCGCTCCGGAATCCAAGTATCGTATCCGAGCACTGCGGGGCTACATCGGACTGGCGCGGAAATTTGCGATGCCCGAACCTCAGCGAGTGGCGATGTGCCGCAAGGCCCTCGAGGCCGCGAGCCAACGGCCCAACGAGCGAAAGCTGGTGCTTGAGGTGCTCAAACTTCGACCCAGCGCGGCCGGCTTGGCCCTGGCGCTGGAGGTCCAACGAGACCCGGAACTCAAGCAAGCCGCGACCGAGACAGTCCTGGTGATCGCGAAGAAAATCAGCGGCAAGCGTAGCGATCTCAGTAAGCTTCTTGCCGGAGCAGGACTCGCCCAAGTGAATCTGGAGATCGTCAAGGCGGAGTACGGCGCCGGATCGACGTTCCAAGACGTGACGGCAGCCCTCCGCAGGCACGCTGGCGATCTGCCCCTGATCACCTTGCCCGACAACAGTTACAACATCGCCTTCGGTGGCGATCCGGTCCCCGGGAAGGTCAAGCGGCTGAGGATCCAGTACACGATGGACGGCAAGTCCGGGGAGGCATCCTTCGCTGAAAACGCTCTGATTATCCTGCCGATGCCCCGATAGACGTTGGGGTCTTCGGTTTGGAGACCAAATGGGGCCACGCTTGTGTCCAAAAGGCAACCAGCACGAATCAAGCCTTGACTTGACCTGCAGCGACGCCACACCTCCTCAGCCGAACCGAACAGTCGGTGCTCTGGGAAGAGGTGTGAGCGTCAGAAAGGTGTGGTCAGTCCGCAAGCGTCGGTCCTGCAGCGAAACCATCTGCCCAGAGGCTCAGTGCTCCAGAAGGGACCAGCCAAGCAGCAACCAGCTGGGGCACTAGCTGACTGACCTCAGCGGTTCGCCGAGGACCGCTGCCCCCTCGACCACCATCCCCACCCTGTTTCCTCACGCTCACATCTGGCGAATCCAGAAAGTTTTATTGACCTTGGTGTGAGTTGTGTTAAGGTCAGCCTGAGCGATTATCAACATCCTTCCTGATTGCTTCGCTCAGCATTGTTGCCAAACACACCCTGCAGGGAAAACCTCCCCCTCAAGTTGTGGCTCTCGCAACAAAATCCTGACAGCATTGCCGGATTGTCCCGAATCATCACCCGGCCGTTTCTTGGTAAACTCCGAGCTACCGATTGCCCTTTGCCGAGCGTTGGGGTTGTCCCGTCATGACGGGCTGTTGAGGATCCTGGAGCAATGCGACTGGAATAAAACAACTGGAGCAACACAACTTGGGTAGGGTGGAAGGCTTTGTCCACTGGTCCCCCGACCCCTTTGTTTTCCAGAACCCGAGGCTCTATTGATGCAACACTTCAACACTCGTCGCTCCCTGGTGCAGCGATTTGCCGCGCTGCTGGCTTGTGGGCTGGGCGGCCTTTTGGTTGACCCCGCTGCCACCGTTGGGCAGACTCCCTTCTCGCTGGAGACCTCGGCGGGCAACGGGGCAGATAGTTTTGTCAGACTGGGACAGGCGACCACGAACTTCGGAGCTGGTGGCTCGGTGGTCATCAAAGACTCCGGCGGTGGCTCGACCACACGGAAAGGTTACCTCCGCTTTGATGTCTCCTCGCTCAGTGGTCTTTACAGCGGGGCTGAGCTGAGCTTGGAGACATCCACCAACAACCCCGGCGGCGGAAACGCAACACCCCCGCAGTCCTTCAACGTGGAGGTTTACGGACTCGACGATGGCAATCCCGGTGAGAATTGGGCAGAGGGGGCCATCGTCTGGAATAACGCACCGGCCAACAACACCTCCAACAACGAACTTGGGGCAGGGGCCGCTTTTCTGGGCTCATTCACCGTTCCCGCCAACGCCGCACCGGATACAGTGACTTTCAGTAGTCCAACCTTGGACGCCTTCCTCAATCAGGACACCGATGGCAATGCCACGGTGATTTTGACCCGTGAGGGCGGTTCCAGCAGTGCCAATCTTGCCTTCTCCTCTAAAGAAGGTTCTTTGACCGCCCCAACCCTTTCAGGGGATACCCAGCCGGGGAGCATTCTGTCTGTGACAACTGCCGATGGGAACGGGGCAGATAGCTTCATCCGCCAAGGGCAGGCGGACACCAACTTCGGCAGCGAGGGCGGTGTGGTGATCAAAGGTGGCAACGGCGGGACAACTCGCAAGGGGTACCTGCGATTTGACATCAGCGAGGTCCCGCTCGAGGAATCTGTCGGCGCTTGGCTGGAGCTGGAGACCAGTACCAACAACCCTGGTGGCGGCAACGCGACGCCTCCTCAGGATTTCTCAGTAAACGTCTATGGTCTGAATGATGACGCGATGGGAAATGACTGGGATGAGGGGACGCTGACCTGGAATAACGCACCGGGCAACGACGCGCCAGGCAATGGAGTGGATCCCGCAACAACCACACTGTTGGGGACCATCGAGGTGCTGGCCACTGCAGCGCCAGACGAGGTGTTGTTCTCCAGCGACGAGCTTCTGCAGTTCTTGGAGGACGATACCGACGGGCTGGTCACCTTGCTGCTGCAGCGAACCACAGGCGGGAGTTCCAATCTGGCATTTGCCACCAAGGAAAACTCGGCAGCCGGACTCATCCCGACTTTGAATTTCGCTGTAGCGGAGAGTCAGGGGGTGATTCCTGAGCCCAGCAGCATCGCCATCTGGACGCTGTTGGGGGCAGTGGCCGGCCGTCGCCGTCGCGCAGGGCGTTGATTTCCACCGCCTCTCTGTCTGTTGGACCTGTTGAAACCATTGATCGCACACAGGCTCCTTCCGGGTCAGGGGCCTGTGTGCGAACGACTCCTTGGCGGCTCCGATCAAATCTCACCCAATCGGCGAATCCTCTCTCCTCAGTCGTCCACTCGCTCGGACAGCCATCAACGGAGTTTCCCGATCACCCAAGCCAGCCTCTGGCTGACGCCAGAAGGCGCGGTGAGCCTTTCTGCTGTTGGCCAGATGACTGGCTCAGATTGAAAGTTCCCGACGGGAACGACGACGGCGGAACACCAGTCCGAGCAGCCCGCAGCCTGCGACAGCAAAGGTGGAGGGTTCGGGTATGAATGAGTCTGTCGCTGGTGTGGCAAACACTTTGAACTCGGACAAGACGATGTTTCCATTGCTTCCATCGAATCCGATGAAGCCATTGCCAGATGAGCACCTTCTGCCAGATGAACACTTTCAAGACTGACTTCTGGGGACGGATTCCTTCTGAGGCCAGTCTGGCTGAGCGGTCAGCTTTAAGCCAGTCTCCAAAAAGGCTTCCTTTTGGGCGGTGCTCAGCTGTGAGGCGACAACGGCCCAGGCTGCGGCCACTCCCTTGCCGGTCAGATGGGGGTCCGGCGGAATCGGATCAAGCTCGGGAGGGCCAAGTGTCTGGCCGCCCCAAAATGCCGCAGCGGCAACCACCGCCGCTGGACCACGAAATTTGAGATCCTTGGCAAATTTCTCGCAAACCCTGGCTGTGGGTTGAGCGTCGGCCAGATCGGGCTGACAAGCCCACTTCCAAGCGGCATCCAGGGCCTCGCTTTCTTCGCTGGAGAAGGCCAAGGTGCCACCGGCAACCGTCTGGCGAAGGCTCTGGCAAATCCAGCCGACAGCCTGTCGTTTGCCCAGCCACATCGCCACCACCTGCAGGGCTGGCAAGAGCAGCCCGTCTTGCCGAAGGACCGAAACAAACTCAGCCGGGTCAGGATGGTCCTCCGCCAGAGCCGTGACTTCCTCGGGCAGGCGGAGGTGTTGGCAGAAATGTTGGGAGGTCGATTCTTGGTCTGGCTCCTGCTCAGGCTCAAGCGCCTCGCTTGGAGGTGGCTCAGAGGTCCCTGCGTTGATGCCGCCATCAGCCGCCTGCATCAATATCGCCAAGGAGGTTTGCCCGGCACTGAGAGTGTCCCCAGCGGAGAGTTCGGCCGCAACGACAGGTTCGCCGTTGAGCAGAGTCGGCACCTCAGAGTCGGCGGCCCGATGCTGCACAACCGGAGCCCGCCCAGTGTAGTCAACCGCAAATTGCACCGACGCCATCGTGGAGTCGGACAACTGCTGATCCGCCCAGTCCGTGTTGCCAAACTGCACAACTAAGCCACGACTGATGACGATCTGCCGCCCGGCGTCCGGCCCAGCTGAGACCCGCAGGATGACCCGCATCCGATTCGCTTCTTGTGTTAGAGCTAAAGAGGAGATATCTGAAAACCGCTGACCCAAAACCCGGGCCATCGGTGACACGACTTTCGTCTTGGGTACCTTCCCAGCCCCAGAAAAAATTAGCCAGAAAAAATTAGCCAGAGAAAATTAGCCAGAGAAAACTAGCCAGAGAGCTTGGCTGGAAAACTGAGTTGAAAAGTTTGGCCCGACCCATCCAAAGGACAAACACTGAGTTGGTAGACTCAACTCAGATGTGATGACCACTGGGATGTGGCAGAGTTGCTTCGGGAACAGGCTTTGCCTCAAAACACCAATCTGGTTTCGCAGGGCCTCGCTTCAGGCGGCTGGATCGAGCTTCAGGCGGCTGGATCGAGCCGCTGGCGACGCCAGCGACGGATCTCCTGTCAGATACGTCTGAGTATGGGATTCGGCTGCTTCGACCTCCTGGCCAGCGACTCGCTCATCGGGTCCTCTGGCCGACCAGCATGTTTTCAAACAGATTCTCGTTCAGACAGGTTTTACTGATTCCCTGAAAAGTCTTCGACGAAGCGGGGCGTTTCGTTCGGCAATCCGGGCTTGCTGTGGTGCCTCAGGCTGCCCCCTTGAGGTCATCACAAACAAGGGCAGACGGAAAGCCCTTTGGTCGGAAACTTCTCCGAAGGTCAGTAGTGGTTGGTTTCCTTCTGATTGAAGAGTTGGTTCTCGTGGAATCGGGGGATTCACGTCCAACCGACTGCTAAAATCAACC